>CAJOFR010000013.1 GCA_905234195.1 uncultured Selenomonadaceae bacterium
GCCGTCGCGGATAATCAGATCTCCATTTTCAAAAGTCACGTCCGCCGAAAAAATATCCGCGTCAATCACGTCATTCGCCCCGAAGTTTTCGACAGTCGTCTTGCCTGCGGAAAGAATAATCGTCGTGCCGCTGTCGTTTTCTTCAGGCAAAAAAATCTGATTCTTGCCCGCGCCCGCGTCGATAATGTCATTCGAGCCGGCGAAAATCGTATCGTTGCCACTGCCGCCCGTCAAAGTCGAGTTGCCGTTGGAAAAAATCGTGACGCTTTTCTTTTCAGCTGACGCATCGATTTTGCTGCCTTCGGCAAAACCGACCTTGCGCCTTTTGTTGTTGCTGTCGTATATGTTCAAAAGTTCCGAGTCATAAGAAATTTTTGCGTCGCCGAAAGAAACCGCACTTTCAGCAAAACTAACGTAGTCTTCCTGAACGGCGGTGAAAAAATCGTCCGTTCTCATATTCACGCCGGATTTTGTGGAGGCGTCGTAATTTGTCAGCTTAATATCCCCCGAAAGAGGAGAAATCCTTGTGCTGTCGTTCATGAAAATTTCAACACTTTGTTCTGCCGCACTCACGAGCACCGTATCTTCTGAAAAATCATCTGCGTCATAATTTCCGGCTTCGATTATCGAGGAAACATATTTGCCATTTTGAAAAGCAATTACCGAGCCTTCATAAGATGTCCCGTTGATTTTCGGAGATGCGTATTTGTCGGTATTGCCCACAATAAGTAGCGTGTCTTCTTCGCTGACTGTAATGGATCTGTCATCCGAAACCGCAATCCCGCACCGAACATTATCCCAATCGAAGACGCTGGCGAACGCAAAAACTATAGTCCCACTACCGATAGAGATATTATGTGTGCGACCTTTTCTCCCCATACCAATTCCCGCGCCGCCTTCGGAATCCGCGATAATAAAGCCGCCGTTAATCGTCAATTTGCCGACGTATTTCTTTGCGTCGCCGCCGATACCCGCGCCATTTTTGGCGGAGGCAATCAAAAGCCCCCTGCCGTCAATCGTCAAGCTGCCTCCACTATTTACCGCCGCAGCATTTTCGTCGGTCGTCGTGAGGATACTCACGCCCTCAACATTTAATTTATGCATTTTGTAGCTGGATAATCTAATGACGCTATTTTCGCTGTTTGTAATCATCAAATTTTCTATCGTCAAATCAGCAGACGTCGTCGTCGCAGTAATTTGGACATCGGAAAGCGCAGAGCCGTCGCCCTTCAAAGTTACCGCTTCCGGAGTCAAGATAGTCACGAGGCAATTATTTTCAGTCAAAGTGTATTCGCCGCCCGCAGTTATTTCGAGCGCGGGAGTTCCGTCATAGAAAGTCAACGTCTCGCCGGTGTAAGTGGTGTCGTTGATTGTCACGGAAGTTTCTGCCGCGTTGTTGATTGTAACTTTGTTCTGCGTGTAGGTTGATTCGCGATAGTCTATAGAAATTTTTCCGGAAGTTATATCCAAAGCTGAAATAACATCGCCGCTCTCACTGCCTTCAGTAGTGGCAACAACCTGCGCCTCGTCCCTAATAGAAATACTTCCGGATGAGCCCTCCTGCCCGCGCCCGATGCCCGCGCCGTGATAAGAACTCGCATTGATATTTGCGGAAAATCTGATTAGAATACCTCTAATCGAACCTCCATAGCCGCTACCAATTCCCGCGCCGCTTACCGAAGACGCATTAACATTTCCGCCGCTGATTGTTATAGATCCGACCGATCCTTCAGCGTCGGAACCGACACCCGCGCCGCGATCCGCAGATGCCTTCAAAGTTCCTTTGCCGTTAATAACCAAGCCGCCGCCCGAATTTACAGCCGCATTGTCGCCGTCGTTCACGGTCAAATTGCTGGTGCCGTCCAGTATCAATACATTTCCGGAGCCGCTGCCAAATTTTATGACGCTGTCCGTGTCGTTAGTAATGTTCAGATCTTTTATCGTCAAGTTCATATTTTCGACGGACGAAACAATTTGCACCTCGTTCATTGGGTCGGAACCCCTCAAAGTCACGGCGTCGGTAGTCGCAACAGTTATCTTGCCGGTGTAATCGGAGGAGATATAATATTCGCCGCCCTTTGAAATTGTGTAGTCATCCGAATAAATTCCCGTAGCAAACCTCTGTAAGTCAAAAATCATCTTGTCCATAAATAAAATCCCCTCCAAAAAAATTTCCTATTTATAACTTTTACGTCTTAACCCAAGAAATTTTATACTAAGGAAAAAATTTTTTCAAGTGTTGAGATTTATTCGCGCGTAATGTAAAATGCAACGAGAAATAAAATGACGGAGAAAAGATTTTGGATACGATAAAGAATTTTATTCAGCACTGGTCGGGGCGCGGCTACGAAAGAGGAGACGCGCAAACTTTTTGGTTGATGTTTTTGCGCGACGTCTTGAATATTTCCGAGCCCGAAAATTTTATCGACTTTGAAACTCAAGTCAGACTGCAACACGTGAATTTTATTGACGCCTTCTTGCCGGACTCGAAAGTTATTATCGAACAGAAAAGCGTCGACAAAAATTTGGAGACCGTCAACGCTTACGAGCAGGCGCAAAAATATACCGCGGGCTTGCCGGTGTCCAAGCACCCGAAATTTATTATCGCGTGCAACTTCCGAGAGTTTTGGATTTACGACATGGAAAAACTCGACGCGCCCACAAAAATTTTGCTCGAAGAACTGCCCGAAAAATTCCACGCCTTCGATTTTATGATTGACCCCGAAAAAAATAAAATCCGTATCGAATTGGAATTGTCTTTGAAGGCGGGAGAAATTGTCGGCAAAATCTACGACGCCCTCAAAAAACAATACATTCACCCTGAAAACGATGCGTCCTTGCAAAGCCTGAACAAACTCTGCGTCCGATTAGTCTTTTGCCTGTACGCGGAAAGCTCCGAGATTTTCAGCAAGCACAAAATTTTTCGCGACTACCTCAGCGGCTCCAGGGATATCCGCCAAGATTTAATCCAGCTCTTTGAAACTTTGAACACCCCGATTGAAAACCGCGACCCCTACCTTGCCGACGAACTGAAAATTTTTCCCTACGTCAACGGCGGGCTTTTTGAAGGTCCTATCGAAATTCCCAAATTCACGCCCGAAATTAAAAACCTCCTCCTCGAAGAGGCAAGCAGTACTTTCAATTGGAAGGGGATTTCTCCTACGATTTTCGGCGCGCTTTTTGAATCCACCTTGCACCCGAAAAATCGTCGCGAAGGCGGCATGCATTACACTTCCGTCGAAAATATCCACAAGGTTATCGACCCGCTCTTCCTCGACGACCTGCGCGCCGGGTTCAAAAATATTCACGGCAGAAAAAATCTCCTCCGCTTTCAAGAAAAACTTGCCAACCTAAAATTTTTCGACCCCGCTTGCGGCTCCGGCAACTTCTTGACTGAATCTTTTATTTGCCTCCGCCGTCTTGAAAACGAAGTCCTGCGCGAACTCTTCGGCATCCAAATTCAAATGGGCGCGCTCGAAAATCCCGTTAAGGTCTCCATTAACCAATTCTACGGCGTCGAAATTAATGACTTCGCCGTCAGCGTCGCTCAAACCGCCCTGTGGATCGCCGAACTCCAAATGATCCAGGAGACAATGCAAATTATTCACCGCGATTTGGATTTCCTCCCGCTGAAGTCCTACGCTAATATCGTCGAAGGCAACGCCTTGCAACTCGACTGGAAAAATTTCCTCCCGCATGATTTGAATTTTATCATGGGCAACCCGCCTTTATCATGACCGCCGCCCAAAAAGCTGACGTCCAAAATATTTTCAACGGTTGGAAAAATCTTGGCAACCTCGATTATGTTTCGTGCTGGTTTAAAAAATCTGCAGACTTCATTGCCGATTCTAAAGTTCGCGCCGCTCTCGTCGCCACCAATTCTATTTGTCAAGGTGATTCCGTCGCCACGCTCTGGAAGAAAATTTTTTCCGACGGCGTCCACTTTGATTTTGCCTACAGAACTTTTAAGTGGGATTCGGAGTCCGCCCAAAAAGCCCACGTCCACTGCATTATTATCGGCTTCAGCTGCGCGCCCAACGACAACCCAAAAATTATTTTCGACGGCGAACAAAAAATTATTGCCCAAAATATCAACGCTTACTTGCAAGACGCCCTTAACGTTTTTGTCGAAAGCAGAAACAAGCCCCTTTGCAATGTCCCTCCATTATTGACGGGCAGTCAAAGAATTGACGACGATAATTTTATATTCACGTTCGACGAGATGAAGGACTTTATAAAACGCGAACCGAACGCAAAAAAATATTTCAGGGCGTGGTATGGAGCTGAAGAATTTATCAATGGCAAGAAAAGATTTTGTCTTTGGCTTGGTGATTGTTCGCCTAACGAAATAAAAAAAATGCCGCTAGCTTATGAGCGCGTCAAAAATGTTCGTGAATACCGCCTGGCAAGCAAAAGGTCTGCTACAAGAAGGATTGCAGATAAACCAACACATTTTGGCTTAGAAGTTATTCCCAAAACAAATTTTTTGCTCGTGCCTGTCATTTCATCTGAAAGGCGTCGTTATATTCCAATTGATTTCATGTCGCCCGAAAATTTTTGTAGCAACCAAGTAAATTTGATTCCAGACACGACGTTATATCATTTTGGCGTATTGACGAGTTCGGTGCACATGGCTTGGGTGCGTGCGGTTGCCGGGCGTCTAAAATCCGATTACAGGTATTCGGGTTCGATTGTGTACAATAATTTTGTGTGGTGTTCGCCGAACGAGAAACAGCGCGCGAAAATCGAGGAGGCGGCGCAAAAAATTTTGGACGTGCGGAAAAAATATCCCGATTCGACTTTGGCGGATCTCTACGACGAAAATTTGATGCCTGCGGATTTGCGGGCGGCGCATCGAAAAAATGACAAGGCGGTTTTGGCGGCGTATGGTTTTGACGAAAATTTTACTGAATCGGAAATTGTGGCGGAGCTGATGAAATTATTCGAGGAGGCGCGCAAAAAGAGTCGTCGCTAACGAAATAGTTGCAAGGGGAGAAAAATTAAACTTCTTTACAAAAATTTTGCCGGCGTTTATAATTCTGCCGTGCGTTTAGAAAAAGGAGGGAATTTTTTTGACGAACGATGTAAATATTATCAACCCGATGATAATCACGGCGTTTGCGTTTTATATCGGATTGATGATGGCGATTGGCGTATACTATTACCGCCAGACGCAAAACATGAGCGATTATTTTTTGGGCAACCGGCGGCTTGGCGCGTGGGTGACGTCGCTTTCAGCGGAGGCGTCGGACATGAGCGGCTGGATGTTAATGGGCGTGCCCGGTTTTGCTTATCTTGCGGGGCTGAACGCGGGGTGGATAGCCGTAGGGATTGCGATAGGAACTTGGGCGAATTGGCATTTTGTGGCGGCGCGTCTTCGTCGTTACACAGAGCTTGCGGGCAACGCGCTGACACTCCCCGAATTTTTGCAAAACCGCTACAAAGACACGAGCAACCTTTTGCGAATAGTGCCGGCGATTTTCATTTTGATTTTCTTTATTCTCTACACTTCAAGCGGATTCGTTTCAGCGGGCAGACTTTTTGAAACGGTCTTCGGAATTCCGTTTCAGTTCGCGATTTTAATTGGCGCGGGCTCGGTTGTTTTTTACACGTTAATAGGCGGATTTTTGGCAGTCAGCCGCACGGATTTTATTCAAGGCGTAATGATGTTCTTCGCGATTTTGCTCGTACCTATCTGCGCGGCGATGTCGTTGGGCGGTTTCGGCGAAACAATGTCCGCGATTTCAGAGTACAAGGCGACAATGTTCGACCCGTTCTTAAAACCGGACGGCTCACAAATCGGCGCGATAGAAGTTATCTCACTTTTGGCGTGGGGTATCGGATATTTTGGGCAACCGCACATTTTGGTAAGGTTCATGGCGGTAAAATCGACGGCGGAAATTCCGCAAGCAACCAGAATCGCAATGACGTGGGTCATCTTGAGTTTGGCGGCGGCAGTCGCGGTGGGCATGGTCGGCACGGTTTACTTGACGGCTCCGCTGGAAGGCACGGACTCCGAAAAAGTTTTCCTCGTCATGACAAACAGACTTTTCCCGCCGATAATCGCCGGAATAGTTTTGTCGGCGGTGCTCGCGGCGATTATGTCGACAGCCTCTTCACAGCTTTTGGTAGCGGCGTCGGCTTTCGCGCAGGACTTCTACAAAACTTTGATCCGCAAGGACGCCAACCAAACCGAACTCGTTTGGATTTCCCGCGCGTCCGTCTTGATAATCGCCTCTATCGCGGTTTATCTCGGCTTCAACCCGAACAGCTTTATCCTTGACATGGTCGCCTATGCGTGGGCGGGATTCGGCGCGGCGTTTGGTCCGGCGTTGCTTATGAGTTTGTTTTGGAAACGCACGACTCGCATTGGTGTTATCGCCGGAATTATTGTCGGCGGCGTGACTGTCCTTGCGTGGAAACAGTTTGAACTCTTCGGGCTTTACGAGATCGTTCCCGGATTTATTTTCTCGCTCGTCGCGATTTACGTTGTCAGCAAACTCGACAAGGAACCGGACAGAGATCTTGTCAATACATTTGAGCAAGTCAATCGCAGTAAAATTTGAGGAGGTTTTTCATGAAAAGGTTTTTTGTCTTCCTTGCAATGCTCGGAATAATTTTTTCTTTCGGGCAAAATATTTCTCACGCGCAGGGAAAAATTTTGGTCGCGTATTTTTCTCGCGTCGGCAATGAATACGGGCTGGGCAATATCACGAAGGGCAACACGGCGATTGTCGCGGAGATTATCGCGCAGAAAACCGGCGGGGAGCTTTTCGAGATAAAGCCCGTGAAAAATTATCCGGTCGACTACGACGAGTGCACGAAGATTGCCAGCCGCGAAAAGGCAACGAAGGCGCGCCCTGCACTTTCGACGAGCGTAGAAAATTTTGCGCAGTACGACACAATTTTTATCGGCTACCCTATTTGGTACGGAGATTGCCCTATGGCGGTTTACACGTTCCTTGAGAGCTACGACTTCAGCGGTAAAAAAATCGTACCCTTCTGCACGCACGGCGGCAGCGGTCTTTCGTCGACTGACCAGCAGATAACTTTGACTTGCCCGAACTCAAAAATTTTGCAGGGCTTCGAGATTCGCGGAGTCACTGCTCAAAAAATCCCGCGCAGGTTGAAACAAGAGTCAGTGATTGGCTGAAAAAAATCGGCTACTGAAAAATTTTTCTCATAAAAAAAACGCCGCCCGATTTGGAGCGGCGCGCCCGTCAAAATTTTGGCGGGCTATTTTTTATTTTCAATCAGCCGTTGCGAGGTTTTCTGATAACGCCGAGAATCGCACAACCTACAACAGAACCTACGATAATCGAAACGAGGTACATGAACGGGTTGCCGATTGTGGGCACGACGAAAATTCCGCCGTGAGGAGCCATGAGCGTGCAGTCAAACATCATGACGAGCGCGCCGGCTATCGCGGAACCAATCGCGCAAGCGGGGATAACGTGAATAGGATCGCCCGCCGCAAAAGGTATCGCGCCTTCAGTGATAAACGAAAGACCCATGATAATATTCGTGGGAGCGGTTTTCTGTTCGCTTTCGGTGAATTTACTCTTAAAGAAGATTGTCGAAAGAGCAATCGCGATAGGCGGAACCATACCGCCCGCCATTGCCGCCGCGATAACGTAATAGTTTCCGTCAGCCAAAAGACCAACGCCGGTGACGTAAGCCGCCTTGTTCAAAGGACCGCCCATATCGATAGCCATCATGCCGCCGATAACTGCGCCCATGACGAGTTTCGCGGAAGGATCCATGCTGCCGAGAGTATCTTTCAGCCATTCGTTAATGCCCGCGACAGGAGGACCAATAACAAAGTTGCAAATAAGACCAATGATTAAAACACCGAGCAACGGATAAAACAGAATCGGCTTTGTTCCTTCCAACGAGGGAGGCAGGACACTGAGAGCTTTTTTGAGCCAGTTCACGACGAAGCCCGCGATAAAACCTGCAAGCAATGCGCCGAGAAAACCGGAGCCGTTAGACGCGGAGAGCGCGCCGCCGACAAAACCCGCCGCAAGTCCGGGGCGGTCAGCAATGGACATCGAAATAAATCCGGCAAGCACCGGCAACATAAATCCGAAGGACGCGCCGCCAATGGCATTGAACACGTGGGCAAGCGGGGTTATGTTACCGAATTTTCCGCGCTCGTCTGAAGGCAAGCTATTGAGGTCAACAGACGCACCGTCAATCAAGAATGAAATCGCTATCAGAATACCGCCGCCAATAACGAACGGCAACATGTGGGAGACGCCGTTCATCAAGTGCTTGTAGACTTGACGCCCGACGCTTTCATTTTCTACTGCGCCGCCGCCGTCGCCTGCACTTTCGCCCGCCTTCGCGTGATAAATCGGGGCGGAACCGCTGAGCGCGCGGTCAATAAGTTCGTCGGCTTTGTTGATACCGTCAGCAACCTTCGTGATAACAACGGGCTTGCCGTCGAAACGAGCCATCGCGACATTTTTATCAGCCGCGACGATAATTCCGTCAGCCTTCGCAATTTCTTCGGCAGTCAAAACATTTTTCGCGCCGCCGGAGCCGTTCGTTTCTACCTTAATCGAAATGCCGCGCTTTTTGGCGTGCTGTTCCAGACTTTCCGCCGCCATGAACGTGTGAGCAATACCGGTCGGGCAAGCGGTGACTGCAAGAATCTGGATATGGTCTGCCGTAGCGACAGGAGCCGAGCTTGCGGACGCGGGAGCCTGAAATTTTCCGTCTTCCTTGTCGTCGATAATCTGCAAGAATTCTTCTTTGGACTTCGCCGCGATTAACGCTTCCTTGAAGTCGGGATCCATGACCATTGTTGCGAGTTTCGACAGAATCATCAAATGTTCGTCGTTGCCGCCGTCGGGAGCCGCTATTGCGAAAAACAGACGCGCGGGGTTGCCGTCCATAGACTGGAAGTCGATACCTTCGGGGATTGTCATTGCGGCAAGACCCGGGGCTTTGACGCCGGAGGACTTCGCGTGCGGTGTAGCGATACCGTCACCGAGCCCCGTTGTTCCGGAGGCCTCACGCGCCTGCACGTCTTTCAAGTACTGCGCCTTGTTTTTGAGGTTGCCGCCCTTTTCCATTAAGTCAACCAAATGTTCTATGGCATCCGGTTTATCCTTAACATGAGCACCTAGATCGATACTGGCATCCTTGAGCAAATCAGTAACTCTCATTTGGACACACTCCTTTTAAAAAATTTTATAATTCCAAACGGCGGCAGCGAGAATGAAAAAATTATAACTACCGCCGTCCTTAGCTATGTTAGTCGGTTACGAGAAGATGCTTTTAATTTTCTTAAAGATCTTTGAGCTAATGGGCTCGTCATCTTCCGTCGCGTGGAAAACTTGCGCCTGCCCCGCCTTGATACGCTCGAAGAGTTGTTCGGGCTTACGAATGGCAGTACCAACTGCAGTTTGAATCATTTTCTTGCCGTCGAAACGAGAAATCGGAACTTTTTTACTTGCCGCCACGATAACGACATCCGCGTTTTTAATTTCCTCCTCCGTCAAGGAATGATAGACGCCCGCCGCGCCATAGACTTCGACGCGGATATTTAAACCGAGTTTCGCCGCGCAATTTTTCAGAGCCTCGCGCGCCATGAACGAAGAAGAAATACCCGTCGGGCAAGCGGTGACTGCGATAATGCGGGACTCTCCGGAAATTTCGGGGACTTCGGATTTTGCGCGCGCCGCCTCTTTTTCGTCGATAATCTTCAAAATTTCTTCGGCTGACTTCGCGCGAATGAGTGACTCTCTAAAATCTCCGTCCATTAACAGAACGGCAAGACGCCCCATTTCAGTCATCGCGGCATCTCCTGCTTTAAGAGGAGCCGCCAACAAAACCAAAAGGCGCGCGGGTTTTCCGTCGATTGAATCGAAATTGACGCCTTCGGGCACCGTCATGATAGAGATAGCCGCCTTTTTGACTGCGGCGTCCTGCGCGTGGGGAGTGGCCAGCCCGTCAGACAAACCGGTCGAGCCCTGCGCCTCTCTTGCTAAAACGTCGCGGCGGACAGCTTCCCTGTCACGAATCGCGCCCGCAGTCATCAGCAAGTCAATCAGCATATCGATAGCTTCATGTTTATCGGACGGGTGAACGTCCAGCGCGATAGATTTTTTAGAAATAAAGTTAGTAATTTTCACGGCAATCGCCTCCTATTCGCAGTCGGGTTTTAGGTCTCAGAGTTCAGGAAAATTCCGAGCCCTAAAACCTAACCACCGAACATTTAGCAATAGTTTTTTTTAATGGATAGTTTTAAGAAGTGCCTCGACTTCGGGACGAGTTGCAAGATTTTCCGAGAAGGCGGACGCCGAACCGGTAGCCACGCCCATGAAGAAAGCCTTTTCGTAGTCGCCGCCGGATTCTTCAAAGCCCGCGATAAAGCCGGCAACCATAGAATCGCCCGCGCCTATAGAATTAACGAGCGTGCCTTTTGGAGCAGGTGACTTGTAGTGTTTGCCTTCCGCCGTCAACAAAATTGCGCCGTCGCCCGCCATAGAAATCAAAACGTTTTGCGCGCCTTTCTCCTGGAGTTTTTTGGCGTACTCCACAATTTCTTCATCGGTCTTGAGCGTGACGCCGAACATATCGCCGAGTTCGTGATTATTCGGCTTAATCAGCCAAGGACGGAATTTCAAAACTTTGAGGAGCAAACCTTTTTCCGCGTCGACGACGAAACGAATGCCTTTGCCCTGCAACGGCTCCAGCGTCCTTTCGTACATATCGTCGGGAAGAGTGTTGGGAATTGAACCGGAAAGGACGAGGGTATCACCGTCTTTGAGTTTGGCAAGTTTTGCAAAGAGTTCGTCGCGTTTTTCTTCGCTGATTTTCGGACCCTGCCCGTTAATTTCGGTTTCAATGTCGGCTTTGATTTTCACATTGATACGCGAAAAACCTTCGTCGAGCTGAACAAAATCTTCCTCCGCGTTGAAGGTACGGAGCTGGCGAATAATTTCCCTGCCGGTGAAGCCCGCGAGGAAACCCATAGCCGTTGATTTGTGTCCGAGATTTCCGAGCACGATTGAAACGTTAATGCCCTTGCCTCCGCCGAGAACCTGTTCAAAACTCACGCGGTTAATTTTTCCCGGATTGAGTTTGTCGAGGCGAACATTGTAGTCGAGCGCGGGATTAAATGTAACGGTATAAATCAATTCTAAAACCTCCCCAAAATAAATAAAATTTCTACGCGCAAATTATACAATACGGATTTATATATTTCAACGAAAAAATTTTTAGACTTATTGCGAAAACAAAAGCCGCCCAAATTTTGAGCGGCTCTTTCGTTTCAAAAAATTTTAGTTCAGCTTAAAAGTACGTCTTTGTTTTCGATAATCTGCAGCGCGGGTGCACAAGCTCCGCAGTCACAATATTTTGCGCCGCTTGCCTTGAGTTCGTCGGCGTGCGCCGCAAATTTTTTCTGCCCTTCCGCGCCGAAATATTTTACCGCGTTATCCGAATGGGCGAACGCAACCAGTCCGTCAATCGGTGTCACGTCGGCTTGGGCTTCGGCGATAAGTTTTTGTGCGGCGGCTTTTTCGTCGGCAGTACCCACCGCGTCAAGCCAATTCTGCCCGGCGACCTTCAAGCCCGCACAACAACTCGGCGCGGCGATCATTTTTTTCGCGAGTTCGATTAAATCTTCCTTTTTCAAATTAAACACTCCTTTAAATTATTTCTTTTCGGGCTCGTACTTTTTCATTGACTCGTTATATTTGTCAAGACGAGCGTCGAATTGAGATTCTTCCTGCTGAAATTTTTCTTTGGCGTCTTCCGGCAAATTTTTGGAAAGCGATTCAGATTTCAAAATGTAGCTTGCGATAATCGAACGCCCCAATTCAATTCCCGCCGCTCTGACTTCGGGATCCGTCTTCATGTTTTCAAAAAGTTTTTTCGTTTGTTCGTCGTCGGCTTTTGTATTTTCACTCAAGAGCTGCAAAAAATTGTCCAGATTCTTTTCGACGTAAGCATTTTGTTCGCCCGCAGTCATCGTGATATATTGGCGGAACTCCGGATCTTTTTCCTTTAGCACTTCCTCAAAACGCCCGACAACTTTATTAGCGACAACCCCAAGCACAATCACCGCAAGCACTGCCAAAATCCCGACGCCTATTAGAATTTTTTTCAACATGTTTCATAAAACTCCCTTGAAAATTTTTTAGACAGCCGCCCGCGATTTTTCGGCGAGCTCCTTTTTTGCGACGGCAAGCATCAATTTCAAACGATTGAGCTGATTGACTTCAGAAGAACCCGCGTCACAATCAATCGCCACTATATTAGCACGTTCGTAGCTTTCGCGCAAGTTGTGCATGACGCCCTTGCCGGTAATATGATTCGGCAGGCAACCGAAGGGCTGAAGGCAAACGATATTTTCGACGCCCTCTTCAATCAGCTTTACCATTTCGCCGGTGAGAAACCAACCTTCGCCCGCCATATTCCCCACGCTGACGTGACGGCTTGCGAGACGCGCAATTTCTTTTATCGAATGCGGCGCGCGGAAGTGCACGGAATTTTTCAGCGCGTTTTTCATGGGGCGGCGGAAAAATTCTATCAGCTGAATAAAAATTTCTCCGAAGATTTTATTTTTGTAACTGCCGCCCAAAATTTCCCGCTGAACAATCGCGTCGTAAGCAGAGTACAGGAAAAAATCCACAAAGTCCGGCATGACGACTTCCGCGCCCTCCGCCGCCAAAACTTTTTCCAAATGATTATTGGCGACGGCGTGATATTTGACCAAAATTTCTCCGACAATCCCAACCTTCGGTTTTTCAATCGTCTCGTCAATTTCAATTTCGTCGAACTGCGCGACGATACTCTTGACATTTTTTCTGAAACTCAAATAATTTCCGCTGACTAAATCCATTTTCGCAAGCGTCATCCAGTTTTCAAAAAGTCTGTCAGTTTCGCCGGCGTGAATTTCGTACGGGCGCATGCGGTTGGAAACATTCATAAGCAAATCGCCGTAAACGGAAGACTTAATCGCGTCGGCAAGGCAGTCGCTACTCAACTCGAAGTCGTCTGTTTCGTCGGGCAGACCGTAGCACGCGAACACCGGCACTTGACCAAAGCCCGCGAACTTCAGCGCACGACGTAACACGCTGATATAATTTGTCGCCCGGCACGCCCCGCAAGTCTGAAACAAAATTATCGACGTGTTATCCGGATCGCATTCGCCGGACTTCAGCGCGTCAATCAGCTGCCCGATAACGACAATCGCGGGGTAGCACATGTCGTTATTCACGTAGCGCAAGCCCAAATCAATCGCCGCCTTGTCAGGCATTTTGGGAATCAAAATTTTATAGCCGTATTTCTGCAGGACGGTTTGAAGCAGCTCAAAATGAATCGGTGCCATCTGCGGCGCAAGAATCGTGTGAGTTTTTTTGCACTCGGCTGTAAATCTCGGACGCGGCAAAATTTCGACGGGGTGATAGGCAACGGGCTTTTTCCTCTTCAGCGCGGCAAGCAACGAGCGCAAACGAATCCGCGCCGCACCCAAATTTGAAACCTCGTCCAATTTTATCATCGTGTAAATTCTGCCGTGACTCTCCAAAATTTCTTTAACTTGCTCCGTTGTCAGCGCGTCCAGCCCGCAACCAAACGAACTCAACTGAATCAAAGTAACGTTTGGGTGCTCCGCCGCAAAATGCGCCGCGTGATAAAGCCGCGCGTGGTAGCTCCATTGATTGACGACGGAAATATTTTCGGACTGAACCGGCAAATGGTAAATCGCGTCTTCAGAAATTATCGGCAGGTTGTAATATTGAATCATCTCCGAAATTCCATGATTAATTTCCGGATCTATGTGATAGGGTCTGCCGACGAGAAGAATTGCCTGCTCGCCGGTCTGCTCAATCCTTTTCAAAACCTCCTCGCCAAAATTTCGGACGTCTTGACGATAATTTTCAAGTTCAGCCGCCGCCGCGTCCACTGCCGCAGAAATTTCCTTCGACGAAATATTTTCCGACTTAAATTCTTCGGCAAGACGCTTTTTTAATTTTTTCATGTCGTGCACCGGCAAAAAAGGTTGCAAAAATTTTATCCCGCGCTCCCGCAAAATATCCATGTTGCCGCGAATATTTTCAGGGTACGACGCAACAATCGGGCAGTTATAAAAATTATCCGACCGCGTATCAAAATTGTATGGCTCGCACGGATAAAAAATTTTCTCCACGCCGCGCTCAATCAAATCCATAACGTGACCGTGCGCCAGTTTCGCGGGATAACAAAGCGAATCACTCGGCACCGTCGCCATGCCCTTGTAAAAGAGTTCCGCGTTCGACTTCGCCGACAACTCCACGCGATAACCCAGCTCCGTGAAAAACGTATGCCAAAACGGATAATCCTCATAGATGTTCAGCACGCGGGGGATGCCGATTTTTCCGCGCCGCGCAGATTTTTCATCAAGGGATTCATAATCGAAAACGCGCTTGTATTTGTAAGCATAGGCGTTGGGAATTTCCGCAGAAGTTTTCGGTTTTCCCCCGACGCCCCGTTCACAGCGGTTGCCCGTGAAAAATTTGCCGCCGTCCGGAAATTTTTGCATGGTTATCAAACAATTATTCCCGCACCGCCCGCAACGATAGGACTTCGTCACGACGCTGAAGTTTGTCAGATCTTCCGCCGACAAAATTTTTGAAAGTTCTCCGTCGTCAGCCTCCTGCGCGATAATCGCCGCGCCGTAAGCCCCCATCAATCCGGCAATGTCCGGGCGAATAACTTCCTTGCCCAAAATTTCTTCAATCGCGCGCAAAACCGCATCGTTATAAAAAGTTCCGCCCTGCACGACAATATTTTCGCCGAGATCTTCCACGTTGCGCAACTGCATGACTTTGAAGAGCGCGTTCTTGATAACTGAAAGGGCAATGCCCGCAGAAATATCGCTGACGCTCGCGCCTTCCTTCTGCGCCTGTTTAACCTTCGAGTTCATAAAAACCGTGCACCGCGTCCCCAAATCGACGGGCGCGCTCGAAGTCAGAGCCTTGCCGGCAAAATCCCCGACGCTCATATTCAAACCCTGCGCGAAATTCTGAATGAAACTCCCGCAACCCGCACTGCAAGCCTCGTTCAGCGTGATATTTCCGATTGTGCCGTCCTTGACGAAAAAGCATTTCATGTCCTGCCCGCCAATATCCAGCACGAAGGAAACTTCCGGACAAAACTCCTGCGCGGCGCAAAGGTGGGCAAAAGTTTCGACTTCAGAGCCGTCCGCGTGAAGAGCCGCCTTGACAATCGCCTCGCCGTAGCCCGTCGTGAAAACCTTTGCAATTTGCGCGGTCGACGGAATATTTTTGTAGAGTTCGCGAATTTGATTGACGACAGTTTTTAGCGGCGAACCTTCATTCGAGCCGTAACTCGTGTAGAGAATCTCTTTGCCTTGACCAATCGCGCAGATTTTTGCGGTGGTGGAGCCGGCGTCTATGCCGACGAAAATTTTTCCGCGATAAGTTTTCAAATCACCGCGCCGGACTTTTGCCGCATCGTGACGAGCGCGAAATTTTTTCAAGTCTTCTTCGCTGTCGAACAAAATAAAATCCGCCTTGCGTGTTTCGGATTTTGCGGCGGCTTCAGATTTTTTGATAGACTCTTCCAATTCGGCGACGGAAATATTTTTTGCCTCGTCACTTAGTGCCGCGCCCGCCGCGACGAAAAAATTCCCGTTGTCAGTATCAACGACCTGCTCCGGCGAAAGTTTCAGCGTCTCGACAAATCTTTTCTTCAGCTCCGGCAAAAAATGCAACGGTCCTCCCAAAAATGCAACTACGCCGTCAATCGGTCTGCCCTGCGCCAAATTTCCGATTGTCTGATTCACGACGGCCTGAAAAATCGACAGCGCAATATCCGCTTTCTTCGCGCCGTCATTCATCAACGCCTGAATATCGGTCTTCGCAAAAACCCCGCAACGCGACGCAATCGTATAAATTTGTTTGCCTTTTTCAGCGAGGGCATTCAAACCGAGCGCGTCAGTCGAAAGCAACGCCGCCATGTGGTCGATAAAAGAGCCGGTGCCGCCCGCGCAAACTCCATTCATGCGGACTTCGGGCGCGCCGCTAAGATAAATAATTTTCGCGTCTTCGCCGCCCAACTCAACTACGGTATCGGTTTTCGGAATAAATTCCTCAACGGCAGTGCGGCAAGCGATAACCTCCTGCACGAAGGGGAGAGAAATTTTTTTCGCGATACCCATGCCCGCCGAACCCGCCAGCGCAATTTTAAAACTCGTCTCACCGACAACATTTTTCAGCGCCGTTAAGGTATTCGCAAGCGCAGAACTTATTTCGGAAAAGTGTCGAGAATAATCTTTATAAATAATTTTTTTTTCGTCGTCCATAACAACCAGCTTGATTGTCGTGGAACCAATATCGATACCAACTTCCATAAAAAATTCACCTCTTTTAAATTTTATAATTTGCCGCCGCAGTTGTCAATGCAACTTTCTTGCGATAAAATATCTGGTAGTAAAAATTTTTTCAAAGGGGGATTTTTTTGAACTATCGAGAAAAATGGTTTGCAAATAATCAATCCAATCACGGCTGGTACACCTGCGAAAAGTGTGGCAAGAAAATTCGCAAAGCGGACGTCGACATAGATCACATCTTGCCGCAAAAATATGGAGGCAGTGACAGTTTAGCAAATCTTCAATGCCTCTGCAAACATTGCAACCGTTCAAAGCAAGCAAGCTTGAAGGAAGTTGTTCCGGATTACGTGAAGAACAATGCAAAGCGCGTCCACAAAAAAATTTGGTCGCGCATTAAGCCCAAAAAGAAAAATAAATTCGGGAGGAAATTTTTATGAAGTATAAACTTTTGGCATTGGATATGGACGGCACCACTTTAAATTCCGAGAAGAAGATCAGCCCGCGCACTGCCGAAGCGATCGCTGAACTTATCAAAAAAAATGTTGCCGTTGTCGTTTCGACGGGGCGGGGAGTTGCCGAGCTTTCCGACTACAAAAACGAACTCAAGTCCATGAACTACGGGATAACGATTAGCGGCGGGCTTGTCTACGATTTTTTCAAGGACGCGGCAATTTCCGTTCACCCTCTGCCCGAAAAAATTATGATGCAGCTGATTGACTTTGGTCTTGAAGAGCGGGCAATGATTCATCTTTTGACAATACGCGATTCCATTATGCGCGAAGAAGATATTCAGAACACCGCAGATTTTCAAATGTCAGTCTATCAAGATATGTACAACAGAATTTGCACGCGCTGTGACGATTTCAAGGAATATATCCGCGCTCATCCCGGCGAAGTCATCAAAATTAATATTTATCACCGTTCGCCCGAATCCCGCGCCAGAAATTTGGAGAGGCTGAAAAATTTTGACTTAACAATTTCTTACGCCGAGACTACCGCGCTGGAAGCGTCGCCTAAGGGAATTACTAAGGCATCCGGTCTTCGCGAACTGTGTGATTTTTTGAAGATTGACATTGCTGAAACCGTCGTCGTCGGTGACGCGCCGAATGATTTTGAAATTTTGCAAGCCGCCGGTCTTGCCGTAGCTATGGGCAACGCAACCGACGAGATTAAAAAAATTTGTGACGTGGTTGTCAGCGACAACGACCACGACGGAGTTGCAGAAGTCATCGAGAAATTTTTTTAGGGCGCGCAGATTTTTTTAGTTGCCCAAAAAAATTATCCCGTTCAAAATTTTGTCGTACAGCACGGCGTCAAAATTGTCGGTTTCATCTTCGTAGTTGTGAACCGCCCCCAACGCATATCCCAACATCCCATGAAGAGTGTGCCCGGGAACTCTTTTCTCGTTGTACCGAATTACTTCACCGAAGTGAACGTAATCGAACACGCTGAAAATTTCAGGAACAGGGTCACCGTTCATAACCATTCGCGTCAAATGAATTTTGTCCTTGTATTTTTCGGCAAACATTTTATTCCCAAGTGCAGGCATGGCAAAAGTTACAACTCTGATTTTATCCATATCGAAGCCCAATTTTTCCAGCCGCGCCGCCGCTATCACCGCAACAGCTCCGCCGAGACTGTGCCCCGTCAGATAAAAAATTTTTTCAGGATTATCTTGACGGGACTTTATTAAATATTCCAAGACCTCGCCGGAAAGAAGGGCGTCTGTATATTTCAAAACTCCCGCGTGAACCAAAATTTTTTCGCCGGAATTTTCTTCAAAGGGAACTTTTTCAATTTCCATATCGATTTTCAAGTCGTTAAAATTTTCCGTGCCGGCGATAACCAAAATTTCAACGTTGGGATCTTCCCGTGACGAGGGCTGAATTTTTTGCGCGGGCAGTTTCACGAGAAAAGCCTTGCTTTTTATTTCGCTGTCTTCCGGATACAACCTTTGGATATCCCAATCGATAGCTTGCAAAAATTTCCGCAGTTTATTATTTTTTGGCTTGTCGTACGAAACACAGGAGCAGAGTGCGCAAAATAATTCCATCCTCCTTTTTTCTTCGGAAGTTTCTTCGCTTTGAAAATGAATTTGGACGCCGCCGAAAAGCACGCAAAAAATCACGAGCGCGAAAAAAATTATCATGACGACGGGAATCAGAATAAATTTTTTCATTTTGCTTCCTCCGAAAAAATTTTTTTGACAATTATATCAGGATGTGAAAATTTTTGCAGAAAATTTTTTGAAAGAAAAATCCGCCGATATTTGCCGACGGACTTTTTATTTTGCCCAAAAAAATTTTTTCAATTAAAAGGAACGTTCTTGACGAGAAGGCGCGCCTTTGCTCTTGCCAGCGCGGAATTTGCGCGGGCAATATCGATAAGTGTTTCTTTCGTCGTCTGCTTGTAGGCGGCGACTCTCTCTTCGGCGCGCTTGAGTGCCGCCTTCGCGCGGTCAACGTCAATATCGTCGGGCAGCTCGGCAGATTTTGCAAGCACTGTAATTAATTCGGGGGTGACTTCCATGAATCCGCCGCCGATAGCAACCAAACTTTCGCCGCCGTCAACTTTAACGCGCATTGCGTGCGGAACAAGCTCCGTCAAAAGTCTCGCGTGTCTTGGCAAAATTCCCAGCTCGCCCGCAGTCGACCGAACAATCAACATGTTAATATCTTTAGAAAGAATTTCGCCGCGATCGGGGGTAACAATCTCAAGTTTAATCGTGGACATAAATTACGCCCCCTTGAGTTTTTCAGCCTTTTGGACGGCCTCCTCAATGCCGCCGACCATGTAAAACGCGCCTTCCGGCAAATCGTCGTACTTGCCGGACAGAATTTCCTTGAAACCGCGAATAGTATCCTTGAGCGCAACATATTTGCCCGGCGAACCGGTAAACGCTTCAGCAACGGCAAACGGCTGTGACAGGAAACGCTGAATTTTTCTTGCGCGGGAAACTGTAAGCTTGTCGTCTTCGGAAAGTTCTTCCATGCCGAGAATGGCGATAATGTCCTGCAGTTCCTTGTACTTCTGCAAAACAGCCTGCACGCCGCGCGCAACTTCGTAATGCTCCTGCCCGATAACATGCGGATCTAAAATTCTCGACGTCGAATCAAGAGGATCGACGGCGGGATAAATTCCCAGCTCCGCAATTTGACGGCTCAAAACTGTCGTCGCGTCCAGGTGAGTAAACGTAGCCGCCGGCGCAGGGTCAGTCAAGTCGTCAGCGGGAACATAGACAGCTTGCACGGAAGTGATAGAACCTTTTTTCGTCGAAGTGATACGCTCCTGCAGTGCGCCGACGTCCGTCGTAAGTGTGGGCTGGTAGCCGACAGCGGAAGGCATGCGCCCCAACAGCGCGGAAACTTCCGAGCCCGCCTGAATAAATCTGAAAATGTTATCGATAAACAAAAGCACGTCTTGCCCTTGAACGTCACGGAAATATTCAGCCATAGTCAAGCCCGTCAGACCGACACGCATACGCGCGCCGGGCGGCTCATTCATTTGCCCGTAAACCAGCGCGGTTTTGTCGATAACGCCGGATTCCGTCATCTCTGTCCAAAGGTCATTGCCTTCGCGGGTGCGTTCGCCGACGCCCGAAAATACCGAGTAGCCGCCGTGCTCCGTCGCTATGTTGTGGATAAGCTCCATAATCAAAACGGTTTTGCCGACGCCCGCGCCGCCGAACAACCCGATTTTACCGCCGCGAGCATAGGGCGCAATTAAGTCAACAACTTTAATTCCCGTCTCCAAAATCTGCGCGGAAGTCTCCTGGTCTTCAAAAACGGGAGCGGGTCTGTGAATAGGCCACCACTCTTTATTTTTGACGGGCTCCGGATTATTATCAACCGTCTGCCCCAAAACGTTGAAGACACGTCCCAAGCAAGCTTCGCCGACGGGAATTGTGATAGGTGCGCCGGTATCCTCCGCCGTCATGCCGCGAACAAGTCCGTCCGTCGAACTCATCGCTATGCAACGGGTGACGCTGTCGCCCAAATGCTGCATGACTTCGGCGATTAAATCTATTTCGACGTCGCCTGACTTACCTTTTATGTGTACTGCGTTCAGAATTTTGGGCAGTTCGCCGGGCGGAAATTCCACGTCGACGACCGCGCCGATAACCTGAACTACCTTTCCTTTCGCCAAAATTTCATCCTCCTCTAACCACTAATCTCTAATCCCTAGCCACTATTTGAGGGCTTCCGCGCCGCCGACAATCTCGTTAATCTCGTTGGTAATGCCCGCTTGACGAACTTTATTGTAGTAGAGATTAAGCTTGCCAACAAGTTCTTGCGCGTTGTCAGTGGCGTTGCTCATTGCGTTCATTCGGGAGCTTAATTCCGATGCCGCGCTTTGCAACATTGCGCCGTAAATCCTCGTCGCCAATCTCTGCGGCAAAAAATTATTCAGCACGGAAACAATATCCGGCTCGTAAATATATTCTTCCTTCGTGTTGGTGTTCGCGGCGTAGTCGTCCGTGATAATCGGCAAAAGTGTCACGTCGTCCGGCGTGCAACTTATCGCCGAATTAAAGCGCGTGTAAATCATCGTCACGTCAAGAATTTCTCCGCTCATGAATCTTTCGATAATCAAGTTGGCAATTTCCTGCGCGTACTGATAGCTGGGACGTTCGCTGATACCGTGATATTGTTTGATAATATTATAGCCGCGTTGCTTGAAATGCGTCGTCGCCTTTCGCCCGACGGTGATTAACTCGACGTCGTCAATGTAACCCGCGTCATTATATTCTTTCGCCACGCCGACATTGCCGCCCGCCGAAGAGCCGCCGCCGGAAGGTCTTGCGCGCCGCGCCCCTGCAGTTGCCACGCCCTTTGTCGCTTTGAGTTGCTGTTGACGGGGAGCTTTTTTCAGATCCTTGACGGCGTCGAAATTCCTCTTATGAAAATTTTCTTCCTGCGTCTCGGTATCGCTGCCCTCGTCGTCGCCGTCGTACTCTATGGTTTCGTGCGCCTCTTTGAAAACGTTACTCGCATAAGCACCGGCAAGCCCTTTGTCCGACGCGATAACCAGGAACAAAAATTTTCCGTCAGCGCGCTCCTGAATTTCTTTCAGCTCCTGCCGCGTCATGATATAGGGGCTTTGGTCTTCCAGCCCTTTCATTTGCGACATAAGCCGGCGAATAATATCGCGCGTCTTCTCGACGTAAGGAAGATTCATCAGCAAAGTATCGCGTGCGGCGTTAAACCTCGAACGGGCGATCATATCCATTGCGTTGGTGATTTTTTGGATGCTCTTAACGCTACGGATTCTGCGGCGGATATTTTGCAAATTTGCCATTTACTTCACCGCCTACTCTGCAGTTTTGTAAGTAACAGTTTCTTTAAATTCCTTGATAGCCGCGCTAATTTCTGCCTCAAGTTCGTCGTCCAGCTTTTTCTTTTCGGCAATCTTCGCGCCGACTTCGGGATGAGTGCTGTGCATAAACTTGAGGAAGTCAGCCTGGAAGGTAACCACCTTGTCGACGGGAATATCCGTCAAAAATCCGCGAACCGCCGTAAAAATCGTGAGCACTTGGTCTTCTACGGCAAGCGGGGAATATTGCGCCTGCTTCAAAGTCTCAACCATGCGCGCGCCCCTGTCCAGCTGTGCCTTTGTCGCTTTGTCCAAGTCAGAGCCGAATTGTGCAAAAGCGGCAAGTTCGCGATACTGCGCAAGGTCAAGACGCATGGTGCCGGCGACTTGTTTCATGGCTTTGATTTGAGCGGAGCCGCCGACGCGCGAAACGGAAAGACCGACGCTTATCGCCGGACGAATGCCCGAATAGAAAGAGTCAGTTTCCAACATAATCTGCCCGTCAGTAATTGAAATGACGTTCGTGGGAATGTAAGCCGAGACGTCGCCCGCTTGAGTTTCGATAATCGGCAGGGCGGTGATTGAGCCCGCGCCGAGCCTGTCAGAAAGTTTAGCCGCGCGCTCCAAAAGTCTGGAGTGCAAATAAAAAACGTCACCGGGATAAGCTTCACGGCCGGGCGGTCTGCGGAGCAAAAGGGACATTGCACGATAAGCCGCCGCGTGTTTCGTCAAGTCGTCATAAATGCAGAGGCAATGCCCGTGCTTTTCGTACATAAAATATTCCGCCATAGCGACGCCTGAATAAGGCGCGAGATATTGCAACGGAGCAGAGTCGGCAGCGGTGGCCGCCACGACGATTGAATATTCCATTGCGCCATGATCTTCCAGAGTTTTCACGACGCGCGCAACAGTCGACGCCTTCTGCCCAATCGCCACGTAAACGCAAATACAATTCTGCCCCTTCTGATTAATAATCGTGTCAATCGCGATAGCAGACTTGCCGATACCTCTGTCACCGATAATCAATTCGCGCTGCCCGCGCCCGATAGGTACGAGCGCATCTATTGCCTTCAGTCCGGTTTGCAGCGGCTCGTGAACGGATTTTCTGTCAGCGATACCCGGAGCTTTGAACTCAACCGGACGCGATTGAGTTGTTGCGATTGGTCCCTTGCCGTCAATCGGACGACCGAGAGCATCGACGACACGCCCAATCATATTTTCGCCGACGGGCACCTGCATAATTCTTGCAGTGCGTTTAACCGTCGTACCCTCTTTAACTTCATTGTCGCGGCCGAGAATAACCGCGCCGACGTTATCCTGCTCAAGATTCAGAACCAAACCAAAAATATCGTCGCCGAAATCCAAAAGCTCACCCGCCATAGCTTTATCCAGCCCGTGAATGTGCGCTATGCCGTCGCCGACCTCGATAACCGTGCCGACTTCGTCAACATTTAAATCGACGTTATAATTTTTTATCTGATTCTTAATTATTGCAGTAATTTCATCAGGATTTATTTTCATGTTTTACGCTTCACCTCTCTTGTTAGGTTGAAAAATTTTTTAGCCTTCGCCCATGCCGTTACTCAAACCAAAACGATTCGCGCAGTATTTGCAAATGCTGACTGCGGGTTCTATAGGTCCGGACTCCCAAGTCAGCCCTTGATAAACACCGTCGACTTTGTAGCTGACGGCGTCGTGACCGTCGAAAGAATACTTATGCACGGACGAGGAGCCATTACGCACGCACTTAACGTTAACGTCGAAATGGTAGTCACGTTTTTCGCGTTGATTAAAAGTTTCGGTCATGACGTAATACTGCATGCCGCTGTTTTTGTCGGTGTAAACCCAAACATCTTGCGCGAAAACTTTTGTGCCGCCTATAAATTGAGTGCCGATAATCGCCGCGAGCATTACCGTTGCGAGAAAAAATTTTTTCAGCATAAATTTTTCCCTCCTTACGAACCGACAGCCATTGAACTTTTCAGACTGCGCAACCTTCCTGCGGCGGAGCCGTCAATTCTTTTATCGCCGATTGTCACGATAAGCCCGCCGAGGATGGATTTATCTTCGTGCTTGCGAATTTTAATTTTCTTGTTCGTCACGGCGGCGAGCTTTTTCACGAGCTGACCTTCCTGCTGTTTACTGAGCGGAAAAGCCGTCGTCACGTCCGCGATTAAAATTCCCTGCGCCGTATTCTTCAGCGCGGTGAAAAGTTCGTAAATCTCCCTAAAAATTCCGATACGGCTTTTGTCCACGAGCAACATCAAGAAGTTCATGACGGTTGCCGAGACGTCTTTTTTTAGAGCCTTCGTCAATAAATCCTTTTTCGCTTTGTGCGGGACGAGCGGATTCTGAAAAAACTTCACAGCCTCCGGAAAATAGAAAACATCGTCGCAAACTTTCTTCAAGTCTTTGTCGTACTCGTCAAGCTTTTTTTCTTCCTGCGCGAGCTCAAAAATTGCCTTCGCGTATTTGTTGGCAAGCTGAATATTTAACATCTGCCCGCCCCCTATTTAATATCGCTGAACATATTTTTATTAAGACCGGCGATAAAATCATTAACGAGTTTGTCATTTTCCTTAGAGCTGAGATTTTTCGCGACAACCTTTTCTGCCGCCGCCAAACTCAGCGAAACAATTTCCTTCTGCATTTGCTCAAAAGCGCGGTTACGTTCGTTTTGAATTTCGAGTTGCGCATTTTGTTTCATGCGGTCGATTTCCTTTTTGGTTTCGGCTACCAAAACTTCGCGCTCCTGCCGCGCGGTGATTTCTGCCTTGTCAACAATTTCCTGCGCGCGTCTCTGTGCGTCGGCGAGCTGTGATTTGTATTGCGCCAAAGTTTCTTCGGCGGCGCGTTTATCTGCCTCCGCCTTGTCGATTGTATCGCGGATTTTATCTGACCGCTGTTTTAAAAGTCTCGCAACCGGCTGATAAGCCAACGCGCGCAGAATTGCCGCCAAAATCAGGAAGTTCAAAACCTGCGCGATCATTGTTGCGTTAATTTCTATCAAAGAAAATTCCCCCTCTCTTGAGATTTTCTTGGGAATTTACTCAACCGATAAGCGGATTTGCATAAAGCATAATCAACGCGACGACGGCGGCGATAATTGCCATAGCTTCAATCAAGCCGACAGAAATAAGCGTGTTGGTGAAGAGCGTGCCCTGTGCTTCGGGCTGACGGGTGATGCCGTCAATAAATTTGCTTGTAACGAGACCGTCGCCGATACCTGCGCCGATTGCCGCGAGACCCATTGTAATACCTGCTCCGATAAGAGCCGCCGCTACCATAATTGCATGTTCCATTTAAATTTTTCCTCCTCAAAATTTTTTGTGACGAGTGTCGAGAAAATTTTCTAATCTCTATCCACTAACCACTAAAAACTACTCCCTGACTGCATTGCCGAGATACGCCATACTAAGCATCGTAAAAATTACCGCGTGCACGCAGCTGATAAAGATACTGAACGCCAACCAAACAACGCTTGGTATAGGCATCCAAATCGGGATAAGGTGCAACAAAACGATAATTAAAATTTCGCCCGCGAGAATATTACCGAATAGACGGAAGGCAAGCGTTATCGGTTTCGCAATTTCTTCAATCATATTTATTATGACAAAAGGCGCAAACGGTTGAAAGAAATGCGCAATGTAATGACCGCGTTTGAAATACAAGCCGAAAATGTGAACCATTGCGACAACCAAAAGCGCAAGCCCCAACGTCGTGTTCAAATCGTTAGTCGGCGATTCCAAAAAAGGTATCAACCCCAAAAGATTGCTCGTCAACAAAAACAAGAACAACGACACAATAAAAGGCTCGAACATTTTCCCGCGTTTGCCCATCATGTTATCAATTTGTCCTTGCAACCACACAACGACTATTTCGATAAAATTTTGCCAACCAGAAGGAATAACCTTCAAACTTCTGACGGCGAGACAGGAAATTATTATCACGATAGCCATAGCAAGCCATGTCATGCAGAGCGTTTCCCAGTTGAACGTCAAGCCCAAAAATTTTACGGTCTCGCGGACACCAATATGCTCCATAGAGTCACCCCCTTCCGAAATACATTAGAACTCCCAGCGCAGTTACGTAGAACGTGACGAAACAAGCCGCCGTTGCGATAAAAAGTTCCGTTGAGATTTTCGCAGCAACTGCCAAAACTACGAAAACCATTAACAGCCGCAACAAAAGTCCAATTAACATGGTGCGCTTGGCCTGCGCCTGATTCATCTTCGCCGCCGCCTCTAACCTTGCCGCCGTAGAGACGAAATAAAAAAAACTTAGCAACGCGCCAATCACAATCGAGCCGCAAAGAAAAATTTTTCCCGCTGAAAATAATTGTATTGCCAACATCGCGGCGATTGCCAAAAAAATTTTGTAACCACGCTTGAATTTAATTATAACCTGTCTCATGTGGCTAACACTTCGACGCTGAAAAATTTTTCCCTGCAAAAATTTTATCTCTTCGCGCAAAAATAAAAACTCGAACTTTTTTCAAGTCCGAGCCACAAAAATTTTTCGTCCGAAATTAATATCTGCTTTCACCAATGACCGTGAAGTAGCGATTATGCGCGTAGCCGTGTACCCCTCTGTAGCTCACGCGGCAAAATCCCGGCGAACTGTTATACGTTGAACCATACGTGTGAACTTTGATTCGAGCACCGGGCGGGATTCGAGTCAGTTCAGAGGAATCGATGGAAGGACCGCTGCGCAGAGCCAGAAAATCAATGTTGCTGTCGACAACAGCATCCCAAGAAGTTTCCGTGTCCAGCGCAACCAACCGGTTATCAAAATTGAAATCCTGCGCCCTTGCCGTGCCGTCTTGACCGCCGACGAGAATTAACACGGTAGCCAAAATCATCACCGAAAAAATTTTTTCACTGTAAAAACCTCCTCAAAAATTTATTTTGAAACATAGCCGCTGATTAAAATATCCACGCCTATTTTTTCCACGTTGACATTTTTCAGCGCGACGGCGTCCGACAATTTTTCAAAGCCCGCGCCCGCGACGGCAGTCAGCGCATTTTTCCCGCCGATAATTTTCGGGGCGACGAACGCAAAAATTTTGTCGACAAGCCCCGCCTCCAAAAGCGAAAAGTGCAAAGTCCCGCCGCCTTCGACGAGCACCGAAGTTATTTCGCGTTCGGCAAGCTCACTCATCAAAATTTTCAAGTCCACCCGCGCGGCATTCCCCGCCGTGATAATCTGCGCGCCGCGATTTTTCAGGGCAGAAATTTTTTCGGCGGGGGCGTTTTCAGTCACGGCGATAATCGTTTCGGCTTGCCCGTCACAAATAATTTTCGAGTCAAGCGGACTTTTCGCCAGGCTGTCCACGACGACGCGCACGGGATTTTTCCCCGCGAACTCAAGCCGCGTCGTCAAGCTCGGATTATCCGCAAGGACAGTCCCGACGCCAACCATAATCGCGTCCGAAATATCGCGCAACTCGTGTGTAAAATGCCGCGCCTCTTCGCAACTGATCCATTGGGATTCACCGGCGACAGTCGCGATTTTTCCGTCGAGGGAGCAGGCAAATTTGGCAGTCACGAAGGGAATTTTTTGCGTGATAAATTTTATGAAAACCTCGTTGAGTTTTCGCGCGTCCTCCTCCAAAATCCCGACGTCGACGGAAATTCCCGCCGCCCGCAAAATTTCCAGCCCGCGCCCGGCAACCAGAGGATTAGGATCTTTCATTGCGGCGACAACCCGCGAAATTTTTGCGTCGACGATTCTGTTAGCGCAGGGCGGCGTCCTCCCAAAATGTGAACACGGCTCCAACGTGACATAAAGAGTTGCGCCTTCGGCAAGCCCGCCCGCCATATTCAGCGCGTGAACTTCGGCGTGGGGAGTGCCCGCTTGACGGTGCCAACCTTCGGCGATAATTTTCCCGTCACGAACGACGACCGCGCCCACCATTGGATTAGGCGACGTCCGTCCTTCCGCATTTTTCGCAATCCGCAGGGCTTCGCGCATAAAAATTTCGTCAGTCAAAAAAATTCCCTCCCGTCACCTCAAGCCGCCCGCGTCAATGTCGTACAGGTTTTCAGCCGCGTCGATAATCTCTTCGACTTCGGGGCGCGCAGAATATTTCCGCAGATTGGCGTAAAAATTTTCACGGTGAACGACCGCCGAACGAATGAAAGCCGCCGCATAATCCGCGAACATTCCCGCCGCGTCGTAGAGACTCCAAAATTTTTCGACGCTGTTTGAAGTTTCGACGTCGTATTCTATTCTGTGAAGGAGCCGCGAAAATTCCGCGCGAACTTCCGCCGTAAACATTGACTTCAACAACGCGAGTTCGGGCATGGAACGCGCGGCGCGAACCATCCAAAATTCCACTTCCAAATCCCCGCCGATATTTTCAAAGCCGCAATTAACCAGCCGCTCCAAAAGTTCGGGCGGCGATTTTTTTCGTAGCGGCGAAAATCTCACGTGCTTATAAAACGACGCATAGAGCAGCCTTTCAAATTCCGTGCGCGTGTAAAATCTTGAGACTATTCCGCCGAAATGTCCGCGCATGAGTTGTTGTAAAAATTTCCAGTGGCGGACGTTGCGAAAGCTGGTAATCCAAACGCCGGTTTGTTTCAGGAAGGTCGAAAAGCCCGCCGCGATGTCTTGGGGATTCACGACGACTTCAAGAGTCAAGTCACCTATTATTGCGTCGAAAAATTCTTCGTCGAAGGGCAGACGTTCTTCGCGATAATCCAGCAGGAAAATTTTTACGCGCGGGGTGTCGAAAAATTTTTCGGCAATATCTTCGTCGGGAGTCACGAAAAAAATTTCAGCCGCCGGAAATCTTTCAAGTAAGCTGAAAATATAATCGCCACTTTCGACGACCAAAATTTTCTCGAAAAAATCTTCGCCGTCGTCGATAAAATTCATCAAGCTCGGTTTAATCTCTTCCATTCTAATCCCTATCCACTAGAAAGACTTGCGGGCGATTGAACTGATAGTGAACGCCATTTTGTCAAGCGGGATTTGTTTATCGACAGCCCCGCACTCAAAAGCAGAGCGCGGCATCCCGTAGACGACAGAAGTTGCGGCGTCTTGCCCCAAAGTCACCGCGCCTTTCTGTTTCATTTCCAGCAAACCTTCCGCGCCGTCGTGACCAATCCCCGTTAAAATCACGCCCAAAGCCTCCGCGCCGATAATTTTTGCGACGGATTTAAAAAGTATATCGACGGCAGGACGACACGAATGAACCGGCGGTGCCATAAAACAGCGAAGTTGCAACAAGCCGCCGAATTTATAAATTTCCATGTGTAAGCCGCCGGGCGCAATGTAAGCATGATTCGGCTTGACTTGTTCGCCGTCTTCAGCCTCCTTGACGGTGAGCGCACTACTTTTATTCAGCCGATTTGCGAACATCTCGGAAAACCCCGCAGGAATATGTTGGACGATAACTATTGGCGGCAGAGGCGGTCTTAAGTGTGGCATTATCGCCGCCAGAGCCTCTGTGCCGCCCGTCGACGCGCCTATTGCTATCAAACTTACTTTGCCCAAAACCATGACTTCACCACCCGATTCAGCGCGGCTTCGCAAAAATCATGCGCCCCGCCGAAGTTTGCAACGCAGAAGTAACTTCAACCGAAATTGTCCTGCTCAAATATCTGTGTCCGTTTTCAATAACAATCATCGTGCCGTCGTCCAGGTAAGCGACGCCCTGCCCCGGCTCCTTGCCGTCCTTGACGACCTGCACTTTCATAGTTTCGCCGGGAATCACGACGGCTTTGACGGCGTTGGAGAGATCGTTTATGTTCAGGACTTCGACGCCGCGCAACTGGGCGACCTTGTTCAAATTTAAATCGTTCGTGATAATTTTGCCGTTGACCTTTTGAGCAAGCCGCACGAGTTTTGAATCGACCTCGTGCACGTCATCAAAATCAATGTTCATAATTTCGACTTCGAGCGGAGATTCTTGACGGATTTTTTGCAGGACGTCCAGCCCGCGCCGCCCGCGAACACGCCGCAAAGTATCGGAAGAATCGGCGATATGTTGAAGTTCCTCCAGGACGAAAACCGGAATCAACAAAATTCCTTCAAGGAAACCCGTCTGACAAATGTCCGCGATTCTCCCGTCAATGATAACGTTCGTATCGAGCAGCTTATAATTTTTGTGCGCGGCATCTTTCTTTTTGACGAGACTGACTTTAGCGTGGCTCTTCGCAATTTCTTCGCCGGTCGGAGGAATATTTTCTTCGGCGGGATTTTTGTAATCGACTTCCTCTTTTTCGGCGTCCTTAAATTTTTTCGCGGCGCGCTCTGCCTCGCGGCTCTTCAGCACTTCTTTCAAGACGCGCGGAACAAAAGCGAAACTGTTGACAATTTCCTTGCGCTTCATAATCGTCAGACGGATCCCCAAATAACCTAAGACAATGCTAAAAACAATCGGGATATAATTTCCGACTGCCGGTATCCGTGCAAAAGCATTGCCCAATAAATCTGCTATGATAAGTCCTATTGCCAAGCCGACTGCCCCTGCGATAACGTCGTTAATTGGCATTTTGCTAAGTTGTTTTTCGACGAAGGAAGTAAAACTCCGCAACTTCCCAATCAAAAACGGGGAGATAAACCAGCCGCCCAGCCCGCCCAGTGCCGCGCCGACGAGAATACAAATCAGGCTGACGAGTGTCAAACGGAATATCCCAAGATCCACGTTAAAAAATTCTACCGTAATAAATGTTGCCAAAATCGGGCTTGCCAACCTCAAAACTGCGCCGCCTGTAATCACTAAAGTTAAAATTATAAAAAATCTTATTACCTTATCGAGCATAAATTTCACCTACCTTTTGAATCTTGGAGTTTAACATAGTAAAATGAAAAGAGGCTGAATAAGTTTGACTTTTGTCGATTGTGTAGCCGTTCCGATAAAAAAACAAATGCGCCGACAACTTTTGAAAAACTCCAAACTTTGTTGACGACGCACCTAAGGGGAAAGGGATAAGTTTTAATAGAAAAGAATCTTACCGCTTGCCCCTTGCCGCTTAAATTTCAGGGGATTTAATTATGAGCGCGATAAAAATCAAATCCTCTTCGCCGATATTTTCTATAGCGTGCATCGCGCCGTCCGGGCAAAAAGTAGTATCGCCCGGTTTGACTTCGTAAATTTTGTCGTTATCGGTGTATTGTGCGGTGCCCTGCAATATGTGATAAGTTTCGGTATTGCCGTGATGATAATGCAGACCGAGCGACGCGCCTGCGGGTACGACGACTTTTGCGAACATTTCGCACTGCCCGACCATTTCTTTTGGCGTCAAAAGGTGCGTGATATAAATTTCGCCTTTGCCGCCGGCTTTATTTTTCGCCGTCACAGTTTCGCTTTTTATTTTCAAAAGAACCCCTCCTTTTCTAGTGCTAAGGGATAAGGGGAAAGGGATAAGTTTTTTTTCTCTCAACACTTGCCCCTTGTCACTTGACCCTTACCACTTGTCACTTAACACTTGCCACCAAAAAACGTTTGACTGCGTCTTGCCACGTGGGCAGACGGCTGAATCCGGCGTCGTCCAAACTTTTTTTGCTAAGCCTGGAATTAAAAGGACGCTTCGCCGGCGTGGGATAATCCGCAGTCAAAATATTTTCAACTTGAGTTTTAAGACCGGCTTGCTTAAAAATTTCTTTGGCAAAATCCGCCCAACTGCAAAAACCCTCGTTTGTCGCGTGATAAATTCCGTACTTGTCGGTGTGAATCATATCGACGAGCAGCGGCGCAAGATCTGCCGTGTAAGTCGGGCTGCCAATCTGATCCGAAACAACACGAACCTTTTTATTTTTCGCGCCGAGATTTAACATCGTCTTGACGAAATTTTTTCCGTTGCTCCCGAAAACCCAACTTACCCTAACGATAAAATGATTCCTAACAATGGCGTTGACAGCGTCTTCGCCCAACAATTTGCTTTTGCCGTAAATGTTGACAGGACTTTTTTCATCGGAAACCTCGTAAGGGGAATCGCCGTCGCCGCCAAAAACGTAGTCGGTGCTGACGAAAAGCATCTTCGCGCCAATTTCGCGACAAGCCTCCGCCATTCTGCGCGTACCAAATCCGTTGACAGTCAAAGCGAGTTCGGCTTCACTTTCCGCCTTGTCGACGGCGGTATAGGCCGCGCAATGAATCACCGCTTCGGGTTTGTTCTTCAAAATAAAATTTTTCGCGCCGTCTTCGGTGGAAAGGTCGATTTCCTTGCGAGTAGTGCCGATAAAATCTTCACCGCGTCGCTCCAATTCACGAACAACGTCGTAACCGAGCTGACCGGTAATTCCCGTAACCAATATCATTTTAAAAACTTCACCTCAAATTTTAATTATCCGATTTCTTCTGCGTCTTCAGGGTGTTTTCTAATGTATTCGACGTAGCGATTATATTCGTCCTCGAAAGATTTATCTTCGGACGCGGCAAGCTGAAAAGACATCATCGCGACGGCAGAAATGCGCGCAATTTCATGCGCCTCGAAAGTTTCAACCAAACGAGAAACAGTTCGCGCGGTCTCGTCCAAAAGTTCCCTGTCGTACGTGCTGAAACGATTCAACAATAAAAGATCAAACATTTGCTGTTCCAAAGGCGACCAGCCGAGCGCAACACCGGCATTTGAGCGCGGGTACTGACCATGAATGTCAATATCTTCGTCAACTTCGTCAATATCGGGGATATACATTTCCTCTTCGTCGTCAAAAATATTTTTATTCACCAAAAATCCCTCCCGAAAAAAAATTACTGTAAGCATAGTATACCGCTATTCCGATTATAAAGCAAGCTACGAAGTTTTTTTAATCTGAAACGAAAACATTCTCGATAAATTTTGGCAGGATTTTTTTATTTTGGCGTCTAATATTTTTTGATAGGTTTATATTCTTATCACCGGTCACAAAAGTTTGGAAAGGGGAATTTTTTGTGGATAATCTAAGCTCGGATTCAATTTCGCGCCTTCGAGAATTGTTTGGTCTCATGGTAAATTCGCGAAGGCATCTGCGCCCGATACTTGCTGATATTGCGGCGTCTATTGACAAGGGAATTTTTATCGACGCGGATTCAGAAGAAGTAAATCGCCTGTTAAGACAAATTTTGGGAATACAAGAACAATTTGCCGCCGTCGAACAACTTAAAAAAGCAACCGCCTCCAAAAAAATTGAGCAGGTAGAAAAAAATCTTGCAGTACTCGAACAAAATTGTCAGCGCAACGAATTAAATAAAACCCTTGCAAAAATTGAAACACTCGTCGTAGATTCGGAAGAGCCCGAAATTCTCGACGCCGTCAAGAAAGTTAAACTTCAGGCGGAACATTTGAGAAACAAATCCGGAAAATTGGACGCCGACACCTTCGCAAAATCTGCCGCGCGTTTTGTCTTGCTCACGGAAATTATTGACAGCACCGAAACTTTTTCCGCTAAGGACTTCAAGAAAATCTCCGACAACTTCCAGGACAATCTGCTAATCGCTATGGCTTTGACGAGCAATTTAATACACTTCCCCAAGCCGATTGAAATTGCCCCGCTTGAAGAAGACGACGCCGAAGTTTCTGAAAACGAGGACGGCACGCAGATTATTCCGAACCGCCACAGAATCAAAGCGGTTATTTCAAAATGCAACAAAGTTAATCCGGACATGAGTCTTGTCAATTTTGAGGACGGCACGCTTGAAATTGAAAAGGCGAAAGTCAAAAAGCAACTCACCGTTAAATCTTTCAGCAACAAACTTCACGAGCTGCTGAACTCCGTAGACCCGATGCCGATTTTTAAAATTTTGATAAAGACCAGGATTTTTTTCAAGGACGACCCGAAAGAAATTCTCGTCTCCGGCAAGCTCACGAAAAAACTTGCGGCGTTCGTTCCCGTGATTATCGACAAGCTTTTCAGCTGGGGGGTTGTCGATAAAATTATTTGGCGCACGCATGAATTTTATTTTCTCAACGACAGTGGGCTTGCGCTGTGTATTCGCGCGTTGACTCATAAGCCGCTGAATTCAAACGTCGGTGAACATTTTAAGGACGTCAGGAGCGCGTTGCAAGTCGGTATAATGATTATCGCCGAGCCGCGCATTAAAAACGGTTTGAAATTTAATTTCGCTTACAATCAGTCGACGCCCGCCGCCCGCGCCGAAATTATCACGAAGGAAAATTCGCGACACGTTATTTTAATGTTCTCGTTAATTTTGCTCGGTGAAGATTGGGCGTACGATATTGCGCGGTTTAAAATTTTGATTGAGCGCGAAATCGAAGACGACGCAGATTTGAGAGCCGTGTTTATTTTTGGATTTTACGAGAAAGATATTTCGTGGCTGAATATTTTTGACACGACGAAGTTCAAAAAAATCAAGTTCTTTATGTGCACGTGGGAAGGGCTTTTCGATCAAAAGGGCAAGCCCGTCGAATTTGAAGACTGGATGAAAATTTGCAAGTTCGGCGTCACCGGCGACAAGCCCGCGAAAATTTCGGAGCCGCCGAAAAAATCCGAAAAGCTCAATAATAAAAAATCCGTCGAAAATATCCGCAAGTCTTTGGCTGAATCTCTGTCGAAGTTGGATTTATTTAATGCGCCGCCGAAAATCGAGCCCGACAAAAAAATTGACGAAGACGTTATCGACGTGACGGAGACTGCGGAAATTTCTGCCGCTGAAGAAAATCCGAACAACGACATTAATTTTTTCTACGAGCAAGAAAATATTTCCGACGTTCAAAGTGAATCCGAAGTTAATCCCGCCGCAGTCGACGAGCCCGAAGAAATTATCCCCGTCGACGAGGAAAAGGACGAGCCCGAAGAAATTATCGAGACCGACGCGGAAAAAACTACCGCAAGCGATTTAGTCAAGGCGGACAGTTTAATGAGCGTCACCAATCTTTTCAAGGCGGGAGCTATCGGGCGTGGCATGCTTGCCCTGCACGCGCTGAAAGATTATCTTGCCGAAAACGACCCCGACGCCGAAGACCACGCGAAACTTTTTGTCGAGGAAGTTGGTTTTGTGCTGGACGACCCGATGACTACGCGCACGTTGCACAATTTTGACACGTTTACTTTTTGGACGAGCGGCGCGGAAATTCCGAAGGCGAATATAGGAAACAGTTTCGAGTGGCTGAATCTCGCCGCAATGATTAAAAATTTTTACGCGCCGATTGATCCAACGAGCTACCAAATTCAAAAATCGTGGAAACAGCTAAATGAAGATAAGTCTAATTTCGCGCTGAAGAGTTGTCCCGCCGCGAAAACTTTAATCAGTCTTTTTAACAACTTCACGGAAAAAACTCACCGCGCTTTTTCTGACTGCTTGACCGGCGCGGGAAATAACAGCGAACAAAATTTTCAAGCCGCCGTCGCGCAGGTGAAGACCGCCGAAAATGTGGCGGACAGTGTTTTGCACTCGGACGTAAATCACCGCCGCGTTAAGGATTTGATTCAGCAGATTTTTAACAACAACGGGCTGGTCAGAAAATTTTTGAGCGTCGACAATTATAAATCTTCGGAGCTGATAGATTTTTGCAGGCAGTTTGAAAAAACGAACCTCAACGAAATTATTTTCGAGAGCAACCCGACAATCGACGCGGAACTTTTTTCGGAGCAGAAGATCGGCGATTTTCTTGATTCCGTTTGGGATAAACCGAACGTCCGCCTTGTTCGCAGGGAGCACGAGCCTTTTATCGGTCCCAAGCGCAAAAAAGTTACAAACGTCATGAAACAAATTTTGGTTGCGCTGGTGAATTACGTTTACGCGAAAAAAATTCTTGAGGAGTCCGGAAAATCCGACAAGCAACCCGCGCCCACCGATAAGGCTTTGGAAATTTTAGCCGACCTCAAGAAACAGCTCACGAAGACGGAGAAAAAATCTAATCTCGGTCAAGTCATTTTCAGATTGTTTATTGAAAATCTCGTCCGGAAAATCAACGGCGAAAACGTTGCGCTTTCTTACAGCGAATGTCTTTTGAGTTCAAACTATATCGAGCTGGAAAATGATATGCCGGTTGTTGAGTCGTTCGGGATTGCAGATTTTTCGCTGAAAAATCGTGTGGCAAATTTTGAATCGGATATCAAATATAAAAAGCCCGAAGAGAATTTGCAAAATGCCTACGACGCCGCGCTGAAAAATTATGACTGCGGAATTTTGCAGAGCCTGGCGAAACATTTTTTGCCACAGCTGAAAATTTCCGAAGAGGACATCAACAAAAAATTGAGCGGGCTTGAACGGCAGGTCGACAGGCAGATTGAGCGCGTCTATAATGATTTTTTGAGTGAGCTGGAACTTGCGCGGAATTATTCGCGGATAACTGACCAGGAAAAAATTGATTTTTACATTAACGCCGTCGTCGACGCCAAGCAACATTTTATTCAGACGAGGAACGCGGGATTGTTCCGCCGTTTCGTCAACGCCTGCAGTACGTCCATTGAAAAAGTTTCTCTCCCGCAGAAAAATGCACTGACTAAACGTCTCGAAAAGCTGGAGGAAAATTTGGCGACGAATTTGGAAGAGGGCGAAGTTCTCGAAAATCGTTATCCCGTCCTTGCGCGCGTCCGTCAACAGATTGATTTGATGAACTTGACTGTTGCCGAAGACTACATGAATCGCCTTGAATCGGAGGGCGACAGCCTTTTGACTGAACTCGACGTCAACGATTCCAATCTCGGTACGCTCGAAGAATTTCTTGCCGAATACGAAACTTTATTGCGCACGATTCTTAACACGAACGGATCTATTGAGGCGGCGTTCAAGCAACGTCTGCACACCAATCGTTACAACCGCGAAACTCAAAACGCGGTGGATTTTCTGCACGGCTGGCAAGGTATTCATTCGGGACAAAACGCCGCGATTGAAAATTCGATTATAGAAATTCTAAATCATCTCGGCTACAGCGGCGGAAAAATTTCCGCGCAAAATCTCAACACGCCCAATCAAAAATCTTACACCGTGACTTTTTCGGAGCCCGTGAAAGTCCGCGACAGCTACGCGCATCCTTTTTCAGTCTTCGGCACGGAAGTTTTCACGAAGGGGCTTGAAATTATTTATCTCGGCACGAATCGCAAATATGAAAACGTCACGCAGGTTTTGAGCGAAATGACGGTGGAGCGCGGCACGATTTGTTTAATGGATCATTCGCTGACATTGCCGGAGCGTCGCAGTCTCGCTAAGGTCATGAAGACGACGCCGAACCTCAAAAATATTCTCGTCATTGATAAAGTCATGGCGTTGTATCTCGCGCGTTTCGACGACGCCAATCGCGGCAAGAGGATGTTGCAGACGGCGTTGCCCTTCGCGCGCGTGCAACCCTACACGACGGGCAGCGTTGTTGCGCCGGAAATGTTTATCGGGCGTTCGGAGGAACTCGACCAAATTCGTGACATGGCGGGTCCGGTTTTCGTCTACGGCGGCAGACAGCTCGGCAAAAGTGCTCTCCTTCGTCAAGTCCGCAGTATTGAGCACGACCCGCGCCGCTTGAATTACGCCTTCTTTATCGATTTAAAAAATCTCAACAGCGAACAGACTTTGAAAAAAATTGTCTACGAACTCCGGACGGCGAAACTTATCAGTCAGGAAATTGAAACTTGGTCAGATTTTTCAATGGAGATCCACAAACTTTTGAACGGGCAGTTAAGCGGCATCAATGCGCCGCAAAAACTTCTGTTGCTCCTTGACGAGAGCGATACTTTTTTGAGCGAAAAAGATTCTGAAAAGGCGATAGATATTTTGCGCGAACTGCGCGATTCTTTCAGCGGGAAGTTTAAATTTGTGCTCGCCGGTCTCCACAAAGTCATTCGCTTTGAACAAAATTCCGGCTTCGGGAATTTGAATCACATTTCGGTTTTGCCCTTCCGCCCGATTGACGCGATGGAACTTTTGGGCAAGCCGATGAGTTATCTTGGATTCAGGATTGCCGACGACGGATTGATTAGCGCGATTTTCAGCCGCACGAATTATTATCCCGGCTCCATTCAGTATTATTGCAAGATGCTTGTCGACGCGGTGGGCAGCAACTACACGAAACAAAATTTCGACGTCGTGAAAAATCCTCCCTACACCCTTGACGACGAGTACTTGAAAAATGTTTTGGGCAACCGCGAATTTCAGGAGGAGATTGACCAAAAATTTCAGATAACCTTGCACTTGGACGACGATAATTTTTATGAGATTCTTGCGCTTGCCGTCGCCATGATTTATTACGAGCACAATCGCCCCGTCAGCGTGGAGGTTACGGATATTCGCAACGTCTGCTTGATGTGCGGCGTCGAAAAAATTACTCGGCTTTCGGATATTGAATTGATGAGTTTGCTTGACGAAATGGTTGCGCTGAATATTTTGCGCAGGACGGACGGCAAATTTGAGTTTAACCGCTACGCTTTTTGGCACATGATGGGCACTGAAACCGAAGTCAACGACAAACTTGACTCTTACGGCACTCTAGTGGCTAGGGATTAGGGATTATTTTGGAAGAGGAGAGTGGCCGCCCAAGGATGGGCGGCCGCCCGCATTTGGTCGCGTGATGCGACCTCTGCGGGCAGTTTTCTTTTGCTTCTTTTCTTTTGCGCCGAAGATGCTAATTCCAAAAGAAAAGAAGATGCTAGATTTAAAGAGAGAAAAAATTTTTAGACGACTTCGAGTTTAACGCAGAAATCCGCAAAATCCATGACGGCTTGCCTGTGAGTGGCGATAACGATTGTCCTGCGCGCCGAAAATTTTTTCAGCAGGGACAAAACTTTTTTCTCGGTCAGCAAATCTAATCCCGCCGTCGGTTCGTCCAAAAGAATCAGCGACGAATTTTTTAACAGCGCGCGAATTAATCCCAGCCGTTGGAGTTGTCCGCGACTGATTTTTTTTTCGGCGGATAACTCAAGCGATTCTAAATCCAACGCGGCTAAAAGTTCCGGCAAGGTTGAAATTTCCAGCGTGCCAAACATCGAAAAGTTTTCGGCAAGCGGCGCGTTGAAAAGGTGGGGGGCTTGCGGCATGTACGCGACTTTCGAGAGGAGCGACGCCCGTTGCAGTTTTGAAGTTGGTAGCTCGTTAAAAAAAATTTCGCCGCGCGTCGGGAAGTCCAGCCCTGCAAAAAGTTTTAACAGCGTCGATTTTCCGGAGCCCGATTCGCCGACCAGCGCGGTGACTTTCCCCGCCGGTATCTTCAAATTTATTTCGCGCAGTGCCGGAGAATTTTTTGTCGGGTAGGTGTAACTGACATTGTCGACTAAAATTTCCGGAGGCAGTTTGATTTTTTCTACCGCGCGGATTTTTTCCGGAGCCTTCGACAAAAATTTTTGCAGCCGTTCGATAGCCGCCCGCGCCGAAATTAAAACGTGAAACGCCACGCCCAATTTTCTTATAGGCAAAAAAAATTCCGGAGCGATTATCAAGAGGAACAACGCCGCCTCGAACTCGACGCCGCCCGCCACGAGCCGCAAGCCCAAAGTCACGGCAACGAGCGCGATTGAAAGCGTCGTGATTAATTCCAGCGCGAAGGACGACACAAACGCAAGTTTCAAGACTTCGAGGGTTGCGGAGGAAGATTTTTCGGACGCCGATTTTAATTTTGCCGCCGCCGTGTCGATTCGCCCGAACATTTTTAAAGTCACGACCGCCGACAAAATTTCTCGGAAGACGCCGTTTAATTTTTGCAGTTCGCCCCACGCGCGGGAATTTTTTTCAGCCGTCGCCTTGCCGATTAAAAATAAAAGCAGCGGAGCGATTGGCAACGTCACGAGCAAAATTATCGCCGTCAAAAAATCCGTGACGAACGCGCAAATTAAAAATATCGGCAACAAAACCAGCGTCGAAAAAATATTCGGGGCGACCTTCATGAAAAATTCTTCCAGCGTCTGAACGGTGTCGAATATCAAGGTTAAAAGTTCGCCGCCGGAAATTTCCCGCCAAAAAATTTCTTCGTGCAATTTTTTTCTGAAGGAGGTTTGCACGATTGACGACAGCCGCAAAAATTTTTTCGCGCAGGTGCCCGAAACTAAAATCCTCAACGCAAAAATTACGAACAGCGCGATTAAAAATTCCGCCGCCCGAAAATTCACGAGCTGTACCAAAATTTTTGCCGACACGACGATTAAAATTGCCTCGAAGATTTTGCACGCCGCGATTTCGCCGAAGATTCGCGGATTTTTTTTCAAGAACTCCATGATTTGAGATTTTAACACGCCTAAAAAAATCTCCTTTACAAAAAAATTGCAAGCCCAACGATTTTGTGGTAAAATTCTTTCGGCTTGAATGAGCCGTTTTGTTTTTAGTTTAACGGAGGTGTCAAGTTTTGACCGCGTTAATTTTGCCGCTCGTGCTGATAATTTTCTTCACGATTTTGAGCGGCTATTTTTCGTTAATGCAAACCGCACTTTCAGCAAGCCGGCACACGCGAATAGAAAAATTGGCGAACGCCGGCGACAAAGGTGCACAAAAAATTTTACCGATACTCGAATCGCCGTCGCAAGCAATTTCAGCAACGCAACTGGGTATCACGCTGGCAAATGTCCTTGCCGGATTTTTCGCAACCGTGCTCGCATATTTCGTCTACCTTAAAATAAAATTCGTGATTCATCCGGAAATTTTCGCCGCGTTAATCGCGCTGACCTTCGTAATTTTTATGGTGGTCTTGTTCGGCGGGCTGTTGCCGAAGATGTCCGCGCAACAGACGCCCGAAAAATTTTTAATCAGCTACCAAAAAAGTTTTCGCTTCGCCGTGAAATTAATGAGCCCTTTTTCGGCAATGTTTTGGAAAATCACGGAAGTCTTTATGATGATTATGGACATGAACGCAAAAACTTCGGACGCGGTGACTGAAGACGAAGTCAAGGAATTAATTGAACAGGGCACGGAAGAAGGCACATTCGAGGAATCCGAGCGCGCTATGGTCGACAAAATTTTTCACTTGAGCGATCAAACGGTTTACGCCTTGATGACGCCGCGCGTGCAGATGATTTGGCTGGATATTTCTGACGGGCTTGAAAAGAATTTGAAAGTTATCCGCGAAAATAATTTGACTGTCTTCCCCGTCGGCGAAGGCAGCCTGGACGATTGTCGCGGAGTGGTTTACGCGAAAGATCTGCTCGACGCCGCCTTGAACAAGCCCAACGAAAAAATAGATCTGTCCGCGCTGATTAAGAAGCCGATTTTTGTTCCGCGAACTATGGATATGTTTCGCCTCGTCGAAAAATTCAAGGCAAGCGGTGAGTCCGTCGCTATGGTCAACGACGAATACGGCGGCGTTATCGGTTTTATCACGCTGGACGACATCGCGCAGGAGATTGTCGGAATTAAGGACGTCGAGATTTTGGAGGACAAACAGTTTCAGCAGAAAAAAGAAAACTCGTGGCTCGTCGACGGGCTCTACGAAATTGACGACTTCAAGAAACGTTTCAACATTGCCTCTCTTCCTAACGAGGAGGGGGATCATTTTAAAACGATGGGCGGATTTTTGACGTCGCAGTTCGGTTATATTCCGAAGGTCGGCGAAATTCGTGAGTGGAATAATTTTCGTTTTGAGGTTGAGAAAATGGACGGCGTCCGTATCGCAAAAATCCTCGTCACTCTTTCTAGGGATTAGCGGATAGAGATTAGGGAAAAGGGCATTCGTTGAGAGGTGATTCAATGGACTTGACACTCCCCACGGCTAAAGCCGGAGGGATTCTTGCTTCATAGAGAACTGCGCCGAAGGTTACGTCTTACACTCTCTCCACAAGCGTAAATTCCCG
>CAJOFR010000014.1 GCA_905234195.1 uncultured Selenomonadaceae bacterium
ACCGCTGTTTCAATTTTAAACTACGTATTTTTTAAAGTCAATATTTGCGGCTTATATCCCCATAGCTAAAGCTAGGGGTTTTACGCCGCCTTTTGATAATTCTTGCCCTCGCTGTCCGTCGCGAAGACGTCAAGAATCGCCGCGTGCCCGTACAAATTTTCAATGTCGTGTTGAGTTTCCAACTTCACCACGCGCAAATCTTTTTTGTCCAGGATAATCCGCAAAATGTATTCGACGCCCTCCGGAAAATCCGCAAAACAAGCCTCGAAAAAAATATCATCCATCAAGCACAATTCCTGTACAATGTCCTTATACTTCTCAAGTAAAATTTCTTTGTCCATAGTCAAATTTCCAAAACGCTACCCGTCGTCAAAAAATCTGCGCGAACTTTTTCGCCGGAACAATGACACAGCGCGAGTCTTCCGACGCCAAAATTTTTCAGCCCCGCCAAAGTTTTCGCAATGCGTTCGTCACTCGCGTCCGCCAAATGAATCCCGCCAATCACGCTTTTTATCGGCAGGTTTAGCCGCGCGCGGACGGTCTCGACGATATTCAGAATTCCCGCGTGCGAACAGCCGACAACCACCGCCACGCCGTCGCCTTCGCGCAGAGCCAGACAAATTTCGTCGTCGAAGGTATCGGGGATTTTTTCCGCGCCGCGAACAAATTTTTCAGGGATAGTTTCAAAATCATGACGCCGCTCAAAATTTCCCACGAGAAAAATATTTTCGTCAATCTCCAAAACGTCACGACAAATTTTCTGAACGACGCCCCAATTTTTTAGATCCGCCGCCGTGAAACCCGCGCCGCGATATTTGTAGCTACCTTCGGCGCGGGAAAATTTTTCACTCCAAAAATTTTCTCCGGTATAAATTTCGCGGGGCACAACGTGATTCAAAAGCGCAGGAAACCCGCCGGCGTGGTCGTAGTGCGCATGACTCAACACGACAAAATCTATCTGCGTCAAGTCCACGCCCAACCGCGCCGCATTCTTCCACGCCAAACCCGTGTGCCCGCAATCGAAGAGAAAAATTTTTTTCGGCGTCTCCACAAAAATTGACAGACCGTGTTCGCTTTCGAGTTCAGGACAATTTTTACTAGTGTTTTCAATCAAAATTTGCAGACGAATCATTTTTTACACAACCTTGTTGGAGAAATTTTGGCTCTGCTCGTAAGTGAACGCCGCGCGAATAATCGTCGCCTCGTCCAAAGCCTTGCCGATAAGCTGAAAACCAATGGGGAGGTTTTGGCTCGTGAATCCACAGGGTACAGAAATTCCCGGCAAGCCCGCAAGATTAAGCGGCACTGTGCAAACGTCCTGCAAATACATTTTCAGCGGGTCGGAAACCATTTCGCCAATCTTAAACGCGGCAGTCGGGGCAGTCGGCGCAAGAATCACGTCAACATTTTTGAAAGCGTCGGTGAAGTCTTTTTGAATCAGCGTCCGAACTTTTAACGCCTTCAAATAATAAGCGTCGTAATAGCCGGCACTCAAAGCGTAGTTGCCAATCATGATGCGCCGCTTGACTTCCTCGCCAAACTTTTCACTGCGCGTATTCGTCATCATCTCCACGACGTCCACGCCGTCCACGCGCGCGCCATAGCTCACGCCGTCATAACGCTCAAGATTTGTGGCGGCCTCTGCGGGCGCGATAAGGTAGTAAGTCGAAATTGCAAACTCCGTGTGCGGCAAACTTATCTCGATAATTTCCGCGCCGAGATTTTCAAAAACTTTCGTCGCATTGATAACGGCGTCCTCTACTTCGGCGTCCATACCCTTCACGAAATATTCTTTAGGCAGTCCGATTTTCAAGCCCTTGACGTCAGAAATTAAACTCTTCGTAAAATCGGGGACAGCCGCCGCCGAGGAAGTCGAGTCCATTTCGTCATGACCGGCGATAGAATTTAAAACATTCGCGCAGTCCGTCACGTCGCGGGTAATGGGTCCGATTTGGTCGAGTGACGACGCATAAGCAACAAGCCCGTAACGCGAAACTCTTCCGTAAGTGGGCTTGAGTCCGACGACGCCACAAAAACTTGCCGGCTGACGAATGGAGCCGCCGGTATCGGAGCCGAGCGCAAAAATTGTTTCGCCCGCCGCCACAGCCGCCGCACTTCCTCCCGAACTCCCGCCGGGCACGCGCGTAATGTCATGCGGATTTTTCGTGACGTGGAAACCGGAATTTTCCGTCGAGCCGCCCATTGCAAATTCGTCCAGATTAACCTTGCCGAGCACGACAGGATTTTGCGCGGATAATTTCTTGACAACGGTCGCGTCGTACGGCGGCACAAAGTTTTCAAGAATTTTCGACGCGCAAGTCGTCCTGATCCCCTTCGTGCAAATGTTATCCTTAATCGCGCAGGGGATGCCTTCCAGCGCGGAAATTTTTTCGCCACGAGAAATTTTTTCGTCGACGAGTTTCGCCGCCGCCTGCGCCTTATCCCGGGTTATTTCGAGATACGCGCCAATTTCCGATTCTCTTTCGTCAATCCGTTTCAAAACATCGGCAGTTAATTCCGCCGCGCTGATTTCTTTAGCCGCCAAAAGTTCGTGAAGTTCATGCGCCGTTTTTTTGTATAAGCCCAAAATTAATCCCCCTTAGTCGAATCATTTTCAGCCTTGCGAATATCTTCGCGCAGATCCGCCGCCAAATTCAAAGACTGAAAATCTTTTTTGTCCGGCAACTGCATTTTGAAACCGTCCGTCTTATCCAACTGCGCCTCGCCGCTTCTAATGTTCATGTTCAAAACGTGCCCGCCGGTCGTCTTGTCGTCTGAAATAAAATGGAAATGCCAGCCGACAGTGTTCAGCTCGCTCATGTAATTCGGGCAGTACAAGCCGACAATCGTGCCGGAAACATTTTGTAAAGTCTCCTCGTGTTGGGTGGCTTGCAGAGCCTGCACCAAAGTCGGATAAGGTTTGCTTTGTCCGAGCTCACTGCGAATAATAATCTCGTTGAACGTCGCGGGCAATTTAATCATGTAAAAACTGTTCTTGCCGTGTTTTTCAACAGCCTCGTTCAAAATACTTTCGAGCGCAGATTTATCGGCGACATTGTTCAGTTTCACGGAAAAATCTCTCTCAAAAAAAGTCACGTTTGAAAAAGGTACGGTCGTCTTGTCGTCAGCAACCTGCACGTTACAATTTTGGAGAGCTTGATAAACGACGCCGTTCAGCACAATCATTTCGCCGTTGAGACCCTTAAAAGTTCCAATGCCGATATCGCCAAACTTTTTCAAATCGCGGACTGTAATGTTGCCGTCGAAGTGACCGAGCGCAAGAGATTGGAGCAAAGCAACCTGATAAACCGTTTCGCGGTCGGCACTTGTTGCGGAAGTCGTTGCGGCAGAGGCCGTGTTGAAAAGCATTGCACCGGTCAAAATAGATGCACCCAAAAGTTTTTTCAATTTCATTTTAAAATCCTCCTAATCATTCTTCGAGAACGCGCGGCACTTTGAAATAACCGTCTTCTTTCAGCGGCGCATTCGAGAGAGCAAGTTCGCGGTCGAGTGACGGTTTAATTTTGTCTTCGCGAAAAACATTTTGCATAGGCAACGCGTAAGTCGTCGGCTCAATGTTCGTCGTGTCGATAGCCTGCAGATTTTCGACGTACGTCAAAAATTTATCGAGCTGTTCGACAACCTGCGCGGATTCGTCTTCACGAATTTTCAGCCGCGATAAACTTGCAACAGTCTTGATGTCCCTTTCGGTAACCTTCATGAAAAATAATCCCCCCTTTCAACATAACCGAATTATATCACATTAATGCTGTATTGGACAAAAAAATTTCCCAAGTCGAAAAAATTTTCGTCTTGGGATTAATTACGGAAAAATTTTATTTCAGCCTGTCAATGTGGAAAATTCCTCGTTCAATTTCTTTTCTGTGGCAGTGCGGACACTCGTTGGCGATAATGCCGGTGTAGCCGCAAACGGGATCTCTGTCTACGGGGTGATTGATAGAAAAATATCCCATGTCAGCGTCGTGCATTGCGCGGACGACGGCTTCAAACGCGGAAATATTTTTCGTCGGGTCGCCGTCCATTTCTATATAAGCGATATGCCCGGCGTTTTCCAGTGCGTGATACGGTGCCTCTATTTGAATTTTGTCGTGCGCGCAGATTGGGAAGTAAACAGGCACGTGGCTGGAGTTCGTCATATAATCGCGGTCAGTCACTCCTTTAATCGAGCCGTATTTTTTTCTATTGGCGCGCTGAAATTGTCCGGCGGTGGATTCTGCGGGTGTCCCGAACGTCGTCCAATTTCTCCTTTCGAGTTTCGTATACTCGTCAGTTTTTTCGCGCAGGTGCTTGACGATTTTCAAACCGAGTTCCTGCGCCTCTGCACTCTGCCCGTGATGTTTGCCGATTAACGCCACGAGACATTCAGCCAGCCCACAAAATCCAATCGAATACGACGCATGTTTCAAGACGTCCTTAATTTTATCCGTCGGCTTCAGTTTATCGGAGCCCATCCAAACTCCTTGCCCCATGAGGAAAGGAAAATTATAGACGTGCTTTTCTTCGATTGTCTTCAAGCGGAAAAGCAAATAGTCATGGCAGATTTTAATATACTTGTCGTACAGCCGGAAAAATTCTTCGAGGTCGCCCTTCGCCTCCAACGCAAGCTTAGGCAAATTAATCGTCACGAAGGCAAAATTTCCGCGCGAGCCCGATTCTTCCGGTCCGTTGACATTCGCCATAACTCTTGTCCTGCAACCCATAGTTGCGATATAACTGTTATAATCACCTTTTTTGTAATACTGCAAATTGTACGGCGCGTCAAGATTAACAAAATTCGGGAAGAGACGTTTCGCGCTGACCTTGCACGCTTGACGGAACAAATCATAATTCGGGTCGCCAACATTATAGTTCACGCCGTCTTTCAGCTGAAAAACAGAAATGGGAAAAATGGGAGTTTCGCCGTTGCCCAAGCCTGCCTCAATCGCGTTTAACACTTCACGAATCGCTAGCCGACCTTCGGGGCTCGTATCCATACCATAGTTTATAGAGCTGAAAGGAACTTGCGCGCCCGCCCTGGAATGCAAAGTGTTAAAATTATGAATGAGAGCCTCCATAGCTTGATGAGTTTCCTCTTCGACGTCCAGGCAAGCTTGACGATAAATTTTCTTCGCCAATTTTTCCGAACCGACTATTTCTGTTAAATTTTTTATCGCGGCGGGATTTTCGCCCTCCGAATAAGTGCAGACGTCGAAATTAATTTCTGCAGCCGGTGTGACTTCGCAAAACTCGCAAGCCCTTCTTATTTCCGCCTTGATTATTTTTTTAAAAGATTTTCTCACGCCTTCAGCCATCGCATAATCAAAAGCGTTTATGCTTTGACCGCCGAACATATCGTTTTGATTAGACTGAATTGCTATACACGCCAAAGACGCGTAGGAACGAATTGAGTTTGGCTCGCGCAAAAATCCGTGCCCCGTCGAAAATCCGCCGTGAAAAAGTTTCAACAAATCTATCTGGCAACAATTCAAGGTTATCAAACTAAAATCTTTGTCGTGTATATGAATCCAGTCTTCTTTGTCCGCCGTCGCGTACTCTTCAGGCAAAACATAATTGTCGACGAAATGCTTTGCCCCTTCCGCGCCGAGTTTGAGCATAATTCCCATTGACGCATCCGTATTGATATTTGCGTTGTCGCGTTTTAAATCCACGTCAACAGAATTTGCGAAAAAAATGTCGCGGTAGGTATCCATCAGCTTTTTTTGAGCAAGCCGCCGCTGCGCATGTTTTTCGCGGTACAAAATAAATTGCTTGGCGACGTCAAAAAAACCATGCGTCATTAGCTCCTTTTCGACTTGATCCTGAATTTCTTCGACTCCTATGCTTTCGTTCTCGGAAATCGCTGACTCAACGGAAGTCGTGACGCGCTCCACGTCGTCCGGCGCAAGTTCATCTCTTGGCGTGCTCGCGTCGCGGTTGGCACCGGCAATGGCATTAAAAATTTTCCTGCGGTCATAATCAACAGTATTGCCCGAACGCTTTACGACACTTTTTAATTTCACTGCCTCCACTCTCCTTTCTTAAAGGTTTTCCACATATTTTACCAAAGAAAAATTTTGTAGACAAATTAGAGAATCTAAGCTAGAGCTACCTTGAGGGATTAAAAGCCCTGTTTGAAAGTGATTCGCCGTTTTTTTCGACTTGAAGGCGATTTGACATTTACAAAGCGCGCCAAAGCTGATAAAATAAATTCAGCTAGAAAAAAAATTTTTTTGGGAGGGTTTATCTTGGATAGCAAAGTGATGTTTAACATTCAGTACGGGCTTTTTGTTTTGAGCGCGAAGTCCGACGAAAAAGACAATGCCTGCATAATCAACACGGTCACTCAAGTTACGGCGGCTCCGGTCTCGAAAGACAGAATCTCTATCGCCGTGAACAAAAAGAATTTCACTCACGACATTATCGCGGCGACGAAAAAATTCACCGTGTCTATTATCAGCGAGGCGGCAAGTTTCGAGCTGTTCAAGCATTTTGGTTTTCAGAGCGGCAAAGACGTCGACAAGTTCAAAGATTTTGACAAAGTTCAGCGCACGGCGAACGGCACCCTTGCCATAACCGAAGGCACAAACTCTTTTATCAGCGCGGACGTTATTCAGCAGGTCGAACTGGATACGCATTCGATTTTTATCGCTGAAGTTGTCGATATGGAAAAGCTCAATGATATTCCGTCGGCGACGTACAATTTTTATCAGGCGAATATCAAACCGAAACCCGCGCCCGTCGGCAAAACCGAAGACGGCAAAACTATTTGGCGTTGCAGGATTTGCGGTTACGAGTATGTCGGTGAAGAAATACCCGCCGATTTTATTTGCCCGATTTGCAAACACCCGTCGACAGATTTTGAAAAAGTTGTTCCCGTCAAAAAATCTGACACCAAGACGCTTGCCGGAACCAAGACCGAAAAAAATTTGTGGGAGGCCTTCGCCGGAGAATCTCAAGCGCGAAATAAATATACTTATTATGCGTCCGTCGCGAAGAAGAACGGCTACGAACAAATTGCCGCGCTCTTCCTCAAGACCGCCGAAAACGAAAAGGAGCATGCAAAACTTTGGTTTAAGGCTCTCGGCGAACTCGGCGATACCCCGACGAATCTTTTGCACGCGGCGGAAGGCGAAAATTTTGAGTGGACGAATATGTATGCCCGCATGGCGCGCGAAGCTGACGAGGAAGGTTTCCCCGAATTGGCGGAACAGTTTAGAGGCGTCGCGGCGATTGAAAAGCATCACGAGGAACGCTACCGCAAACTTTTGAAGAACGTCGAGGCGCAGGAGGTTTTCAAGAAAGCCGGCGTCCAAATTTGGGAGTGCCGCAACTGCGGTCATATCGTCGTGGGCACCGCCGCGCCGGACGTCTGCCCCGTCTGCAAGCACGCCCAAAGTTATTTTGAAATCAACGCGGAAAATTATTGAACCACGCGCGGGATTTTTCGTCGTGCACGGTAGTCGGCGGCGTGTGACCGGAAAGTAGAATCGTTTCGTCGGGCAGCGTCAAAATTTTTTGCTTGATGTCCGCGAACAAAATTTCCTCATCGCCGCCGTAAAAATCCGTGCGCCCGTAGCTCCCAAGAAAAATCGAATCGCCGACAAAGGCAACGCCGTCACGCGCGCTGTAAAAAATCGCGCCGTCCGTCGTGTGCCCTGCGACCGGAATTAATTTCAAACCAAAGCTCGGTTTGTCGTCCAAAAAAATTTCGCTGTAGTCTTCAAGAAAAATCACGTCGTCCAACGTCATGTTCAGACCGAACTGCGCGGATAAATTCCAGACAGGGTTTTCGACGTAAGCGCGCCCGTTTTTTTGCATGCAGATTGAGATTTTCAGCGCGCGTTGAATTTCGGCGGCGGCTCCAATGTGATCAAAATGCCCGTGCGTCAACAAAATCTTTTCGATTGTAAAATTTTTCTCGTCGATTATTTTCAGGAGTCTCGACGCCTGCGCGCCGGGGTCAATCAAAAATCCGTGAAGAGTTTCGTCGTCGACGTAGAAATAAGCGTTCGTCGCGAAGATGCCTTGAACTTCAACAAGAAGAATCATTTTAGCGCACCTGCCTTAACCTTCAAACCTGCAACCGTTTGGACCGCAAGTCATTCCGTTCAGTTCGTCGAGGTCGGAATTTTCGGCTAGATAATCTTCAATCGCCTGCTTGATAACTTCGACGGGTTGCGCGCCGGAAAGAGCGTATTTTCTGCCGACGACGAAATAGGGCACGCCGTGAATACCGAGCATTGCGGCTTCGTGTTCGTCAGCGCGAACTTCGGCGGCGTATTTGTCACTTGAAAGCACCGCGTCGACTTCGGCGGCGTCAAGGTCACAATCTGCGGCGATTTTTTTCAGCACGTCGAAATTGCTAAGCTCAAGATTTTTCGTAAAGTAGGCGTCGAAGAGTTTGGAAATAATTTCGTTATGCCCGCGCTCCTGCGCAAGTTTCGTGAGGCGAAGAGCGTCGAAAGTGTTCGTGTATTGAGTCGTCGCGTACTTGAAATCAATTCCCTCGCGGCGTCCCATTAAAGAAATTTGCTCGACGCGTTGGGCGGCCTCGTCGTAAGTCATTCCGTATTTCGCGGCGAAACGATCGATCGTTGACGAAACAACTTTTTTATCGGCGGTGGGGTCGAGCTCAAAACTTTTGAACTCAATTTCGATTTTATCACCGCCCGGAATTTCAGCGATAGCCTTTTCCAATCTTTTTTCGCCAATGTAGCAGAACGGGCAGGCGTAATCAGACCAAACCTCAATTTTCAAAATGCATCTTCCTTCCTGAAAAATATCTTTCATTATACATTTTCTGAAGTAAAAAACAAGAACACGAAAGGAGTTTTCAAATGGCTCAAAACAAAGTTTTTGCTTTTCTCGGTCCGCATTGTTCGGGCAAGTCGACAATGGTTTCGCAACTTATGTCAATGGGCGTTCATTATGTGCCGACAATCACGACGAAATATTTTGACGACCGCTACGCTTACAAGCGCAGACTTTTCCGCACGGTTAAGCCCGACGAATATTCCGCCGAAAAGTTTATCGTCAATAATTCTTATCAAGGAAACTCGTACGGGATTCGCAAGGCTGATATTCTCCAGTCTTACCAGCAGCACAAAATTAGCATGATGATTATGATGGACACCGCCGGAATAAAACAGCTGTCGAAGTTTATCAATCAAGACCTCGTGACGATTTTTTTGATGATTAACGACGAAGTTTTTGTCGAAAGGATGTTGCGCGGCGGTTGCTCGAATGACGAGATTAAATATTACGTTGAGTACGCTGACAGCAACAAAGAGTTTGAACATTGGAAAGACGTTGATTTTGTCGTGAAAAATACTGCTTCGGCGCGTGTGGCTCTTGAACAAATTTTGGCGATTATGGGGCTTGTGACTCTGGTGCCTCAAGCAGATTTCGACAAGCTCGTTAAATAGGGTTTAGGGATTAGAAATTTTTTCTTTACAAAAATTTTTTCTCTCTTTAAATCTAGCATCTTCTTTTCTTTTGGCGCAAAAGAAAAGAAGCAAAAGAAAACTGCCCGCAGAGGTCCCAAATGCGGGCGGCCGCACGTCCTTGTGCGGCCTCTTTCATTTACAAAAAATTTTCTAATCCTTAATCTCTAACCACTAGCCACTAGATTAGTTTTTGTAGACGACGAATTGAGCGAATTTTTTCATGCTCTCAATCACAATCGATTCGCCGATAAAACCTTCGGAAGTTATAACTAAAATTACATCGCCGCGCGTGCCGCCGAAAATAATTCCGCCGTCGTCGTAAATCCCGTCAATGGCTCCGGTTTTGTGCGCAATAATTTTCCCGGGCAAAGCGGCGGGAAAACAATCGCGGTCGCGCTGACCTTTCAAGTAGCTAATCATCGTGGCGTCATAAATATCGCCCACGCATTCATAGTTGCGGAGTTTCAAGAAAAAATTTCCGAGATCCCTGACCGAAGTGAGATTCGCCCCGACGACCGGAGTTTTCAAAGTCCCCTGCATCATCGGGCTCTGCAATTTCGTATCGATATAGCCGTTTTTCTGAATGTATTCGTTAATTTTTTGCATGCCGATAAAATCAATTAACATGTTCGTCGCGGTGTTGTCGCTCTCGACAATCATATAATTTATCAGCGTCGAAATTTCAAACTCGGTGCCGGCGGCGTAAGCCGAAATAACTCCCGCGCCTCCAACCTTGTCGTAGTCGCTCATTGCCAATTTTTGCTGAAGGGAAATATTTCCGTCCTTGACTTCTTGCATAATCGTCGCCATGATAAAAATTTTAATCATGCTCGCCGAACGAACCTGACGAGAATTGTATATAAAAGGTCGCGGATTTTTTTCCGGATAAGCAATATAAACCGAATACGCGCTGCCGTCATTCAAAATTTTTTGGACGGATTCATACATACCCTCAAAAAGTTTTTCGTAAGTTGGTGGGGGCTCTATTTTTTTTGGAACTGATTTCGCGGCGGGGATCGGCAATAATTTTCCCGTCGGCGTCATTTCGGAATTATTTCCCTCGAAAAAGAATGACGAGCAAAAAATTGCGCCGGCTATCACCGCTGCCGAAAACATTACTAGAAATAATTTCTGCATCATTTTTTAATTAACTTATTAGTAAACGACGTACTGCGCGAATTTTTTCATGCGCCCTATCACGGTTTTTTCGCCGGTGAAATTTTCAGTCATCATGACCAAAATCGCATCGCCCTTCGGTCCGCCGTAAATAATCCCGCCTTCGTCGAAGAGCCCGACGAGCGCGCCGGTTTTATGCGCGATTTTCAGACCGGGCAGAGCGGTATTGAGGCATTCGGTGTCAGTCTGCGCGAGCAAAAATTCCAGCATGACATCATCGCATTCGCGGCTGACGCACTCGTGATTATAAATCTTGCGGAAAATTTCGCCGAGATCCTTAGCCGAAGAATAATTTTCGCGTCCGGCGTAAATCGCGTTCATATCCATCATCTTGCGGCGCAAAATCGTATCGCCGTAACCTTTTTCCTTCACGTAATCGTTAATTGTATCCATGCCGACCAAATCAATAATCATGTTCGTAGCGGTGTTGTCGCTGTGAGTTATCATGAGTTTCAAGACGGTGCGCAGGGGGAGTTGCGTGCCGGAAGCATAGCCGCCCAAAATTCCCGCGCCGCCGACTTTGTCATAAGAATGGAGAGTCAAATTTTGATCAAGGGATAAATTTCCGTCCTTGACAATTTCCATCGTGGTGGCAAGGATAAAAACTTTAATCATACTTGCCGCGCGCATGGGCTTGGAATTATAAAGGAAGGGCGTCGAAGTTTTTTGCGGGTAGGCGACATAAACGGCGTATTCGCTGCCGTCGTTCAGCGTATTGTAAATCGCGTTTTGCATCCCCGCATAAATATTTTCGTCGGCGGGCGCGGCACTGGCGACCGAAATATTTTTTTCTTCGACAGATTTTTCGCTGGAATCTTTAAATAAACTAAGCGCGCCAAAAATCAAAGCGACTGTCATTGCCGCAAAGAATAATTTTATTTTCACGAAACGATGCCTCCTTCAAAAATTTAAATCAAATTTCTAATGTCCTCAACAAAATTATTCAAGGGACGCACATAATTTTTCATGCCCGGATGCGCCGCACATCTCCGGTAAGTTTCGCCGGAGTCAGGCAGATAAAAAACTTGCCCCTGTTCGCCCAGCCTAACAATTTTGTCATCGGATAAATCTTTGTCGAAAGTTATCAAGTGCCAAAGTTCTCGAATTTTAAAATGAGAAAGCGTCCCTCTGTCCGCTTGACTTAATTGTTTCCAGCGTTCCCGCAACGTCCGCTTGCAACTGATCCCGACAATCCAGCCATCTTTGCATTTAAACCATTTGTCAACCTCAATATCTTGGTCAAAATGACTTGGTTTGCTCGCCGACTTGAAACCGTAATAATCGAAAATAAAATCCGCAACCGTTTCCAGCGAAGTGCCGCCACGAGATTTTCTTTTTTGTCCGAGACGTCTTTCAAATTCTTGAACAAACGCAGTTAAAATTATGTTATCGTCGAAACTGCTGTGAGAAATATTTAGTCCCGACAAATTTTCTACAAGCTTTGTAAATTCCTCCACGACCAAAGCGCGCTCAATATCAAGACAACCTTTCAATCCCAAATTGTCCCATGTTTCAATCAGCATTCCAATTTTTTCTTGACCGAACGTATCGAGAATATTTTTAGCCGCCCTTTCGCAAAATTGTTTGTCGTTCGTCGGAACACTTGCAAGCGCGTGATTAATCGGCACGACGACATATCTCATCGCGATACAAAAAATCGTCACGTCGTCAATCGTTTTTATATCCCTTTCCAGCTGATTCGCCAGATTAATCGACAAATTATAAGCCTTAGTTTTAGGATTAGTCATGCTAACAATTTCATTCGTCAAAGTTTTTTTGAGTAGCAAAAATTTATCTTCGTCGGAAAAATTTTTCTGCGCCGTCAAAGTTTCCAAAATCGAAACGAGATTCAGCAAGGATTTTTCTTTGAGTTTACACATCGCCCCGAATTGGTCAGTATTCAAAAGGTAGCGGGAAAACCAGTACAGATTCTTGAACGGACTCCCTTGTATTTTCGCGTGAACTGTTTCCGTCATTCCGCCAATCCTCCTCGCCGTCGATTCTCTTTCTTGCAAGCTCGCAATACTTGAGAGATTTTTCAATCAAGATAAAATTCCTGCCGAATTTTTTTGCGGACACCGCCGTTGTTCCCGAACCCGCGAAAGGATCCAAAATAATTTGCCCCGTCGTGCTGGAAACAATTTTGTCGATAAGCTCTTCAGGGAAAGGCGCGGGGTGGGGGTTTTTCATCTCCTGCTTGACTTCCCAAACGTCGGTGTTTTTATTCGCGCCCTTCGCCAGCCTGAAAGATTTATTGCACAGGAGATAAATTTGCTCGGTCGTCGGCAAAAAATATCCCGGATTAAAATTAATTGCGCCGCTCCTTTTCCAAATGATAATCTGCCGAAGAGGAAAGCCCTTCAAAATTTCGCCTCTGTCCTCCAACAAACCATTCTGCACGCGATTTTTATTGTTGTAAAAAATTGCGCCGTCGTCCTTAATAATCCTGCACATCTCGGCGACGCATTCCCTCTGCCAAAAAATATATTCGTCGTAAGGCAAATTGTCCTCGTATTCCTCGTAGCCGTTTTTAATCGCCGCGTTCTTCCACTTGCCCGTCCGCGTATTTTTCTTCAAGCCGTTGCCGGTGGAGTTCAGCAAATTATACGGCGGCGAAGTAATCACGACGTCTACGCACTTTTCGGGAAGGGTGCGCATTACCTGCAGACAATCGCCGTGAATAATTTTGTCAAGACAATTTTCCGGAGAAATTTCCCCGTCAAAATTAATAATGTCCGTCATTTAAGGACCGCTCTCCTCATTTTATCCGCGCGTCAAACTTTTCAATCATCTTGACCGGATGATATGATTCCTTCGCCCTGCGGAGACCCTCCAGCCCCAAATCTTCTTCGGCCCACTCGTTCGCAACAAAAGCCTGATTAATTGCCGTGTACGCGCCGCGAATTTCGGGGTCAGCTTTTTCGACGTGAATAACCGCCGTGTCAGAATTGAATTGCTCGCCGAAAGTGAACGCTGCAATTTTCCCGCCGAGAAGTATCGCGCCGCCCTTCAGCTTGAACGCGTCGAAGTCGTCAAAAATTTCGTGAATCGCCGCCTGCTCGTAATTAACGTTAATGTCGTCGGGATTCTCCACGCGGTACACTTCACACCACTGATTCAAAAATTCGCGGCACTGCGGAATAATTTCTGCGGTTATCGGCAAATATTCCGCCGTCGGATAATCTTTCCAAAACTGCCGCACGTGATTTTTCTTGCCGTGAAATTTTCTCCCCGACAAATTTATCAAGTCGTCCGCAAGATAAGCATAGTCGGCAACGTCGCGGTCGGAAGTAATTTCAAACTGCGCGTCGGGAAATTTTTTCAGCTCGTCGACGAAAAATTTTTCCAGCGCGAAAAATTTAAAATCCCTGCCGCTATTTTCACCCAACTGAAGAATTTTTGCAATAGCCGCTTGAAATTTTTCCGGCGCACAAATCGGCTGCCACGCAAAAAATTTTTCCTCGTTCACCGTGAAAATAAAAAGCGTGTCGTCCTCCGCCGCCCACTGCACGTCATAGCGGTCGCGCCACATAAAAAAATTCGTGAAGTTGTGCTTGGAACTCTCGTAGTAGCCCGCGTCATAAAATTTATCAAAAATATTCTTGTCCTTCTTTTCAAGCTTCTTTAACTCTATGATGTCCCTCTCCCTAAAAATTTAATCGAACAAAAGTTGCGCGAGATGAAAAGCGTTTTTGCCTCCGAGTTTCAAGCCGCGAACGCAATAATGACAGTACGCCGCAACTTTTTCCGTCGGGATTTTCGCGCAATAATCCTCCATCAATTTTTTCTTTTCCTCCGGCGTGTGCTCTTGAAACAATCCCTGCGCGCCGTACAAAAATCTTTTCGGCGCAAGTTTCGGATTGCGCGGCGGCTGCGGCTGATAAAGTGAATACCCACAAAATTTTGTCCGCTCGAAATTTTCTTCCAGCTCGACAATCTCAAAATTCATCCGCCGCAAAATTTCTCGAACGGCATCTTGTTCCGCGCGATTTTCTTTTTGCCGCCAACAATCCTGCACCGTAATTTTTTCGCCGCCGTGATTTTTGTACTGAAAATTTTCGTCCTCAAGAATCAATTCCCAAATCGATTGGCAATTAATTTCGGGATGACGCTCCTCAAAAATCGCCGAACAGTTATGACAAATGGAAACCATTGTATCGCCCGCCGAAAATTTTTCGTAGTGCGGAATATTTTTCCACTCGTCGCGATACCAATCCGGCATGCGCTCCTCGAATTCCTTGACCTTGTACTTTTCCACGCAACAGCGAATCACGGGCAAATCAAATCGTTCGCGCACGTAATTTTGGACTTTGCGGCTAAGCTCCGGATATTCCTCCGTGAAAACGCAACTCGCCACGAAAAATTTTTGTCCCATGTCAAACGCCCCCATGAAAAAATTTTCTCAACTGAAATAATTCACGCCGGATTCAAAAAGCTTTTGGTCTTTGTCGCCTGGAATATTTTTGCAGACATTTTCGCCGATACGTTCGGAGTGCCCCATTTTGCCGAAAATTTTTCCGTCCGCGCTGGTAATTCCTTCAATCGCAAGCGCAGAACCGTTTGGATTAAAAGGCAGTTCGTTCGTCGGCTCGTCGTCAAAATCAACGTACTGCGTCGCAATTTGCCCGGCGTCGGATAATTTTTTCAGCCATGTTTCGTTCGCAACAAACCGCCCTTCGCCGTGCGAAACAGCCACCGTGTGGACGTCGCCGACAGAATTCCCTGCAAGCCACGCAGATAAATTACTCGTTACGCGCGTGCGAACCATTTGGCTTACGTGACGACCAAGAGAATTGTGCGTCAAAGTCGGCGAATCATTTTCCAGCTCGCGAATTTCGCCGTAGGGGAGCAAGCCGAGTTTGACCAGAGCTTGAAAGCCATTGCAAATCCCCAAAATCAAACCGTCGCGATTTTTCAGCAGGCGCATGACTTCTTCAGCAATGCGCGGATTTCTGAACATCGCCGCGATAAATTTCCCCGACCCGTCCGGCTCGTCGCCGCCGCTGAATCCGCCCGGCAACATGATTATCTGCGAATTTTTAATCTCTTCCGCCATCGCCGCGATACTTTCTTCGACGGCACCCGGCGTCAAATTCCTAATCACAAAAATTTTCGGCTCGGCTCCTGCGCGCCGCCAAACCTTCGCGCTGTCGTATTCGCAATTCGTTCCCGGGAAAACCGGAATGAAAACGCGCGGCTTTGCAATTTTTATCGTCGCCTTGCTCAAAAATTCCGCCTTGTGCAAATTTGTTTCGACGCTGAATTTTTCGGCAGTCTTGACGCGCGTCGGGAAAATTTTTTCCAGCGGCTCAGCCCAAACTTTTTTTATCTCGTCAAGCGAAATTTCAACGTCGCCGATTTTAATTCGCGCGTCGTCAATCGTCTCGCCCAGCTCCGGAAAATCCAGCTCGACGCCCGCCGCCGCCTCAAGAATCAAGCCGCCGTAATTCTTTTCAAAAAGTTTAACAGTCTCGTCGAAACGAAAACCGATATCGTTGCCAATCGCCATTTTGGAAATCGCTTCACCGACGCCGCCCACGCCGACAGCCGCCGCCGAAATAATTTTGCCGCAACTGATATATTCGTGAACCTTCGCAAATTTTTTCTTCAGCTCGCGGAAAATCGGCACGTTAAATTCATCGCGAACACACTCGACAAGATAAATTTTGTTGCCCGCCATTTTGAACTCCGGCGAAATAATTTTATCCGCGTCCACCGGCGCAACCGCAAAACTGACCAGCGTCGGCGGGACGTTCAGATTTTCAAAAGTTCCGCTCATAGAATCCTTGCCGCCGATTGCCGCCACGCCGAAATTTTTTTGCGCCTTGTACGCGCCCAACAACGCCGCCAAAGGTTTTCCCCATTTCGCGGGAACTTTTTCCAGCCGCTCGAAGTACTCTTGAAAAGTCAGGTAGGCTTTTGAAAAATCCGCGCCCATTGCCGTCAGTTTCGCCAAACTCGAAGTCACCGCATCTATCGCGCCGTGATACGGGCTCCACTCCGAAATTTTCGCGTCAAACCCAAAAGTCATCGCCGTCGCGGTTTTCGTCTCGCCCTCCGTCGGAATTTTCGCCGTCATACCTTCCGCCGGCGTCAGCTGATTTTTTCCGCCAAAGGGCATCAAAATTGTCGCCGCGCCTATCGTCGAATCAAAACGCTCGACCAATCCTTTTTGACTGCAGACGTTGAGTTTTTGCAAATTTTTCAGCCACGCGCTCTTGACGTCGTCCGACAAACTCGTACGCGAATATTTTTCGACGTTGGAAATTTTCGCCGTGACGTGTTGCTTGACTCCGTTCGTGTCAAAAAATTTTCTGCTGACGCTGACAATCTCCACGCCGCGCCAATTCATGACAAGACGATTATTATCAGTGATTTCCGCCACGACGTACGCCTCAAGATTTTCCGCGTCGGCAAAATTTATAAAAGTTTCCACGTCGTCCGGACTCAACACAACCGCCATGCGCTCCTGCGATTCAGAAATTGCAAGCTCCGTCCCGTCAAGCCCGTCATATTTTTTGCGAACCGCGTCGAGATTTATTTTGAGACCTTCGGCAAGCTCGCCCACAGCCACCGCAACGCCGCCCGCGCCAAAATCATTGCAACGTTTAATCAGGCGGCTTACTTTCGGATTTCTGAACAACCGCTGAATTTTTCTTTCAGTGGGCGCATTTCCCTTTTGCACTTCCGCGCCGCTCTTCGTCAATGAATCCGCCGTGTGCACCTTGCTGGAGCCGGTCGCCCCACCAATTCCGTCGCGCCCCGTCCTTCCGCCGAGCAACACCACAAAATCACCGGCGACAGGTTTATTTCTCACGACGTTTGACTTTGGAGCGGCGGCAATAACCGCGCCGATTTCCATTCTCTTCGCAAGATAACCGGCGTGATAAATTTCGCGAACCTGCCCCGTTGCAAGCCCAATCTGATTTCCGTAGGAGCTATAGCCCTGCGCCGCACCACGAGTAATTTTTTTCTGCGGAAGTTTTCCGGGCAGAGTTTCGGCAAGAGATTTTCGAGGATCAGCCGCGCCCGTCACGCGCATTGCTTGATAAACAAAAGACCTGCCGCTAAGAGGATCCCTAATCGCCCCGCCCAGACAAGTTGCCGCGCCGCCGAAAGGCTCAATCTCCGTCGGGTGATTATGCGTCTCGTTTTTGAACATGACCAGCCAATCTTGCGGCTGCCCGTCAATTTCGGCGGTGATGTTTATGCTGCAAGCGTTAATCTCTTCGGATTCGTCAAGCCCCTTCAAAATTCCGTCGCGCTTTAAAATTTTCGCGCCTATCGTTCCCAAATCCATTAAGCTGACGTCGCGCGGTGAATCGCCATAAATTTTTTCACGCTCGGCAAGATAATCGCGGAAGGTGTTTTCAATTTCAGTCCGGTATTTGCCGTCGTCGAAGGTCACTTCGTCAATCGCCGTCGTAAAAGTCGTGTGGCGGCAGTGGTCGGACCAATAAGTATCAATAACTTTCAGCTCGGTGATTGTCGGCGGACGTTTTTCCTCGTCGCGAAAATATTTTTGGCAGAACTTCAAGTCGTCAAAACTCATCGCAAAACCACGCGCGCGCAGAAAAATTCTCAAGGCGTCGTCGTGCATTTGATTAAAGTCGTCGAGAATTTCAACGTCGGGAGGAATTTCGGCGGCGGTCTTCAAAGTTTTTGGGAGGTCGAAGCTCGCCTCCCGTGACTCAATCGCGTTAATCGAGTAGGCTTTTATTTTCGCGAAGTCGTCGTCAGAAATTTCCCCGACAAGAGAAATAATTTGCGCGGAATGAATTATCGGTCGTTCCTTGCCGGTGACGAGCTGGACACATTGGGCGGCGGAATCCGCGCGCTGATCGAACTGCCCTGGCAAATATTCAACGGCGAAAGTTTTTTTCATGTCGAGTTCGGCGGGCAGCTCCTCATAAAAATCGTCGACGTTTGGTTCACGAAAAACTAAGTCGCGCACTTTTTGAAAATCTTCGTCGGATAAATCTTCAACGTCATATCGCACGAAAAGCCGCACAGATTTTAATCCCTGCACGTCAATCGTCTCGCGAAAATCTTCCGAAAGTTGCCGCGCCGGCACGTCATAACCCTTGCGCTTTTCAACGTAAATTCTTTTAACCATAAAACAACCTCATTCGTTAAAATCTTTTTGCCAACAAGCTAAGTATATTGGAAATTGAAAATTTTGCAAGAAAAAAATGCGCCGCCCCGCGCATTCGGCGCGAAGATTTACGGCGCAAAACTTTATTCCGAAAAAAATTTTACACTTCCCATTTGTTCAAAACATTTTTGACGGCGTTGACTATCGCCTTGCGGTTTTCGCGGATAGCCCCCTGCTCGATAATCTCTTCAAAGCGGGAAGGCATCATAAGCGCGGCATTGTTCCTTATCCACGCGCGGAAATTTTTTGCGCCCTCGCCCGCCTGCAGGTGTTCACGAATCAGCTCAACATTTTTCGTAACGACGGAAATAAACGCGCGCTCCAAACCAATCGCGTTAATAACAGCCTTCGCGGTAATGTCCCGCAAAATCGCAATGTCCGTATCAAGCGTGGCGGTCATGTCCTCTTTGCTCTTCATGTTCTTAGATTTTTTGGCGCGCTCGTGAAGTTCGTCGAGTTGCGCGGAAAAACTGCCGCCGCTCGTCTCCACGCCGTCGCTCTTGCCCAAAGTTTTCACAAAGATATAAATCACGCACTCAATCGCCGAAATTCTCTCCTTCGCGGAAAGATTTTCCCACGTGATAACGGAGCCGTCAAGCAGTTTGTCAAATTTGTTGCCGAGTTTGTCAGTCGGACGGATAAGGCGATTTGTCTGGACTTCGGCGGCGTTAATCCCGGCGTTCGCGATAAGATTAGCCCACTTGCTGAAGGGCAATGAATCCATTTGAAAATCTGTACCCTCGCAAATTCTTTCCTTGTAGGCGTCAAGAGTTTCGCGCAGGAAATTTTCGTTGACGGCGGGATCAATTTCGCCGGAGGTCTCTGAAATTTTTTCGGCACCTTCGTGCGCCAAAATCTTCGCGAAGAAATTAATTCCGTCTCTGCTGACGTCGTCGAGTTGCAAATTATTTTGATTGTTGGCGGGCATGTTGTAGTAAACCGAAAGAGAAACGAGTTCGGCAAGCGTCGCCTGAACCTTGTTGCGGCGTTCGTCTTCGGCAAAAGGTGTGGAGATTAAAGTTTGAATCAGCGTCGTGACAAAACGTTCGACGAGGGAATTAAAATCGCAGTCGGAGCCGCCTTCGATTAACATATCGTCGAAAAGTTTGTTGACAGAATTTTCGAGTTCGGCGCGGTGTGAAGTCGTCTCCTCTGCACCCATAATCTGCAGGAAAGAATCGACGAGAGCTTGCCGCAGATTTTTTTGGCGTTCGGTGGTGAGTTTCGCCGCGCTGATAACGATATTCTCGACGAAAATTTTGCCGAGTTTGTCGCGGACGTTGCCGTTAATCGTGGTAATCGGATAAATCCCGTCGGGGTCAATGGCAAGCGTGTATTCGATATCCTGAATCAGCTGTGCAACAGAATCGTCGACGGACGGGAAAATATTTTCAATTTCGCCCTTGAGCGCGCCGGTAAAAGGTTTCGTGTTGATAATTTCGCCGGTGTGAATTTTCGTAATGCGGTTTGCCTCTTTGATAAACTGCGGCAGGCGGCTTTGAATGTCCATCAAAATTTCCGCGCTAACGTCCGTATAATTCAACTCGCCGCTGCTGTAGCGTTCGAGCATATTTTGGAGCACTTCTTTAGTTTTGGTGAGAGTACTTTCTGCGCGGCGTTTAAGAACTTCAAAGCGGTCGTTGTCGTAATAATTTTGCATCTTCTTGTGGAGAGTTTCGACGCCGTCACCGTCCGGCAAATTCCATTCGTCGATAATCCTTTTTGCAACGTTGCCGGCGATAAGTCCTTTTCCTTCGAGGAAGGCGCGCGCGGAACCCCCGACAATGTGATTGGCAAGGGCGATTTGATATTTGTTGACGGATTCGTTGCGGAGGGCGGCAAGATTATTTTGGGCGGTTTGAGAATCAGCGGCGCGGTCGATTTTATTTCCGAAGACGAAAGCTTTTGCGCTAAGTTTAATTCCGTCGCGGTCTTGTCCCTTGCGGAGCATATCCAGTTGCGTGCCGGTCAAGTTCGGTCTGTCGCCGACGTTCGTCACCAAAATTATCGCGTCGGACTCTTTCAGCATCTCTTCGGTTTGGCGTTTATGCAGTTCGGTAGGAGAATCAAAGCCGGGCACGTCGTAAAGGACAAGGTGGCTCATTTCGGCAAGTTGCGTGGAGCGGATAACAACATTTTTGACAGCGTAGGGGTGCGGCTGGCGAATAACACTGCCGTCGGGATTTTTGCCCGCCATGCCCGTGATATAAATCTTGAAGTCGTTAAATTCGTCGCCGCTCGTCCAATATTCCGGACCAAAATTCATGGGCGCGTGTCCTAGCAGCTGGAGAATTTTCTGTTTGCCTTCGAGCATTGCCTTAATATCTTCGGCGGTCGTTCCGTTGTGCAACATGAACATTCCGCGCTTATCGGGATCCGTCTCGACGGCGCGCCAATAATGCTGAAAGGCGTCAAGCGTCATCGTCGAAAAGTCCGCCGCGTCGGGGTATTGAACTTCGTTTAGCATGCGCTTAAAATTTTTGCCGAACTCTTCGCGGCTGTAAAAATAAATTTCGGCAATGTCCTTCGCGCCGGAACGAATTTCAGTCGTCGTGTACGTGCAACGCTCCGAATATTCCGGCAAGACCATAGATTTTATCAGCGCATTGCCGAGCGTACTTTTGCCCGCCTTCTCCAGTCCGACAATGGCGACGGTAAATTCGCGGCTCTGAAGTTTTTGCAGAATGACTTTGTTCGCCGCCTGCAGTTCCTTGAGTTGTGCAAGTTCTTCGCCCTGAATCACAAGCCCTTCGCTGTCGACGTTAAAAATTTTGTCGAAAGTTTTATCGGCGTTGTTCAGTTTGTCAATGAAATCCTGTTTGCTTTGTTCCCAGCTCATTTCAAAATTCCTTTCCAAAAAAATTTTTCTAATCCCTTTTCCCTAATCACACCAAAGAGTTTGGAGCCCTACTTCTCTTTTGGCGCAAAAAATTCTAAGTGATAAGTGGTAAGTGGTGAGAAAAATTCGCTCGACACTAAATCACAGAGCCAATCAGATAGCCGCCGTCAACCAAAAAATTTTGCCCCGTGATTAAATTCGCGCGGTCACTCAACAGAAAAAGTATCAAGCCCGAAACGTCCGCCGGCTTGCCCACCCCCAAAAGATGACGCGGCGCAATTTCGTCGCTGGCAGTTTCCGCATGACTTGTCGCCATTTCAGTTTGAATCAGCGCGGGCGCAACAGAATTTATGCGGTGCCTGTTGCGAATAATTTCTTTCGCGAGAGGAACAACCACGCCTTTGACGGCCGCCTTTGCCGCCGCGTAAGCAAACAGACTCTTCCCACCGTAGTCCGCCGCAATCGAACTCATCAAAACAAAAGACGCGCCGCCATTGGAAAATTTTTTCCGCGCGGCAATTTGCATGAAGTCAACCGCGCCCCAAAAACTCGTGTCAAAAATTTTATGCGCCAGATTTTTGTCGAAGGAATTTAGCGGAGTTTGCCCGACAATCCCCGCCGAATAAACGCCGCCGTCAATCTTCCCGAAAATATTTTTAAACTCGTCAAAAATTTTCGCCCAATCGTCAGCAGTCGCGGTCGTCACGTCCAGCGCGGCGTTGAAAATTTTCTGCGGATTAATTTTTTTCAGCGCGTCCAGCCTCTCCAAATTCCTGCCGACAACCAAAACATTCGCGCCGCCGCCCACAAGCTCAAGCGCAACCTGCCTGCCGATACCCGACGTCGCGCCGATAACCGCAAAATTTTTCCCGGCAAAATCAAAAGTCACGTTCATTATAATTCTCCTGTTTCCAAAAAAATCGCGCCCGACAAGTCGACGAGTGCCGACGCTATCGCCATGCCCACGCCGAAGCCGCTCAAAATTGTTAAGCCGCTGACTTCTTTTATTTCGGTCATTGCCGCCGGTATCGACGCCGAACTTGTGTTGCCGATTCTGCCCGCCGCGAACGGAACTCTTTCCGGCGAAACGCCCAACTGCGCCGCCAAATTTTCCAGGATTAATCGATTTGCTTGATGCAGGAAAAATTTTTCCACGCCGGAAATTTCGACGCCCGAAAATTTTATTAGCTCGATTAAATTTTTCGGCACGTGCTTTACGGAAAAATCCATGACCGCCGCGCCGTCCATCGCCGCAAAATTTTCGCGCAGGTTCAGCGAATTATTTTCGACAAAGAAAGAATTTCGACTGCCGCCGCGTTCCATGATTATCGCGCCCGAAAGTTCGCCCAAAGTCTCCAGATTGAAAAAAATTTCGCCGCCGTCACTCTTCCCGATAACAGCCGCCGCGCCCGCGTCCCCGAAAATGGAAAGCGTCGCCGGATCTTCGGCAAAAGAATATTTCGTCGGGGTGTCGCCGCAGAGCAAAAGAATTTTCCCGCGCGGAACGTTCTGCAAAATCGACGCCGCCATAAAAATTCCCGCAACAAAACCCGTGCAGCCGAGATTGACGTCGAAAACAAAAATATCGCGCGCTAAATTCAGCCGCCGTTGCAAAATATGACTCGTCGCCGGCAAAATATAATCGGCGGTCTGTGTCACGAAAATCACCGCGCGAATTTCGTCGCGATTAATTTCAGTTTCGGCAAAAATTTTTTCAGCCGCCGCCGCACAAAAATCCGACGCGCAAATTTTTTCGCCGGCAACGCTGAAACTTTCAAAGCCGGTACTTTTTTTCAAGCGGGCGATTCTTTTTTCGGGAATCAACCCGCCCAGCCGCTCTTCAATCGAAATTTTTCGCCGCGAAACAAAATTACCGACCGCCTCAATTTTTACATTCGGAATTTTTATCAGCATCAGCTTTCACCGACAAGCTTAAAAAGATCCCCGACAGTTTCGGCGGATTTAACTTCGTCCGGCATGACGGGACGCCGCGTTTTCATTGCGCAAAACGAAAGGAACGAAACGACGCTCAACGAATCCCATTCCTCGACGTCCTTCAGTTTCGTGTCCAAAGTCAGCGCGGATTCGGTGTCCATAATTTCGGCAAGCGCGTCGATAAATTCTTCAGCCTTCATAGCAAAACCTTCTTTCAAAGATTTTCTTAATGATACAACAGATTTTCAAAACTTGTCAACGCCGCCGATATTTTCTAATCTCAAAATTCGGCGCGCCCGCAAAAATTTTCGCGTCGATTAAATCAAAATTTTCCAGGCGCGGGAAAAAAGCATCGGCAGGTTTTTCGGCGTCGACGGTCGTCAAAAAAATTTCCCCGACGTACGGCAAAAGCTCCTCAAAAATCTGCGCGCCGCCGACCACAAAATTTTTTTCCGCCGCGTCGAGGGTGTCAAAAAGTTCGTCGACACTGCGAACAATTTCCGCGCCGTCAGTTTTTTCCAGCGTCCGGCTCAAAATAATATTCCGACGAGAATCAAGCGGCTTGCCCTGCGGAAAAGTTTCGAGAGTTTTACGCCCGAAAATAATCGTGTTGTTCAAAGTCAGCGCACGAAAATTTTTCAAGTCGGCGGGAATTTTAAACAGCAGTTGATTTTTGAAACCCAGCCCGAAATTTTTATCGACGCAAGCGATAATTTTCAAATTAAAATCGTTCGGGCTACCGCAGACGCGCAAAATTTTTTCGCCGTGCAAATTGAATCGCAGTTCGGGGAAAATTTCAGACAGCGGCACCAAAACAAAATCGCGTTCGTAAAGGTAGGGGTGCGGGATTTTCAGGCGCGGCAGATTTATTTTCAGCGCGTCGACCAGCAAAATATCAATGTCGATTGTCCGTGCGCCCCAATGTTCCTTCCGCACGCGTCCGAGTTCGAGTTCGATTTTCTGAACGGCGTCGAGAATTTTCAGCGGTTCAAGTTCGGTTGAAATTTTTACGGCGGCGTTAATAAAGTCCGGCTGATTTTCGACGCCCCACGCCGCAGTTTCGTAGAAGGAAGAAATTTTCAGGAGCTTGACGCCGGAAATTTTTTTAATGCGGTCGATAGCGGCGCGGAGATTTTTTTCACGGTCGCCCAAATTCGCGCCGAGCCCAAGATAGTAAATCATTGTCGACTGCGGAAAATCGAAACGGCGGCGTCGAAATATTTTATCGGCAGCGGCGCGTTGGGCTTGTGCAAAATAATTTTAACGCTGTCGATTTTCGGGAAGTCGTTCAAAATTTTTGCGGCGAGTTCTTCGGCGACGGTCTCAATCAGTTTTCGGGGAGTGCCGCCCACGATTTTTTCGACGGTCGACAAAACCTGCGCATAGTCCACAGTTTCGGCAAGGTCATCGTTTTTGCCCGCCGCCGACAGATTCAAATTAATCTCGACGTCAACGAAAAAAACTTGCCCGCGCCGCTGTTCCTCTTCGCCGCAGCCGTGCCGCCCGAAAACTTCAATCCCCGTCAAAATAATTTTGTCGTCCATTTAAATTCCTCCAATCAAAAAATCTGCCGCCCGCAACATCTTTGAGATCATCGCGACGTTGTGCACGCGGACAATCTCGACGCCCTGCGCGGCGGCAAGCACACAAATCGCGCCGGTTGCCTCGTCGCGGCTGTCGACGCCAAAATTTGTCATGTAGCCGATAACACTTTTGCGGCTGACTCCAAGCAGAATCGGCGCGTCAAAAATTTTAAAGGCGCGCAGATTTTTCAGCAGGGAAATATTTTCCTCCTGCGTCTTGCCAAAACCGATACCGACATCGAAAATTATTTGCGAAGTGTCAAAATCATTCGCCCTGCAAAAATCCAGAGTCCGCGCGAAAAAATTTTTAACGTCTTCGATAATATCGCCGGAAATTTTTTTGCTGTGCACGGCGATAATCGGAGCGTCGAATTTTTTTGCAACGCGAATCATATTTTCATCACGGAGCCCGCTGACGTCGTTGACAATGTCCGCGCCGAGTTCGAGGGCGAAGGCGGCAACTTCGGGCTTGTACGTGTCAATCGAGACGGGTACGCCGAAATTTTTTACGGCGGGGATAATTTTTTCGAGGCGGGCAATTTCTTCGGCGGCGGCAATGGGCGTGAAGTCGGGGCGGGTAGATTCCGCGCCTATGTCGATAAAATCCGCGCCGTCTTCGACAAGTTTAGCGGCGTGAATTTTTGCGGCGTCCGGCGAATAAAAAAAACCGCCGTCCGAAAAAGAATCGGGCGTGACGTTTAAAATTCCCATTATCAAAGTTTTTCTGCCCAATTCGATTTTGCGTTCGCGCAGTTTCAAAAAATTTTTCATTGTCGTAAAAATTAAAAGTCATTAGGATTTTTCAGCGGCTTACCGAAAATGAGGTTATCCAAAATTCCGATAAGCTGATTAATTTCCGGCTTGGATATTTGCCCGCTTGCGCCGAGCGACTCACCTTTCAGGCGCATCTCCTCGTTAATCAGCGACGAGAACAGGACGAAGGGAACTTCATGCAGTCTTTCGTTTTCGCGCACGAGTTTCAGCAGACGGTGCCCGTCCATTTTCGGCATCTCGACGTCAGACACGATAACGCCGACGTGGTTATAAATCGGACCGTCTTTTGCGGCAAGGTTACGCAAATAATCCCAAGCGTCTTGCCCGTTGCCGAAGTCACGAACGAAACGATAGCCGGAGTCGTGCAGGGTGGTAACGAGGAGGTCGCGCAACATCCCGGAATCTTCCGCAACGACGACGTGAACATTTGCGCGCAAGGCGCGGGTATCTTCGGCGACGTCTTCAATCGTCGTAAGTTTCGCGTTGATTTCGGGATTAATCTCGGCGATAATCGTTTCAAAGTCCAAAAGCAAAACAATTCTGTCGCTCATTTTGATGATACCGACGACGCGGGATTGATCGCCGACTTCGGGCGCGGGTTCCATATCCTTCCAAGAGATGCGGTGAATTCGCGAAACGTTTTCAACCAGAAAACCGATGCCGTAATTATTAATTTCGGTAACGATAATATTTTTCGCTTCCTCGCCGCTCATGACGTTGAGGCAACGCGGAAGATTTACAAGAGGAATAGCCTTGCCGCGCAGGGTGAACAGCCCGTCGATATAGGGATGGGCTTGCGGCATTGCAGTCACCGGCGCGCGCTGAATAACTTCGCGAACTTTCGCGACGTTTATTCCGTAATTAACTTTGCCTATGCTGAACTCGACAATTTCAAATTCGTTAGTACCGGTTTCAAGCAAAATACCTTTTTTATCGCCGGCGGTTTCAGCCCCCGCTCGCGCTTTATCATTCGCCATAAAATTCCCTCCATTGATACGCTAAACTTAGTTAAAGTTTCGCCGAAAAGCCCGTTTATCCTTCAAGCCGCCAAAAACTTTTTAAAGGGTTACTAGTGACTGGAAATAGATATTAGTAAAAATAAAGAGAGGCCGTCAAGGATGACGGCCATGCCCGCGCTGATTGCGTGATGCAATCTCAGCGGGCGATTTTTCTTTTGTTACTTTTCTTTTTCTAAAAAAGAAAAGTAAATCCCCCTTGTTAAGGGATAAGTGGTAAGTGGAAAGGGGGAATAGGGGCGGAGTATAAAAAGTTCACGAACAAATTCAAGAATGGTTGAAGGAAATTTCTTTTCAATCTTGAAAAAATTTTTTAAGGAGGGATTAAAATGATAAGGACTGCTGAAGACAATGTTATTTTGGTTATTGACGATGACGAAATGAATTTACAAATTGCGAGGATGGTTCTCGAAAGAAAATTGCCGTGCAAGGTAATCACCGCCGATAACGGCTTGCTTGGAATAGAAATTTTGCGCAGTGAAAAAGTTCGCGTCGTCCTTCTCGATGTGATGATGCCGCACTTTGACGGGATAGAAACTTTGCAGGAGATTCGCGCGGACGAAAAATTAAAGAAAATTCCCGTGATAATGCTAACCGCGTCTATTGACAAGGAGAACATAAAAAAGGCAATGGCGTTGGGCGTCACGGATTATATCAGAAAACCTTTTATGCCGAAGGAACTCGTCGAGCGCGTCAACAGAAAATTAATTGAGACGGAGGACGCGGCGGCGAAGGTTTTGCTTATCGATTATGACGACGGGGATTTGCGGAGCATGCTGAAAATTTTGGAGAAACATTCTTCGTATGATTTTGTTACGGCGTCTTCGGCAAGGGCGGCGATAAAAATTTTGAAGGAGACGGAAATTAGTTTGGTTATCGCCGGCGCGGACGTGCGGTTTGTCAGCGGCTTGAAGATTTTAAAATTTATGGCGGATGACGAAAGATTCAGCGGGATCCCCTTCGCGCTGACGACACCCGTTGAAATTCTCAAGCTGGTTGATAAAATAAAGAGGGCAAAGTCCGACAAACTCGACGAGCTTGACGGGCTGAATGATTCGATTGTGATTACTTCAGACAAAAAGAAAATCGCCGGCGTTGTGACGAGTGCCATAGGCTACGAACTCGGCTAGTTGATAGTGGATAGGGATTAGGGGTTAGTTTTTAGGGATTAGCGACCGGGAAAGTTTTTTTCTTCTGAAACTCTTTCCTCTTTTGAATGAACATTTACTTTTCTTTTAAAAAAAAGACTTTAAGTGGCAAGGGATAAGCGGTAAGGGTCAAGATTCTTTCCCCTAATTCCTAATCCCTAATCCCTTTCCCCTTGATAAGGGGGATTTACTTTTCTTTTTTAGAAAAAGAAAAGTAACAAAAGAAAAATCGCCCGCTGAGATTGCTTCACGCAATCAACGCGGGCATGGCCGTCATCCTTGACGGCCTCCCTTTATTAATCTCTAACCCCTAATCTTTAATCCTTAAAAAATTTTGAGTTTCAGCAGGAAATTTTGTTAAAATATGGAAAATTTAATCTAAAAATTACAACAGGGGGGTTTTAGATGAGCAAACTAACGATTCGCCACAAACTATATCTCGTCTTCGTACTTTTAATTTTTGCATTCGTCGGCAACGGGATTTATTCAGCACTTAGTCTTTCTTCGATAAACAACGGCGCGCTAAGAATAGCAACGGAACATTTGCAGGGGGTTATTGCGGCTTCGGAGTCCAGCCGCGCGATGAGTGATTATCGGCAAGGAGAATATTCGGTTATAGAAACGACGACCGTGCCCAGCAGAATTTATGCGTCACAGTCCACGAAAAAACTTGCCAGCCAAATTGATATCACCCTTGATTCAATTCAGCCCAGCCTTAGCGGAAAAGTTGCGGACGATTTTGCCGCGATGCGCAATATTTGGAATCAGTACAAGGAAAATTCCAACAAGATTATCGAACTCGTAAAGCAAGGCAACAAAGAGGAGGCGGCGCGGCTCCTCGAAAGTTCAAACGAAGAGTACACGGAAATTGGCGTAAAACTGAACAGAATTTTGGACAACAGAAAAGATTTTATTCACGCCGAAGTTGTGGCGTCGGCGGCGCAATATAATCGCACGAAAATGATTTTGGTGTTTAGTATATTCGTCGTCGTGATTTTCTCAATTTTTATGGCGGTGCAACTAAGCCGGGCGATACTCAATCCGATTAATTACCTTTCCGAAGTTTCGCGGGAACTCGCCGCCGGAAATTTGACCGTTCAGGCAAAAGCGCAGTCAGATGACGAACTCGGAGACCTCACTAAAATTTACGCGGACACAATCAACAAATTGCGTCAGCTGATAGCGAATATCCAGCGCAACGCGAAAGATGCCGCCGCTTTTTCCGTCCAGCTGAACGAAAACGCATCACAGAGCGCGCTTGCAACTCAACAGGTCGCCGCGTCAATAGGCAACGTCGCTGACAACGCGAATAAACAGGGCGTCGCCGTTTCGCAGTCTACGGAAGATATTCGCAGTTTCGCGGGGCTTTTGCAGAATTTCGAGAGCAAGGCTAATGCGTCCGTTTCTTCTGCTAAACACGTGGAGGAGATTGCTCAATCCGGGCGCGCAGCTGTTCGCGGAGCCGTCGACCAAATGTCAGCCGTCGCGGAGAGCGTGGACAAGTCCGCCGAAGTTATCAAGCAACTTGCCGAACGTTCAACGCAAATCGGAAATATCAGCTCCACAATTTCAAACATAGCCGAGCAAACCAATCTGCTTGCACTCAACGCGGCAATAGAGGCGGCGCGCGCAGGTACGGCGGGGCGTGGTTTTGCTGTCGTCGCTGACGAAGTCCGCAAGCTCGCCGAAAGTTCCAACCTTGCCGCATCTCAAATAGCCGAGCTGATTAGCACGATTCAGGAGGAAATGACGCAGGCTTTGGAGAGAATGGAGCAGGGCAACCGCGAAGTCGAGAGCGGAAAAGTTGTCGTGGCGGCGGCGGGCGATTCTTTCCAGAATATCACCGACGCTATCGCCCAGCTCACCGGTCACGCGGAAGAAATTCAAAGAAACGCACAGGTTGCGTCGACGCGCGTCGATAAACTCGTTGAGGCAATGGACGAACTTAATCGCTCAAGCAAGGACGTCAGCGCGGAGACCGAATCAGTCAGCGCGGCTACCGAAGAACAATCCGCCTCTATCGACGAAGTTGCCAGCGCAAGTAAAAAACTTTCCGAGCTTGCCGAAGAGCTCACCGCGTCAACTTCCAAATTTAAAATCTAGAGGTTAGGGATTAGAGATTAGAGGTGGACAGTTTTGAAACCGATGAGAATTTTTTATGCCGCGTTGATTTTTATTTTCGGAATAATCGCCAGCAGTTGCGATACAATAATCGTCAACGCGGACGAAGATACAAAAACCGTTGCAATTTGTTTTCCGAACACGACGCCGAGTTGGCAACGTAACGGAGACGCTCTAAAAAAATTGCTGGAAGAGGAAAATTTTGTCGTCGATATGAAATTTTCTGATACCGTCGAAAAACAACAAGCCGACGTTGAAGAGGTGATTAAACACCGCCCAAAATGTATCGTTATCGGCGCGATTGATTCTGCCGCCTTCGTCGATACCCTCAAGCCCGCAAAAGATTTAAAAATCCCCGTTATCGCCTTCGACAGAATTATTTTTAATACCGACGCCGTCAGCTACTACGCCAGCTTCGACAACGATTCCATAGGCGACGGCATGGGCGAATACTTCGAGGCGGCTCTGAATCTGAAAAGCGGCGAAGGACCCTACAATATCGAACTTTTTGCGGGCGGCGACAGCGATAACAACGCGCATATTTTTTTCAACAACACCATGAAAATTCTGGAGCCGTATTTCAACAGCGGACAACTCGTTTGCAAATCCGGACAAAAAACTTTCGCCGACGCCTGCGTTGCCGATTGGAATTCCGAGAACGCCCGCCCGCGCATTAAAGAACTGCTCACGAAATATTACGCCGAAGATACTTTGAACGTCGTCCTCAGCCCGAATGACGAAATTGCCGGCGTGATTCTCGAAGAATTTGCCGCCGCCGGAAAACCTTTCCCGATTATCTCCGGACTTGACGGCGACCCAAAAGCTTTTGAGCGCATAAGGCAGGGGCAACAGACTTTCACAATCAGCAAAGATCCCGACGTTTTAACGGCGAAGTGCGTGCGCATGATCAAAGCCGTCGTCGAAGGAACACAGCCCGATATTAACGACGTCTCGACTTATGACAACGGGGTTATCGTCGTGCCCGCTTACCTGTGCACGCCGATGATTATCGACAAAACAAATGTCGACATGGTTAAAAATCAGTAATGGCAATCGGAATAATCGCGGAGTACAATCCCTTTCACGCGGGGCACGAATATCAAATATCACAGGCGCGAAAAATTTTTGCAGACGCAGAAATAGTCGCGGTAATGAGCGGGAGTTTCACACAGCGCGGAACTCCCGCTTTTCTCGACAAATGGACGCGGGCGCGGCTGGCAATTTCGGGCGGCGTCGATTTAGTTTTGGAATTGCCCTTCACTTCGGCGGTGCGGAGCGCGCAGGACTTTGCACGCGGCGGCGTCAGAATTTTGAGCCGGCTGGGAATAATCGACAAATTAGTTTTCGGCGCGGAGGTGGCGGACTTATCTGCGTTGCAAGCGGCGGCGAAAATTTTTGACGAAGAATTTTTTCATGACGAACTGCGCGGAAAAATGGCGGCGGGAATTTCTTACGCGGCGGCAGTCACGAAAATTTTATCGCGCGTCACGACGCTCGACGAAGAAATTTTTCGACAGCCGAACAACATTTTGGCGGTGGAATATCTGCGCGCGTTGCCGGAATCAATTTCGCCGGTGCTAATCCCAAGAATCGGCGCGAGCTACGGAGATTTGAGCTTGCGGGAAAAATTTTCGAGTGCGGCGGCAATTCGGGCGGCAGTCCGCGAAAAAAATCCGGAGTGGGGAAAAATTTCCGCGTCGGTAAATAAAAAATCCCTCGACGAACTTAAACTTGCGAAAGAAAATTTAATTCGTGAGGAGCTTTTATTTCGTCCCATTTTGTCAAAAATTTTCACGAGCCGCCTTGAAGACCTGCGTGAAATTTTCGGCATGGTTGAAGGGCTGGAGTTTCGGATAATCGACGCTGCGCGCAGTGCGAAAAATTTCGACGAGCTTATCAAAAAAATCGTCAGCCGCCGTTATCCGACGAGCCGCGTTAAAAGATTGTTGCTACACTTGCTAATCGGCTTGACGGCGGAAGAAATTTCGCAGGTCGACGACTTCGCGCGGGTTTTGGCGTTCAATGAGCGCGGACGAATTTTGCTGAAGAGAATCCGCGCAGAATCAACCTTGCCGATTGTCACGAAGGTCGCGCAACATTTGACGAGCCGTGACATTTTAGAAAATCGATTGGTTGAGCCATACAAAAAAAATCTCGCGCTTGACGTGGTTGCAACTGACTTGCGCGGGATTTTGTTTGACTGTTCACGACCGGCGGGACAAGATTTTTTAACTTCGCCGATTTTTTTATCATAAATGTAAAGGAGGCCGTCAAGGATGACGACCATGCCCGCGCTGATTGCGTGATGCAATCTCAGCGGGCGTTTTTCTTTTGTTACTTTTCTTTTTCCAAAAAAGAAAAGTAAATCTCCAAACTCTTTGGAAAAAAAACAAATCATCCAACATCAAAGTACTTGTAAGCGTTTGCGGCGATTTGCTGTTGAGTTTGATAGGAAAAATCGTTGTTCTGCTGAAAACCGCTCGTAAAAGTAGGCTCGTTGCCGAAATTTGAAACTTCGCCGTAATCGTCGTCCTGCTCCATAATCCGCGCTATGCTTTCGACAGAAACTTCCATCGTTTCGCGACTGCTTTGAGTGAATTGACCTTGACCGAGATCCTCAAAATTCTCGTTGTTGTCGTACATTTTCGCGGCAACTATTTGACTTGCTTCACGGTTGCCTTGAAAATTCGCCTGAAGAATCGACATGCCCAACCCGCCGTCAAGGTTAGCGTGCTGAATCACATTTTGAATTGCCACAACAATCCTCCCCTTCCCTGAAGAAACGTCCTCCAAAAACTTCCGAAAAAATTATAGCACAGGATTTTTTTCTTGACAATATTTTTCACTCAAAAATTTCCTCGACGCCTTCAAAATTAATTCGCGAATTGTTCGGCGGCAGACACAAAACATTTATCGAAACAATTCTGCCAAAAACATTTTGGGAGTTATGAAAATAATTTTCCGGATTGAAAAGCGGCGGGTTGTGCGGAAAAATCTTGTAGCCCTTCTTCCTCAACCATGCAAATAAATCTTTCCGCTTTTCCAATCTGTCGGCTTCAGCGTAGATTATCGGCTGAAATTTTTTGACGAGATTTTTCGCTCCCTTCAAAACGTTAAGCTCCATGCCCTCCACGTCAAGTTTCAAAAAATCACAGCGATTAAGCCCCAGCGAATCCAAAGTTATCACGTCGACCGGCTCGCCTTCTGTCGTGTGCTCCAACGACACACCACCCCAATTATTTATCTTACTGACGTCGAGCACGGGAACTTTCACTACCCCCCCCCTTTCGGAAATGCACTTCTGCTCACAGTGAACGTTCGTCAAGCCGTTAATCGCAACATTGCCCGCCAAAAGTTGAAAAACCAAACGCTGCGGCTCAAATGCCCAAACAACACCGTCGTTGCCGACAGCCTGCGCAAGGTGCACGGTGTGCGAACCGATATTCGCGCCGCACTCAACCACGCAATCGCCGGGACGGATTATCTTATCAAAAATTTCTGCTTCGCCTTGACTGAACTCGCCGTACAATTCCAGTGACTTGCCGACGTACTGATCGAGCTTGTTGTAAATAATTTTTCCGTAACGAAAATCTATACAAGCGTTAATATTTTCCATTTTTAAATTCCTTCCCAATTTTTATTTTTTCCTCCAATTCCTCAAAGCCCGCAACAATTTCTTCAGGCGTTATTTGAGTTATGCAATGCGCCTCTGCATGACAACAGCCGCCGTAAAATTTTTTGTGTGCGCAATCGTCAAGAGCGTATTTTGGACGAATTATCACGGCGATTGTTTGCCAAGGAGAAAAGCGACGGTATTCGCTGAGAATTCCCTGCATTTCATTTTCCTTGTTTTTGGCTTCGCGGTAAATGGCTAAAACCGGAACGTCCGCCGCCGCAGCCATGTGCATTACGCCGCTGTCGTTGCCGATATAAAAATCCATTTGGCTGATTATGGCTTCAGTCTCCCGAAAAGTTGTTTGAGCTACCAAATTTAAAACACTTCCCGACGGCAAATTTTTTTCCAGAAAATCGGCATCTTTCTTTTCAGTTGCGCCGCCAATAATAACAAAATTAATTCCCCTGTCTTGAATTTTTTTCAAAGCCTCAAGCAATTTTTTTACAGGATATTTGCGGCTGCCCCCCCCCGCTCCGATGCCGACGACAGCCCTTTTCCCGCGCTTGACGGGCAATTTTTTCAGCAACTCCCGCGCATTTAAAAAATCTTTTTCGTCATACCAAAGTTCCATTCGAGTATTCGAAACCTTAAATCCCGTCGCCTCCAAAAGATAAAAATGTTTTTCTGCCTCGTGAATTACGGTCTTGGGGGATATAATATTTCGGGTTAGCAGATTGTCGTTGACGTACGCATATTCGTTTTGAAAATTATCAATCCAAGAATCGTAGGGATCACAACCGTAACCCAGACGCTCCCGCGCGCCGCTCATAAAAGCCACAAACAGCCCGCCCATGCTGTCGCTGCCCCACTGCGAACAAAAAGCCGTAGAAAAATTTCTGCTCCAGAGATTATCGCGGCAAAATTTTGAGATACTCTTCAAGACATCCAAAAATTTTTTTCCGTCGGTTAATCCGTCAAACGCCAAAACTTCATTTACATAGGGACAAAGTTCGGCGATGGAATAAACATGCGGGTGAACGAGTAAAGTTATTCTTGCCTTCGGAAAATTATTTCTGACCTCACGAATAAAACCGCTAGTCAAAATGAAATCGCCTGCCGCGTCCGCCACTCTCAAAATCAAAATGTTTTCAACGCCACAGGGAAATTTTTCGCGGAAGTGCGCCTTCTGTAATTCCTCTTCCATTTTGGGAATAAAAATTTTCTCGTCAAGTTTATTGCCCTTCCTAATTTCCTGGAAAGTATATTTCAAAAATTTTTGCATATCCTCATAGGGTTCCCTTGCCACTAACTATCAACTCCTCTAAAGTTTTTTTATCTCCTTTCAAGATAAAGCCGGTACCTTCAAATTTTTTTCGATTATCAGCCGCTCTATTGTGTTAATCACTTGTCGCGGCGAAATTTTTTTCTGGCACTCCAACTCGCGCGGCGTATCGGCATAATAAGGGCAACTTTGGTTGCGGAAAATTACGCGCGGATCATTAAAACAACCGCTACACAAAAGCCGGTTCGCTATACGGTAGCGCGTGTAAAATTCAAACCAATTCTGCGTAAAGCCGCCAATCATCACAACGGGACAATTCACCGCATCCGCCAGCCACGCCAGCCCGTCACTTAAGCCGATAAAAAATTCCGCGTAGTGCAGGAAATTTGCCGACTCCACCAAAAAATTTTCGTCAACACCCACGACGCGGTAACCTAATTGCCGCAAATAATTTATTACCGCGCTCCAGCCGTTCGGATAAAGCCACGCACGATTTTTCTTTGAAGTATTCGTCGCAATGCAAACATACGGCTCGGCTATCGGGCGCGAGACAATCGGATTGAATTTTAATTTCTTTGGCTGACGACTCAAGCCCAAAATCGCTCCGCCGATTCTTTCCATTGGCTCAGTGCGACACTCGAACGGCAAAAATAAAACGTCGCTGAAGGAAAACATAGGATAAAACGTCGCGTAATGTCTGTAGGAAATTTCAGCCTCCTGCGGAATGTCCGGATAAAACAGCGCAAAAAGTTGCCGATATTTTTCCGACAGAAAAACTGACACGCGGCAATTATAATGCTCCTGAAAATCTTTGACATAGGGAATCAATGCCATGAGCTCATCAAGCTCGACATTCTGAAAAGCAAGCAGAACATTTTTTTCGGCAAGCTCCATTTTGTGAGAAAAAATCACTTTGCTTTTCGTGCTGACTTCCACTTTCCAGCGGATATAATATTTTTCAAAAGACATAAGCCGCGTGGCTGAAATATCCGCGTCGAAAAAAATTCCGCCGGTATACGAGTCACTGATTTTGACATGATATTTGCCCGGCGGAACGTCCAGCCGCAGACCGAAATTAAAATCCAACTTCAACCCGTAATCATTCGGCACGGAATTTATTTCGTTCGCGCAGGCCGCTCCGTAATTCGGATAAGCGCGCGTGACGTCCGTTATAATCCTTTCGCCGATAAACTTTGAAACATTTTCCCGCTCGGCGTAATTCACCGGCGATTCGTTCATGCTCTGCACGGCGTTGCGGGTAATCTCGTCCATGTCCCGCGCGTAAAAAAATTTGACGTTCACTGCCGCTCCTCCTTCAAGTCCGCTATAAGTTGATTTATCACGGCGATAACCTGTCGCGGCATAATTTTTCTTTGACACTCCAGTTCGCGGGGAGTCTTTTCATGGTAGGGGCAAGCCTGGTCGCGGAAAATTACGCGCAGGTCATTAAAACAACCGTTGCACAAAAGCGGATTAATTACGCGGTATGGATTATAAAATTCATACCACTGCCGAGAAAAGCCGCAAATCATGACAACTTTGCAGCCGACGCTGTGAGCCAGCCACGATAAGCCACTGCTCAGCCCGATAAAAAAATCCGCGTAATAAAGCATATCGGCACGTTCAATCAGCGGGTGGTTGCCGGTGAAATCTTCGGCGAACTTCGGCTTTTTAATCGTGTGTAAATAGTTCGTAACCTTCGCGTCCTTATCAATGCACAGCACGCGGTAGCCAAGCTCTTTCAGGTGACGAACGACAATATCCCAGCCGCCGGGATAGAGCCAGCATTTCGGAGTTCCCGACGCCTGCACACCAATGCAAACGTATGGTTCCTTTATCCTGCGCGGCTTAGACGGAGTGTATTTTGCGTTCGGCGCGACGGTGTTCAGCCCGAAAATCAAACTGCCCATATTTTCCATTGGCGTCGTCCGCCCGTCCGTCGGTAAAAACAGCAAACTGCTTATCGCTATCATCGGGTAAAACGTCGCATAAAACTCAAAGGTTTCCTTGTCGGCTTGTTTAAGGTCGGGGTAAAGTTGCTTGAAAAATTCGCGCAGATATTTTGGCAGGACAACCGTCACATCACAGCCGTAAACTTTTTGCAGTTCGCTGACGTACGGCATCAAAGCCATCGCGTCGCCCATTGCCCTACCCGCGAAGTAAACTTGCACAGGTTGCCCCGTCAAGTCGAACGTGTGCGAAAATACCGGCTCCCCGTCGCGGCTAACGTCAACCTGCCAATGCACGTAATATTTTTCCAGAGAAATCAGCCGCTTGTCAGAAATATCCTCGTCGAAAAAAATTTGTCCGCTGTCGAAATCGCTGACCTTAACGTGCCAATTTCCCTCCGGAATATCCAAGCGCAAGCCGAAGTTAAAATCTATCTTCAAGCCCTCAATTCCCGTCTCGCCATAAATTTCCTCTTCGCAACCTTTTTGCGCGTTGGGCTGTATTCGCATAATCGCATTTAAAAAAGTTTCCTTGTCCGAGTCCGCAAACTCTACCCCGTCAAAATTCCCGACGGAGCGAACATAATCTTTTATTTCCTTCACGCAGAAAAATTTCATTTCCTTCAAGGCAAGCCCCCCTTCCAAAAAAATACCCCCTCGCAAGACAGCGCGGGAGGGAATTACAATACAATGGTTGTTAAGAACATATGATACGCGATTCACTCGTCAGCAAACCGACGGTATCACCAAAATTATGAAACAATAAATTTAGATGAGTGCAAAAGCAGAGAGACCGCCGACTCCACACAAAGCCGACGGTCCCCAGCCTTTCAAACGCCGCGTCAAACGGAGCGAACGTTTTGGGATTTGTTTTTTACTACCATCGAGCCTCTCATACCGGAGGTTTTCTTTACCATGACACGACCCCTTTCGGAAGTCTGCCTTTTATATTCAACCCTCTAATCGGGGCTGTTATCTTAGTTTTTAAGAGGAAAGAATCTTTCTTCCTTACCACTTATTACTGCAACAAGCTGAGTACTGCGCTTGCATTCTGGTTAGCCTGCGCGAGCATGGACTGCGCCGCCTGCAAGAGGACGTTGTTCTTCGTGTAAGTGGTCATCTCTTTCGCCATATCAGCGTCACGGATTGTGGATTCTGCCGCCTGCGTATTTTCAGCGGACGTCGTCAAGTTGCTTGCTGTGTATTCGAGACGAGCCTCAATCGCGCCAATCGTCGTCGCCTGGTCAAGAGCTTTTGCAAGGGCGTTATCGAGAACCGCAACTGCCGCATTTGCGCGCTCCTGCGTAGTGATATTCAGCGTGGAGCCGTCCGAACCTTTCAAGCCGAGTGCCTCCGCACGCATATCCTGCAAGCCGACAGAAATCGACTGGTTAGCCTGCGCGCCGACGTGGAGTTTCAAAGAGTAGTCAACGGATTCATTCGCCGCGAATATCGTCGTGCTGAACGCATTGAGGAATTCGTTCGTCGTCTTCTTGACTTGCCCTTCGCTGTTGGCAATGCTGATTGTCAAGCCGGCAATCTGCCCGCCAAGACTGTCATGCGCCGCCGTGACCGTCAAGCCGACTGTGTCGTCCGCAGTGTGGACTGTGTCTTTTGCCGCATTAAGACCAATATCTTTTCCAGAGTGAACAAGCCCGTCGTCCGCCGTCGCCGTCGCCGTGAATTTGTTTTTGAATTCGTCGTAGGCATCTTGCGCTACAGTGTTGCCCGCGATATTCGTGTTATCGGTGTCCGTATCTGCGCTGAAGGTATAATCTTCCGCCGTGCCGTCACCGTCGCTGTCATAGCTAATCGTGATGTCAAGTGGAGCGTCGGGGACTGCCGTCAAGCCTTTGTAAGCGTCCTCTACCGCAGCCTTAATGAGATCCTTCACATTATCCAATGCCGCCGCCGCGTCTTCAACTTCTTGTTTCGGTTTCAACGAATTGAAGTGGTCAATCATGTGCTTAACCGAGTCTTCGACGCTTGAGGTAAATCCGGCTGTCGTAAGAGCACCCTGAACAGCTGATTGAGCACTAGCCAAATCGAGCACAGTGTCAAGGTTCGACAAATCATCTTCGACGGTCATTGAGCTTGAGTCGTAGCCTGACGGTGCTGTGGAGCCACTACCACCGAGCACATAGTTCAAGGTATCTGCTACAGCCTTCAGCGCGTTCGTAACTGTCGTCTCGTTGTAAGTGTTGGTATATGTCCCGAAAGCTGAGGCGACGAGTTGAACTGTATTGCTGTCAGTCAATCCGGTGGCGGTAGCTGTGCCTTTATAAGCATTGAACTGATCTTCAGAGAGGAAGTAGTTTGCGTAGGTATCTTGGTTGATTTTGGCATCGTTGCCGGTGAAAGGAGCAGCATAGTCCGCAGATCCGCCGCTGGAAACTGCCTGCGCCGCCTTGTAGATCATTTCTGCGTCAGCCAGGTTATGAACCGCAGCTGTGCCTGCGCCAATATCCTTAAAAGCGGCAAGAGTATCTGCAACAACATCATTACCTTTTGTTGCCGTAGCCGTCATGACATTTACAGCTTGAGCCGCATCGGCAGCAGTGGTCACACCAGTTAATGCTGCCGAACCGTCAGCCCAGCCATCAATAATACCAACAATGTCATTGACAAGTTGAATGGCACCACCCTTTTTATTATCTGCATCAAGTGTATCAGCATCCCAGTTAGTACTACCAACTGCAAAAGTACTTTGTGTAGTTCCATCTACAGTTGTCCACGTAAGACACTGATCAGCCCCCGTTCCAGCTCTACTTTGGTCACCTGTCGCCATCCATTGCGCAGACGCAAGAGCAGAGACTGCTGCATCTGTTGCAGCATCCACATCAGCTTTAAGGGCAGTACCGCCGGTAGCGTCGTCAGCGCCATCCGCCGTGTGTGTGTACATATATTGGAGGGCGGAAGCCAATTCTGCGGTGTCTGTGTTGGTGCTGGTAAGTGCCGACGCCCCTGCCGCGACAATCGCTTTCAATTCATTGTTGTCAGCCTCTGCTACTCTTGCCTGAGCCGTCGTGTAAGTCCAGTTGTAGGAGTCAGTCGTTGCCGCCGCCTGTGAAGGGGTAGTCGTCAAATTAGCTACTGCCGCTTCTGCCGCATCGGTAGCCGCCTCTGCCGCGTTGTTGCTTGTCGTCACGCCGAGATTAGCCGCGCCGAAAACGTCCGCCGCCGCGTTTGCCGCACTCTGCGCATCGGCATAAATATTTTGTTCCGCGAGGGCTTCGGCGACTTTCGTTGCGGTATCGCCGCTCAAACCGGCAACAAGAGTTTGTACGTCTGCAGTGCTTGCAGCTGTCACGTTGACGCCCGCATCTGACAGGACGGTAACGACTGCATCAGAATTGCTGTCGTTTATGGTGTTGAATTCTTGAGAGCCCAGCTTAAAGGTGACGGCGGCTGAAGCGTCGGTGGTTTCACTGCCGGCACTGTCCACCATTGTGATTTCGGCTCTGCGCAAATCATTCAAGTTACTGAAAATATCTTCGAGAGTAGAATTGCCGACGCTGTAGGTTGTGGTATAAGTCGTACCGTCCTTAACGAAAGAGGCGGTGACTTTGTCAGTGGAAACGATTTCAAGACTTTCGCCTTTGCGGTTAGTAATATTGGTAAGCGCGTCGCTACCAACAACACCCGCACCGAGACTTTGGTTAGTGAAAGCGGTCTTCGTGGCGTCGCCGGCCTGCGCCTTAGAGCCTTCAATGAGGTATTTGCCATTGAAGGTAACAAGAGCGTTGTCATCGATTTGGTCGATGAACTGATCCACTTCCTTCTGAATAGTTTTGCGGTCGTCGTCGGTGTTGGTGTCGGTTGCCGCGTTAATAGCCTTCTCCTTCATAGTCTTAAGGATTTCGATTGTGCTTGCGACGGCACCCTCTGCGGTTTTCATAAGACTCGAACCGTTTTGGGTATTCTGATTCGCCTGGTCAAGGGCGCGGATCTGAACGCGCATGCGTTCGGAAATAGCGTACCCCGATGCGTCGTCCTGCGCGGAATTAATTTTCATACCGCTGGAGACTTTTGCGAGACTCTTCTGCAAAGCAGAGCTGTTGCTGTTAAGAGTGTTGAGCGTGCGAACTGCCGCCATGTTGTTTTTTACTACCATTGCCATTTTAAGTTTCCTCCTTGGCTTAAATACATGTATCCTTTTAGGCGATTTCCTTCTCGCCTTTATATTAACAAGCGTCTTTCCGCAAGATCCGACCGTCGCCGGAAATTTTAACCGCCACGCCGTGCACAAAACGAGCGGCGCGGAAATTTGCCCATTAGTCATGGATAATAAACGAATCTAAATTGTTCGTCTTTATAAATTATTTTGTTCGCTATTTGTTTTTGAAAGAGCCTTGAAAATTTTTCCCTCCGCTTGGGGTTTTTGGGTTGGGAATGTTTTCAAAAAGTATATCGTAAATTTTTTGGAGGAACTTAAGTATTTTTTTCGGGGAGTTGTTTTTTTTTTTTTGAAAACTCAATTTCATGCTAAAGCAAGAAATTGAGTTCCTTTCGTAGGCCGCCGCCCCGATATTCCGCTATTTTTTTGCCAGTCTGTCGCTACCGACGGTTTTTTTTTTGAAGAGTGACGAGAAAAAATTTTCCCCTAATCTCTAATTTCTTTCCCCTAGAAAGGGAGATTTACTTTTCTTTTTTAGAAAAAGAAAAGTAACAAAAGAAAAACGCCCGCTGAGATTGCATCACGCAATCAGCGCGGGCATGGCCGTCATCCATGACGGCCTTATTTTTACTAATCTCTAATCCCTGACAACTAGTACGAGCGCGCCGGTGGGACAAACTTCCGCGATTAACTTCCAATCTTCGGGTTTGGAGGTATCGACGAAAATTTTTCCTTCGCGAAAAAAAATTCCGCCGCATTCGGATTCCAAAAGACAGGCGGCGCAATTCGCACAAACTTTTTCGTCAAAAATTATTTTGTCAATTTGAATCAACCTTCTTGTCAAATTTTCTACAATTGACAAACTCCCCACGAATAAATTCGGGGGATTCTGCTATCATCAACCAATGCCCCAAAAGAGAGGTCTTACAAAGTCTCCTGCAATGGTCGTTGCCC
>CAJOFR010000015.1 GCA_905234195.1 uncultured Selenomonadaceae bacterium
GGCCGCCCGCATTTGGTCGCGTGATGCGACCTCTGCGGGCAGTTTTCTTTTGCTACTTTTCTTTTGCGATCAAAAGAAAAGTAGATGCTAGATTTAAAGGGAGAAAAAATTTTTAGAAAGAGAATAAGATACAAGATTAAAGGGAAAAAAATATTGCCCAACCAAAAATAAATTCATTTGACATATTTTCAAACAGTCTTTAAAATGCTAAAATATAGTCGGTAGAAAATCTGTTGTTACGAAAAATTGAATACGGCGTCGGGATTTTGGAAGACTCTCCGGTTTCGGGCGGCGCAGGGAAGAATTTTTTAACTGCCGAATTTTCGACAATATGAAATAAATTTTCGAGATGTTTAGTCTTTGTTAATAGTGTCCGATAATTTTTTTGTGTATGAATTGATTTGAGAATTGACAAGTTTAAAATCACCCCCGCAGCTTTAGAAATTTTATCGCCGCCGATTTTCGCCGGTACAGCAGATTAATGTTAAGTCTAAAAAAAAGTCAGGGGGTGCACTGTTATAGCTATCACAATAGCGGCAACCATAATTGCGATAATTTTGGGTGCCATTGGCGGATATGCTGCGCGCAAACGTACGGCGGAAGCGCAAATCGGCTCGGCTGAAGAGGAAGCCCGCCGGATTTTGGCGGAAGCCCAAGAAAAAAGTAGCGCAGAAAAAAAAGAAGCAATTCTCGAAGCCAAAGAAGAAATTCATCGTATGCGGCAGGAACTTGACCGGGATACGAAGGAGCGGCGCAGTGAATTGGCGCGTCAAGAAAGGCGCGTGGTGCAAAAAGAAGAGAACCTCGATAAAAAAATGGATTCTCTTGAGAAAAAGGAGGCTCTCCTCAGCAAAAAAGAAGTGCGGCTCAACGAATCGCAGGCGGAACTCGATTCTATGCAGGAAAGGGAAAATGCGGAACTGGAGCGCGTCGCGTCACTTTCGCGGGAAGAGGCGCGTACAATCTTAATGGCGGAAGTCGAAGAGGGTTTGAAACACGACAAGGCTTTACGGATTAAAGAGTACGAGACTCAGATTAAGGACGAGGCTGACAAAAAGGCGCGGGAAATTTTGAGCACGGCGATTCAGCGTTCAGCGGCGGATCACGTGGCGGAAACAACTGTGTCCGTCGTAAATTTGCCGAGCGACGACATGAAGGGCAGAATTATCGGGCGCGAAGGCAGGAATATTCGCACGCTGGAAACTTTGACCGGAGTCGATTTAATTATTGACGACACGCCCGAAGCGGTTATTCTTTCGGGATTCGATCCCGTCCGCCGCGAAGTTGCCCGCGTGGCTCTCGAAAGACTTATTTCGGACGGCAGGATTCACCCCGCGCGCATTGAAGAGATGGTCGAAAAGGCGCAGCGCGAAGTCGATGCCCGCATGAAGGAAACCGGCGAGCAAGCAACTTTTAAAGTTGGTGTGCATGGGATTCATCCGGAGCTGATTAAACTTTTGGGGCGTCTGAAATATCGCACGAGCTACGGGCAAAATGTTTTGAATCATTCCATTGAAGTTGCAAGCCTTGCCGGAATTATGGCAAGCGAACTCGGCGTCGACGTCAACCTTGCGAAACGCGCGGGTCTCCTCCACGATATTGGCAAGGCGGTTGACCACGAAGTCGAAGGTCCGCACGTGACAATAGGTGCGGATTTGGCGAAACGTTATCGCGAAAATAAATTCGTCGTCAATGCGATTGCCGCCCATCACGGCGACACTGAACCTTTGACGGTGGAGGCGGTGTTGGTTGCGGCGGCGGACGCTGTGTCGGCGGCTCGTCCGGGCGCGCGCCGTGAAAGCCTGGAAATGTATCTCAAGCGGCTGAAAATGCTTGAGGAAATTGCCGAATCCTTCGAGGGCGTCGAACGCTGTTTCGCAATTCAGGCCGGCCGCGAAATTCGAGTTATGGTTAAGCCGGATAAAGTCGACGACCTGGAGGCGGTGACTTTGGCGCACGATATTGTTAAGCGTATCGAAAACGAGCTGGATTATCCCGGACAGATTAAAGCAACTTTGATTCGTGAAACCCGCGTCGTCGATTACGCTAAGTAGTTTTCTAAATTTAACAAGGAGGAAATAGCGAAGTAAAAATTCTCTGCTTCGCTATTTTTGAGTTTGATTGTACATTGCGCACAAAAAGGGAGGGATTGAGTAATGTTCAATTTTTTGAAAAGGGAAAAGAAACCTAATCCGGATGCCAGTCGGCTGTTAGCGTCGATTCTTGTGGTTTATCCTGCGGTTCAATCGGTTACGTATGATTCTAAGGACGATATACTTGAGCTCTCCTTTGCGCTAAACGGGAAATTTTCCAAGAATGATTTTGAAAAATTTTTGAAGTACATAGCAGAATCCATCGAGGCTCTTCACCACCTCGAAGGGCTGGACGGAGCGACGATAGAATTAAATGTCGAAGGAATTTACGGGACTTGTTTCTTGCACGTGCGGCGGAATATGTCTACGCTGACTTGCAGGGAACTTTCGCTTTTGACGGAGCTGGCAGAAAATTATTTCGGCGAAAATCTGATTGAAGATGTTGACGACGAAATACCCGACGAAGAATTTTTAATGGCGCAGGAAGATTATTTGGAGCAGTGCTTGAGCAACATGCGGCAGATGAGAATCGAAGGCAAGCTGGTTGGCGTCCGCGAGCAGGAAAAAGTTGTGGTGTACGCCCGCTGAAAAATTTTGAGTAGGGTTGAAGGTGATTTTTTTGAGAATTTTAATGGTAGGGGACGTCGTTGGAAGAGCGGGCAGATATTCTTTCGCGGAGCACACGAAAATTTTGCGGCAGGAAAAAAAAATTGACGTCGTCGTCGTCAACGGCGAAAACATTGCTCACGGCAACGGTATAACTCAATCGACATTCAACGAGATTTTAAGCGGAGGCGCGGATATTGTCACGAACGGCAATCACGTTTGGGATAATCGCGACGTTTTGAAAATCATAGACGACGAGCCCTTTCTGATTCGTCCCGCGAATTATCCGGAGGGCGCGCCCGGCAAGGGCTTTTGCATTTATCCTTACCGCGCAAAAAATATCGGCGTGATTAACCTGCAGGGCAGAACTTTTTTGAAACCGCTGGATTGTCCTTTCACCTGCGCGGAAGAGATTGTGAAAAAAATTAGCGAAGAGTGCGATATAATTTTGGTTGACTTTCACGCGGAGGCTACTTCGGAAAAAATTGCGCTGGGGTATTTTCTCGACGGAAAAGTTACGGCGGTCGTCGGCACTCATACCCACGTGCAGACGGCGGACGAAAGAATTTTGCCGAAGGGAACGGCGTACATGACGGATCTCGGAATGGTCGGTCCTACAGATTCGGTTATCGGCGTGAAAGTTGAAAGCGTCGTCAATAGATTTGTCAGTTGCATGCCGTCGAGATTTGACGTCGCGGAAGGAGCCTGCACCTACTGCGCGCTGATTATTGATATTGATGACAAGACGAATAAAGCTCTTGCAGTCGAACGAATACGAATTGTAGAGGAGTAAAATTTCGGAAAAATAGACGCGGCAATTTTCACGGCAAGCACTGTAAATCTTGCATGTTTGTTATGTTGACATTACAAAATCAACAATCAATTGAAGGATTTCAGCTGTATTTGAAGAAATAATCTTAGGCGATAAACCTCAAACTATAACAAGCAACAAGAGAGGAGAACCGATCATGGAAGTTCTAAAGGTATCAGCTAAATCTAATCCCAATTCGGTGGCAGGAGCATTGGCAGGAGTAATACGCGAAAGCGGCAGTGCAGAAATGCAGGCAATAGGAGCGGGCGCACTAAATCAGGCAGTAAAAGCCGTTGCGATTGCTCGCGGATTTGTCGCGCCTCATGGTGTAGATCTTATTTGCATTCCTGCGTTTACCGATATTGAAATTGACGGTAGCGAACGTACCGCTATCAAACTCATTGTAGAGCCGCGTTAAGAAGGGGTAATTCTTATGGCAAGTGACCTGCACACTCATACAATTTTTTCGGACGGCACTCTTTCGCCCGAAGAGCTCGTTACGTTGGCCAAAAATATTGGTCTTTCCTATCTTGCAATAACGGATCATGACACTGTCGAAGGGATTAAATATCTATATGAAAATAATCTTTATCCCGATAAGGCAATTAAAATAATTCCCGGCGTGGAGTTCAGCGCAAATAATCCCGATAGAGAAATTCATGTTGTCGGCTATAATATCGATATTTACAACGAAGCACTATCCGATATGTTGAATGAAATTGTTGAGGCGCGCTGGTCAAGGTTCAGCGAGATTGTTAAAATTTTGCAAGACAGAAAATATAATATCCGTGAGTCTGACGTTTTGCAGGTTGCGGGCAGCAGTAAATCTATCGGAAGATTTCATATCGCACGGGCTTTGGTTAAAAACGGCGCGTTCAAAACTGTGCGCGAGGCTTTTGAAAAAATGCTGGGCAAGGGAAAACCCGCCTATGCGCCGCGATATTTTCCGGAGGTTGAAGAAATTGTTGAGGTTATCCATAAATCCGGCGGGCTGGCTGTTCTTGCTCACCCTAAATTGATCGGCGATGATTCTCTTGTAGAAAAAATTTGTGCAAAGGTTGACGGAATAGAAGTTTATTACCCGAATCATCAGCCACAAGATGTTCAGCGTTATTTTTTTATGGCTAGGAAATACAATTTAATGCTGGTGGGCGGCAGTGATTTTCACGGGAGCGCGTCCAGGTATGTCGACGCTCTCGGAGAATTCACAATCGCTGACGAACTGGCAAAGAAAGTTTACGAATTGGGAATAAGAGATTAAAATTTCAGTTGCAACTTTAGACGCAGAAAAAGATTTACTGTCGGAGGATTTTTGGTAATGGACGTAATAGCACTGGTGGGACCGAGCGGCACGGGAAAAAGTCACCGCGCCTTGCAAGTCGCTCAAGAAAACAATGCTGATGCAATAATCGATGATGGAATTTTAATTAAGGACGGGCACATTATAGCCGGCGAATCTGCCAAAACTGAAAAGAGTAAGATTATGGCAGTTCGACGCGCGATTTTTGTTTTGCCCGGGCACGCCGAACAGGTACGCGAGGCTATCCAAAGAATCCAGCCGCACAGAATTTTGATAATCGGTACGTCGGAAAATATGGTTCACAAAATCGCAAAAACTCTTCGGCTACCGTCAATTCAATTAATCGTGAGAATAGAAGATATTGCCTCGAAAGCGGAGATGGCTCTTGCGCAATTTCACCGGCTGAAGGAAGGCAAGCACATAATCCCCGTGCCGACCATTGAACTGAAGCCGCATTTTTCGGGGTACTTAATCGACCCGTTGCAATCGCTTTTCAAAAAATCTCGTGTCCGCCGCCGAAAACTGGGAGAAAAATCTATCGTCCGTCCGGTTTTCAGCTACTACGGCAAGTTGATTATCGACGACAGAGTTATTCGCGCGATAGTCGAAAAAATTGTCAAGACGCGGGAGTTTGTGAAAAATGTTAAACGCGTGACTGTTCAGCATCTGTTTCAGGACGACGAAGATCGCGGCTTGAAAATTTCTTGTGAAGTCGTTTTGAGCTACGGCAGTCATATTCCGACGCTCGTCGAACAAACTCAAGCCAAAGTTCGCGAGGCCGTCGAATACACAACGGGCATGATTGTTCACTCGATTAATATCAACGTTCGCGCTCTTTATGTTGAGACGCAGTTTAACCGTTGATTCAACAAAAAATAAAACGCCGCCCGTTTTGCGGGTGGCTAAATTTTTTTTGAAAGGATGCTGGGAATGAACGGAGAACTTATTCGCCTGGAGAATATCGTTAAAACTTTTGGCAACTTGAAGGTGCTGGACGAAATTGATTTGACGATTCATGAAAATGAGTTCGTGACTTTGCTGGGTCCTTCGGGTTGCGGCAAGACGACTTTGTTGCGGATTATCGGCGGCTTTGAACAGCCCGACGCGGGAAAAATTATTTTCGGCGGCAAAGACATTACGGCGGTGCCTCCCAACCGCAGACCGATTAACACCGTCTTTCAAAAATATTCTCTATTCTCGCACATGAACGTGGAGGAAAATATTTCCTTCGGTCCGAAAATCGCCGGCAAGTCCGCAGATTATATCCGCGACAAAGTAAAATACGCGCTAAAGCTCGTGAATCTCGACGGCTACGAAAAAAATGACGTCACAAAATTATCCGGAGGTCAGCAGCAGAGAATTGCAATCGCCCGCGCCATAGTCAACGAGCCAAAAGTTTTGTTACTCGACGAGCCGTTGAGCGCACTTGATTTGAAATTGCGCCGCGCTATGAGAAATGAACTCGTCCGGATAAATCGCGAAACCGGAATAACTTTTGTGTTCGTCACTCACGACCAGGAAGAGGCTCTTTCCATGTCCGACACAATCGTCGTGATGAATCAAGGTTACATTCAGCAGGTGGGCACGCCCGAAAAAATTTATAACGAGCCGGAAAATGCATTCGTTGCTGATTTTATCGGCGACAGTAATATTATTGACGGCGTCATGGTTCGCGACAAACTCGTCAGGATTTTTGGCAGGGAGTATCCTTGCGTCGACGTCGGCTTCCCGCCCGAATGTCCCGTTGACGTTCAGATTCGTCCGGAAGATATTACGCTTGCCGCGCCGCAGAAAAATTCTCTTAACGGCGTCGTCACGAAAGTTGTTTTTTGGGGGATGTCCTACGATATTACGGTTTCTGCCGGCGGATTTGATTGGCTGGTGCAGTCCATTCACGGGCGCGAAGTCGGCGAAAAAGTCAGCGTGCACCTCGACCCGCAAAACATTCAGATTATGAGCAAGCCGCAATCCGAAGACGAGGAGGCTGTTCAAAATGTTTAGGTCAGTCGGTATCAGAAATTTATTTCTCGCGCCGTTTTGCATTTGGGCGGGCGTTTTTATTTTTGTGCCGCTGATTTTTATCGCCTGGTACGGAGTGACGAACGCGGACGGAAATTTTTCGCTGGAAAACTTGGAGATGATTTTTCAGACGGAATTTTTTCGTTCGCTTGAAGTCTCGGTAATACTTGCGCTGGTCAGCACGATAGTTTGCTTGATTCTCGCTTACCCGCTGTGCTTAATTTTAGTCGAGCGGGCAAAATCTGCGGGGCTGATAATAACTTTGTTGTTCGTGTTGCCGCTGTGGATGAACACGCTCCTTTCAACAATGGCTTGGCAAACAATTTTGGAGAAGAACGGAATTTTAAACCAGCTGCTGAGATTTTTTTCCCTGCCGGATTTCACGCTGATAAACACTTCGGCGGCGGTCGTTATCGGCATGATTTACAACTACCTGCCTTACATGGTCTTGCCGCTCTACGTCGCGCTGTCGAAAATAGATTTAAGTGTCATTGAGGCGGCGAAAGATTTAGGCGCAAGCACGTGGAAAACTTTTTACAAAATAATTTTGCCGTTGAGTTTGCCGGGCGCGATTAGCGGAGTGACGATGGTTTTTATTCCGGCGTTGACGACTTTCGCAATAAGCGCACTGCTCGGCGGCGGAAAACTTTTATTAATCGGCAACGTGATTGAGCAGGAATTTACTTTCGAGTACGATTGGCATTTGGGTTCCGCGCTGTCGATAGTGCTGATGATTTTTATCGTCGTGAACATGATTATAACTTTGGCGTTTGATAATTCTCACGAAGAAACTAGCGATTAGGAGCTACAATAAAAGAGGAGGGGGCCGCTCAAGGATGAGCGGCCGCCCGCATTTGGTCGCGTGATGCGACCTCTGCGGGCAGTTTTCTTTTGCTACTTTTCTTTTGCGCCCAAAAGAAAAGTAGATTCCCCGATTAGGGATTATAAAAAGAAGAAGGAGGCTGAAAATTAAATGGCAAAACTCAAAACGATTTACCTTGCGATAATTTTTCTCTTCCTCTACGCGCCGATTGGAGTTTTAATCGCGCAGTCCTTCAACGAGAGCCGTTATCGCGGAAACTGGACGGGCTTCACGCTGAAATGGTACGAGTCACTTTTCGAGAACGAAGACATTTTGAACGCGCTGTCGAACACAATTTCAATCGGATTTTTTTCCGCGCTAATCGCAACAATTTTCGCGCTGATAACCTGCCTTGCCCTGCGCGAAGTCGGGAAAAAATGGCGGGCAATGTTCATGAGCGCGGCGAACGTCCCGATTTTGAACGCGGACATTGTCACGGGAATTTCGTTAATGCTTTTATTTTTGGGGCTGGGAATGAAATTGGGCTACGGCTCCATTTTGCTGGCGCACGTCGTCTTCAACGTGCCCTATGTCATGCTGTGCATAATGCCGCAACTAATAGCGTTGGACAAAAGTTTTTACGAGGCGGCGTTGGATTTGGGCGCGTCCCCCTTCAAGGCGTTTACGAGCGTCGTTTTGCCGGAACTGCGTCCGAGTATCTTCGCGGGATTTTTGTTGGCGTTCACCATGTCCGCTGACGATTTTATAATCACGTACTTCACGCGCGGCGCGGGCGTCGACACACTTCCGACGGCAATTTATTCGCAACTGAAATTGGGGATTCACCCCGAAATGTACGCGCTGTCGACTCTGGTTTTCTTCACGATTTTAATTTTCGTGATTCTCTTCGCAATGAACAGAAAAAAAATTTAGCGCGGAGGTGTTACAATGAAAAAAATTTTTGCCTTCACGATTTTTATCTGCTGTATAATTTTGGGCGGCTGCACTCTTGTCGAAAAAGACGACGCGAAAAATATTTTGTACGTTTACAACTGGGGCGATTACGTTGACCCCGAAACGCTGAAAATATTCGAGGAAGAGACCGGCATTCACGTCGTCTACGATACCTACGACACGAACGAAAGCATGTACCCGCGAATAAAAGAGGGCGCGATTCATTACGACGTTATTTGCCCGTCCGATTACATGATTCAAAAAATGATTGCCAACAATTTACTTCAGCCGCTGGATTTTGAAAAACTTCCCAACGCAAAAAAATATATCGGCGAAAAATTTTTCGAGCAGTCGCGGGCTTTTGACCCCGACAATAAATTTTCCGTGCCGTATTGTTGGGGAACGGTGGGAATTGTTTATAATACCTCGCTTGTTAAGGACGAAGTTGACAGCTGGAAAATTTTGTGGGACGAAAAATATCGCAACGAAATTTTGATGCAGGATTCTGCCCGCGATGCTCTGATGGTGCCGCTAAAAATTATGGGTAAGAGTCTGAACGAGACCGACAAGGAAGTTTTGGAAAAGGCGCGTGATATGCTGATTGAGCAAAAGCCGCTGGTTCAAGCGTACGTTGTCGACGAAGTCAAGGACAAAATGATTTCCGGCGAAGCGGCAATAGCTGTCGTTTTTTCCGGAGAAGCTTTGATGATTATGTTGGAGAATCCCGACACAGATTTTGTCGTGCCGAAGGAAGGAACAAATTTTTGGATTGATTCTTGGGTGATTACCCGCGATGCCGAAAACGTCGATAACGCGCACAAATTTATAGACTTCATGTGCCGCCCGGATATTGCCGTAACGAATTTTGATTATCTCGGCTACTCGACGCCGAATATTGCCGTGCAGGAGCTGGAAGAAGACGAGGATTATAAAAATTCGCCGGTCGCCTTTCCGGATCCCGCAGTCTACGAAAATCAAGAGACCTATATTTATCTCGGCGAAGAGATGGACAGATTTTATAATCGGCAGTGGATGCGCGTCAAGGTTGAGTAAAACTTTTATTTAATCTCTAACCACTTTCCCCTTTCCCCTTAACAAGGGAGATTTACTTTTCTTTTTTAGAAAAAGAAAAGTAACAAAAGAAAAATCGCCCGCTAAGATTGCATCACGCAATCAACGCGGGCATGGCCGTCATCCTTGACGGCCTCCTTTATTTTTACTAATCTCTATTACGCTTGTCGTAATAATCTTGCACCGCCGCTTTTATCGCCTCTTCCGCCAAAACGGAGCAGTGCAGTTTGTGAACGGGCAGCCCGTCCAACGCTTCGGCAACAGCTTTGTTCGTCAACTGAAGGACTTCCGTCAGCGGCTTACCCTTAATCATTTCCGTTGCCATAGAACTTGACGCGATCGCCGAGCCACAACCAAAAGTTTCAAACTTCACGTCCGAAACAACGTCGTCATCGATTTTCAAATACATTTTCATAATATCGCCGCATTTTCCGTTGCCAACCTCGCCTATTCCGTCAGCGTTTTCTATGCTGCCGACGTTTCTTGGGTGGCGGAAATGATCCATAACCTTTTCGCTGTAAAGTGCCATAAAAAATCACCTTTCATTCCGGCAATAAAAATTCGCGCTTGCCGATAAGTTTATCTTTCCAGAGCGGAGACATGCTGCGGAGATAATCGACCACTTCGGGAACGACCTGCAAAATTTTTTCCGCGTCGTCTTCTGAATTATTCTCGTCGAGTGACAAACGCAGGGAGCCGTGTGCAATTTCGTGCGGTCTGCCAATCGCAAGCAAAACATGACTCGGATCTAAAGAACCGGACGTGCAAGCCGACCCCGACGACGCGCAAATTCCCCTGTCGTCCAAAAGCAAAAGCAAACTTTCGCCTTCAATTCCCTCAAAACAAAAACTCACATTGCCGGGCAACCGTTTTTCGCCGTCACCATTCAGCGCGCTGTGAGGAATTTTTTTCAGCCCGCCGATAATTTTATTTCGGAGCCGCAAAATTTTTCTGTTATTCTCCTCCATGTTCGCGCAGGCCTCCTCAAGAGCCGCCGCCATGCCGATAATCGCGGGAACATTTTCCGTGCCGCCGCGCTTGCCCTTTTCCTGCGCGCCGCCCTCAATCAAATTCGTCAGCGGAATATTTTTTCGCGCGTAAAGCACGCCGACGCCCTTAGGTCCGTGAAATTTGTGCGCCGAAATGGAAAGCATATCGATATTTTGTTTTTGCACGTCGATTGGAATATGACCGGCGGCTTGAACGGCGTCAGTGTGGAAAGGGATTTTTCTTGCACGACATACGCCGCCGATTTCAGCGATAGGCTGAACCGTACCAATCTCGTTATTTGCAAACATCACCGTCACAAGGCAAGTATCCTCGCGAATAGAATCAGCAACCTGCTGGGGATTTATGACGCCGTTCACATGAACGTCGAGCAATTCAATTTCAAAGCCGTCCTTCTCCAATTTTTTCAGCGTGTGCAGAACGGCGTGGTGTTCAAAGGAGGAAGAAATGATATGCTTTTTATTTTTCCTCGCCCCGATTTTCGCGGCAGAAATTATCGCTTGGTTGTCGGACTCACTGCCACCCGAAGTAAAATAAATTTCCGAAGGACTCGCGCAGATACACGCAGCAATTTTTTCTCGCGCGCAGACGAGAGCCTCCGCCGCCTTCTGCCCGAAACTGTACAAACTTGAGGGATTGCCCCAAAAATTTTCTATGTAAGGAAGCATCGCACTGACGGCGATCTTGCTCATTTTTGTCGTCGCCGCGTTGTCAGCATACACCATAAAATTTCCCCCTTGATTAATTTCGCCGCTATCATATTATTTTTTACCCATTAAGTCAATAGGTTTTATTGATAAGCCGTCAAAATTTCGATATAATGATTCAAAATTTTAGCTGGGGGATTTGAAAATGATTTCGACGAAGGGAAGATATGCGTTGCGAGTTATGCTGGACTTGGCAGGGCAAAACGAGGAGAAGTTCACGCCGCTGGGAGAAATAGCCGCGCGGCAAGGCATCTCAAAAAAATATTTGGAACTGATTTTAAAAGCTCTGGTCGGCAAAAATCTTTTGAAGGGCTTGCGCGGGAAGGGCGGCGGCTACAAACTCACGCGCGCGCCTTCCGAATACAACGTCGGCGAAATTTTGGAGCTTGCCGAAGGATCTTTGACCATTGTCGCTTGTCTGCAAAATGAAAATAATTCCTGCGAAAGAAAAAATTTTTGTCAGACTTTGCCGATGTGGAGGGCGTTTGACAAAATGACGCGCGATTTTTTTTCCGGAATAACTTTGCAGGATCTTTTGCGCGGTGAAAATAATTTCGGCGAAAAAAATATTTCGTAGCCAAAATAAAATCTTTGTAGTAAAATTTCTTTCAAGACGAATCGAAAAATTTTTCGTGAACTTTGAAGGAGGTTTTTTATTTTGAAAGCTATTACTGTTGACGAACTTGAAGCCGGCATGATTCTCGCGCGAACTGTTACTAATTCTGATTTTGTAGTAATACTTTCGGAGAACACCGCCCTCACCGACGCGAATATTTCCCGCCTGAAGTCTTTAGAAATTCCCGTCGTTTACATAAAAGACGAATTTGACTTGAGTCAAAATTTTCAGCAGGCCGCCTCCACGATTCAGAAGGACGCCGCTTTTAAACATGACTTTAAAAAAGTTGCGAAGATAGCCAACAAAGTTTTCGAGGAGCTGCGCGCGGGCAACGAAATCAAGGCGGAAGTTACAAGGCTTGCCGCGCACGTTTTGCCTATGGCGGATAATCCCGCGTCAGTAAATTATCTTTTCGCGCTTAGTCACATGAGCACGACGCTTGCTTTACATTCGGAGCGCGTGTCGATTTTTTCGGGGATTATCGCGAAGTGGATGAAATTTAATTGGGAAGAGATTAGAATTATCGTGACTGCCGCTTTTCTTCACGACGTCGGCAAGTGTGAAATACCCGAAGAGCTTATCGGAAAAACTGCCGAAGAATTGAGCGGCGACGATTTAGAAATTTACAAGACGCATTGCCAAAAAGGTTTCGATATTTTAAAGCAGGGGAATTTTCCTGAAGCCGTCCAGACAGTTGCCTTGCAACACCACGAACGAATTAATGGCGACGGTTTTCCGAACGGACTGCGCGGCGAAAAAATTCACCCCTTCGCGAAAATTGTTGCGGTTGCCGACGCTTACGACAATTTGACTTCAGAACGCGAGGGCTTGATTCAGAAAACTCCCTTCGACGCGATAAATCATTTTGTCAGCGAATGCTACAGCGCGTTTGATCCGGAAGTTTGTGTGCCGCTTGTCACGCGCATTAAAGATAATTTGGTTGGCTCGAAAATTTTTCTGAATGACGGGCGAAAGGGGACGATTGCTTTTTATCCGAAAGATTTTTCTTCGTTGCCTATTGTCGTGACTGAAGACGGCACCGAAGTTGATTTGAATCAGCGAAAGTATTTGTCTATTGCCCAATACAGTGGATAGGGATTAGTAAAAATAAGGGAGGCCGTCAAGGATGACGGCCATGCCCGCGTTGATTGCGTGATGCAATCTCAGCGGGCGATTTTTCTTTTGTTACTTTTCTTTTTCTAAAAAAGAAAACCTTGTTAAGGGGAAAGGGGAAAATAAAAGAGAGGCCGCACAAGGACAAAAGAGAAAAAATTTTTGAAAAAAAGAAGAGCTCCAAACTCTTTGGCAGGAAAAATGATTAGGTATTAGAGAAAAATTTTGCGCGGCGGCTAACAATCTGCAGGAATTGTTTTGCATTTTGACGAATTGATTCACATCTATAAAACGGAAAAAATAAGTTGCGGAGGCGGCTTTAGAATGAAGAGAATTTTTTTGGAGGATGCTATTTCTAAAAATGTAACAATAACCGGCAAAGATGCTAACCATTTGGCAAATTCTCTGCGCGCCCAAAAAGGCGACAGAATCATAGCGGTCGATAAATTCGGGAACACCGCTACAATAGAGTTGGTTGCTTTTGAAAGGGGAGTTATCCACGCGCAATGCGTCAGCGAAATTCAGCAGATTAAATCCGGCGAAACTATCAAAATTTTTAAAACCGTCGGCAAGTCCGGCGAAATCGAAACTCACTTGCGGAGCGAAGAAAAAATTTTCAGGAAACACGTCACCCTTGCTGAATGTCTGCCTAAACAAAATCGTTTCGACGCGATTGTTGAAAAGGCTACCGAACTCGGCGTAGACAAAATTGACCCGCTGATTTCTGATAAAACCATCGCAAGACCCGGAAATTTTCGCGCGAAGACAAAGCTCGAACGCTGGGCGCGCGTCGCGAAAGAGGCCGCCGAACAGTGCGCCCGCGATACCCTCCCCAACTTCGGGAACATTCGCGAAATTTCGGACTGGCTGAAAGAAATTACCCCGACTCTCGGACGTTTCGTCACCGTCGACAGAAATTCCGGCAAGAAAAAATTTAACGGAGAAGGCGCGTTGCTTTTGTTCTGCTACGAAAAAGAGCAGACTAGTTCCCTGCGGGAAATTTTACACGAGTACAAAAATTGCGAATGCGATAAAAATGTTATAATCCTTATCGGTCCTGAAGGCGGCTTTTCGGAGCGCGAAGCCCGCGACATAAAATCTGCCGGAGGTGTCAGCGTCAGCTTGGGCAAAAGAATTTTGAAGACCGATACCGCCGCAATTTCCGCGCTTGCTATTGTTCAGTACGAGCTCAGCTGAATTTTTTTCGGAGGAAAAATTTTGAAGGTCGCTTTTCATACTCTCGGTTGCAAAGTTAATCAGTACGAAACCGAAGCCATGCAAAAACTTTTCCGCGCGGCGGGCTACGACATTGTTCCGGACGCCGAAGAAGCCGACGTCGTCGTCGTGAACACCTGCACAGTCACCGCGCTTAGTTCGCAAAAATCTCGACAAATTATTCGACGGTTCGCGCGCGCAAATCAAAATGCCGTGTTGACCGTCGTCGGTTGTTATGCGCAAAATCAGCCGCAGGAAATTTCCAAAATCGAAGGCGTCGACGTGATTATAGGCACGGCGGACAGAATGAAAATCGTCGAACTTGTCGAGGCGGCTCTGAAAAATCGCGGCGAAAAAATTCTGCGCGTCGGTGACGTCGAAAAAATTTCAGCCTTCGAGGAACTGCCACACACACCGGACAGAACTCGCGCCTTTCTGAAAATTGAGGACGGTTGCAATAATTTTTGTTCCTACTGCATAATTCCCTACGTTCGCGGGCGCGTTCGTTCGCGCAGTCTTGAAAATATCCGCGCGGAATGTTTTGAGCTGGCGGCGTCCGGTTACAAGGAAATTGTTTTGACGGGAATTCATGTCGGCGCGTACGGCAACGACTTCAAAAATAAAACGACACTCGTTGACGCCGTCGAAACTGTTTTGAATTCGGCAAGCCCCGTTCGTCTTCGGCTCGGCTCGATTGAATCTGTGGAAGTGTCCGACGCGCTGATTAACTTGATGAAAAATGATCCGCGCATTTGCAATCACCTGCACATTCCCCTGCAATCGGGCAGCGACAAAATTTTGAGGGCGATGCGGCGTCCGTACACGACGAAAGATTTTTCTGACTTGACTGCGCGGCTCATCGAAGAGTTCCCCGAAATTTCAATCGGCACTGATTTAATTGTCGGCTTCCCCGGCGAAACTGACGAGCTTTTTGACGAGACACTTGAGTTTATAAAAAATCAGCCCTTCAGCAAAATTCACGTGTTCCCCTTTTCTGCGCGTGAAGGAACCGTCGCGGCGACGTTGCCCAATCAAATTCCCGCGCAAGTCAAAAAAAATCGCGCGGCTCGTGCGCTGGAAGTTTCCAAAATCAAGGAGAAGAGTTTTGCTGAAAAAATTATCGGCAAAACCGTCGAGATAATCGCCGAAACTGAAACTGACGGGCTTGTCGACGGCTTGACGAAAAATTATATCCGCGTCTACGTTCCGGCAAGCCCCAAAATTAAACTCGGCGAACTCGTGAAAATTAAAATCACCGGAACTTTTTTAAACGGCGTGGAGGGATTGCCATGAGAAAATTTTTTGTTACGTTGTTCGCGATTTTTGTTTGCAGTCTCGCGGTGAAAATTTCTTCCGCCGCCGCGATGTCCGACACCGACGAATTTTATTTCAAGCAGGCGATTGGCGCGCCGGTTAATTGGGTTCGCACGGAAAAAGTTGGCGACGACATAGAAATTTACGTTAACGCCGCCGGGATTTTTCAGAACTCCGGCTACTTGGATTATTGGGCTCTGAAAAAAGAAGTTTCGCGCGGAAAAACTACGATCAGTTGCGAAAATTTTTTCAAGACAAAGAACGGCTGGTTTTCTCAAGATTATAATCTCGACGGCTCCAAGAAAGGTCAACAGTGGTCTTTCGGCGAAAAGGTCGACAGTCTTTTTTGGGAGAATCGTTTCAATTACATAACCAACCACGCAAAATCCGTGACGTACTCCGCGAAAACTCAACCCGCGACGACGAACAACAGCAAGCTGAATTTTTACACGCCGCAGGAGATTGGCGAGGTGGGTATGTTCGCGACGATAATGGCGAGCGATGTTCAGACGCACAATATTTTTATCAAGGGCGCGTCCGCAAATTCGGGGAGTGTTTCCGCTGATTCTCGGCGCGGAAAAAATCTTTACAACAGCGGTGTTGCGCGTTTCGGCAGCGGCGACGACGCACTTTATCTGCACTACAACAGCAACTATGCAAATCGATATGCGCGGCTCGGCAGCAAAGATTTTAATGGCGCGGTCTACCCTGTAAGCGGCGGCGATTTTTCGACCACGATTTTTAAAGCCGGCACGAACAGCGGCTACACTTTTTATTTTTTGAGAAATAACCAAAATGTTCCCGTGACTTATTACACCTACACAATCATTGGGCGCGCGCCGGACGGCACGTGGCAAAAATATATCGACTCCGAAAATACTTGCAAGCAGTATATCGGCGGCGGGCAACGGGATCTTTTTTCGATAAACAAAATTTCCGCGACGGGCGATACGATTGTCATGTACTACAGCAAATTTAATTTCGACACCGCTCCGAGAAATATTGACGGCGAAATTATTTTCAAGTGGGACAATTCCGCGAAGTGGTTCAGCGTCAGTGTGAGGAGGTACTAAAATTTTTTTAGTGCCTTATTTTTTTTCAAGGTCGAAGAGATTTAAATTCTGATTGATAATTTCGCCGATTAACATTTTGCCGGCAAGGTCGGGGTGAATCCCGTCAATCGAAAAATCGTTTGACATATTGCCGTCCTCGTCGTAAAAATATTGCTCAATGTCGATAAAGTACGGTTGCTTTTTGATAAAGACATTTACCTTGCGCAATTTGTCATGCCATTCCGGATCTGTGTCCGTGTGGAAAGCTGCGGTAATGTTTTCGGGATTAATCGGCATTATCGTCAAAAAAATCGGGCGGATATTATTTTCGATGCACAGACGATTAATTTCAGTCAAGTCGTCGATAATTGTTTCGACGGGAATATAATCCGCGCGCAGTCCGTTCGCGCCGGTGGAGATAATCAAATTGCGCGGCTTGAAGGGCAGAACATCTTTTTCAAAACGCTCAAGGGCAGTGTGTGAAGTATCGCCGCTGCGGCTGAGATTTAAAACCGGCAAGTCAATGTAGGTGGCGTAGGTGTATTCCAGAGAGCGCGGCGAATAACTGACAGCCCCGCCGCCGTGAGAAATACTGTCGCCGAAAATCGCAACGTCGACGCCGTTTGAATAATCGTCGACGATAAATTTTTCAGAGTTCGACCAGGTGCCAATCGGTTTATCTTCCTTATCCAGAGCACGAACCCGCCAATAATAAGCCCCCGCATAAGGGCGCGCGTATTCGTCGTAGCAACTGGATTGATCCGTTGTCGTTTGCCGCCAAAGACTATCGGGGCTCGGCTCGACGTCGTTTTCAACCTTCGGCGGGTGATCTAACAATTCGACTTCGTATTTGTACGCGTCGTGCAGAGGAATCCAACTGTAGACCGGATAAATCGGTTGCTTGGCAAAAGTTATCAAGTCAAAATTATTTACGAGCGGGCAGTTCGGCGTGGGCAATCTGTCATCAAAATAAATCCGCTCCGCCTTGCAAAATTCTCCTATGGGCTCCATGTGCAGACCGACAGCCCGCGCCCGCCAATACACTTCCAAATTTTTCTTGTACGGCGTTAAATCCGCCTGGTAACCGTTCGTATAAACTCGCGTGGTGCTTTCCAGGTGGTGCGCCTGCGAATGATAAATACCGCCCTCAATTTCCGGCGGCGCGTCCAAAAGTTCAACCTCGTAGCAAACGGCGTTGGGGACGGTGTGCCAAATGAGGAAAGGCATCAAGCTGGCGGGATTGTCTTTCGTGTAATGATAAATCGGAACGGGATGCGGCGGCTCCGGAAAATTCGGATTGGCCGTAACTGTTTTTGTGCGGAATATTTCGCCGAAGATCCCACGCGCGGAAATTGAATAGAAAGTCGGAATGGGCGCGCGCGGAACAATGTATTCTGCCTGTGTCGTTTCGCCGGAAGTAAGCTTGTGATATTTCGGCGTGTTCACCGCAAGCCCGGTCGTCTCGTTCAGCGTGTCGATTGTGTAGACGCAGGGATAAGGCAGCGGCGTCCAGCTCATTAAAAGATCTTCGCCCTGTTCGGTGAAAGTGATTTTTAAATTCTCTTCGCGAAATCCCATGACGTCGGTTTTTTCCGCGACAAACGTGCTGAAAATCGCGAAGAAAGAAATTACCACAAAAATAATTCCGAATACGAAAAAATTATGCCCGCTAAAATTTGTGTCGTTAGAATTTTTCAAAGCTGTCACCTCTTTAAAAAGCTTGCTTGAAGTTTAACCAAATTGTTTTTCGCTGTCAATTATTTCGAGAAAAAAAGACTGCACAACTTATCCAGGAGAAAAATTAATAAGGAAAACTTATAAATCGAGATAAAAATTTGAATTGCTTAAATTAATACGCGCGTGTAAAATAATAAAAGAAGTTTTCAAAAAGGAAGTGCATTTAATGAAGTACGTGAAGTTCGGAAACACCGGCATGGATGTTTCAAAAATTTGTCTCGGCATGATGAGTTTTGGCAAGCCCGGCAAAGAAAATGGAGTTTTCCCCTGGGCGAAAACCTACGACGACGGCAAGGAGATGTTCCGCAGGGCGATTGAACTTGGGATAAATTATTTCGATACGGCGAACGTTTACCAGATGGGCAGCAGCGAAGAGATTACCGGTCGTTTCATTAGAGATTTTAATTTGAATCGTGATGAAATTGTTGTGGCGACGAAAGTTAATTTTGAAATGCGTCCCAGTCGTCCCAACGGCGGCGGCTCTTCCCGAAAAAATATCATGGCGGAAATTGATCACAGTCTTGAACGTCTTCAGCTCGATTATGTTGACGTCTATCAGATTCACCGCCTCGACCCGTTCACGCCAATGGAAGAGATTATGGAGGCGTTGCACGACGTGGTTAAAAGCGGCAAGGCTCGTTATATTGGCGCGTCGACGATTTTTGCCTGGCAACTCGAAAGAATGCAGAATATCGCCGAAAATCATAACTGGACGAAATTTGTATCGCTCCAGCCGCAATACAATTTGATTTATCGCGAAGAGGAGCGCGAAATTCTTCCGCTGTGCAAGGACAGAAAAATGGCAGTCGTTCCTTGGTCGCCGCTTGCCGGCGGGCGTTGCGCGCACCCCTGGGGCACCGTCACCGAGCGCAACAAAGTTGACGAAGTTTCGCCGATGGTTTGGAACGCAACAAATGACGTTGATAAAATTGTTGTCGATAATCTCGAAAAAATTTCTAAGGAACTCGGCTACTCGATGGCGCAAACTTCTTTGGCGTGGATGCTCGGCAAAGATTATATCACCGCGCCGATTGTCGGCACCACTTCCGTTAAACACATTGAGGAAGCAGTTTCCGCGCTCGATATTACGCTTGACGAAGAGACTATCAAAAAATTAGAGGCTCCTTACGTTCCGCACATAAAGACCGGCGCGTTTTAATTTGGAGGGATTTTCATGAAGGAAGTAGCGGTTTTAGTCGGCTCCGGCTCAATCGGACAGGCGATTATCCGCAGAGTCGGCGCGGGCAAACATGTCGTGCTCGGTGATTTAAAAATTTCTGCGGCAAATGACGCGGCGAAAATTTTGGAGAACGCCGGCTTTGAAGTTTCGACTGTCGAAGTGGATATTTCTTCGCGCGATTCGATTTTGAATTTGATTGAGCACGCAAAAAGTTTCGGCGAAATAAAAAATTTGGTGAACGCGGCGGGAGTTTCGCCCTCACAAGCACCAATCAAAAAAATTTTGCAAGTTGATTTGTACGGCACGGCGGTTTTGCTTGAAGAGTTCGGGAAAATAATTTCCGGCGGCGGCTCCGGCGTGATAATCTCTTCGCAGAGCGGGCACAGGCTCGGCGCGCTGACAGAGGAACAAGATTTTCAGCTGGCAACGACGCCCACCGAAGAGCTGTTGAATTTAAAATTCTTGCAGGAAATTTCGGACACACTCAAGGCGTATCAATTTTCAAAGCGGTGTAATGTTTTGCGCGTGATGTTCGAGGCGACGCGCTGGGGAAAACGTGGCGCGACAATTAATTCAATCAGCCCGGGCATAATAATCACGCCGCTTGCGAATGACGAATTGCACGGACCGCGCAAAGACGGCTACTTAAAAATGATCGAGGCAAGCCCCGCAAAACGCGCCGGCACTCCGGACGAAGTCGGGGACTTGGCGGAATTTTTGATGAGCAGTCGCGGAAAATTTATCAGCGGCGCAGATTTTTTGATTGACGGCGGAACAACTGCCTCATATTGGTTTGGCGACCTGCAATATCTGAAAAAAACTCACTGATTAAAATTTTGAGGAGGAATTTTTTATGACCAATCAAGCTCCGGTTATCGGAAGTAAAAATGTTACCGGCACAAACTACAGCGGCTCGGCGGCGAAGGTTTATTTCACGAAAAGGATTGACGCCGAACACCTTATCAAGCTTTACAAAATGATTAACGAAAATATTTTCGGCAAGGTCGCGATTAAACTCCACACGGGCGAAAAAAACGGACCGAATATTTTGCCGCGCGATATGGTGCAGGCTTTTCAAGCGCAGATTCCCAACTCCGCTATCGTCGAATGCAACACGCTTTATCACGGCGACAGATTCACCACCGAAAGCCACCGCGAAACTTTGAAGGTGAACGGCTGGACTTTTTGTCCCGTTGATATTATGGACGAAGACGAAAAGACGGTTGATTTGCCCGTGCGCAACGGTTTCCATTTGAAGGAAGTCGCAATGGGCGCGCATTTGGTTGATTATGATTCGCTGATTGTCTTGACGCATTTCAAAGGACACGCAATGGGCGGTTTCGGCGGCTCCATGAAAAATATCGGCATCGGCAATGCGTCCGGTCACAAGGGCAAGGCGCAAGTTCACGGCGTCGACCCGCAGAATGTTCCCGCAAATTATCTCGAATGGCCAATGAAAGAATATTTCATGGAATTGATGTGCGACAGCGCGAACGCCACGTGCAATTATTTTGGTAAGCACATTATTTTCTTGAATGTCATGCGCCGAATTTCTGTTGACTGCGATTGCGCGGGAGTCACCGCCGCCGAGCCGACAATGAAAGACATTGGAATTTGCGCCTCGACAGATATTTTGGCAGTCGACCAGGCTTGTGCGGATATGATTTACAATGCTCCGGACAGCCACGACATGAAAGAGCGTATCGAAACGCGCGCAGGTCTCCGCCAACTTTCCGCAATGGCCGAAGCGAAACTCGGCAACCCGCAATACGAATTAATTGAGATTGATTGAAAATGATTAAATCGGGCAAAAAACTTTTAGGCTTAATTTTGCCGATTTTTTTTGTAATTTTCGTCGCGGGCTGTGGCAATGAAAAAGTTTCTACGGAAAAAAATTCTACAGAAAAAATTTTTGCAACAGAGGTCGCTGACGAAAAAGTTTCCGGCAAAAAAATTTTAGTTGCGTATTTTTCTCGCGCTGACGAAAATTATCAAGTGGGCGTCATCGAAAAGGGCAACACAAAAATTATCGCGGAGATGATTGCCGAAAAACTGGGCGCGGATATTTTTGAGATTAAGCCCGCGAAAAATTATCCCGCGCATTACGAAGAGTGCACCGAATTGGCGAAAACCGAAAAGGAAAATAACGAGCGTCCTGAAATTATCGGGCGCGTCGAAAATTTTAATCAGTACGACGTGATTTTTTTGGGCTATCCCATTTGGTGGGGAGATTTGCCGATGGCGGTTTACACTTTCTTGGAGCAGGAGGACTTTTCCGAAAAAATTATCACGCCTTTTTGTACTCACGAGGGCAGCGGCTTAAGCGGAACTGAAGATTTTATTTCTAAGAAGACCGGCGCAAAAGTTTTGCAGGGCTTGTCGATAAAAGGAACCGTCGCGCAAAATGAAAGAGACACGGCAAAAAATGAAGTGGAAAGTTGGTTGAAGAAATTAAATTTCTAATCGTTAGGAGCTAATGACGTGAACAAAAAATTTTTACGTAACGCAATTTTAAGTTTGACTTTATCGGCGGGGATTTTGACGGCGGCGAATGTCGACGCGGCAAAACCTATCGTGCTGGAAACGCAGGGAAGTTTTGCGATTGGCGGGACGACCGTAAAACATTCCGGAACTTTTTCCACGAAAAATTTTCTCGCCCCCGAAGGGCAATTTGCTTACGGCGATCACGCTTATGTTTTTTATCAGATCCCCGCTAAGGCAAAAAAACTTCCGCTGATTTTCCAACACGGCGGCGCGCAGAGCAAGAGGACTTGGGAGACGACGCCTGACGGTCGCGACGGATTTCAAAATATTTTCTTGCGGAAAAATTATTCGGTTTATCTCGTAGACCAGCCGCGAATCGGTGAGGCGGGACTTTCCACGCAGGCCGCCGGCGACGCGAACACTTGGGCGGGCAACCCTCTTTACGCGGACAAAACTTTATTCATGCTTTCGCGCGTCGGGCTCTATGACGGCGATACCCCGAAAGTTTTTGATAACTCCGCCTTCCCGAAAGACGCTGAATCCGTAAATCAATTTCAACGCTCGTGGACTTGCTACACCGGCGAACTTGATAACGACGTGAATGCGGACGCGCTGGCAAAACTTTTTGACAAGGTCGGCCCCGGCATTTTGGTCACTCATTCTATGGGCGGCACTATCGGCTGGCGGACTCCTTTCCGCACGAACAATGTCAAGGCGATTGTCGCGTTTGAACCTGGCGGCACTCCCTTTTTGTTCCCCGAAGGCGAAGTTCCCGAAGCCGAAACCGCAACTTATTCCGCGCTCGGCGCAAGTGCTCAAGCTGTCCCGCTCGAAGATTTTATGAAGCTGACAAAAATTCCGATTGTCCTTTATTACGGCGACAACATCGAAAAATCTTCCGAACTCGTCGGACCGGACAAATGGTACACTGAATTGGATATGGCTAAAAAATTTGTGGCGGCTGTTAATCGTCACGGCGGCGACGCAACCCTTGTCGAACTCCCCAAAGTCGGAATAAACGGCAACACACATTTTCTTATGGCGGATTTGAATAACGAAAAGCTTGCAAATTTGATGGCGGATTGGTTGAAATCGAAGGGGCTGGATAAATAATGAATGTCTTTGAAAGGTTGAGGGAAGGGCAGCACTGTCACGTTATGGAGGACGAACAATATGTTCGCGAGGCTCACGGGGAATTTGCGCGGTGTGCTCATCTTTGTCACTTGATTAATTTGACGGATCCTCTTGACAGGGAAAAACTTGTCGAGCTGGAGCGCGAACTCTTTCAAAATAATTTGCCGGAAAATTCTTTTTTAACGCCGCCCTTTCAAATTGATTGCGCGTGCAGAATTTTTCTCGGCAAAAATGTTTTCGCTAATCACGGATTGACGGTTATGTCAGTCGGAACGGTGACGATTGAAGACGGGGTTATGCTCGGTCCCGAAGTCGGAATTTTTACGGTGAACCACGAACCGAAAAATATTCGCGTGATTTTCACGAAGGAAGTTGTTATCAAGAAAAATGCGTGGATTGGCGCGCGGGTGAGTATTTTGCCCGGCGTCACGATTGGCGAAAATGCGATTGTCGGCACGGGCTCTATCGTCACGAAAGACATCCCCGATAATTGCATCGCCGTCGGGAACCCCGCAAAAGTTATCAAGCAGATTTAAAATTTTTTGTCGGTGAGGAGTGGGACTGTGTCGAAAATTTTAATCGCGTATTATTCGCGCAAGGGGCAAAATTATGTAAACGGCTCGATAAAAAATCTCACGAAGGGTAACACGGAAATTATTGCGGAGTTTATTCGGGAGGCGGTCGGCGGAGAACTTTTTGAGATTGACACGGTGAAAAATTATCCCGTCGATTATACCGAATGCACTGAAGTTGCGAAGGTCGAGATTCAGAAAAAAGCGCGCCCCGAACTCAAAAATTATTTGCCCGGCGTCGACGAGTACGACAAAATTTTTTTGGGCTACCCGATTTGGTGGAGCGTGCCGCCTATGGCAGTTTCTACCTTCCTGGAGCATTACGACTTCAGCGGCAAAAAAATTATCCCCTTCGCCACTCACGAGGGCAGCGGGCTGGGCGGAAGTCTGAACTACTTGAAAAAAATTTGTCCGCGCGCAGAAATTTTGCAGGGCTTGGCGATTCACGGGGCGGATGCAAAAAATTCTAAAGCTACGGTTGAAAATTGGACGAAGAAATTTATTTGACAAACTCCAAAAATTTTTCGAGGTAAGAGTCTTGATAAAGAGGATGAAATATTTTCAAGCAGTGGTACGTTTTCAAAACTTCACGAAGGCGGCGGAAGAATGTTACATTTCTCAATCGGCTATCTCCCAACAAATTCAATCGCTGGAAAAAGAATTGGGCGTGCGGTTGATTTTGCGCGAGGGCAGAAAAATTTCGTTGACTGCCGCCGGAGATTATTTTTACCGAAAAAGTTTGGTGCTGGTCAGTGATTTTGAAAGGTTGTGCGCAGAAACGACGCGGCTTGATAAGGGAGTGGAGCACGAACTTGTTATCGGCTACCTTCGTCATTCCGGCGGCGCGGAGTTGCAGGAAACTATTGCCGAATTCAATTCAAAGCACCCCGAAGTTTTTTTGCAACTTCTAATCGGAACGCATGAGGAGCTTTACGAAAATTTGCGGGAGGGCAAGGCGGACATTGTGATTAACGATTTGCGCCGCAAGCCTTCCGAACAGTACGTTAATTATTTTTTGGCGGAGAGTTATTTTTTCGCGGAGCTGTCTGCAAATAATCCGCTTGCCCGGCTGGAAACGATAACGACGGACGATTTAAAGAACACGCCTGCGATAATTATTGCGCCGGAAGGTCAGCGGTACAACGAGGAATTATTTTATCGCGAATATCTCGGCGTGAAGGGCGATTTTATTTTCGCGGAGAATCTGCAGGAAGTTCATTTGTTGGTCACGGCGAACAAGGGATATTTTCCGAACGATTTTTATAATTCGCCGGCTCCCTCTAAGGTCGTCAACTATGTCCCGATAATCCACAGCGGCAACCAATTTCGCAGGAAGTACTACGCTTTTTGGCGCGCCGGCTCCCACAAAAAATATCTTGAAGATTTTGCCGAGATGTTGAAAAAAAAATTTAGCCTCTGATAGTCAGAGGCGTTTTTGTTTTCAAAAATCTGCAGACAGTGCGCGCATGGCGTTCAGGACGGCGAGAACCATAACCCCGACGTCAGCGAAAATTGCCGCCCACATATTCGCCAGCCCCGCCGCGCCGAGCACCAGGCACAAAAATTTTACGCCTATCGCGAAATAAATATTCTCCTTGACAATGGAAATAGTTTTCTTCGCCAGCTCAATCGCCTTAGAAATTTTCAGCGGGTCGTCGTCCATCAAAACGACGTCCGCCGCCTCAATCGCCGCGTCCGCTCCCAGCGCGCCCATTGCAATTCCAATATCTGCGCGAGCCAAAACCGGAGCGTCGTTAATCCCGTCACCGACGAACGCAACCGCTGAAGAATTTTTTTCCGCGAGAATTTTTTCGAGGTGCTCCACTTTTTGCGCGGGAAGAAGTCCGCTGCGAAAATCCGTTATCCCTAAGTCAGCCGAAATTTTTTCCGCAACCTTTTTTATATCGCCCGTCAACATTACCACGCGATTGACGCCCGCCGCAAAAAGTTTTTCAATCGCCTTTTTGGAATGCGGCTTGAGCATATCGGCAACAATGACGTGCCCCGCGTACTTGCCGTTAATCGCGACGTGAACAATCGTCCCGACGCGCGTGCAGGGCTTCCACGCCGCGCCGATTTTCTCCATGAGTTTTTCATTGCCGACGTGAATAATTTCGCCGTTGACTTGCGCGCGAATCCCCAAGCCCGCCAGCTCCTCGACGTCTTCGACTTTGCAATTATCTGCCTCGTTCGGGTAAGCCTTCCTGAGTGACGCGGCGATTGGATGCGTCGAATATCTTTCGACGTGCGCCGCCAAATGCAAAAGCTGTGTCGTGTCCAGTTCGACGGGGTGAACTGCGTCGACTTCAAAAATTCCCTTCGTCAGAGTGCCGGTCTTATCCATGACGACCGTTTTAACTTTTGACAGCGTCTCCAAAAAATTTGAGCCCTTGATTAAAATTCCTTCGCGACTTGCGCCGCCGAGCCCCGCAAAAAAAGTCAGCGGGATGCTGATAACCAGCGCGCAGGGACAACTTATCACGAGAAAAATCAGCGCGCGATAAATCCACGTCGAAAAATCTCCGGTGACGAGCGAAGGAATTACCGCGAGGGCAACCGCGCCGCCGACAACAATTGGCGTGTAAATCCGCGCGAACTTCGTGATAAAATTTTCAGAACGAGATTTAAGGGAGCTTGCGTTTTCGACGAGGTCAAGAATTTTTGACGCCGTAGACTCCTCAAAATTTTTCGTCGTCCGGATTTTCAAAAGCCCGTTAAGATTTATGCAACCGCTGATAATTTCATCTCCGACCGTGACATTTCGCGGGAGACTTTCGCCGGTCAAAGCACTCGTGTTTAAAGTTGAATTGCCCTCGATAACAACGCCGTCGATAGGAATTTTTTCGCCGGGCTGTACAAAAATTATCGTGCCTACCTCAACTTCGTCCGGGTCAACCTGCTCAAGCTTGCCGAGATTTTCGACGTTGGCATAATCCGGGCGAATATCCATCAGCGCGGAAATATTTTTGCGGCTCCGTCCAATCGCGTAACTTTGAAACCATTCGCCGATTTGGTAGAAGAGCATGACGGCAACCGCCTCCGTGTAATCGCCGCTGCCGCTGTAAATCGCAAGTGCAATCGCGCCGAGTGTGGCAACTGCCATCAAAAAATTTTCGTCCAGCGCGCGCAGATTTTTTATGCCCTTCGCCGCCTTCAGCAAAATATCGTAGCCGACGACGGAATAAGGAATCATGTACAGAAAAAATTTTGCCGCGCCCGTGACTTCGACGAAGGCGAAAATAATCATCAGAGCGGCGGCGATAATAATGCGTATTAAATTTTTTCGTTGCTTGTTGTTCATTTTAAAAATATCTCGCAATCATCTTCGACTTTCTTACAATTTTCGCGGACGCGCGTCATGACTTCCTTAGGGTCGCGCCCGTCTTCAAACTCGACGGACATTTTCAGCGTCATGAAATTCACGACGGCACTTTTAACGCCGTCAGTTTTGTTCGCTTCAATTTCCATTTGATTCGCGCAGTTCGCGCAGTCCACGTCAATTTTGTAAGTCTTCTTCATTTTCGAGCCTCCTTGAAAATTTTTATCAGTTTAACATTTTTCATTGAATTTGTCTACAATCGGCGGTAAAATAATTTTTCCAAAGGCAAGGGAGGAATTTTCATGATAGTTTACACGACGGAGGGCGGCAAATATTTTCCCGTCGAAGAAAGTCTGAAAAAGGATCCGACGACGCCGCGCGGGCTTTACATAAATTTAACGAACAGGTGCAACAACGATTGTCCTTTTTGTTTGCGGCAGAAAAAAAATATGCCGAGTGAGGCGAGTTTGTGGCTGGAGCGCGAGCCGACTGCCGACGAAGTCAAACGCGAAATCGACGCGGTGAATTTTAAAATCGTCAAGGAGATTGTTTTTTGCGGCTTCGGTGAGCCGACGATTCGTCTTGTTGAATTGCTGGAGGTTTTGCGCCACGTGAAAAAAATTCATCCGGAAATTTCGACGCGCTTAAATACGAACGGGCTTGGGAATTTGGAGCACGGCAGAGATATTTCGCCGGAGTTTGAAAATATTTTGGACGTGGCGTCGATTAGTTTAAACGCGGCGACTGCTGAAAGGTATCTGCAAATTACGCGGTCGAGGTTCGGGCTGAAGGCTTATGGTGCGATGTTGAGTTTCGCGGAGAAAATGAAAAGTCACGTGCCGAAAGTTGTCATGACGATTGTAGATCACGTCACGCCGCCCGAAGAAATTATCGCCTGTCGAAAAATTTGCGAGGAGCGCGGATTAACTTTGCGCGTCCGTCCTTACGAAAGCCACTAAAAATTTTTGAAGTCGGCAGATAAAATTTGCCGGCTATTTTTTTATGCAAAATCGGGCAGGTTTAAATCTCTTAGCGGCGAAAAAATATAGGAAAGTTTTTTTGAAAGGAGTTTTCCTCATGGGATTTTTTGATAGATTGAAAGAGGGCTTGACGAAGACCCGCGAAAAACTTGCAGATAAAATCGACGAAATTTTGCACAGCTCGACGAAGATCGACGACGAACTTTTAGACGAGCTGGAAGAAACTTTGATTATGTCCGACGTGGGCACGAAGACTACAGAAAAATTGATGGCGGATTTGCGGAAGGGAGTTCGCCGAGCTGAAATTAAATCGCCCGCCGACGTAAAAAATTTTTTGTCGAATCAGATACGCGAAATTCTAATCGAAGAGGAAGGGAATTTTATTCGCGTCGACCCGCCGCACGTGATTTTGATGATTGGCGTCAACGGCGCGGGCAAAACCACGACGATAGGGAAGTTGAGCGCGTACTACAAGGAGCAGGGAAAAAAAGTTATGGTCGCCGCCGCCGATACTTTTCGCGCGGGGGCTATTGACCAGCTGGAAATTTGGGCGGAACGTACCGGAGCGGAGATTATCAAACACAGCGAGGGTTCCAATCCGTCTTCTGTTGCCTTAGACGCCGCGCGCAGTGCCGTTGCAAAAAAAATGGATGTCCTTATCGTCGATACGGCAGGGCGTCTTCAAAATAAATTTAATCTTATGGAAGAGCTGAAAAAAATTAATCGCATTATCGGCAAGGGAATCCCCGGCGCGCCGCACGAAGTTCTTCTCGTCCTCGACGCGACGACAGGGCAAAACGCAATCAGGCAGGCGGAACTTTTTTCTAAGTCGGCGGGAATTACCGGCATCGTTTTGACGAAACTCGACGGCACGGCAAAAGGCGGAATGGTTATCGGAATTAAGGAGGAGCTGAATATTCCCGTCAAGTGGGTCGGCGTCGGCGAAAGGCTTGACGATTTGCGCCCGTTTAACGCGAAAGAATTTGCCGACGCGCTTTTCGGTTTGTAGGATTTTTTTTAATTTAAATTTTGTGGTCTACTTTCTTTCTTGGAAAAATAAAGTAGCAAAGTCTGAAATATTTTTAGTATCGTGAGGAAAAATTTTATGGCTGAAAAATATCATCGCCCCGATTGGGACGAATACTTTTTGAATATCGCGGAGGAGGTCGGCAAACGTTCGACTTGTCTGCGCCGCCGCTACGGAGCAATTATCGTTAAAGATAAAATTATTGTCAGCACCGGCTACAACGGCGCGCCGCGCGGTGAGGAAAATTGTATCGACACCGGTTTTTGCGAACGAGAGCGGCTTAATATTCCGAAGGGCGAGCGGTACGAACTTTGCCGCGCAGTGCACGGGGAAGAAAATGCGATTATCAACGGCGACCCGCTGAAAATGAAGGGCGCGACAATTTATATCGTCGGGGTTAATGTGGCGGACGAAAGTTATGCGTCGGGCGAACCGTGTCTGCTCTGCCGCCGCATGATTAAAAACGCGCAGATTGAAAAAGTTATTTGCCGCGACAAGCAGGGCGAAATCGTCGAAGTAAAAATTTAAGGACGGATTATGAGTAATTTTATCGAACTCGGAAAAAAAATTTATGACTTGAAAAATCCGCGCGAGGCTCACCGATTCGCAGTGTTTATCGCGCGCTGTTGCCTCCACCCGCAAAAAATTCAAAGACTCGAAAAATTTTTCGCGCAGTCAGAAATTTTTAAGGAAATCTCGACGACGTTCCCGTTTTTCTTCGAGCAGGTGACACGCGCATTTTTTTACAACCGGTCGACAATCGAAGAGCGAATAAAAATTGTTGAAGAGCACGTCGAATTTTTGGCAAGCACGACGAACGAAAGTTTCTTGCGGAAAATTTACGCCGGCGAAAAAATTCCGCTGTGGAAAATCCCTCTTGACGAAACTCTCGGCGAAATGATTCTTTCAATTTGTATCGAACCAGGTCAGCGCAAAGAAGGTTTAATCTCCGTCATGTTGAGGCTGTCAAGCGGCGTTCCGATTTACCAGATAATTTTTTGGATAGCCCGCGATAATTTTATCGACGGCGACGAAAATTTTGCGATGTGGATTGGCGCGATGCAAGGTCCAAACGTCGACGACGCCCGCGAAATTATCAAGCGCATTACGAAAAAATGTCACGCCTACCGCACGAAAAATTTAATTCTCTACGCCGCGCAGGCGGTTGCCCGTTCGCTGGGGCTGAAAAAAATTTTCTCCATCACCAACGCCGGCTACTACGCGAACAATCACATTCGCCGCGACAGGAAATTGAAAACGTCCTTCGGGGATTTTTGGGCGGAATGCGGCGGGACTTTGACGAGCGACGAAAGATTTTTCAGCTTGCCGCTCACCGAACAGCGTAAAACTTTTGATGAGATTCCTACACACAAGCGCGCCGTCTACCGCAGAAGATTTTCCCTGCTCGACGAACTCGACGCGACTGTTTCAGAAAAACTTTTAGAATTTAAGAAAGACGTGGAAAAATGAGAATCGCGATTTTTGAAAATATCATGACGCCCGGCGGACATGAAGTTGACTTCGACAGAATTTTGGTGGAGGAGTTTCGCGCGCGCGGTCACGAAATAAAATTTTATGTGCCGGAAAATTTTCAGTTTCAATTCGACTACAAGACGCCCGTCAAAAAAATCAACGGTTCCGCCGTCGTCTACAAAAATTCTCGCGGCATAAAAAAAATTGTCGCCGCCGCTAAGCGTGAAATTAATCGTCAGCGTTGGTATCACCAGCTCTTCGAGGAGCAGAAAAATTTCGACGCGCTGATTATCCCGACTTCGACTTACAGATATTTGCGCGCGCTGAATCACAGTGTGCTGAAAAAAATTTCCGTGCCGCTGATTTTTATTTTTCACGGGATAAATCCGGACGAGGCTCCGAAATTTTTTAAGGAGTGCGAAAAACTTCTGCCCAACAAAAATATTAAAGCCGTCGTGCTGAATTTCGGCAAGGATATTTTTGGCAGGCGGCTCGAAAATATTCACACGATTTACCCGCCGACGTACACTGCCCGCGATTTGAATCCCGACGCGCAGATTAAAAAAACTCCTTCAGAAATTTTGACCGTAGGATTTTTTGGGCAGTATCGCCGCGAAAAAAAACTGCGCGACTTTTTGAACGTGTTCGTCAACGGAAATTACAGGCGCAAAGTCAAATTGATTGTTCAGGGCTCGACAATGCACGAGGAGGACGCCGAAGACTTCGCGAAAATTATTCGGCAGTACGAAAAATTTGAAGGCTTAAAATTTATTCCTAAGGGATTGATTGGCGCGGATTGGCAGCGGGCGATTGCGGACGTGGACGCGCTTTTGATGCCGTATTCTGCGCCGCGCTACAAATATCATTGGAGCGGGATGCTTTTCACGGCGGTTGGTTTTCACAAGCCCGTTATCGCGAGCAACGACATAAATCCCGAAGTTTTCAACATGTACAAAATCGGCGAAACTTTTGCGAGCGGAGACCTTGACGAATTGGCAAAAGTGTTAGAGAATTTTATTAACGACTTTGATAAAAATTTTCCTGTCTACGAAAAAAATCTGCGCGAGGCGGCTGAAAATTTTTCGCCCATGAATTTTTCAAATCGTTTGGAGAAAATAATTTTGAATTAAGGGTCGGTGACCAAATGAATCGGATAAGCGTATTTGTCAGACGACAGCGAATAAAAAAGCTTGAGACCTGGACAATGCGGGCAATCTTGGCGGAAGCCTTCTTCATAGCAATTTTTCCACAGGCGGCGGCGGCGGCGGTAATGCTGGGAATTATCGCGTGGTTCTTCCGTCTGCAAATCGACAGCAGATTTAAGTTGCGCGCGTTGCAATTCGACATACCCGTTACGATTTTTGCAATGTTAAGTGCAATTTCGGTGTTCATGTCTTCGGCGTCAAGCTTTGAACTGATTTATAACTACTTCGGAATTTTCGGCGTGTACCTGTTGACTTACGTTTTGATTGGGCAAAATATCCGCACGCACGAACAAATAAAAACTCTTGCAAAAGCTTTGGCGTTGTCCGCATTTGTAGTCGTCATGGGCGGATATTTTCAATTTGTCTTCGGCGTGGACATAGCAGACATGAAATGGGTAGACGGCGAAGCTTTTCCGGAGTTGCGGCGCAGAGTTTTTTCGACGCTGGAAAATCCGAACGTCTTAGCCGGATATCTGGACGTCATGATTTGTCTTGCGCTGGGAGTTTTGGCGAAGACCACAGAAAAAAATTTGCGCATCGTACTGATAATTTCAATCGTGATGCTTGCGGCGTGCTTAATGATGACGTATTCGCGCGGCGCGTTCCTGGCAATAGCGATAGTCTTCGTGATTTACGGCGTCTTGCAAGATTGGCGGGTACTTGTTTTATTTTTCGTCGTGAGCGCGATTTTAATTTTCAACGACGAAACTTTTTTTGACAGGGTGACTTCGATTTTCACGACGACGATTGATTCTTCGGAAGGATTGCGCGTAGGAATATGGGTCAGCACAATTTCGATGATAGCCGACCATCCTTTTATCGGCGTGGGCTGGGGCGCGTACAAGTTCATTTATCCGCAGTACAATTATTATCTTGCGGACACGAGCATAACAATTTTCCACGCGCATAATCTTTATCTCAACACGGCGGCTGAAGTGGGTATCGTCGGCGCAATGGCTTACTTTTGGTATTTTTTCGGCACGATGTTTTCTGCGCTGGCTCTCAACTCAAATCGACGCTACGTAAAAATTAAAGATACCGCCTTGAATACCGCGAAGAAGACCGCAGAAATTACAAGGCACTCGAAATTTACGCAGAAGTTTGCAGAAATTTTGGTGACGAGTAAATTTTTGCAGTCCCTTGCCCAAAGTAAATCGTTGCTCATGACGCGCATGACTGTTGCGGCAAATAGAATCATGGATATTTTTTCTTTCACGCCGAGCGAATCGGAAATTCGCAAGTCCGGCAAAAGGGAAGAAGATTTTTCCGAAGAGATAATCGACGGCGAGAAAAAAATCCCCCCGCGCCGCACTCGACGCAAAAAAAATCCGGAACCCGAACTTGTTCACCACGAGGAATTAAAATGGAGTTCGCCGCCGCTTAGCGAGAAAGCCGACGCCGAAAAAAAATCTGACACTGAAAAAAAATCTGACGACGATAAAATTGACTTGCAAAAATTCGCCGAACCAATCGATATAAATTCCGTCGCGAAGGCTATCGAAAAGGAAAAGACTGCACAAATTGTTTCGGGCTTGAGGTTTGGAATAGGGCTTGCGTTTTTGTCGATGGCTCTCAACGGAATGACAGACGATTTGCTTTTCAATATCCCCAGTTCGATTTTAATGTGGCAGCTTGGCGCGTTGAGCGCGGCTATAAATTTTATGGATAAGGATTAATTTTAACGGAGGTGCTTTATATTGAAAAAAAGGATTCCACAAGTAACCGTAGAACGTTTACCGCTTTATCACCGAAGTTTGAAAATGCTCGAAGAAATGGGACGCGAAAATGTTTCGTCAATCGATTTGGGACAGATGCTGCAGATAATGCCGGAACAAATTAGAAAGGACCTGTCGATTTTCGGGAAGTTTGGCAGGAGGGGTTTGGGCTACCCCGTCACGGAACTCAAAAACAAAATTGAAAGTATTTTGGGGCTCCGTTACGGCTGGCGGATTGGGATTGTCGGAATTGGACATCTCGGCTCGGCTCTTGCCAACTACGATAATTTTTCAGCTCTCGGTTTCACAATCGCCGCCCTCTTCGACATTGACGAAAAAATTATCGGCTCCGAAGTAAACGGCTTTAAAGTTTATGACTTCGGAAAATTTGAATCGCTCATGCCGCGAAAAAAAATAGACATTGGAATTATCACGGTGCCCGCCGCCGCTGCGCAGAAGGTCTCTGATACTTTGACTAAATCCGGCGTGAAAGCCATTTGGAATTTTACGCCGGTCACGCTGGAGGTTCCTTTGCGCGTCCAGGTCGTCAACGAAGATTTTTCCGTAGGCTTAGGTGCGTTGAGTTTTTATCTCGCCAAAAAATATTGAGCGATAGAAATTTTTCGGCTTGACATTATCGGGCGTTTTGTTTATGATACAGTTTACGTGACAAGAGGCAGTGTTTCCATAGCCCCGGGCATTGCGGCTCTGTCTGAACTGAAATTTTGTACCTGCAAGGAATGATTTTGATGAAAGATACTTTTATGGCAAAGGCGGGCGACGTTGAGAAAAAGTGGTACATTGTCGACGCCGAAGGTAAAGTCGTCGGGCGTTTGGCTGCGGAAATTGCAAAAGTTCTGCGCGGCAAAAATAAACCCGAATTTACTCCGCACGTCGACACCGGAGATTATGTTATCGTTATCAACGCGGAAAAAGCCGTATTCACCGGCAAAAAACTTCGCAAGAAAATTTATTTCCATCACACCGGTTATCCGGGCGGCGGAAAATTCGCAACCGCCGGCGAATGGATGAGAAAATTTCCTGAGCGTGTTATCGAACACGCCGTTAAAGGTATGTTGCCGAAAAATAAACTCGGCGCGGATTTGTTCAGAAAACTTCACGTCTACGTTGGCGACAAACACCCCCACGCCGCGCAGCAACCCGAAGAACTTAAAATCGAAACACGCTAATTTTTTGAGGTGAATATTATGGCAGAAGTAAGTTATTACGGCACCGGACGCCGCAAAAGTTCAGTCGCGCGCGTTCGTTTAATTCCGGGCACCGGCAAAGTCACTATCAACGGTCGCGAAATGGAAGAGTATTTCGGACTCAAAACACTTGAACTTATCGTTCGTCAGCCGCTCGTTTTGACCGAACTTGAAGATAAATACGACGTCGTTGCTGACGTGAAAGGCGGCGGCACTTCCGGACAGGCGGGCGCGATTCGTCACGGAATTACCCGCGCGCTTATGGAACTCAACGGCGAACTTCGTCCGGCTCTGAAGAAAGCCGGTTTCGTCACGAGAGATCCTCGCGAAAAAGAGCGTCGCAAGTACGGCTTGAAGAAAGCGCGCAAAGCCTCGCAATTCTCCAAACGTTAAAAAAAATATTTTCTACATAAAAAATCCCTCCTCGAAATTTTTTGGAGGGAATTTTTTTAGTGGCAAGGGACAAGTGATTAGTACGAAGAGGAGAGAGGCCGCCCAGGGACGGGCGGCCGCCCGCATTTGGTCGCGTGATGCGACCTCTGCGGGCAGTTTTCTTTTGCTACTTTTCTTTTGCGATCAAAAGAAAAGTAGAATGCTCATTCAAAAGAGGAAAGAGTTTAGGGAAAAGGGGTTAGGGATAAGATTCTTTTCCCTAATCTCTAACCTCTAGTCACTAACTCGACAGTGCGGGGTGCGCCGTTCATTTCGGCAATGAGCGCGTCGCGGATTTTTACTTCACGCTCGTCAACAACCTGCATCGCAAAACCCGCGTGAACCAAAACATAATCGCCCACCTTCGCTTCGGGCAGGAGCATAAGACTTGCCGCGCGCCTAATCCCCGAATGTTCCACCGTCGCCAAACTTTCCTTAATCTCAATCACTTTCGCCGGAAAAGCCAAACACATTTTTATTCCCCCAAAAAAATTTTCGCTGTAAATAATTTTTCTATTATAATCCCGTCGTCAAGTGTTGTAAATAATCTTTTCGTTGACATTGCAAATTTTTACAGATATAATATAGTTTACCTTTTTGTTGGTACGATAGGGAGACCCTGCGAAAAATTTTTCACCTGGAAAAGTTTTTTGGGGGTTTGTTTCCATTAAGAATGAGGAGTGGGTGCTTTAATGTTTAATCCTGTTCAAGTTGGTAAACGAACAAGATACAGCTACGCAAGAATCAAGGAAGTTATGGAGATGCCGCATCTTCTCGATATTCAGCGTAACTCCTACAATTGGTTTTTGCACAAGGGCTTAGAGGAAATTTTTAAGGACATTTCTCCTATCAGTGACTTCACGGGAAATTTGAAACTGTTTTTTAAAAATTTCAGACTCGGTGAGCCGAAGTACACGCTCGAAGAGTGCAAAGAACGCGACGGCACTTATTCCGCGCCTATTCGCGTCAGCGTACAACTCGTTAATCATGAAATGGGCGACGAGGTAAAAGAGCAAGAAGTTTTTATGGGCGATTTTCCGCTGATGACGCCAACCGGAACTTTTATAATAAACGGAGCCGAACGCGTCATAGTCAGTCAGCTTGTTCGTTCGCCAGGTGCTTACTACGACGAATCAATTGACCAGACCGGTAAGAAAATTTTTACCGCAACCGTTATCCCAAATCGCGGCGCGTGGATAGAACTTGAGACGGACGCCGCAGACAGCGTTGCAGTTCGTATTGACAGGACGCGCAAAATGCCTGTCACTTATTTTTTGCGCACGCTGGGTTTTGAAACTAACGAACAGATTCTTGAACTTTTCGGCGATAATAAATTTATCAGAGATGAACTCGAAAGAGACAGTGACGTTGATACCGAAGAAAAGGCGTTGATGGAAATCTACAAGCGTCTGCGTCCGGGCGAACCTCTTAACGCCGATAACTCGCGGCAACTTTTGAACTCCCTCTTCTTCGACCCGAAACGCTACGACCTTGCCGCCGTCGGACGCTACAAAATTACTAAGAAACTCGGTCTTAAGCGTCGTATTCTCGGAAAAATTCTCGCCGAAGATATTGTCGATATGTCCACCGGCGAAATTTTAATCCCCGCTGACGTCGTCGTAACCGAAGAACATTTGCAGGCGATAGAGGACGAGCGCGAGGCAGAAATTTTTAATCTCGTGCCGGACGAACTTCACGGCGGATATATCACGCCTATTTCTGTTAAGGTTAAGACTGAAGACGACGTCATTACGATGCTCTGCGCGCCCACTCTTTCCATTCAAGACGACAGAACAATTTGTGTGGCGGATATTATCAGCGCGATTGGTTACATGCTGGATTTAATGAGCGGCGTCGGCACGACTGACGATATTGACCATCTCGGCAACCGTCGTGTTCGCAGTGTCGGTGAGCTTTTGCAGAATCAATTTAGAATTGGCTTGACTCGAATGGAGCGCGTCGTCCGTGAGCGCATGACTATTCAAGATTCGGAAATTATCACGCCGCAAATTTTGATTAACATTCGTCCGGTCGTCGCGGCGATAAAAGAATTTTTCGGCAGTTCGCAGCTGTCGCAGTTCATGGATCAGCACAATCCCCTTTCGGAGCTGACACATAAACGCCGCCTTTCTGCACTCGGTCCCGGCGGCTTGAGCAGGGAGCGCGCGGGCTTTGAAGTTCGTGACGTCCACAACTCCCACTATGGTCGCATGTGCCCGATTGAAACTCCTGAAGGTCCGAATATCGGTTTGATTGGTTCGCTGTCGAACTACGCGCGAATTAATCAGTATGGTTTTATGGAGACGCCTTACCGAAAAGTTGACAGCGAAAATCACCGCGTCACTGACGAAGTTCGTTATTTGACTGCTGACGAAGAAGACGTTTTGACTATCGCGCAGGCGAATGAGCCGCTCGACGAAAATGATTGGTTCGTTAATGAGCGCGTCACTGCCCGCTACAAGGAAGAAACTACTTTGGTGCGCCGTGAACGTGTCGATTATATGGACGTCTCGCCTAAGCAGGTGGTTTCCATTGCAACGGCTATGATTCCTTTCCTCGAAAATGACGACGCTAACCGCGCGTTAATGGGCGCGAACATGCAGCGGCAAGCTGTTCCTCTTCTGAAGACGCAAGCCCCGCTTGTCGGTACGGGTATGGAATTTAAGGCGGCGTGTGACTCCGGCGTTATGGTTCTCGCGAAACGCGCCGGCACTGTCATCAGCGTCGACTCAAGCACGATTCAAATTAGGAGCGACGAGGGCGGCAAGGACGTCTACAACCTCCAAAAATTTGTTCGTTCCAATCAAGGGACTTGCATAAATCAGACGCCGCTCGTCGATAAGGGCGAACACGTCGAGGCAGGACAACCTATAGCCGACGGCCCCGCGACGGATCACGGCGAACTTGCTCTCGGTTATAACATTATTGTTGCTTATATGCCCTGGGAAGGTTATAATTACGAAGACGCAATCCTACTTAGTGAGAACTTAATAAAACGAGATATATATACTTCTATTCATATTGAGGAATACCAATGCGATGCCAGAGATACCAAACTCGGACCGGAAGAAGTGACGCGGGACATACCGAACGTGGCGGACGACGCCCTGACTCATCTGGATGCGGATGGAATAATCGCGGTGGGGGCGGACGTGCGACCGGGCGATATTTTAGTCGGCAAGGTGACGCCGAAGGGAGAAACTGAACTCACTGCGGAAGAAAGGCTGTTGCGGGCGATATTCGGGGAAAAGGCGAGAGAAGTAAGGGATACGTCTTTGCGGGTGCCGCATGGGGAATCCGGGAAGATTGTGGAAGTAAAAATATTTACGCGGGAAAATAATGATGAAATGGCACCCGGGGTAAATAAGCAGGTAAGAGTTTATATTGCACAGAAAAGGAAAATATCGGTCGGGGATAAGATGTCGGGGAGACATGGGAATAAGGGCGTAGTATCGAGGATTATGAGGGAAGAGGACATGCCGTTTTTGCCGGACGGAACACCGGTGGATATAGTATTGAATCCGCTGGGAGTGCCTTCGAGAATGAATATCGGGCAGATATTGGAGACACATTTGGGAATGGCAGTGAGGCGGCTTGGCGATAAGATAATTTCTGAGCCTGAAGATGCACGGGAGCGGCTTAGGAGATTTGGGTATGATATTGAGAAAAACGGAATGCCTGAAGTTAGTGACGCGGGATTGAATGTGGCGACGCCGGTGTTTGACGGGGCGCGGGAAAGTGACGTCATTAATACTATGAGACTTGCCGGAATGGATATTGACGGGAAGACGATATTGTTTGACGGGAGAACAGGGGAGCGATTCGAGAATAGAGTGACGGTCGGTTGTGTTTATATGTTGAAGTTGCATCACTTGGTGGACGACAAGATACATGCGCGATCGACGGGACCTTACTCGCTTGTGACGCAACAGCCATTAGGTGGAAAAGCGCAGTTCGGGGGGCAAAGGTTCGGAGAAATGGAAGTATGGGCACTTGAAGCATATGGGGCGAGCTACACACTACAGGAAATACTTACGGTGAAATCGGATGACGTGGTCGGGCGAGTAAAGGCTTACGAAGCGATAGTGAAAGGGAATAATATACCGGAGCCAGGAGTACCAGAATCTTTCAAAGTGCTAATAAAGGAATTGCAATCGATAGGACTGGATATAAAAGTTCTGTCGGGCGATTCAAAGGAAATTATCATTCGGGACGAAGAGGAGGAAGACGATCGGTCAATTCGGGCAAAAGCAGAGGAACTGGGCGTTGAAGTAGGAAACCCGCCGCCGCCCGATACCGAACAAGAGCCCGAAAACTTCGACTTCGACGATATTAACTCTTCCCCTTCCGACGCGGATATTTTAGCCCTAGACAACCAGGATTTTAACCTCTTCACCAAACAGAATAACTTCGACAACTTCGACGACTACGATGAAGATAACCCCGATGACCTTTACTAGTTTTTCATAACCCCTTGCCACTTTCCCCCCTAATAGGGAGCTCTTCTTTTCTTTTGGCGCAAAAGAAAAGAAGCAAAAGAAAACTGCCCGCAGAGGTCGCGTCACGCGACCAAATGCGGGCGGCCGCCCATCCTTGGGCGTCACACTTATCCCTATCCATTTGCCACTTTCCCCTTAACCCCCTTAGAAAAGGAGATATTATTATGCTTGACGTTAATGTTTTTGATTCTATGCGTGTCGGACTTGCGTCCCCTGAAAAAATCCGCGAATGGTCTCACGGCGAAGTCAAAAAACCCGAAACTATAAATTATCGCACTCTCAAACCCGAACGCGACGGGCTTTTCTGCGAGAGGATTTTCGGACCCACGCGCGATTGGGAATGTCATTGCGGGAAATATAAGCGCGTCCGCTACAAAGGAATTATCTGCGACCGTTGCGGCGTCGAAGTCACCCGCGCGAAAGTTCGCCGCGAACGCATGGGACATATCGAACTTGCCGCGCCGGTATCACATATTTGGTATTTTAAAGGGATTCCCAGCCGCATGGGTTTGATTTTGGATATGTCGCCGCGAAATTTGGAGAAGGTGCTTTATTTCGCGTCTTACGTCGTTTTGGATTCGAGCAACGCGAATTTGGATCCGGAGGACGAAAAAATTCTCGCGAAAAAAAATCTCCTCACCGAAGGCGAATATCGTCTTGCCCGCGAAAAATACGGCGATACTTTTAAAGTCGGAATGGGCGCGGAGGCTATCCAATACCTCCTTAAAGAACTTGACCTTGACAAAATGAGCGAAGACCTTCGCAAGGAGCTTAATTCTTCGAGCACGCAAAAAAGAGTGCGCGCCATTCGTCGCCTTGAAGTCGTCGAGGCTTTCCGCAAGTCCGGCAACCGCCCCGAATGGATGATCATGGAAGTTATTCCTGTCATTCCCCCTGAATTGAGACCGATGGTGCAACTGGACGGCGGTAGATTTGCGACAAGTGATTTAAATGACCTTTATCGCCGCGTCATTAACCGCAACAATCGTCTGAAAAGGCTTTTGAATCTCGAAGCCCCTGATATTATCGTTCGCAATGAAAAGCGCATGTTGCAGGAGGCGGTTGACGCGCTGATTGATAACGGCAGGCGCGGGCGTCCCGTCACAGGACCCGGCAACCGCGCGCTGAAATCTTTGTCCGATATGCTCAAGGGCAAGCAAGGTCGTTTTCGCCAAAATCTTTTGGGCAAGCGCGTCGATTATTCCGGACGTTCGGTTATTGTCGTTGGTCCGGAATTGAAACTTCATCAGTGCGGGCTGCCAAAAGAAATGGCACTCGAATTATTTAAACCGTTCGTCATGAAAAAACTTTCCGCCGACGGCAACACGACAATCAAGGCGGCGAAAAGAAAAGTCGAACGCGCGCAAGCAGAGGTTTGGGGAGTTTTGGAGGAAGTCATAAAAGAACACCCCGTGCTTTTGAATCGCGCGCCGACACTTCACCGGCTGGGCATACAGGCGTTCGAGCCGGTATTGACAGAAGGACGCGCGTTAAAGCTCCACCCGCTGGCATGCACGGCGTATAACGCGGACTTCGACGGGGATCAAATGGCGATACACCTGCCGCTTTCAGCAGAGGCACAGGCAGAGGCGCGGGTATTAATGCTGGCGGCGAATCACATACTGGCACCGAAGGACGGGAAGCCGATAATCGTGCCGACGCAAGACATGGTACTAGGGACATATTATTTGACGACGCTAAGGGAGAAAGCGAAGGGCGAAGGGAAGATATTCACAGGGATAGAAGAGGCAATAATGGCGTACCAAGAGGGGATATTGGAATTGCAGGCGGAAATAAGGGCGCGGGTGAAGGTGGAAAGGTTGACGGAAGAAGTACGCGCGGAAATACCGGAAGGCAATGTAATGGTAAAGACGTCGTTGGGGCGGATGCTGTTTAATGAGATATTGCCGCCGAGCCTGAGATATTGCGAAAAGGAGAAGGACGGGAGCTGGCAGCTGGGAATAGTGATGAACAAGAAAGAGCTGGGTAAGCTGGTGGCGAAGTGTTTCGAGGAATACGGGGCGACAAAGACGGCAGAAGTGATAGATAAGGTAAAAGATATAGGGTACCACTACGCATGCATAGCAGGGATGACAGTAGCAATATCGGACGTAAAAGTACCGCCGGAAAAGAAGAAGATAATAGAGGAAACAGAACAAAAAGTAAGGAATGTGGAAAAGAAATACGGTCGGGGATTGATGACGGAAGAGGAAAGATATAAGAAAGTGGTAGAGCTGTGGAACGAAGCGACGGAAGAAGTAGCGGAAGCAATGATGAGGAACTTGAGGGAGAAGGAAGCAGGGAACCCGATATATATGATGGCAGATAGCGGGGCGAGAGGGAATAAACAGCAGATGAGACAGTTGGCAGGGATGAGAGGATTAATGGCGGATCCGTCGGGGAAGATAATCGACTTGCCAATAACAGCGAACTTTAGAGAAGGATTGACGGTATCGGACTATTTCATATCAAGTCACGGGGCGCGGAAGGGATTGGCAGATACGGCGTTGAGGACAGCAGACAGCGGGTATCTGACGAGACGATTGGTGGACGTGGCGCAAGATGTGATAGTAAGAGAAGAAGATTGCGACGTGAGGCGGATAAATTTAAGGTTGGCGCGGGCGGAGATGTCGAGGGAGACATATGACGCTTTAGAGATAATGCACGACGGATTGATAGGACGAGTGATAGGAGAGGATATAAGGAAAGGAGAGGAGGAAATAAAGCGAGATACAATAATAGATGAAAAGATAATGGAAAAGATAGGGGAAATGGGAGCAGAAGAAATAGTGATAAGAGGGCGGAGCTTGACGGCACCGAACAGCGCGAGCCATTCGCTGGTGAAAGAGAAGATAAAACTGGGGACGCGAGACGAAGAGGAAAGGGAACGGAAAAGAGAAGCGTTGATCAGGGAAATCGAAGGTAAGGAACTGGCGGAAGAGGCAGGAGGAATAAAAGCAGGGACGCGATTGAATCGGGAAATGATAGAAAGGTTGTTGGAAGGGGAAGAAGGAGAGATAAGGATAAGGAACAATAACGTAAGAGGCATAGAAGTAGAGGCGATAAAAGAAGGAGAGGGAGTAATAGAATCGCTGGAAGACAGGATAATGGGGAGATATTTGGCGGAAGATATCTACGACGAGAAAGGAGAAAAAGTGGCGTCGGTAAACGATGAAATAGATCGGAAGTTGGCGCGGAGGATAGCGGAAATAAAGGAACGGAGCGAAAATAAAAAGGTGAAAATCCGGAGCGTGCTGACGTGTAAGTCGCCGTTTGGGGTATGCATAAAATGTTATGGACGGGACTTGGCGAACCAAACGCCGGTGGAAGTCGGGGAAGCGGTCGGAATAATCGCGGCGCAGTCGATAGGGGAGCCGGGCACGCAGCTGACAATGCGGACGTTCCACACGGGGGGCGTAGCGGGCGACGACATCACACAAGGTCTGCCGAGAGTTGAAGAGTTGTTCGAGGCGCGTAAACCGAAACATAACGCGATAATCGCGGAAGTGGACGGGGAAGTCACTTTCGGGAAGAACGAGAAAAATGACTTGCCGATGATAACGATCACGCCGTCAGTGGGAACAGCGCGGGAATACACGATACCATTCGGCGCAAGGATTAATGTAAGTCCCGGCGATTGGATTAAGGCCGGCGATAAGTTGACAGAGGGCGCAATAAACCCCCACGATATACTCCGTATCTGCGGCCTTAAGGAGACCCAGCGTTATCTTGTCTATGAGGTCCAAAAGGTTTATAAGTCACAGGGTGTTGAAATAAACGACAAGCACATAGAAGTTATGGTTCGCCAAATGCTCCACAAAGTCAAGATAGAGGATTCGGGCAGCACGGAATTTTTGCCCGGGGAGTTCGTGGACATAAATGTTTTCGAGAGCGCAAACACTAAGGCAATGGAAGAAGGCGGATTGCCCGCCGTAGCTAAGCCAATTCTCTTAGGAATAACTAAAGCCTCCCTTGCGACGGATTCTTTCTTGAGTGCTGCCTCCTTCCAAGAGACTACAAGGGTGCTCACGGACGCGGCGATTAAAGGCAAGATAGATCCTCTTATCGGCTTGAAAGAAAATGTCATTATCGGCAAACTCATTCCTGCCGGCACGGGTATGCCTCGTTATCGTGATTTGGAAGTTGTCGACACCCTCGCCGAAGAAACTTCTCCCGAAGTAGTGGCTAATGTCTAGTGGATAGAGATTAGTGGTTAGGAATTAGAGATGAAAAAAATTCTGTCGTTAAATCACGGACTGCGCGGAGAAATAAAAATTCCTGGCGATAAATCTATTTCTCACCGCAGCATAATGATTTCCGGTTTGGGCAATACTCCCGTCGAAATTGAAAACTTTTTGGCGGGAGCTGATTGCCTTTCTACTATTTCTTGCATGGAAAAAATGGGCGTCGACGTCAAAAATCTCGACGGGAAAATTTTTGTCAAGGGCAACGGACTTTTCGGACTGCACGAGCCTGAAAATATTCTCGACGCGGGAAATTCCGGCACGACTTTGAGATTGTTGCTGGGGCTTACCGCGCCGCAAAATTTTCTTGTGACATTCACTGGCGATTCTTCTTTACGGAAGAGACCAATGGCGCGCGTGATTAAACCTCTTTCCGAAATGGGCGCGTCGATTTTCGGGCGCAATGACAACAAAAATTTGCCTATCGCCGTTTTAAAGCCCGCCCAAAAATTTCGCGGGATAACTTACGAAATGCCGGTTGCCAGCGCGCAGGTGAAGTCGGCGATAATTTTTGCGGGACTTTACGCCGATTCTCCCACGATGATTATTGAGCCGTACCCTTCGCGAAACCACACCGAAAAAATGTTACGGGCTTTCGGCGCGAAAATCGAAACTGCCGGCAACGTGATAAAAATTTTCCCCGCAGAAAATTTCGTCGCTCCCAAAAAAATTTTCGTGCCCGGCGATATTAGTTCCGCCGCTTATTGGATTGTCCTTGCGTCGATTCTTGAAAACTCTGACGTCACGATTAAAAATATCGGCGTCAACGAAACGCGCACGGGCATTATCGACGTGCTGAAAAATATGGGCGCGCAGATTGAAATTTTGAACGAACGGGAGAGCGGAGGAGAAATTTTTGCTGACCTGCGCGTCGTGAGCGCGAAACTTCGGGGCGTAGAGTTCGGCGGGGAAATTATTCCGCGCCTTATCGACGAAATTCCCGCGCTTGCGGTGGCGGCGGCGTTCGCGGAGGGCGAAACGATTATTCACGACGTCGGAGAACTGCGCGTCAAGGAAACTGACAGGCTTGCCGCGATTGTCGACGAGTTTAATAAGATTTCGCACGGCAGTTTTTCTGCGACGGACGATACCTTGATTATTCGCGGCGGGGCTGAAAAATTTTTCGCCGAATGCAAAACGTATGCGGATCACCGTATGGCAATGTCACTTTCGATTTTTGGCGCGGCGGCTAAGGGCGTCGAGATTGATGACGCCGATTGCGTCAAAATTTCTTATCCGGATTTTTTTGAGGAGCTGACGAATTAAATGGAAAAGATTATCGCGGTTGACGGACCTGCGGGCGCGGGCAAAAGCACCGTTTCTAAAATCGTGGCGGCGGAGCTCGGCTACACCTATATCGATACCGGCGCAATGTACCGCGCTGTTGGTCTGAAACTTTTTGAGAGCAGCAAGCCCTTGACGGAAAATTTTTTGGCTGAAATTGTTGCCGACATCGATATTAAACTCGACGACAAAGCGCGAGTTTTTCTCGACGGGCACGAAGTCACGCAAAAAATTCGCACGCCGGAAATCAGCAAGCTTGCCTCTGATATTTCTAAATTCGGTTTTGTCCGAAAAAAATTGACCGACCTTCAGCGGAAAATGGCTGAACGCGGCGCGGTGATTATGGACGGGCGGGATATTGGCACGCAGGTTTTGCCGAACGCCGATTTAAAAATTTTCTTGACGGCATCGCTGGAAGAAAGAGCCCGCCGCCGCTTTGAAGAACTTCAGCTCAAAGGACAGCTCGAAGATCTCAACGATATAAAAAAAGAAATTGCCCTGCGCGATAAACAGGACACCGAACGCGAAATTGCGCCGCTTAAGCAAGCCGACGACGCAGTTTTGATTGATTCGACGAACATGGCGATTGAAGAGGTCGTCGAAAAAATTTTGGCGTTGGCGAAATGATTTACGCGATAACGAAATTTATTTGTCGGATTGTCTACGGAAAAATTTTCAGCACGAACGTTATCGGCGCGGAAAATATTCCGGAGAAGGGCGCGTTTATTTTGGCGGCGAATCATTTGAGCAACTGGGATCCGCCTTTTTTGGGGACGTTTATTAAGCGCGAAATTTTTTTTATGGGCAAGGAGGAGCTGTTTAAAAATCCGATTTTTGCCTGGTGGATTCGCGGACTGCATGTTTTTCCCGTCAAGCGCGGCGCGGCTGACAAGACTGCGATAAAAACCGCCGTCAAGATTATCAAGGACGGGCATTGTTTAGGGATTTTCCCTGAAGGCACGCGCTCGAAGACAGGCAAAATCGGCAAGGCTGAACCCGGTGTCAGTTTGATTGCCGCAATGACGAAAACGCCGATTATTCCTGCGGCGATTATCAACACGAACAAAATTTTTTCCGCCGAAAAAAAATTCCCGCGCCTTGCCGTTGTTTATGGTAAGCCGATGAATTTTACCGGCAGTGCGAAGGATAAGGATGCGCTTGCGAATTTTGCGCAGTCTGTTATGGCGGAGGTTGCGCGCCTGAAAAATCTCGCCGAACTAGATATCAGAGATTAGGGGAAAGGGAGAAGTTTAAATGACAAGCAAAGAGTGGCAAATTCAACGCGCGAAGTCACACATTTCTGATTCGCTCATAATTCGCGGCGGGCGCGTAATAGACCCCGCCAATAAAATCGACAAGGTCGCCGACGTTTTGATAGTCGACGGGAAAATTGCGGCAGTCGATTCCGAAATAAAATTCTCTCCTCATTTTGAATACAACGCCGCAAGAAAAATTGTCACGCCCGGTTTGATAGATATGCACGTACATTTTCGTGAACCAGGTCAGGAGGCGAAAGAGGATTTCGTCAGCGGCTCAAAGGCGGCAGTCGCGGGAGGGTTTACCACCGTCGCCACAATGCCGAACACTTCCCCCGTCGTCGATAATGCCGCGCTCGTTTGTTCTATGGTCAGCCGCGCGGAGGACGTCGGGATTATCAACGTAAAAATTATTGGCGCGCTCACGAAAAATCAGAAGGGGTTGGAGCTTGCCGAACTGCGCGATATGATTGACGCGGGCGTTGTTGCTTTTTCGGACGACGGACATTTTGACGACAACGCAAAAATTTTTATGAACGCGCTCGATTATCTTCAGCCGACGGGCAAAATTATTATCTGCCACGAGGAAGAAACTTCCCTTGTGAAAGACGGCGTCATGAACGAGGGAAAACGTAGCGCGATTCTCGGCTTGAAAGGTCGTCCTTCCGTCGCTGAAGATATTGCCGTTGCGCGGGACGCACTCCTTGCCGAATACACGGGCGGGCGCGTGCACATTGCCCACATGAGTTCTGCGCGCGCCGTCGAGATTGTTCGCGACGCGAAGAAACGCGGCGTAAAAATCACGGCGGAAGTCACTCCCCAACATTTGACGATGACGGAAGATTTGGTTAATCCCGCCGACACTTCCACGAAAATTAATCCTCCGCTCCGCACGCAAAAAGATTGCGACGCACTCCTTGCCGGTTTGCTCGACGGAACGATTGACGCGATTGTTACCGACCATTCTCCGCACGCCCCCGAAGAAAAAGACCGCGAATATATTTACGCGCCGAGCGGCTTTCCAGGTTTGGAGACTTGCTTGGGAATTTTGCTGACTGAACTCTATCACAAAAACAAAATAGATCTCGTGACACTGATTTCCAAAATGACTTACGAGCCGGCAAAAATTTTCGGGCTGAACGCCGGCACGCTGACTGTAGGCGAAGAGGCGGACATTACAATTATTGACCCTGAACTTGAATGGACGGTTGACGCCGAAAAATTTTATACGCGCGGCAGTCATTCGCCCTTCGTCGGCAGAAATTTGAAAGGGCGCGCGATTGCTACGATCGTTCACGGGAATTTAATGCGGCTTTTGTAAGGAGCGGACGCCATGAAAATTTTCCCCGACACAAAAATTTTTATCATCTGCCCGGGCAATATCCACAGCGGCGGTCCGGAACTCTGTCACCAGCTCTGTTCTCGACTTGTTGAACTCGGCGCGGACGCTTACATGTTTTATACGCCGAACTCAAGCGGAAGTTTTAATCCCGAAAATCCAATCGACAGTTTCTACAAGAAATATCACGTGCCTTACGTTTTGGAGGTCGAGGACAAGCCGCATAACATTCTCGTCGTGAATGAATCGGCGAACGTTTATTTTGATTCGTATAAGCGCATCAGAAAAATTTTTTACTGGATGAGTGTCGACAATTACATTATAAACATCTCGTCGATGATTTTTCAAATGCAGGAAAACGCGCTTGCCAAACCCATGCCGAAATTTTTTTACTTCGACAGCGACGATAAAGCGATTGAACATTGGACGCAATCCGAATATGCGCGGCGGTTTGTTTTGCTGAACGGCGTCCCCGAAAAGCGCGTCTATGTCGTCGAAGATTATCTCAACCAGGCTTTTTTGAGCAACGCCACGAAAATTAATCTCGACGAGAAAAAAGACGTCGTTGCCTTCAATCCGGCGAAGGGCTATCAAATTACGCAACGGCTTATGGAAATTGCTCCGGACATTACGTGGTTCCCGATAAAAAATATGACGCCGCAACAAGTGCAAATTCTTCTGTCGTTGTCGAAAATTTATATCGACTTCGGAAATCACCCGGGCAAGGACAGAATTCCGCGCGAGGCGGCTCTTTCCGGTTGCGTCGTGATAACAGGCAGGCGCGGCGCGGCGGGCAATGACGTCGATATAAATATTCCCCGCGAATTTAAATTTGGCGAGACCGAAGAGGATTTTCCGAAGATAATAGAAAAAATCCGCGAGACCTTCGACAACTTCACGACGAACTACGAAAAGCAAAATGATTATCGAAAAAGAATCCTCGACGATAAAAATCGTTTCGCGCAGGAAGTTGCCGCCGCCTTTAACTTAAATCCGCCGAAAAAAATCCCCGCCGCGATAACGCAGGGATTTTCCCCGAAAGGTTATAAGCTGACGGAAATGCTTTCGACTTATGACGACTACGAGATAAAATTCTTGATTGACGACAGATTTTGTAACGGGCAAAATTCTACAGGCGTCGACGTCGGAAATTATATTCGGTTTGAAAAAAACGAAAGCTACTTCCTCCCCAAAACGGGGGGGGGTAGGAAAATTTTGGTTATCTCGTCGGCGGACGCAAACTTTTTGTATTTGGAAGGTCGCTTGAAAAAATTCGCGTTCCTGGATCCCGAAGAAGCGGAGCTTGAAAATTTAAACTCGACTATCCGCCCAAAAAAAAGCGATGTCCTCGTAGTCAGCTGACCTGCAAAAGAATCAAGCCGAAAATTCCCGCGATTAGTCCGACCGACCAGAAGACGAACACGACTTTTAATTCTTTCCAGCCGCCCAGCTCGAAGTGGTGATGAATCGGGCTCATGCGAAAAATTCTGCCGCCGCCCGTCGCCTTGAAGTAGGTGACTTGGATAATCACGGACAACGCTTCGCAGACGAAAACGAATCCGACGACAGCCAACAAAACTTCCGTGTGTGTTAAAATTCCCATCGCCGCGAACGCCCCGCCCAAAGCAAGTGAGCCGGTGTCGCCCATGAAAATTTTTGCCGGATGGAAATTGAATCGCAGGAACCCGACGCACGCGCCCACTATCGCCGCGCAGAAAATCGCCAGCTCGTAATGACCCGTTATCAAGCAAATCACGACGTAACAGCTTGACGCTATCGCCATTGTTCCCGACGCCAGCCCGTCAAGCCCGTCCGTCAAGTTTACCGCGTTTGACGCGCCGACTATCACGAACAAGACTAAGACGTAATAAAATGCGCCGAGATTTATTTCGTCGACTATCGGCAGCCAAATTGTTGTTGATATTCCCAATTCTTCCGTCGCGATAAAAATTGTCACGACGGAAATTAAAATTTGTCCCAAAAGTTTTTGGCGTGCCTTGAGTCCCAGATTTCTTTTCTTCACGACTTTTATGTAATCGTCCAAAAATCCCAAGACGAAGTGCCCGACGAGGATAAACAGCGCAAGTAAAATTTCTGCCGTCAATTCTGCGCGGAGCACCGTCGCAATGACGACGCCCGCGATTAAAAAAATTCCGCCCATTGTCGGCGTGCCGCTTTTGACTTGATGGCTTTTTGGTCCTTCCGCGCGGATACTCTGCCCGAATTTCAGGCGGTGGAGTAGCGGAATTAAAATCGGTCCCAAAATCAAAACGACGACTGCGGAAATTATTGCGGCTGACAAAATATCAAACATGGTTTTCGCCCCTCCTCAAAATCATTCACAGCTTGCGAACCAAATTATTTTCCACGTCGAAGCCGTTAGCATTCAAGACCTTCGCGACTTTTGTGTTCTTCGCGAAAATTTTCAGTTCGCGCAGAATTTTAACGAAGGTTTGAACTTGCATGCCGTCGACGAAGGGAACATCATAAATAATTTTGTTGTGGACAATTTGGACGAAGTGAATTTTATTTTCGTTCGCGTGCAAAAATTCCCGCGACTCGTCAGAAAGATTTTCAAAATCGAGCTCGGTGACTGCCTCTTCTTCGGTGAAGTTCTCTTCGTCAAAGTCTTCGTCGCGGCGCAGATAAACTTTTTTGTCGTGCATTTTCAGCAGACTTTCTTCGATAATTTTTGGAATTGAAATAACGTCGTCGATAATTTTCCCTTCGAGCAAAATCCCGGCGAAAAATTCCAGCGGCATCCCGTCCACGAAAAAAATTTCGCGCAGGTCATAATCAGTCTTGACAAAAATTTTTTTAACGTCGCCGATATTTTTCAAAAGGTATTCGATAATCAAGCCGGCGTCAATATTTTCCTCTTCGTCAGCGAAATTTTCTTCTTCGGCAAGTTCGTCCTCGTTGCGGAAATAAACGCAGTTGTTTTCCAATTTCAAAAAACTGTCGTCGATAATTTTTTTGACGTCAGAATTTTTATCGACGGCGTTCATTTCGATAAGCACGCGCAAAAAAGTTTGAAGATGCATTCCCTCGACGAAGGGCATCTCCAGCAAATTTTTCCCGCACTTCACGAAAATAATTTTCGCATTGTTCTTGTTGAAATAAATTCGAGATTGGATGGTCAAGCCGGAAATTTTTTTGAACTTATCGTCGGGAAGAGTTTCGACTTTTTGTTTCGGGACGAAGTGAATTTTTTTGCCGACGAGCTTAAAAGAATTTTCCTCAATCAACGAGTTAGGCGATTCGTTCTTGCCGATAATATTCAGTTCGCGCAAAATCGGCGTGAAGGAACCGAGATCAATTCCGTCGATAAAAGGAATTTCCTTTTGAATATTTCCGTGTTTGATTGGGATAAATTTAATTTGCGCCTCCCTTTTCTGCAAAAACTTCCTGATATTTTCGGAAAAACGGGGATAAAGTTGACGGATTTTTTTTGTGTTGGACTCCGATAAATTTTTTGATTCGTTGCTCATAATTTTTTTTACGCCCTTCTTTTCTGTGTTGTTTGTCGTTTCGATATTCCAATCGTTAAAATTTATAAGCTGCACAAATTTTGAATTGATGCCGACTTCCTCGAAGAGAGCCGCCAAATTTTTGTGCCCGACGCCTTCGGAAACGATAAAAACTTTTTTTCCGTGTTCGACGGCGAATTTCACGGCGGGCAAAAAATCTCTGTCGCTGGAAACAATGACGATAAATTCTGTGTCCGGCTCCTCCAGAATCGTCCGCGCAATTTCCATGCAAAGCCACGTATCGGCGGAATTTTTCCCGTGAAAAGAATTTTGGACGCGATAAATTTTTCCCGCCGTCAGATATTTGTTAGAAATTTTTGTTTCGTTGCCGATAATGTCGACTCTGTCAACCGAATACACGTTGCTAAAAATTTCGACGGCTTTAAAACAGACTTCGGGGTTTACATTTTCGGCGTCAATAAATATTTTTGCGTTCAATGGATCATCCTCACTTTGAATTTTCCCCATTGTAACATTTTTTGCGGTGACTTGACAATTTATTTAAAAAAATTCAAGAGTGCCATTACAAAATAGGTAAAGCCCGCCGCGATTAACGGACCGACGGCTATTCCCTTGAAGAAGAAGACGCCCGCCATTGTCCCGACGATAAGCGCAGGAATTACGTTGGGATTTGTTTGCATCAGCGGTACGCCCGCGCCGCCGGCAACCGCCGCCAAAAGTCCCGCAGTCACCGCGACAATTCCTATAGGCGTCTTGAAAGAATTTATTATCGTCGAAACTGTAACGGTTCCGTCGGCGATAGGCACGAGTATGGCGGCGGTGAGGACGATTATTCCGAGATTGAGACCATGCCCGCCGAGATATTCTAAAATCACGGGCTGCCCGCTAAGTTGCGCAAAAATTTTCAGCGCGAGAACGATAATTGCCGCGTAGACGACCGTCATGTTGTGCCCGATTATTCCCAGAGCCAGGACGACGCCGAGTGTTAAATATTCTTCCATAAAATTTTGCCCCTCCCAAATAATTACTTGCACTAAAAATTAAATTTGTTATAATTCAACCACTATGAAAATTTTAAATCAAAAAGGGCTTGCGACGCTGGAAATTATTTTGGTGACTACGGTTGTTGCTATCTTCGCGACGAGTGCCGTGCCGAAACTTGCGAATATCATGGACAAGGCTGTACTTGACTACGAAGTTAAAAAATTTTGTAGCGAACTGAATTTTGCGCAATCAGTCGGCAGAACTTCCGGTTGCTACTCCGAAGAAATTTTTAGTAAAGGTGCTGATTGGGGTAGTGTCAATATTGATTGTGGACACGCTACATTTTTTCACGTCTACGGTTTTGCCTACGAAACGGAAGTGAATAACCATAAATTTCACAAACAAAATTTGCCTGCGGGATTTACAATCAATGTCCCCACTGACGACCTGAAAAATATCACGATTAATCCTGACGGACGCAAGGGCTTGTCCAATCATTATACCTTTATTTCGCGACAAGGTAAAAAACTTTTCGTCAATCTTGACAGCGTCGGGCGGGTGAGGGTCTCTAACAAATAACATGATTAGAAAATTTAACGAGCGCGGATTTATTTTGTTAAGCGTCGTATTTTTGACGATGATAACTTCTTTCGCGGCGATGATTTATTTTCGCGGCGCGTCAAAGGTCAAAAATAATCATGCGACGATGAGATTTATCGCAATACATTTGGCTAACGAACAGTTCGCCGAAGTCGAAAGCCTTGCTTTTCGCGGAGCATTGGACAACGGAAATTTAGATTTTCTCGGCGAAGAAGATAACCGAAAAAATTTTGGCATCTTCGACCCGAAAAAATTCGACGAAGGAAAAATTTCTCCCGTTGAATTTGAAGTGACGACAGAAGTTGAAAATTACAAAACCAACTTGAAAAAAGTTTCCGTGAAGGTCGAATGGATTGAGGGCGGAAAAAAATACAACGTCGAGTTTGAAAAAATTGTCCGCGTCAATTAGTATAGCAGAAAAAATTTTTTGGTAAAGGTTGAAAGATGATTAAAAATTTTAACGAGCGCGGTTTTGTGATGGCGGAATTTGCTATTGCGCTGCCGCTTTTAATTTTGCTTTTGGGCTCAATGGGCGTTGTCATTTTTAAAATCGCGCAGGTCGCCAAAACTCAAGCCGCCGAATACACGCTTGAGGCGGACGCGCAGGAAATTATTGAAAGAATTTCTGCGGACGCCCGCACCGCCTCTGAAGTCGAAATAAAAAAAGCCGTCGGCGACAAAGAAATTTATCTCGTAGTTTTCCGCAAACATACAATGACTGTTCCTAAATACGAAGAAGTAGGCAAATACTTTCCCGCAGATTTAAACGAGCGTCAACGCTACACCGTCACCGCGACAGAAAATCACGGCTATTATGTTTACGCTGACCACCAGGACGGAAATGCCAAGCCGGAATCCGGCAACCCGATTAGCGGCGGAAGTTTTTTTGACGAAACCATTGTTGACGAACTTACCTACGATTTGGACGAGGACAAAAAAATTCTCCACATAAGTTTGACTTTGCAGAGCCAAAAAACAAAAGAAAAGCTCGTGGTCAATACTTCGGTTTTTATGCCTGCTTGTAAAGAAATGAAAGGTTTTGAAGATGAATGAGCGCGGATTTTTTATTGCTCGTCGCGTCAATCATGATACGCGGCGTCCAGGAAGTCGACGCGAATTATTTTTACGAGGCGTCAAATTTTTCTGCCGAACAGGAACTTCAAAACGCCGCCGACAGTGCATTAATTGAGGCGATAGAAACTTCGGACACTTCGACGAAAACTACGTACTCTAAAAATCTCGGCGAAATATCCGTTAGAATTGGTTGGAAACAAGAGGACATCGGTCAATTTTTTGTCGACGAATACATTTCAAACAACAGAGTTAAATACACGGAGGGAACTTCTAAAAATGGAACGGTTTTCGTTGCCGTCGCCTCATGTGAAAATAAAAGAATCGGCGGGAAAATGTATCGCCGTGCCCTTGCCTATGTGGTCGACAACGACACAGAAAAAATTATTCATTATCTTAATCATACAAATCAAGAACCGGCTGTTAAAAATAATTAGCAGGAATAAAGCGGCAGTTTGACGAAGTATTTCTTTCTGTCATTTCATTTGAAAGGAGGCGAGGCAATGGCAAATTTCAACGCCGAAGAATCCGACGTAACGCAACTGAATTTGAGCAAGCTTGTCGAAATGATTAACGAGATTTTAGAACAGCAGGACAAAAATTCCCGGCAGATTACTCAAGTGTTGCGCGAAAATATAAATTTTCAGAATCAAGTGCGGCAGGGCATGCAAAACGAACTCGAAACTTTGAAAGAGCAACAGCGCGGCGAACAGTTCACGCCGATTTTGAAGGAGATAGCCGCCGTCTGTGTGGAGTATCGTTCGCTTTTGAACGACGAATCAATTTCCGAAAAAGGGCGGCGAACTTTGAAACTTCTCTTTGAAGAACTGGAAGATATTTTGGCGGAATACGACGCCGAAGTTTTTAATTCGCGCATTGGTGAACTGCGACGACCCCTCTTGACGAAAATTATCAACACAATTTCCACCGACAACCCCGACAAACATAATACTATTGCCAAGAGCCGACGCGCAGGAGTTATCCGCAACGGACGAACCCTTTATCGCGAATTTGTCGACGTTTATGTTTTTGATCCCACGCTGACGATGAAATCTAAATGCGAAGGGATTGGCAACAGGGAAGAAATTTTACAGCCCGATTCTTAAAATGGAGGAATTTTTTAAATGAGCACATATGGTATAGATCTCGGCACAACTTATTCATGTATCGCGCGGCTTGACGCAAACGGTAACCCCGAAGTTATCCGCAACAACGAAGACGATTCAAATATGGTTGCGTCCGTCGTCTTCTTCGAGAATGAAAATAATGTCGTCGTCGGGCAGGCGGCGAAAGAGAATATCGAAACGGACGGCGACCGCGTCGTTCAGTTCGTTAAGCGCGAAATTGGCAAGCCCGATAACAGAATTTACGAGTTCGACGGAAAAACTTATACGCCCGTCGAAATTAGCGCGCTGATTTTAACGCGGCTGAAAAATCTCGTCGAATCTCAAGGCGGCACGATTGAAAACGTCGTCATAACTGTCCCTGCTTATTTCGGGCTGGAGGAAAGGAGCGCGACGAAACAGGCGGGCGAACTTGCCGGGCTGAACGTTTTGAGTTTGATTAATGAGCCGACGGCGGCGGCGTTGAGTTATTGCGCGCGGCAGTTCCAGGAGGACAGGACGATTTTGGTTTACGATTTGGGCGGCGGCACTTTCGACGTGACTGTTGTCAAAATGTCCATGACGCAAAACGAAAGCGGCAAGGACGTCCAAAAAATTAACGTGCTCGCTACCGGCGGCGATGATCGTCTCGGCGGGAAGGATTGGGACGACAGACTTTTTGATTATATTTTGCACGCCTGCTGTGACGAAACCGGATTGACGCCCGAAGAAATTGAGGCGGAAACTCGGCAGGATATTCGCAGCAAAGTCGAAGAGGCGAAACGTAAACTTAGCAAGAAACAGGCCGCGAAAGTTCGCATTGACGTAAACGGCTCGCGCACTGAAATTTCTGTCACACGAAAAGATTTTGAGGACATGACCGCCGATAAAGTTGCGCAGACGATGAATTTTGTTGAATCGACGTTGCAAAAAGTTCCCGACGTCGTAATTGACACCGTGCTTTTGGTTGGCGGCTCGACTTATATGCCGATGATAAAAGCCGCCGTCGAAGAAAAATTTCCCGGCAAAGTTCAGCAGCACGACCCAGACCAGGCGGTTGCGAAGGGCGCGGCGATTTACGCAAGCATGCTCGTTGTCGAGGAGGGCGCGGAATCCGACAACACCGCCGAAGAAACTCCCGACGGAAAAATTTCTAAGCCCGCCGAGCAACTTACCGCGCAGTTCACCGTTGAGGATCAAACGCCGCGTTCGTTCGGTCCCGGCGTCATAGACACGAAGGGCAGCAAACATAAATATGTTCTCGAAAATTTTATAAAGATTGGCGAAAAAATGCCCGCTATCTTTTCAAAAACTTATTACCCTCTCGAAAATAATCAGGAGCGCGTAAAACTGCGTGCCTTTGAAAATATGTCGACTGAAGATACAATTATTCCCTGCGTCGACGAAGACGGCAACCCGCAGGCGACAGACCCCGCGAATAATGTTAAACTTCTCGGCGAACTGATTGTAAATTTGCCGCCGAATACTTCGCGCAACACGCCGATTAAAGTTACTTTCAAGGTGGATGCGTCCGGCGTGCACGTGGAGGCTGTCAATACACAGACGAACGAGGTTTTTGAGACTTTCTTGCGCACCGGCTCTGACATTGACGCCGATAAAAGCGCAGTTCACCAGCTTAGAATCTCTTCAGACTGATTTTAAGTGTTAAGGGATTAGGGATTAGGGAGGAATTTTTAAATGATTGTTGTAATGTCGCCGAACGCGACCAAAAAAAATATTGACAACGTCGTAAAAAAAATTGAGTCCTTGAATCTTCGTACGCACCTTTCACAGGGCGAAGACAGGACGATTATTGGAGTTATCGGCGACAAAAAAATTATCGCTAACTTGGAAATGGAAATGATGGCGGGCGTAGAAAAAACCGTCCGCATTACCGAGAAATATAAACTCGTCAGTCGCGACTTTCACCCGCTGGATACAATTATCGACGTCGGCGGCGTGAAAATCGGCGGCGAAGAGATTATAGTTATGGCTGGACCTTGCGCGGTAGAAAATCGCGAACAACTTCGAGAGACGGCGCGGGCGGTAAAAAATTACGGCGCGAAAATTTTGCGCGGCGGAGCCTTTAAGCCGCGAACTTCCCCCTACGATTTTCAGGGGCTTGGCGAAGACGGCTTGAAACTTTTGCGCGAAGTGGCTGACGAATTTGATTTGAAGGTCGTCACTGAAGTTGTTGACCGCGAAGATATTTCACTCATGGAAAATTACGCGGACATCCTCCAGGTCGGCGCGCGCAACATGCAAAATTTTCAGATGCTAAAGGCTCTCGGCAAGTGCAACAAACCAATCATGCTTAAGCGCGGACTTTCGGCGACGATTAGCGAATGGCTCAACGCGGCGGAATATATCATGATTGGCGGCAACGAAAAAGTTATGTTCTGCGAACGCGGCATTCGTACTTACGAAACTTTCACGCGCAATACTTTGGATTTGTCGGCAGTGGCGGCGGTGAAGGAACTTTCGCATTTGCCAATAGTCGTCGATCCAAGTCACGGCACAGGACGCCGCCCAATGGTTGCGCCAATGGCACGCGCGGCAATCGCGGCGGGAGCAGACGCCTTGATGATTGAAGTGCATCCACATCCGGAAATCGCGCTGTCGGACGGCAACCAATCACTCACGCCCGAAGACTTCAAAAATTTAATGGCGAACTTAAGCGAAATTGCAAAGGCGGTCGGCAGAAAAATATGAGCGAAAAAAATTGTACAAGGCTTGCGATAATCGGCGTCGGTCTAATCGGCGGCTCACTCGGTCTTTGCTTGAAGGATAAGCTCGGCGACAAAATTTTTATCACGGGGCTTTGTCGCACGGAAATTTCCATGATAAAAGCCGTCGAACTCGGTGCGATTGACTTCGCGTCCTCGAACGTCGAAAAGGTTGTCAGCGACGCGGAGATAATTTTTCTAAGCCCGCCGGTTTTGCAGATTGTTCCTATGGTGAAAAAAATTCTGCCCTTCCTGAAACCTGGAACGATTTTAACTGACGCGGGCAGCACGAAACAATTTATTTGGCAGGAGCTGAAAAAAATTCTGCCGCCGGATATTTATTATATTGCCGGGCACCCGATGACCGGGCGCGAAAAATCCGGAGTGACCGCCGCGAAAAAAGATCTCTTCAAAGATAAAGCTTATGTTATCGTCGAGGACACCGGCGCGCCGCCCGAAGCTCACGAAAAATTAATGAGTCTCCTGCGCTTGACGGAGGCGAACTTCACCGAGCTGGACATAGCCAAGCACGATCGTTGCGCGGCGATTATCAGCCACGTCCCGCACGTGACGGCGGCGGCTCTCGTCACGCTCTTAAATCGCGCGGGCGGTGACCTTGATTCTTGTTTGAAACTTATCGGCGGCGGATTCAAGGACACCACGAGAATTGCCAGCTCTAATGCGGATATGTGGGCGGATATTTGCATGACGAACGCCGACGCAATTTCAAACAACCTGCGCGATTTGCAGGAGATTATTGGCGGCGTGATAAAGTCAATCGAAAATCATGACAGGCAAGCCGTACACGATTATTTTGCGCAGTCGAAGGCGCGCCGTGATGAAATTTTGGAGACAGTCGAGAAAAAATTCGACCCCAACTAATTCAAGCGACAAGGGAAAAGTTTTTCTTAACCCTTTCCCCTTTTCCCTTATCCCTTAAAACTAGTTCATGCGGGAGTTGACAAAACTTTTTATCTCCGCAAAAGATTTAACACTTTCGTCAAGCTCCGGAACAATAATCGCGAAGTCGTGAGACATGAACGGATAAACCGTCAAAGTTACGTCGATATCGTCAGCCGCCGCCTTCTTTAAAAGTTCGATACCCTCGTCAAGAAAAATTTCATAGCCGCCAACTTGAATCAACATCGGCGGCAAGCCCGTCAAGTCCGCGTAAATCGGCGACAAACGAGAATCGCTAAAGGGAATATTTCCCGCGTAAGTCGAATTGGCAACGCCCGCCGTCATCGGATTTTTTCTGCCCAAAATTTTATCGCGGTCTAAGTTGTATTCTCGTGAAGGCATACTATTTTCAAAAGTCGTCCAAGGAGAATGTGAACTACTCCCGCCTATAGAGGCGGGAGCTTCCTGAATCATTGAGGTTGCGCCGAAGGTTGCGTCTTATTTCCTCTCATACAGGCTTGACTTCCCGT
>CAJOFR010000016.1 GCA_905234195.1 uncultured Selenomonadaceae bacterium
CGCAGTGCAAAAGGGATTGAGATAAACGCAGATGTAAACGGCGCGGCAAATATCTTGAGAAAAAGTAAAGTTGTGCCCTTAGAGGGGCTATACTGTAGAGGCGAACTGGGCACGCCGGTAAGAATAAGGGTAGCTTGACTACCAAACTTCTTAAATGGGGACGCAAGTTTCCTAGAACCCCCTGACTTTAGTCATGGGGAGGCTCAGTACGATAAACCCACCGAAGACGCTTTGATTATGTGGAATACCCATTTGGAGTGAAGGAATGGAAGAAAAAATTTTAACGCTTGGAATTGAAACGAGTTGCGACGAAACAGCGGCGGCGGTTTTGCGCGGAGGACGAGAGATTTTGTCGAACGTCATATCGACACAAATCCCACTGCACCAAAAATTCGGCGGCGTCGTTCCGGAAATTGCATCGCGAAAACATATCGTCAACATAATGCCGGTTATCGACGAGGCAATTTCAAAGGCGGACGTTCAACTCGGAGAAATAAATCAAATCGCCGTGACGTACGGACCCGGACTTGTCGGCGCGCTTTTGGTCGGAGTGTCGGCGGCAAAAACTTTGGCGTTCGCGCTGAAAATCCCGCTGGTCGCCGTCAATCACCTCGAAGGTCACATTTTCGCGAACTTCCTGAACGCGCCGGAACTTGAGCCGCCTTTTTTGTCGCTGGTGGTTTCCGGAGGACACAGCTCGCTGATAAAAATGAACGACTACAATAATTTTGAGTTGCTCGGACAAACAAGAGACGACGCGGCGGGCGAAGCCTTCGACAAAATTGCGCGCGTCATGAATCTCCCTTACCCCGGCGGTCCGCAAATTGACAAGCTCGCGAAAATCGGCAACCCCAATGCGATTGATTTTCCCCGCGCGAAAGTTTCTGACTTCGATTTCAGTTTCAGCGGCTTGAAGTCCGCCGTGCTGAACTATATTAACTCGGCGAAAATGCGCGGTGACGAAATTAATAATGCCGACGTCGCCGCAAGTTTTCAAAAGGCGGTGATTGACGCGCTGATAGAAAAAACTGTCGCCGCCGCAGAAAATTTCCGCCTGAAAAAAATTGTGCTTGCGGGAGGCGTAGCGGCAAACTCTTCGCTGGAAAAAAATCTGCGCGAAGTCTGTGACAATCGCGGGCTGAAATTTTTTTACCCCAGTAAAATTCTCTGCACCGACAACGCCGCGATGATTGCCTGTCGCGGTTATTATCAGTCGCGCGCCGGAAATTTTGCGCCGCCCACGCTGAACGCCGTCCCCAATTTGAGTTTTTGAGGTGTTATCATGAACGAATTAAAAAGTCTCGGCAAGAAAGTCGATTACGCTTTCGAGTACAAGCCGGAATTTTTGGAGGCTATAGAAAATAAAAATCCCAACCGAAATTATTTCGTCAAGCTGACGAGCGATGAATTTACTTGCGTTTGCCCGATAACCGGTCAGCCGGATTTCGCAACGATTAAAATTCGCTACATCCCCGACAAAAAACTCGTCGAGAGTAAAAGTCTGAAACTTTACCTGACGAGTTTTCGCAACGCCGGAATTTTTCACGAAGAGGCAGTGAATAAAATTGCCGACGATTTAATTAAAATTTTGGAGCCGCGTTATCTTGAAGTCGAAGGAATTTTCAGCGTGCGCGGAGGAATTTCGATTGTGCCTTTCGTAAATTACGGGCGCGGAGAATTTGAAACCCTCGCTCAACAACGTTTGGCGGCTAAGGATTAATTTTTGCAAAACCTTTCAAATTCCTCGACGCTCGCATAAGAATCTTGAGTGCCCTTTTTCGTCACGCTCAAAGTCGCGTAAAGGGAGGCGCGTTTCATTGACTCAAGAACGTCTCCGGTTTTCGTGTAGTGCTCCACAAAACAGCCGATAAACGAATCGCCCGCGCCCGTCGAGTCGACAGCCTGCACTTTGCGCGCCGGAACAAATTCTTCGCGCTCGGAAGAAATCCACAGCGCACCTTGACTGCCCATCGTCACGATAACATTTTTCAGACCTTTGGACAGGAGATACCGCGCCGCCATTTTTATTTCTTCGCGGGAACCAACGGGCATGTCAGTCAAAATGCTAAGCTCCGTTTCGTTCGGTACGAAGAAATCACACTTGCAAGCCATGTCGATTGACAAATTTTTGACGGCGGGCGCGGGATTTAAAAGCACGGGGATTTTATTTTCGTTCGCAAAATCAATCGCGGCGTAAACAGTTTCAAGGGGAATTTCCAGTTGCAGGACAATCAAGCCGCAAGTTTTGAGATCCTCTTTCGCCTGCGCGAGCAATTCGGGAGTAAGGAGATCATTCGCGCCCTTGTAAAGTAAAATTCTGTTCTGCCCGGACGCCTCGACGATAATTGTTGCGACGCCGGTAGCCGTGCCCTCGACGACGCTGACGCGACTCGTATCGATTTTGTTGTTGCGGTAATTTTCCAGCGCGCCCTTGCCGAATAAATCATTGCCGACGGCCGACACCATTAAAACATCTGCTCCGAGTTTTGCCGCCGCGACAGCCTGATTGGCACCCTTGCCGCCGTGCGCCGTGTGAAAATTTTGCGCCGCACGAGTTTCCCCGCCGGCAGGAACTTTGTCAATATAAGAAACAACGTCAATGTTTGTGGAACCTATAACTGCGATTTTCATTTTTAAACCTCCGTTAAAAATTGGTCGACAGAATTTTTTTCCGTCGACCAAAATTTTTTTAGAATACAACGCCCGCCCGCAAAATTACGTTCGGATACGGGCTGAACTCTCCCGTTCGGATTGCGAATTTCACGCCCGCCGAGAATTTTTTCAGCTCGTCATGTGGCATAAATTCCGGCTTGAGTTCCGGCAAAGATTTTTGTATGTATTCGTAAAGCGTCGGGTTGTGCGTCTTGATTTCGTCCGCGAGAATGTAACCTTCCACCGCCGCCTCTTCAAGTACCGCGTCCAAAGTCTGTTTGAAAGTGGGAACGCCTTCCGTTAAAATCAAATCGACAATCGGGACGCCTTTAGGGATTGGCATCCCCGCATCGCCTATCATGAATAAATCTTTGTGACCGAGTGCCGCGATATATCCCGCGAGCTGTGCATTTAAAATTCCGTGTTTCTTCATATATCTGCCCCCTTCTTAATCTCTAATCCCTTGTCCTTATAACTTATTTGGATTCGTTGCGAGCCTGCAGAGCCATCTTTGCTTCCATGTTGCGCTGGAATTGGTCAATGATAACCGCGAGAATAATGACGAGACCTTTGATAACCATCTGCCAAAATTCCGAGACACCGCACATAACCATACCGTCAGAGATGACGCCGATAACGAACGCGCCGATAATTGTGCCGCCGATTGTGCCGATACCGCCCGCCATAGACGTGCCGCCCAAAACCGCCGCCGCGATTGCGTTCATTTCCCACGTTTCACCGGAGGCGGGGTGCGCCGCTTCGAGTTGCGCCGTCGTGATAAGTCCGACGATTGTCGCGCAGATTGCCGAGAAAATGTAAACCAAAATTTTAACGTTGTCAGTCTTGACGCCGGAAAGTTTCGCCGCCTTCTCGTTGCCGCCTATCGCGAAGATATGCCAGCCAAAGACCGTGCGCTTGAGGAGGATAGCCGCGATTATCGCAATGACCGCAAGAATTATCGCGCCGACCGGGATTCCGGCAATGCGCCCGCCAAAAAATGTAAAGCCGACATTGCCAAGAGCATCATGACCGAGAATGTTGGAATAAGTTGCGCCGCTGGAATGGAGCATCGCAAAACCGCGCGCAATGTACATCGTGCCGAGCGTCGCGATAAAAGGAGCCACGCCAAATTTCGTGATAATCGCGCCGTTAATCAGACCGACAGCCGCGCCGCAGATTATCGTTATCAAAACAACGAGCGGGATACTGAAATACAACGTCACGCCCATAGACTCAAGCGTCACGCCGTTTTGAATCATGCCGCCGGCGATAATACCCGCCAGACCGACGACCGCGCCAACCGACAAATCGATACCGCCTGTTATTATAACATAAGTCATGCCGATTGCAAGGATGCCGTACAGGGCGACGTGCTTGGCAAGCAAGAGCATCGTGTTAGCCGACAAAAAATTCGGCGTCGCGATGCTGAAGAAAATTACCAAAAGTGCCAGCACGATTAGGGTGCGCCCCTTGAGCAACATCATCATAAGTTTAGTGTTGTCCTTTTTTTCTGCCATATGAATATCAGTCCCTTCTTAAGCACTTTTGGCAGTAGTGTGTCCTTTGTAAGACGCCATAACAAGTTTATCTTGAGTGACTTCCTCTTTCACCATGTCCGCCGTCTTGATTCCGTTCGACAAAACGATAATCCTGTCGGCAATGGCCTCAATCTCTTCCAGCTCGGACGAAACGACCAGCAACGAAAGTCCTTCGTCGGCGTAGTGATTCATTATCTCAAAAACGTCAGTCTTCGCGCCAATATCGATGCCGCGACTGGGCTCGTCGAGGAGCATAATTTTCGGCTTAGTCAAAAGCCCCTTGCCGATAACGCATTTCTGTTGGTTGCCTCCGGAAAGTGACAGAATCGGCAGCCGCTTATCCGCAACTTTAATGTGAATGTCCTTGATATTTTGGTCGATTGCCGCCTCTTCCTGGTCGGACTGCAGAAAAATTCCTTTGGCGTAAGCTTTCAAACTTGCAAGAGAAATATTTTTCCCGATATCGAGAGTCTGAACCAGACCTTCGCGCTGACGATCTTCGGGCACCCACGCAAAACCGTTGTCAATCTGCGCAGCGACGTCCTTAATGTCAATCTTTTCACCGTTGAGCAAAATTTCTCCGGTGTGCTCCGGACGCAAGCCCATGATACATTCAAAAACCTCCGTGCGCCCCGCGCCCATAAGACCGTAAATCCCCAAAATTTCTCCGCGCCGCAATTCAAAGCTGACGTGATTCAAAAGCCAGCCGCCGCCTTTTTTCGGCAAGCACAAATCTTTTACTTGAAGGACGACTTCGCGCTTGCTCCAATCGATTTTTTCCTTGCGTTGCGGATAAGATTTTTTCGCGCCGACCATTTTTTTGACAATCCACGAAATGTCAATGTCCTTGACCGCCGCGCTCGCAACAAACTTCCCGTCGCGCAGTATCGTCACGTAGTCGCCAATCTGCATAATTTCTTCAAGGCGGTGTGAAATGTAAACAATCGAAATTCCTTCCGCCATAAGTTCGCGCATAATTTTAAAGAGCACTTGAACTTCTTGTTCGCTTAGCGAAGACGTCGGCTCGTCCATGATTAAAATTTTCAAGTCGTCCGCGATAAGGTTGCGGGCAATTTCAATCATCTGCTGTTGACCGACGCGCAAATCTCCAATAATCGTGTAAGGGTCTATCGGGTGTTCGAGTTTCGCCAAAATTTTTTTCGTCAGCTCAATGTGTTGCTCGTTATCCAAACCGATTTTGTTCTTGGTTTTTTCGCGGGCCATGAAAATATTTTGGTAGACGTTGAGATTTGGGAACAAGCTCAATTCCTGGTGAATAATTCCAATTCCGTGAGCGCGCGCCTGCGAAACATTGTCGAAGTGAACTTTTTCTCCGCCCATGAAAAGTTCGCCCGCAGACTCCTGCTCAATGCCGGCGATAATTTTCATCAGCGTGGACTTGCCCGCGCCGTTTTCGCCAATCAAAACATTTGTCCTGCCCTTGTAAACGTCGAAAGAAACTTCGTCAAGTGCCTTAGTGCCGGGATAAATCTTGCTGACTTTTTCGGCGTGCAAAACAACTTCGTCGTTCGTGTGAATTACTTCGAGTTCGTCCATGTCCGCTCACCTCACTTCACGGTAATTTCAATCGGCGTCACCAAAACTTCCGTCTTCTTATCCACGCTGAAAGCCCCGACGAAAGAAATTGTCTTGCCGATTATCGAGCCCAAATCCAAAGTCTTAATAACGTCTCTGTCGATAACTTCGTGAATGCTCTGCGAAATTTTTGCCCAATCGACTTGGTTGGTGTAGTCTTCGTATTTTATGAAGCTAAGATTGTCGCGGACTGCGGAACCTTTGTACACGCTGCCGATTTGCAATTTAACATTAATCTGCCCGTCATAGCCGTTGAGTTTCACGGTCATGTAGCCGGCTTTTTTCTGCTGGTTGACTTCCTGGACGACGCCTTCACCCTTGACGACAAAACTAAGTTCGCCGGTCGTGCCCATTGAGTAATGCCCGTATTTTTCAGCGACGTTTTTGAAATCGCCGTTGTTGGATTCGTTGAGGACTGTTGAAAGTTCAACGGCCTTTTCTTTGAGTTCGGGCACAGCTTGCGACGCCCAGAGCCCCTCGACGTTTTCGGCGGCGTCAAATTTTTTGTTGCCGGTCAGCTCGTCTTCCTTGCCAATCTCGACAACCTTAACGCAGCCGCTCATTGCGAGGGTCACGATCAAACAAAGCAAGAGTGTAAAAATCGTTTGCCTTCTCATAATTGCTTACCTCGTAAAAAATAATGCTTACCTCGTAAAAAAAATGGGCGAGATGAAATCACAAGCGGCTTGCGACTTCACCCCGCCGCCAATTAAGGGATAAGCGGAAAGGGTTAAGGGATAAGATTTTTTTCTCTTAAAACTTACCGCTTGCCCCTTATTACTTAACCATTAGCCATTAAATCAAGGAGTGTAGACAAAATTCTTGAGTTTGTCGACGTTGTCTTTCGTAATGACAATGCAGTCGACGAGTTGTTTTTCATCTTTGCCGGTCTTGCCGTCTTTGAGATACGTATCAGCCTGTTCAACAGCCATTTCAGCAATCAACGCAGCCTGCTGAAGTGCGGTACCGGTCATTGAGCCGGCTTTGATAGCTGCCGCCGCCTCGTCGGAGCCGTCAACACCGATAATAGCGATTTTGCCTTCGAGTCCCGCATTTTTAACAGCGGCCGCCGCGCCAACAGCCATAGTGTCGTTGCCGCAAACTATACCTTTAATATCGGGATTAGACTGCAAAATAGTTTCGGTCTTGGAATTAGCTTCGGTCTGTTCCCAGTTAGCGGTTTGTTGAGCGACCATCTTCATATCGGGATACTGGTCGATAACTTCATGGAACGCACCGGAACGAACGCCGGCATTTGTGTCAGACTCTTTGCCGAGCAGTTCAGCGTAAGTACCTTGTTCGCCCATCGCCTCGACGAACGCTTCAGCAACACCCTTCGCGCCTTGATAGTTGTTGGCGACGATTTGAGAAATTGCCACGCCGCTTGCATTAATTTCACGGTCAATCAAGAAAGTAGGAATGTTGGCTTCGCGTGCCTTGCGGACAGCCGCCACAGTAGCATCTGCTCCGGCGTTATCGCAAATGATAGCCGCCGCCTTGTCGGAAATGGCGTTGTCGAAAAGCTCGGACTGTTTCGTAGCGTCGTCGTCATGAGAAACTGCCTTGACTTCGTAGCCGAGTTCCTTTGCCTTAGCGGACGCCGCGTCAGCCTCTGTCTTGAAGAACGGGTTAGAGTGCGAAGGCGTGATAATGTAGACAATCTTAGAGCCGCCGCCGGTAAGCGGTTTATTATCCGCAGCCGCCTCTTGTTTATTGCCGCCGTCAGTTTTCGCGGGAGCCTCTCCGCCGCCGCCGCAACCTGTGAACAATGCGCCCGCCAAGCATGCCGATGCAATCAGCGCGCAAATCTTCTTGAACTTCATGATACAAACACTCTCCTTGAAAATAACAAATTGACATCCCCCGAAAAAAATCAGGGAGTATACACAAAAGTCTTGAGTTTGGCAACGTTATCTTTGGTTATGATGACACAATCAACGAGCTGTTTTTCGTCCTTACCTGTCTTCCCCTCCTTCAAATATTTGTCCGCCTGTTCGACGGCTGACTCCGCCATAACTTTCGCCTGCTGCAACGCGGTACCCAACATATTGCCCGCTTTAATTGCCTCTGCCGCGTCGTCGGAGCCGTCCAGCCCGATAACAATCACCTTGCCCAAAAGGTCGGCGTTTTTAATTGCCGTAAGTGCGCCGACAGCCATTGTGTCGTTACCGCACACGAGACCTTTGATATCAGGATGATCTTGTAAAATTCTTTCCATAACTTCTGTTGCTTCAGTCTGCTCCCAATGAGCCGTCTGTTGAGCAACCATTTTCATATTCGGATAAGCGTCGATAACTTCATGGAACGCCGCCGAACGAATATGCGCGTTCGTGTCGGTTTCGCGCCCAAGCAACTCAACGTAATTGCCCTCTTCGCCCATCGCCTCGACGAAAACTTCAGCGATACCCTTCGCGCCTCGATAGTTATCCGCCACGATTTGAGAAATCGCCACGTCTTTTTCCGTTATCTCGCGGTCAATCAGGAAGGTAGGAATATTTGCTTCACGTGCCTTTTTAATCGGGATAACAGTTGCATTTGAGCTTGCGTTATCGCAAATAATCGCCGCCGCCTTCTCGTTAATTGCCTCGTCGAAAAGTTCGGACTGCGTGGCAACATTATCGTCATGAATCAAAACTTTTACGTCATAGCCGAGAGATTTTGCCTTAGCCTCCGCAGTTTCCGTTTCAGTCTTGAAAAACGGATTAGAGTGAGGCGGCATAATTATATACATCGTATTTGAGCCGCCGCCGGTTAAAGTCTTCGTTTCAGTGTCAGTTTTCTGCGCGGTGTCACTGCCGCCGCAACCCGTGAACAACGCGCCCATAAGACATGCCGACGCAATCAGTGCACAAAATTTTTTTAACCTGCCCACAAAAATCACACTCCTAATTTTCAAACACACTCTGCCGCCATAAGGCGGAGCCGACAAGCACTTTCGGCAAGAATACTCGTCGGCTTTTATTTTATTTTATTAGAGAGTGTTTGGCAACCTTTTAAAGGAGTTCAGAAATTTTTTTAACAATGCCTTCCGCGTCCAGCCCGTAGTATTTAAAAATCTGCGCGGACTTTCCGGCAATGGCGGGTTCGTCCGGCAAACCTATGCTGACAACTTTGACGGGAGCATTTTCTGCGGCGACCTGCGCGACCATAGAGCCGAGCCCGCCAATTTTAACGTGCTCTTCCACAGTCAAAATCAATTTGGTTTCCTTCGCCGCCTTAATAATCGCCTCTTCGTCAATCGGCTTAAGGCAATACATATCAATCACACGCGCGGAAATATTTTTCTCCTTGAGGAGTGCGCCCGCCGCCTTCGCGCCTTGCACCATTTCGCCGCAAGCAATAATCGTCACGTCAGTGCCGTCCTGCACCAGCGTCGACTTGTTCAGCTCGAAAGGAACGTTGCCTTCTTCGTAAACATCTTCAACGGCGTTGCGACCAATGCGGATATACGCGGGGTCTTTGTCCTGCAAGAGCGCGCGAAGTAATTTTTCAGTCTGGAAACGATCGCAGGGCAAATAAACTCTCATGCCGGGCGTCGACGCCATAATCGCAATATCGTTTGCAGATTGGTGCGTCATGCCGAGTTCGCCGTAGCTGACGCCGCCGGAAATTCCCACGAGCTTAACATTCGTGTGCGAATATGCGACGTCAACTTTTGCCTGCTCCATTGAACGAGTGGAAAGGAAACTTGCCGGCGAGAAGACGAAAGATTTTTTCCCGCAAGACGCCAAGCCCGCCGCTATCGTGACGAGATTTTGTTCAGCGATACCGACTTCAACAAATTGTTTCGGGTGCTCCTTGCTGTAAGGTCCCAAGCCCGCCGAGCCGCGAGAATCACTGCACAGAACAATAATATCTTTATCCTTCGCCGCCTCTTCAATGAGGACGTTATTCATAATTGTTTTGTTGGCTATCTTATTCATACTGGGCACCCCTTTCGTCCAATTCTTTCAACGCCGCTTGATATTCTTCGTCGTTGGGAACGTGATGATGCCAGCCGACTTGATTTTCAACAAACGAAATTCCGCAACCCTTAACAGTGTGCGCGATTATGACGGTAGGTTTATCTTTAATCTTCTTCGCAATTTCAACGGCGTCGTCAATGGCGTCAAGGTCATTGCCGGGAACTCTGATAACATTCCAGCCGAACGCCGCCCAACGAGTTTCCTGCGATTTCTGATTCATAACTTGTTCAGTCGTTCCGGAAATTTGCAAATGATTCCTGTCAACGAACGCAGTCAAATTATCCAGCTTAAAATGACTGCCCGCCATAGCCGCCTCCCAAACGGAACCTTCGGCAAGTTCGCCGTCGCCCATGACGACATAGACGCGATAATTTTTGTCGTTCATTTTTCCGGCAAGAGCCATGCCCACGCCGACGCCCAGCCCGTGACCGAGCGAACCGGTGTTCATTTCGATACCGTTGACTTTATTTGTCGGGTGCCCGATATATTTTGAGCCGAACGCCGCAAAAGTTTTCAAATCCTCTTTCGGGAAAAATCCCCTGTCAGCGAGCACGGCATAGAGAGCCTCCACCGAATGACCTTTACTCATAACAAAGCGGTCGTGGTCTGCGTCCTTAAAATTTTCGGGCGTGACGTTCATTTGCTTGTAATAGAGGTCTACCAAAATTTCCATAACGCTCAAATCGCCGCCGATATGTCCGGTCTTCGCACGATAAATCATGTCGACAACGTCCTTGCGCAACTCGTAAGCCTTCTTCTTCAAGTTCATAAAATTTCACTCTCCTCTCAAATAAGCCTTTACCTTTTCTTCAATCGGGTCGTAGAGATCCGGTTTGACTCCAATATATTTGCACGCCTCGTAGAGCACGGGAACGACGTCTTTATGAATCCCGACGCAGTGATGAATGTAAGGACCTTCGACGATTTTTGCCTCAAGGCGTTTGATATTTTCGACTTCAACCCAAAGATAAGTGCCCATACCTTTTGGACCTTCGACGCCCTTCGCATTGCCGAGCAACAGGGAATATTCTCCGTTATCGCCGTCAAATCTGCAAAGCGTCAAATCTCCGTGCTTAGCCTCCGCCGTCAAACTGCCGGGGTGTTCAAAAGCAAGCGGATAAGTCAGTTTAGCTTTTTCCTTCGCAAGGGAAATCGGCCAGGGTCCGCAGTGCTGAAGGAGTTCGCCATTTTGAATATCGGGGTGACGAATCGTCCAATCCGCAAAGAAAGTCCTCGTCGTGCCCATCCCCGCCGCCTCCGCCAGGAGAGCAGTTATCGCGCCGTGAATGTCAGTTTCACAAACGACGGGTATACCTTCGTCATTGAGCAGAGCATTCGCCGCGCAGGGCATAATCCCCAGTTCGTCTTGCAGAGCGTTCCAGCACTGAATCGCCGCCGCCTTGCAGCCGTACTTCTTGACGAGTTTGGACATCGCAACCTTCAGCGCGGCAACATTTTCCAGCGCGTCTTCGCTAATGCAAATCTCCATGTTCTCGCGGATATAATCAATCGTCTTTTTAACTTCGGTGCCTTCCTCTTTCGCGATTTTAACTTCCTTCGTGAGTTCGGGCAGGGGTATAGGCGAAAGTTGCACGTTAAATTTTTCGAGGAGCTCGCCTTCGTTGCACATCGTCGACCAAAAATCAAAAGGACGCGGACCAATCTGCAAAATCCTGATGCTCCTAAAAGTTTTCACGACATTACACACCGCGATAAAATCTCTGAGCCCGCGCTCAAAAACAGGATCGTTGAGGCGGCAGTTCGTCATGTACGTGAAAGGAACGCGGAAGCGGCGCAAAACTTTTCCGGTAGCAAAAAGCCCGCATTGAGTGTCGCGAAGTCTGACGCCGTTTTCGTCGGGGCGTTCGTCGAGCGGCCCCCAGAGGAGCACCGGCAAATTCATATCCCTTGCCAGGCGCGCGCAAACATACTCCGTACCAAAATTGCAGTGCGGGAAGAAAAGCCCGTCAATTTTTTCCGCCTTGAACTTTTCGAGAATCTTGAGGCGGTCGTTTTCGTCGTACAGCAAACCCTCTTCGTTAATGTCGTCGATATCCACGAAGTCGATGCCCAATTCGTTAAGACGATCCTTTGTCAGCCCGCGATACTTAATTGCGTCGGGTGCGCTGAAAATACTGCGGCGCGTCGGCGCGTAACCCAATTTAATTTTCGCCATATCGTTAAACCTCCTAATTTAGAGATTAGTTTTTTCTAACCACTACTCCCTAATCTCTAGCCACTTACCACTTGCCACTTTTTTTTACGGCTATCGACCACCCCTTCAAAAGTTCTTCGCGTTCGTCGGCATCCATGTTCGGCGCGTACTGTCCCCACGACAAGCCGGCGAAAATTTTTTCCCTATCGTAAAAACCTGCCGCAATCCCCGCGCAATAAGCCGCTCCCATTGCGGAGAGTTCGGCTACCGGCGGAACAGCGACAGGTTTATTTAGAATGTCCGATTGAAATTGCATAAGATAAGCGTTTCGAGTAGGTCCGCCGTCAACTTTCAAATTGACAAGCTCCCCGCCGGAAACTTTTTCCATTAAACTAATCACGTCGTAAATCTGATAGGCAATGCTGTCGACAACGGCACGAACCATTTCATTTTTGCCGGTCACGCGGGTTATCCCGCAAAAAATTCCTGTGGCGTCGTTGTCATAATACGGCGCGCCCAATCCGGTGAACGCCGGCACAAAATAAGATTTATCGGCGGGATTGGATTGACGAGCAAGCTTTTCAGTTTCGGCGGCTGAATCAATCAGCTTCAGATCTTCCACGAGCCACGTGATACTTGCTCCGGTGTAGTTGATATTTCCTTCGAGCGCGTACAAAACTTTTTCGCCCATGCCCCAAGCGATCGTCGTCGCCAGCCCCTGCGCACTCTCAATCAATTTTTCTCCGGTGTTCAGCATAATCGAAGAGCCCGTCCCGTACGTCGCCTTAGCTTCCCCCGCCGCGTGACTGCCCTGCCCGAAAAGTGCCGCATGAGAATCGCCGAGCATCGCCCAAATCGGAATTTCGCAATCAAAAATCCCGTCCATGTTCGTCTTGCCGAAGAAACTGTCAGAAAAAGTAACTTCGGGCAGCGCGTCCGTCGGGATACCGAACGCGGAACAAATTTTTTCGTCCCAATTTAAACTTTTAATATTAAACAGCTGTGTCCTTGAGGCGTTTGAATAATCGGTTTTAAAAATTTTACCGCCGGTCATTTTGTGCAAAAGCCAGCTGTCAACAGTCCCCATACAAAGATTTTTCTCGTCGGCGAGCTGCGCGGCGGCGGGAACATTTTGCATTATCCACGCGAGTTTTGCGGCGGAAAAATACGGCGACAGCGGCAAGCCGGTATTCTCCTTGACAAAACTTTTCAAGCCGCGCTTTTCGAGTTCGTCACATATAGCGGCACCGCGCGCGCACTGCCAGACAATTGCGGGATAAATATTTTCGCCGGTCGTCTTGTTCCAGGCAAGGGAAGTTTCGCGCTGATTGCTAATCCCAATGGCAACGATATCACGCGCCGAAATTTTATTTTCCTGCGTGATTTGACGAGCTAAAATTTTTATGTTGCTCCAAATTTCTGCGGGGTCGTGCTCAACCCAACCCCTGTCGTTGATAAATTGCTTGTGAGGTTTTGCGGCTTGAAAGGCGATTTTCCCTTCCGAATCGAACAAAATCATTTTGGTTCCCTGTGTGCTTTGATCAATTCCCAGCACGTATTTTTGCATCTAATCAGCCCCCTCCCAAAGTCACTTTAAATTTTTAAATCGTCTGAATTTTTTTGAAGTATAAACGTTTTAAAAGTTAAAGTCAAGCTTTTTTTAAAGGAGTTTCAAATTTTTATTCGGCGAGACTTGTTTTAAACATCTTACGCTTGAACGAATGTTTAAATTTGTATTGATAGATATTCTTCGCGGAATTGCGTCGGGATTTTTTTTCCGGCGCAGGAGTTGTCTGATCGCCAAATCTCCCAACGCTTCGCAGGAAACATTTACGGACGTCAGTTGCGGCTCAATCAGCGAGCACATGGGAATATTGTCAAAGCCGATTATCGAAACGTCGTCGGGGATTTTTATTCCGCATTGGGTGAACGCTTTCATTGCCCCCAGCGCGATTAAGTCGTTGTCGGCAATCATCGCCGAAGGGAATTTTACGCCTTGATTTATTAATTCGCAGATATCCGCGCAAGTCCCCTCTATCGTCGGCTCCACCATAAAAATTTTTTGTGAATCTCTGTCAAGGCAAAATTTTTCCAGACAATTTTCGTAGCCAAGCCGCCGCTGTTCAAAATTTCTTATCGAAAAGGAGCTGTGCAGGTAACCAATTTCGCGGTGCCCTTGCTCGTAAAAATATTTCATGCCGCGCCAAATCCCGTCCTCGTTATGAATGGTCACGGTGTCGAGTTTGCAGCCGAGTATGTCACAATCCAAAATCACAATCGGCAAATTAAGCTGATAAAAAAATTCTGCGTCGCCTTCGTCCAGTTCCGTGCCCAAAATCAAAAGCCCGACAAGGTTTGAACTTTTAATCAGTTTAATTGTATTGGCAACTTCCTTTTCGCCGACGCAATAAGTTAAAAGTATCGTGTACTTCTTCGCGCGCGCCGCCTGCTCCACCGAAGAAATCAGCGAGGTAAAAAATTCTGAATCGGTTATAACTCTTCCGTAGCGTTTGTAAACCAAAAAGCCGATGTTCTCAAAATTTTTTTGAACTCTGCGTTTTAAAGTCCTGTGCTCCCCGATATTTCCGCTGTAGTTTAATTCGTGAGCAAGGGACAAAACATTTTCGCGAGTATATTTATTCACGCCCGGGCGTCCGTTTAAAGCTAAAGAGACCGTTGCAGGAGACAGATTCAATTTTTTTGCGATGTCTTTTATCGTAATTGTCGTTGCCATTTTAATTCCTCCTCACTTAAACAAAGTATACAGCATTTTAATTAAAACCACAACCATTTTGCAAACAAAGTTGTTGAATTTTGTGGTAAAAAATTGTAAAATTATTCGCGTCAATAAATTCAGCAGTGGGGAGGAGATTTTTTTGAAGAAAGACATTGAAAACAAATTGGCGGTGTTCCCGATGCCGGTATTGATGATTGCGGCTTACGACGAAGGCGGCAAAGTCAACGTCATGAACGCGGCGTGGGGGATGATTAGCGCAATGGACAAAATCACGCTGTTCATTGACGAAGACCACAAGACCACCAAAAATATCCGCGCGTCTAAGGCGTTCACCGTCAGTCTTGCGGACGAAGCGCACATGGCTGAAGCGGATTTCTTCGGGATTGCGACGGGGAACAAGATGCCCGATAAATTTGAGCGCAGCGGCTGCCACGCGCTGAAAAGCTCCCACGTCAACGCGCCGATTATCGAGGAATTTCCCGTCGTCATGGAATGCGAGCTCGTGGAAATTGTCGACACTGAAAATCTTCACGCGGTTATCGGAAAAATTGTCAACGCGCAGGCCGAAGAATCCGTCCTCGACGAAAAAGGCAAAGTCGATCCCGCGAAAATTAACGCGCTCATTTTTGATCAGTTCCAAAGCGGTTATTATTCCGTCGGCGAAAAAGTCGGCAAGGCATGGAACGCCGGCGCAAAGCTCATGAAAAAATAATTCGCTCGTAAAATTTTTTAAGCCGCAATAATTTCTTGCGGCTTATTTTTTTTGAGGAAATCCCGTCATTAGTTCCCAACCCTTAATTAACAAAAGCTTGTCAATGAAAGAAAAGCGTGTTAAAATTTCTTTGTACGATTAAAAATTTTTCTCCGCTTGAAGGGAGTTTTGGAATTTGTTTGGAGTGTCAACAAGTGTCGGAATAGATTTGGGGACGGCAAATGTTTTGGTTTACGTTAAAGGCAAGGGGATTGTCCTGCGCGAACCTTCCGTCGTGGCAATAGACAAAAGCACCGATACAGTGCTGGCGATAGGCGAAGAGGCGCGCGAAATGATTGGTCGCACGCCGGGAAATATAGTTGCCATCCGCCCGTTGCGCGACGGTGTCATTGCCGATTACGAAATGACAGAATCAATGATACGCCACTTTCTTGAAAAGGTTGTCGGGCGTTCGTTTTTGTTTAGACCGCGCGTGATGATTTGCGTCCCAACCGGCGTGACTGTGGTGGAACGGCGCGCAGTGCAGGAGGCCGCCGAACAAGCGGGCGCAAAAAAAGCTGAACTGATTGAGGAACCGATAGCCGCAGCATTGGGCGCGGGTATAGATATTTCAGAACCCGTCGGCTCAATGGTTATCGATATTGGCGGCGGCACTTGCGACGTTGCTGTTATCTCTTTGGGCGGGATTGTCTACGGCGAAAGTATTCGCGTTGCAGGAAATAAATTCGACAGCGACATTGAATCCCACGTCAAGCGCGAACATAATTTGATAATTGGGGAGCGCACCGCCGAAAATATCAAGACGACTATCGGCGCGGCCTATCCCGAAGCTAGAAACTTAAGTATGGAAATTCGCGGGCGCGATACAATTTCCGGCTTGCCGAAAAATGTCACGATAAACACCGCTGAAATTTCAGGCGCACTTCAAGAATCCGTCAACGATATCGTAGCTTGCGTCAGGCGCGTGCTGGAAGGTACGCCGCCCGAACTTGCCGCCGATATTATGGATCACGGGATTGTTTTGACGGGCGGGGGCTCTTTGCTTTACGGACTCGATAAGATTATCCGAAAAGAAACGAATATCCCCGCGACGCTCGCCGACGACCCTTTGAGTTGCGTGGCTATCGGCACGGGCAAGGCTCTCGAATTTAATAAAAATTTTTAAGGAGAATGAACGATGAAAAAACTTCTAATGCTGGCTCTGTTCATTTTTGCATCGCTGACAATGACGGCTTGCGGAGGCGGCGGCGATTCCGGCGAAAAAAAATTGAACGTTATGCTCGGTTCTAATGTCGTTTCGCTGGACACCGCGCAGGCCACCGATTTAGTTTCCTTTAACGTTATTTCGGATTGTATCGACGGCTTAATGCAGCTCGACGCGCAAGGCAAGGCGATTCCGGCTATCGCTGAAAGTTTCGACGTTTCCGAAGACGGCAAGACGTACACCTTTCACCTGCGCGACGCGAAATGGGCGAACGGCGACGCCGTGACCGCTAACGATTTTGTTTTTGCGTGGCGTCGTCATTGCAAGGTTTCCGACAAATATTCCTACGTCTTCGGCTCAACGGTTGCTTGCGTGAAAAATGCTGACGCCGTTATTAAAGGCGGCGACGAAAAAACGCTGGGAGTTTCCGCGCCCGACGAAAAAACTCTTGTCGTTGAGTTGGACGCGCCTGTTTCTTTCTTCCCGTCCTTGATGTGCTTCCCCGCCTTCTACCCGATTAACGAGAATTTTTATAATAATCTCGACGCCGGCACCTATGGCACGTCACCTGAAACTTTTCTGTCTAACGGCGCGTTCATGCTGACAAATTATTTGCCGGGCTCCGTGAATATTCAGCTCGAAAAAAATTCTTCCTATTGGGATGCCGGCAGAATCGCTCTTGAAAAATTTCAGTATCAAGTCGTTTCCTCTTCCGATAATGCTTTGACGGCTTTCAAAAATGGTACGCTGGACGTCGCTCAAATCAGCGGCAACCAAGTCGAACAAGTTAAAGCCGACGAAAAACTTTCCGGAGATCTGAAAATTATTCCGACGAGTCTTTTGAACTACATGTCTTTCAATCAAGACCCGAAAAATCATCACGCGGGCGCGCTCTCTAACACGAACCTGCGCCTTGCAATTTCCAACGCGATTGACCGCGAATCCCTTGCCGAAAATTATGCGATGGGCGGCGCGCGCGCAACTTATACCGCAGTTCCCATTGACTTTGCGCCGAACGTCAATACCGGCAAATATTTTTCCGAAGACCAAAAACAATTCGCGGACGTTGTTGCCTTCGACGTGGGCAAGGCGCGCAGTTTTTTGGAAGACGCGAAAGCTGAACTCGGCAAAGATAATTTCGAGCTCAATCTGATTTACTCGAACGACAGCGGCGATACCGTCGTTAAAGTCGTGCAGGCAATTAAATCACAAGTCGAAAAAAATCTGCCCGGCGTCACGATAAACCTTCAGCCCATGCCTAAGGCGGAATATCTCAACAATGTCACTTCAAACAATTACGACCTTGCCGTGACGAATTGGTCACCGGACTACGACGACCCGATGAGCTTTTTAACTTTGTGGACGACGGAGGGCAGCGAGATTGCCGAGCACTGGAGTAACGCCGAGTATGATTCTTTGATTGAGGCTTGCACGACGGGAGACCTTGCCGGAAAATACGACGAACGTTGGGACGCGATGTTGCAGGCTGAAAAAATTCTCCTCGACAACGCCGTTATCGCGCCGCTTTATACGAGTTCGAGATCCATGTTGATTTCCGATAAGGTCGAGGGAATTGAGTTTCATTCTATTGCCGTCGAACAAGTTTTAAAATCGGTGACAATGAAATAAAATGAAAAAGTATATCGCAAAAAGAATTTTAATGTCGTTGTTGACATTGTTCCTGATAATTTTCGTGCTGTTCCTCCTGATTCGGATAATGCCCGGCGATCCTTTTTCGGTGGAGAGAATGAGCGCGGAAATGATTCTGCAAAAGCGCGAAGAACTCGGATTAAACAAACCCGTCTTGGTTCAGTTCGTCGATTATCTGAAACTGTTGGCAAGCGGGAGTTTCGGCAACGGCACTGCGCTTTACAACGGCGCGCCGATAAAACCTATACTTATGAAATGTCTGGAGACCTCTTTCAAAATTGGCGGGCTGTCGATAATTTTCGGCTCTGTCGTCGGACTTTTGATAGGGATTGTCGCGGCACTCAATCGCGGAAAATTTTTGGACGGCTTGTGCACCGTCGTTTCGATTCTCGGCGTGTGCATACCGTCATACGTTTTCATGATTTTTCTGCAATATTCTTTCGCGCACAAAATTCCGTTCTTCCCGTATTTCTTCGACCCGTCGCAGTATTTATTTTCGTCGATAATGCCAGCGTTGTCGCTTAGTCTCTTTTCGATTTCGACAATCGCGCGGTTCACGCGGAACGAAATGGTTGAAGTCATGAACAGCGATTACGTTAAACTTGCGGAGGCAAAAGGGCTGTACGGTTTCCAATTAATCCGCACACACGTTTTGAGAAATGCGCTGATTCCAATCGTGACAGTTATCGCGCCGCTCGTCGTGGACTTGTTGACAGGCGCAATGGTCATTGAAAAAATTTACGGCATTAGCGGCGCAGGCAAACTGATGGTTGACGCAATATCCGGGCAAGGAATAGATTACAATTATGTTTTGGCACTGGGGATTGTCTTTTCGTCTATGTATATCGCCGTGATGCTCTTGCTGGACATTCTGTACGGAATAATTGACCCGCGCATAAGGTTGACGACAAAGGAAGGATGAATTTTGGAGAACATTTACACGCCGGACAAAAATGATTTTGAATTTATTTCCGGACGAGATATTGAGGTTGACAAAAATTTTTCTTCGCAGGGATATTGGAAAGGCGTCGCCGTCCATTTTTTCCGCAACCGTTTTGCCGTAACCGGATTGATTTTAGTTGGCGTCGTGATAACTTTCGCCGTCTTCGCTCCGGTTTTCAGTTCGTACACCTACGAGGAAATTGTTTCGATTAACGACGGCGGCAGGGAGGTTATCGCGAAAAGTTTGTCGCCGCAGTTTTCCGGCGACGGCTCCCAAAATTTATTCGCGGACAAAACTTTTATCTTTGGCACTGACGATTTGGGACGCGATCTTTGGACGAGGACTTGGCAGGGCGCGCGCGTCTCGTTGATAATCGCGTTTGTCGCAATTTTTATCGATATGCTTATCGGCACGAGCTACGGACTTATCTCCGGATTTTTTGGCGGCAACGTCGATAATATTATGCAGAGGTTTATAGAAATTGCAAGCAGTATTCCCACGCTGGTTATCATCTCGATTTTGGCTATCTTCATGGAAAAAGGAATAGGGCTGGTTATCGCGTCGTTGCTGATAACTGAATGGATAGGCATGAGCAAAATTGCGCGCGCGGAATGTTTGAAGTTGAGGGAGCGCGAATACGTCCTGGCAAGTCGCACGCTCGGCGCAGGGAGTTTCCATATAATCTTCAAACAGATTTTGCCGAACACGATAGGACCAATGATAACTCAAGTCATGTTTTCGATACCCGTTGCAATTTTCACGGAGGCTTTCTTGAGTTTCGTCGGCGTGGGGATTGTTTTGCCGCAGTGTTCGCTCGGCTCACTTATCGAAGCGGGATTCAACAACATTACGATTTTGCCGTATCAGATTTTGTCACCGATTGCCGTGTTGGCAATTTTGATGCTCGGATTTAATTTGATAGGCGACGGTCTGCGCGAAGCACTGGCACCGAAACTTGAAAACATGTAGGCGGGATTATGGAAAAAAATATTCTTTCGATTAAAAATCTTGACGTCACTTTCCGCACGAACGCCGGAAATATTCACGCGATACGCGGCGTAAATTTTGACTTGCCGCAGGGGAAAACTATCGCGCTTGTCGGTGAATCCGGCTCCGGAAAATCTGTCACAATGAAGGCGGTCACCGGACTCCTCGACAGCAACAGCATTGTCAACAGCGGAAATATTTTTTATAATTACGAAGGCAAGCCCGTCGACCTTTTGACGATGCCAAAAAAAGATTTGCGCAGGAAGATTAACGGGCAACATATCGCGATGGTTTTTCAAGATCCGATGACGAGTTTGGATCCCACGATGCAAATTGGCGACCAAATTACCGAAGGAATGTTCCTGCACAAAAAAATTTCTGCCGCCGATGCAAAACAAAAAGCCGTTGAGCTTTTAAATCTCGTTGGGATTATCGACGCGGAAAAGCGCATGAAAAATTATCCGCACCAACTTTCCGGCGGTATGCGTCAGCGCGTGGTGATAGCCGTTGCTCTTTCTTGCGAGCCGAAAATTTTAATCTGCGACGAGCCGACGACTGCCCTTGACGTCACGATTCAAGCGCGTATCCTGAATTTAATCAAGGACATTCAAAAGCAAATGGGTTTGTCCGTGATTTACATTACGCACGATTTGGGGGTTGTCGCGAAGGTTGCCGATTATGTGAACGTCATGTACGCGGGGAAGATTATCGAAGTCGGCACCGTCGACGAAATTTTTTACGACCCGCGCCATCCTTACACGTGGGGTTTGCTTTCCGCGATGCCTGACTTGGAGACGGACGACGACAGACTTTATTCGATACCGGGCAGTCCGCCGAATCTTTTGCACGAGCCGAAAGGTGACGCCTTCGCGGCGAGAAATAAATTCGCGATGAAAATCGACGAGAAAGCCGAGCCGCCCATGTTCAAAATTTCTGAAACTCATTACGCCGCGACTTGGCTCTTGCATCCCGACGCTCCAAAAATCGAACTGCCGCCGGAATTAAAAGCCCGACTGTTGCGCTCAAGGAAGGCGGCGAATGTTGAAAATCTCTTCTGAATTAACGAGGAAAATCTCATGGAAGAATTGAAAAATTTTACCGGCGCGTTTGAGTACTGCGAAACTTCTTTCGGTATAAAAATTGAAAAGTACACCTGCGACACCGAAGCGGTGATTATTCCGGACAAGGTGAATGATTTGTCGGTGGTGGAGATTGGCGCGGGAGCTTTCGGTCGTTGCGAAAATCTCAAGGCGATTGTTATTCCCGATTCCATAAAAAAAATTGGCGCAGGTGCTTTCAGCGGCTGTGTCAATCTTTCGGCGATTAAGTTGCCGCATTTTCTGCACAAGATTGACAAAGAAACTTTCAGAGGCTGTGACAGTCTCGTCGAAATTCGCATCCCAAATACCGTGACTGAAATTGACGAGCGCGCTTTTTCGGACTGCAAAAATTTTACGGGGATTGATATTCCAAATTCCGTGAAAAAGATTGGCAACGAAGTTTTCAGCGGCTGTGAAAAACTCAAGGCGATTTATATTCCGAGCTCGGTGACTGAAATTGGGGAACGTGTTTTCGCGGACTGCTTAAACCTTATCGTCGTCAATATTCCCGACTCTGTGAAAAAAATCAGCGCGGGGACTTTCGACCACTGCGAAAAACTTGTGGCGATTACGATTCCAAGTTCGGTGGAAAGAATTTGTGCCAAAGCTTTTCGGGGTTGCAGCAACTTGCAGTGGATAAGTATTCCGGATTCCGTGACTGAAATTGAATGTGACGTGTTCAATGCCTGTATCAGTCTCAAGTGGATTAATATTCCAGGCTCGGCGACGAAAATTCAAGGGGGAACTTTTCAGCACTGTTTCAGGCTGACTTCCGTTGAGATCCCGGACGGCGTGAATGAGATTGGGGAAAATTCTTTCGCGGGCTGTATAAATTTGACGTCGGTTAAAATTCCGGACTCCGTGATAAAAATCGGGGCGGGGGCTTTTTCTCACTGCGCAAGCCTAAAATCGATCGACATTCCGCGCTCGGTTTGTATTATCGAAAAAGAAACTTTCAGTCATTGCGAAAGTTTGACCGCGATTAAAATTCCCGACTCGGTTATTTGGATTGACGAGCACGCCTTCAAGGACTGTATCAATTTAAAATCTGTGCACATACCAAATTATCTCAAGTTCCACAACAGAAATTCTTTCAGAAATTTTGCCTTCAACGCGCCTCACATGTATTTGAACGAGAGGGCTTTTCAAGGTTGCAAATTGCCGGACTTGCAGACGGAATATTTTGACGCCGGCGATGATTTTGAATATTATATTTCTGTCGGCGGGGATGTGATTATCAAAAATTACGTCGGCGCGGGCGGAGATGTGATTATCCCCGCGAAGATTGACGGGCACCGTGTCACGGAAATTTACGGCGAGATTACTTACGAAATAAACGAGATGGGAATTTTTCACGAGGGTAGCGGGGCTTTTTCCGGCAACGAGAAAATTATTTCGGTGACTATTCCCGATTCTGTGACGGATATTGGGTACTGCGCCTTCAAGGGCTGTAAAAATCTTTCGTCGATAAATATTCCGGCGTCGGTGAAATTTATCGGCGATGTAGCTTTTTGCGGTTGCGAAAATCTGAAATCGATTGCCATTCCGGACATTACGGATATTGGGTACTGCGCCTTCAAGGGCTGTAAAAATCTTTCGTCGATAAATATTCCGGAGTCGGTGAAATATGTTGGCAGGGAAGCTTTTTACGGTTGCGAAAATCTGAAATCGATTGACATTCCGAACAGCACGGAGATTGACAACGCCTTCGACAACGCCGCGCTGAAAATAAATCGCTACGAAATTGGAGGAGATTTTGAAGATGATTGAACGTTACACTTTGCCGGAGATGGGAAAAATTTGGTCGCTTGACAACGAATGGCGCATGATTCTCAACGTGGAGCTTGCCGCGTGCGATGCGATGGCGGAGCTCGGCGAAATTCCTGCGGACGCTGCGAAAAATATTCGTGCGAAGGCAAATTTCACCGTCGAACGCATAAAAGAGATTGAGGCGGTCACCGACCACGATATTATTGCTTTTTTGACGAACGTTGCGGAATACGTCGGCGAGGACTCGAAATATATTCACAAGGGTTTGACTTCCAGCGACGTGAAGGACACGGCGATTTGTTTAATGATGAAACAATCCGCTGAAATTATTCTCGACGACTTGAAAAAATTTCGCGAGGTACTTCGCCGCCGCGCGCAGGAGTTCAAGCACACGCCTTGCATTGGCAGAACGCACGGGATTCACGCGGAGCCGATGACTTTTGGTCTCAAGCTAGCACTGTGGAGCGCGGAAATTGAGCGGGACATTGAGCGGGTGGAGCATGCGAAAAAAATTGTGGGCGTCGGAAAACTCAGCGGGGCAGTCGGAACCTACTCGAATATCAATCCGAAAATCGAAGAGCTTGTTTGCAAAAAACTTGGGCTGGAGCCGGTGAAACTTGCAACTCAAGTTATTCAGCGCGACCGCCACGCCGAATACATGACGACGCTTGCGATTGTGGCGAGCACGCTGGAAAAAATTGCGACGGAGATTCGCAACCTGCAGCGGACGGATATTCGCGAGGCGGAAGAATATTTTCAGCCCGGGCAAAAAGGTTCGTCGGCGATGCCGCACAAGCGCAACCCGATTAATTGTGAACGCGTTGCGGGAATGGCGCGGCTTGTTCGCGGGAATGCACTTGCCGCGCTGGAAGATATTACGCTGTGGCACGAGCGCGATATTTCGCACAGTTCAGTTGAGCGCGTGATTCTTCCGGACTCGACGATTAACGTTGACTACTGCACGAAAAAAATCACGAAGATTATCGACAAGCTTTTGGTTTATCCCGAAGCGATGTTGCACAATTTAAATCGGACGGGCGGTTTGATTTACAGTCAGCGAATCATGTTGGCGATTGTCGGCAAGGGCGTCCTGCGCGAAGATGCTTATAAATGGGTTCAGCGCAACGCAATGAAACGTTGGATGCAGGGCGAAGATTTTCGCACGAACATAGAAAAAGACGAGGACATTAAAAAATATTTGACTGTTGCAGAAATTGACGATTGCTTTGATTACAAGTGGTTTCTGCGAAACGTCGACATGATTTTTGAACGTTTTGGATTGTGAGGCGCGCGCATGAAAATTACTATGCTCGGCACCGGGCAACGCCCTTGTCACCGAATGTTATAACACTTGCTTTGTGATAAGCGACGGCGATAAAAATTTTCTCGTCGACGGCGGCGGCGGCAGTGCTATTCTCAGGCAACTGAAACACGGCGGCTTCAATTGGAAGGATATCCGTGAAATTTTTTTGACGCATAAACACGTTGACCACTTCACGGGGATTTTGTGGCTCGTCAGAATGATTTGTCAATACATGAATCAGCGCGAATATGACGGCGAGGCTAAAATTTACGGGCACGCCGAAGTTTTGACGTTGCTTGAAGAAATTTCCGGCAAACTTTTGCAACCGAAGGAAACACGTTTTATCCAAAGGCGGCGTAAAACCCCTAGCTTTAGCTATGGGGATATAAGCCGCAAATATTGACTTTAAAAAATACGTAGTTTAAAATTGAAACAGCG
>CAJOFR010000017.1 GCA_905234195.1 uncultured Selenomonadaceae bacterium
AACAATTTTACTTTTAATCTTGTCGGCTGTCAAGCGAAATTAAATTTCCTTGAGGAAAGCGGAATAACCTTTTTTAGTTTCGTAAATATCAATTTTGCTGGTGACTTCCCAAGGGGCGTGCATGCTCATGACTGCAACGCCGCTGTCGATAACTTCCATGCCGTAAACCGCCATTATGTAGGCAATAGTTCCGCCGCCTCCGAGATCCACTTTGCCGAGCTCCGAAAATTGGTAGTGAACGTTATTTTTGTCGAGAATGGCGCGCAGCTTGCCGACGAACTCTGCATTTGCCTCACTGGCTCCGGATTTTCCGCGCGAACCTGTAAATTTATTGAAGACCATGCCCTTGCCGAGATAGGCGACATTCTTTTTGTCGTAGGCACTTGCGTAAAGGGCGTCATATGCGCTGGAAACATCGGAACTCAGCATGAAAGAATTTTGCAGTGCGCGGCGAAGTCCCAGCTCCGTGTATTGTCCGCAAGCATTCATGATTTCGGCAAGCGCATTTTCAAAAAAGTGGGAGCGCATTCCCGTCGCGCCGTAGCTACCAATTTCCTCCTTGTCGACGAGCAAACAGCAAGCAGTCTTTTCGAGATTTTCGTTTGCAATTTCGAGCATGGCAACAAGCGAAGTATAAGAGCAAACGCGGTCGTCCTGCCCGTAGCCGAGCACCATACTCCTGTCAAAACCAAGCTCGCGTGCCTTGCCGGCGGGAACAAGCGCAAGCTCCGCCGAAAGAAAATCTTCCTTGTCAATGTAATATTTATCTTTGAGGAGCTTCAGGACGCCCGCCTTAACGGATTCTTTTTCGCCGTCCTTGAGCGGATAATTTCCGACGAGAATATCAAGATTTTCGCCCTCAACAACTTTCGTGCCGTCCTTTTTAAGTTGCTCCTGCGCAAGGTGAATCAAAAGATCCGTCACGCAGAAAACAGGGTCGCCTTCGTCTTCGCCGATAACAATTTCGATAACCGAGCCGTCCTTCTTGACAACGACGCCATGCATTGCCAGCGGCAGAGCAACCCACTGATATTTTTTGATGCCGCCGTAATAATGCGTATCGAGGTAAGCAAGCCCGCCGTCTTCGTAAAGCGGATTCTGTTTCACGTCAAGGCGGCAGGTATCAATGTGCGCGCCGAGAATTTTCAAGCCGCGTTCAATCGGCTCACTGCCAATCTGAAACAGCGCGATAGATTTTTTCATGAACGCATAATAAACTTTGTCGCCGGGTTTCAGCCTTTGACGATTGGCGATAACGTCCGAAAGATTTTTGTAGCCGACCGCCTCCGCGCGTCTGATTGTCTCCTGAACACTTTCGCGTTCGGTCTTGCAGCGGCTGATAAAATCAATGTAGCCTTTGCCAAGCTCGTCAAGATTTTTTTTGTCGGCGTCGGTGTAACGACTCCAAACGGAAGGTTTTTTGTTTTTGTCTTCTGCCATTTTGAAACTTCCTTTCTAAAACACGTCGCCGGATTTTTCGACGGCGGAATTTTTCTCCTCAAGCAAATCGCGCAAATTTTTTAACGCGGGAATGTAGTTGACGAAAATTTTTTCGGAAAGAGCAACCGCCGCATTTTCGTCGTAAACGTGGGCAACGGTGTTTCGATTCTTCAGCATGTCGAGCCAAATTTTTTCGTCGTGCAGGAAATTAATTTGGTAGGCCGCCTTCAAAATTTCTCGCGGCGATCCGGTTTTCGCAACGTCGACGCCGTAAAGTTGCAAGGTCTCCTTTGTCGCCTTCCACGCCATTTCAAAAGTTAAATTAAAGTGCCCGATAACCCCCGCACGATAAAATTCGTCGCGCAGGTTATTTTTTTCAGCTCGCAACAAAACTTCAAGACGCTTTGAAAACGCATCAAACTTTTTCATAAATCAAAACCCCGTCGCGAAAAATTTCATCCGCAAGCTCCGGCGAAATTTTTTTGTCGAGATTCACGACGTCAAATTTTAGCAGGGTATCGGTCTCCTCGTCAACCGCCAAAGCAAAAGAAAGATAATCGCCGCCGATAATCGCAAGGTCAATGTCACTCCTTTCGGAATTAGTTCCCCGCGCGCGCGAACCGAACAGAAAAATTTTTTCGACGCCAAATTTTTCGGCAAGGGAAATTATTTGCCGCTCAAGATTTTTTTCAAGATTGTACGTCACGAATTGCCTTCCTCCTTCCGCGCCTTCGCCTGCAGTTCGTAGAGTTTGTTCAGTGCCTCAATCGGCGTCAAGGTCGTCACGTCAAGTTTTAAGAGTTCGTCCAGTCCGCGCGATACGAAAAGATTTTGCGAAGGCTCGAATTTTTTTTGCCTCAACGAATCGGATTTCACCGGCGCAAATTTTTCCAGGTCTTCCAAAATTTCTTCGGCGCGTTTCATGACGGATTTTGGCAAGCCCGCCAATTTCGCAACCTTGATTCCGTAAGACTTGCTTGCGGCTCCCCGCTGAATCCTGCGCAAAAAAATTACTTCGTTGCCGCGCTCCTTGACTGCCACGCAAAAATTTTCAATGTGATCCGAAGTTTCGGCAAGGTCAGTCAGTTCGTGGTAGTGCGTCGCGAAAAGAGTTTTGGCGTGAATTTTTTTGTCAATGAACTCAATCACCGCGCGGGCAATGCTCATTCCGTCGAAGGTACTCGTGCCGCGCCCCACTTCGTCCAAAATTATCAAACTGCGGTTCGTGGCGTACTTCAAAATCTGCGCGACTTCGTTCATCTCAACCATGAAAGTGGACTGCCCGCTGACAAGGTCGTCACTCGCGCCAATCCTCGTGAAAATTCTGTCGACGGGCGAAATATCCGCGCTTGCCGCCGGAATAAAACTGCCCGCCTGCGTCATTAAAGTCAGCATCGCCACCTGCCGCATGTAAGTTGACTTGCCCGCCATGTTCGGACCGGTGATTATCATCAGCGAACAACGATTCGGATTTAAATTCGTGTCGTTCGGAACAAAAAGGCTGTTCGTCAAAATTCTTTCAACGAGAGGATGCCGTCCGTCTTTAATCTCAATCTTGCCCTCGATATTCAGTTCGGGGCGCGTGTAGTTATTGACGGACGCCGCCTCCGCGAAACTTGCAGTCACGTCGAGCACCGCAATTCTTTTCGCCGTGTCCTGAATTTGTGGCAGACGCGCTTTAATTTGGTCGCGAACCTGGCAAAAAATATTGTACTCCAAAATTACAATCTTCTCCTGCGCGCCGAGAATTTTTGTCTCAAAATCTTTCAGCTCCTGCGTGACGTAGCGTTCGGCGTTCGCAAGAGTCTGTTTGCGGACATAATTTGCGGGGATTTTATCCGTGCCGCTGTGACGAACTTCGATATAGTAGCCGAAAATTCTGTTGTAGCCGACCTTCAGCGAACGAATGCCCGTACGAATTTTTTCCCTGTCCTCAAATTCCTGCAGAAAGGCGCGGCTGTCTTGAGAAATTTTTCTGTACTCGTCCAAGTCAGAATTAAAACCGCGATTAATAATCCCGCCGTCGCGAACTGTTGGCGGCGCGCCTTCGGAAATCGCGCGGTCAATCAAATCAACTTCCTTGTCGTAATTTTTCAGCCCGTCGCGGCAGGCAACCAAAATATCGGACGTACATTTTTCGAGAGCTGAACGAATTTTCGGCAGGACTCGCAGAGAATTTTTCAGCGCAGTTAAATCGCGGGCATTCGCCGAGCCGACTTCGATTTTCGTCATCAATCTTTCAATGTCGTAAATTTCCTTCAGAACGTCGCGCAGATTTTTCCGCGCCTTAAAATTTTTGAAAAGCTCCTCCACAGAATCAAGCCGCCGATTTATCGCAACAATATCGACGAGCGGGCTTTCCAGCCTCTTGCGCAAAAGCCTGTTGCCCAGCGGCGTCCTCGTATGATCCAGCGCGTCGAAGAGAGTATTTTTTTTCGAGCCGTCACGAAGACTGCGGACAATCTCCAAATTCCGCAAAGTCGTCGCGTCCAAAATCAAATGGTTGCTCAAATCAAGGCGCGTAAGTTTCGAGAGGTGATTCAAATCCGCGCGAATTGTCTTGTGAATATAACCCAACAAAAATTCGACGGCACTCGCCGCAATATCCGACGCAGGCAATTCGTTTTCGTCAAAGTGTTGGTGCAGGAAGTCAGATTTTTTATCGGCGTCAATCTTCGTGAACGTGCAATTCTCAAGTTTTATTTTAACAAAATTTTTCAGGCGGCTGTCGAAAGTCAATTCAGCGGCGATTAAAATTTCGCGCGGCATGAGTCTGTAAATTTCGTCAAGGAGAATTTGTACGCGGTCCTTTCCTTCGTAAACACAGTAAAAAATTTCACCGGTCGAGACGTCCGCGCCGGCAAGGGCAATTTCTTCGTCGGATTCCAGAATCAGCAGGAGATAATTATTTCCGCTGTCCGTAAAAGTGTCGTCGGTTAAAATCGTGCCGGGCGTGACAATTTTCGTCAGCTCGCGTTCAGTCAAACCTTTCGCCTTCGGGTCGCCGACTTGATCGACAATCGCGACGCGGTATCCTTTGTTCACAAGTTTTTGCAGATAACTTTCAATCGCGTGGGCAGGGACGCCGCACATGGGTATACTTTGCCGGTGAGTCATCGTCAGCCCGATTTCTCGCGCGGCAATTTCGGCGTCCTCGTAAAACATCTCAAAAAAATCTCCGAGCCGGAAAAATAAAAGCGCGTCCTGATTTTGAGCCTTCGCCGCGTTGTACTGTTCCATCATCGGGGTTACGGGCTTGCCGTTTAAATTTTTCTTTTGCAATTCATCAACTCATTTAAATTTATTTGAGAATAATTATACCACTTTTGTAAAAGTTTTACCCGAAAAATTTTCCCAACCCATCCCTAGCCACTGTGCACGCCAAAGATTTTAGAGCTCTTCTTTTCTTTTTAAAAATTTTTTCTTCTTTAGAATGAACATCTACTTTTCTTTTGGGCGCAAAAGAAAAGTAACAAAAGAAAACTGCCCGCAGAGGTCGCGTCACGCGACCAAATGCGGGCGGCCGCACGTCCTTGTGCGGCCCCTCCCTTAATCCCTAGCCACTAATCTCTGAAGGAGGTTTTGCGAAAATTTTTAATCTCCTTGCTGAAACGTTCCTCTTCGCTGAAAATGCAACCGCAATAATTCTGCCGATAAAGTTCAAGCTGCAAACTCAAATCAATTCCTTCCTGCCAGCCTTCGCGAAAATCTTCGTAATAAAAATCCACGCCGAAATTTTTTGCGACGCCCTCCGCAATATTTTTCATAAGCTCGTGATTTTGGTGGACGCTGTAGAAAAGTGTCGAGGTGAACACTTCAAAATTATTTTCTGCGGCAAAACGCGCCGCCTCACTTAGCCGCCACGCATAACAGATTTTGCAACGCCGGTGGAAGCCGTCCGAAAATTTTACGGTGTCTTCGTCGTCAATCGCGCCGACAACATTTGAGACCTTCGCCAAAAATTCGCGCAACCTGTAATGATTATCGACGTGCAATTTCATTTCGATTTTCTCGGCAAATTCTCGCGCAGCCCTGAGCCGCCGCCGCCACTCCTGATAAGGATGAATATTCGGGTTGAAAAAATAACCTACCGGCTCGAAATTTTCGGCGCGCAGTTTTTTTGCGGGGTAGCACGAACACGGACCGCAACACATATGCATTAAGATTTCCATAAAAATTCCTCCTGCCTTTTAAAAATTTTCTAAACGGAGTTTAGAGGCCGCCCAAGGATGGGCGGCCTCCCGCATTTGGTCGCGTGATGCGACCTCTGCGGGCAGTTTTCTTTTGCTACTTTTCTTTTGCGCCCAAAAGAAAAGTAGATGCTAGATTTAAAGAGAGAAAAAATTTTTAGAAAGAAAAAAATCTCCCTTAAATAATGTAAAAAATTTCAAAAAATTTTTCATGTATTTTATCTGAAAAGCAGGAAGATTAAAAGAGGCGGCGAATAGCAAAGGTGAAAGGTTGCCGAAAGGTAACAAGCGATAATAAATTTTGACTAGAGATGGGAGAGATTTTTAAATGACTGAAGCAACAACCACTATCGAAAACAAAACTGGTATTCACGCACGCCCGGCATCGCTGTTCGTGCAGACTGCATCGAAATTTAAATCCAAAGTCAACATCAAAGCTAAAGGCAAGACCGTCGACGCAAAAAGCATCCTTATGATCATGAGCATGGGTTTGGTTAAAGGTACGGAAGTTACCATTTCTGCTGACGGTCCGGACGAAGCCGACGCTGTCAAAACTTTGAAAGAACTCGTCGATAACAAATTCGGTGAAGAGTAAAATTTAGACGGAAAGTTCGTCGGAGGAGGGGGTTTTTATTAACCGCCTCCTCTTTCGCATAATATGGAGTTCGTTTTCAAGAAAAGTTTTTTTAGTTGAATTTGGTGGAGGAATTTTCAAATGGCAGATAAAATTAAAGGCAAGGGCGTAATTTCCGGCATAGCCGTCGGTACAATTTTGCTTGCAGGTCAAAACCTTGACAGCTTCCTCGTGAACTACAAAGCCGGCACTCTCGAAGAAGAAAAGAAAAAGGCTGCTAATGCACTCGTCGAAGTCGCGGAAAATCTTCACAAGAGCATAGACGACATGAACGCGAAGGGCTTGAAGGAACAAGCAGGTATCCTCGAAGCGCACCGCATGATGGTAGAAGATCCCGCAATGAGCGGCGCGATTGACGAAAAACTCGACGCCTCCGGCTCCGCGCCCAAAGCTGTCCTCGACGCTTACGAAGCCCAAGCGCAAATTTTTGAGGCAATGGAAGACGAATACTTCAGAGGTCGTGCCGTCGATATGCGCGACGTCGGCAAACGTATCGCGAAATTCTTGCTCGGTATCAAAGAACCCGAAATCGCAGGCAAAGTTATCGTCGCGGGTAAGGAAATTGAGCCGTCTGTTATCGCCGGTCTTCCCACTGACAAAATCGCCGGCGTTATTCTCGGCGCAGGCTCCACTACCGCCCACGCCGTTATCATTGCGAAAACCCGCGCTATTCCTACTGTTGTCGGCGTCGGTGACGGAGTTGAGCAGATGGCTGACGGCGACCCCGCTATCCTCGACGGCGAAACCGGCGAAATTTTGATTCGTCCCTCCGAAGAAGAGCGCGCGAGCTACGACGAAAAAATTAAAAAGCAGGAAGAACTCAAAGCCTATTACGCAACTCTTAAAACCCTTCCGGCAAAAACCAAAGACGGTCAAGAAGTTATCCTCGCGGCAAATATCGGCTCCCCCGCTGACGTCGACGCGGCTAACGGATTCGGCGCACACGGCGTCGGACTTTTCCGCTCTGAATTTGTCTTCATGGGTAAATCTGACGTCCCGCAGGAAGAAGATCAATTCAAAGAATACAAAGCGGCCGTCGAAAAATGTGACGGAAATCTCTGCGTCATTCGTACTATGGATATCGGCGGCGATAAGCCCCTGCCCTATATCCAGGTCGACGAGGAAGAAAATCCGTTCCTGGGCTATCGCGCAATTCGTATCAGCCTCCAGCGCAAAGATCTGTTCATGCCGCAATTGAAAGCTATCCTTCGCGCCGGCAAGTTCGGCAAAGCGGCTATCATGTTCCCGATGGTTATCAACGTCAAAGAGTTCCTCGACGCTAAACAATTCGTCGAAGATGCGAAAATGGAACTTGCCCACGAAGGCAAAGAGTTCGCGCAGGACGTTCAAGTAGGTATCATGGTTGAAACTCCGGCGGCGGCTGTCATGGCTCCGACACTCGCAAAATACGTCGACTTTTTCAGCATCGGCACGAATGATCTCGTTCAGTACACCCTCGCGGTTGACAGAGGCAACGCGCAAATTTCTTACCTCTACAACCACTTCAACCCGGCTGTCCTTCGCCTTATCCAGCGTACGATTGAATCCGCGAACAAAGAAGGCAAATGGGCGGGCATGTGCGGCGAAATGGCGTCCGACCCGAATGCGGCGATTCTCTTGATGGCTATGGGAATTAAGGAACTTTCCATGAGTGCGCCTTCAATTCCGCGCGTCAAAGAGCGTATCCGTAACTTCACCTTTGAAGAAGCAAAGAAGATTCTCGATAAAGTCATGGAAATGGAAGACGGCGACAAGATTAAAGAATATCTCACCAGCCTTAAATAATCTAAACTATTTCCGTGAAAAAAAGAGCCTGTCACTCGAAAGAGTGGCGGGCTTTTTTAGTTTCATGATGTTTCACGATTGAGAGTTGTTGAAGATTTTTTTAGTGTAGCTTTAGATTTTGCAAATTCTCTTGAATCAAGCGACGGTTTGTCGGCAAGATTGAATTTAAATTCGTTCAGCGTCCGTTTGATTATCGCTGTGGTAAGTTTTTCTTCGGGCAGTTGCCGTATCAGCATGACCAAAAATTTTGCGTCGTAAGAGGTGGTATCACCGAACGGAACGAGTGCCGCCAATTTTAAAATCAAATTCATCCGTACCGCGTCGATAAATTCAAACGTGCACTCGGATTTTAAATAAGGAAATTTTTTTATGATTTTTGATTGTATGTCTTTGAAATTTTCATAAGGCGCGCTGTAAAAAATTTTCTGGATAGCGGCGCGCATTTTTTCACGCTCACTAATCCTGCACGACGGACAAATAATTTCTTCAGAGCGGCAAAGTAAATTGCAAATTTTACATTTGTGCCAACCGTTTTTATATTTTAGTTTCATAACCCGCGCGCGAAGAACAAAGGTTTGGAATATTTCTTGCCGCAAGGCAGCATCTTCGATAGCGGCAACTTTTTTTTCACACTCCGCAATTTCTTCCGGCGTCAACGTTATTTCTTCGACGTCTTCATTTAAATTTTCGCTACTTTTTGTTGCCGTATCTTTGGAAGAATTATTTTTTTTTATCGGAACATCAAAACTTCTCCCGAAATCTATCCTCTTTATCGGGTTTTCGTCCTCCCCGATTATCTCGTTAATCTTGTCAACAATTTCGCCGGCAAGGAATTTCATTTTGTCTTTCGTCGAAGAGTCATCGGAATACAAAACCAAAGTGTCGCCTTTGATTTTCAGCGGAAAAGCCCTGTCAGCAAAGACGCCGGCAATTTCTTTCCAGTTGTCAAAAATCGTGTGGCGCAAAACATCTTCGTAAAAATCTTCGCCATTAAGTTTCAGGCTCTTTTTTAAAATCGTGTTAATATTTTCCGGCTGGCTCATGAAAAAATTCCTCTAACTTCGTTAAAATCTCGCCAAATCGATAACGCCGGGCTCCTGCAACTTCCATTTTCCGCTTGAACCGCCCTCAAAAATCGCGGGAGTCTCGACGATATACCTGCCGTAAGAACCGCCGCGATAATTCATTGCAAAAATAATTTTCAGCCCGCCGGTCTCGTAAAGCTCCTCGTTGCACGGCTTCAGCGGATTGGGGACAACGGCATAAACGTCCTGCGTGTTCGGAACCTTCCACGCCCAATAGCTACTTTCTTCGACGTCAATCGAAGGCAAAAAAGTCATGTCGTCCGCGTAAAACAAAAGCCGCAAATTTTTTTCGGACGTAAATTTTTCGCAAGCCTGCACCTGCCCGGGCACCGCCATACTTTCCGCGATATGGTTATAGTCCTCCACAAATTTATTCCACGCTGCGGAACTGTCGTTCGACTTAGAAATTTTTTTTTCCTCTTCTTCGTGCGGCTGTCTAAAACTCATTCCGAAGGGCTCGGCTTGCGGCAAATTTTCGACAGTCCGCGCAGGTTTAATTTCTTGCACGCGATTTTCAAGATTTTTTAAGCCTGTCGAAACTTTTTTAATGCTCGCCTCCATTTTCGTGAACCTTTCGTCTTGCTGCCGCGTCGTCCATAAATACGCGAACGCGAATAATAAAATCACGTTGATTACGATGCTCAAGACTACCAGCATATCAGCCGTGACCGGTGACAAAAATCCTTGCACCGCCGATTCTTCCATAAAAAGCACCTCCACGAAGAAATTATATCAAACGCGCGCCGATTCTACAATTAAAATTTTTCTACTCGCGAAATTTGCTGACAGTCAATTTTTTTCCGTCGGTCTTGAATTTAATCAGCCCGTCGAGATCCGTCCGATAAATTTTCGCGTGAATTTCCTCAAGCCTCTCCAAAACTTCCGCGCGGGGATGACCAAAATTATTTCCGTAGCCGACGCTGATAACCGCGCATTTTGGATTGACGGCGCGCAAAAATTCTTCGTCGGAACTCGTCGCGCTGCCGTGATGACCAACTTTTAAAACCGTGCTCGAAACGTCGATGCCCTCTCTCAAAATTTGCGCCTCAATCTCCTTAATCAAATCGCCGGTGATTAAAAAACTCACGTCGCCATAACGAACGCGATAGACATTGGAAATTTCATTGCCGCTGCCGACGTTCGGCGCGTAGAGGATTTCCACTTCGACGCCGTCGACGCTAAAAATTTCTCCGGTTTGTCCGGCGCGCAGGTTATCCAAAAAATTTTCGCTAATCCCGAAAACAGCGGCGTACTCACTTTTCGGCTCGCCTGCCGTGATAATTTCGCGGACGGGCATTTTTTTAATAATCGTGCCCGCGCCGGCAGAATGATCTTCGTGGACGTGCGTCAAAAAAATCGTGTCGACCTCGCGAATATTTTCGTGCTTAAGGTAGGGAATGACGACGCGCCCGCCAATATCGAAACTTCTTTCGCGAACGCCGCCCGTATCAAAAATCAAGCACTTCCTGTTCGGCGTCAGGACGACCGCGCAATCTCCTTGACCGACGTCGACGAAACTCACTTCAACTTTTTTATCGAAGTCAATAGCGTTAAAAATCAGGAGCAACGCCAACAAAAATAAAACTTCCGCGCGCCGAAATATCAACGCCAAATAATAAATGAATCCCGCCAAAAATCCCAGCGTCGGCACTTGCACGGAACTAAGCGGCAAATTTGCGATAACCCGATTTATTTCCGCGCCGAAGCTGAAAATTAACGCCTCGACTACGAAAAATATTTTCCCTGCGAACGGGAGGACGAACGCGACTATTCCGCCCAAAAGCCCGCCGATTATGACAATTTCGAGCAGCGGCATGACGAGTACATTCGCCAGGACGGAACTAAGCGAAACTTGATTGAAGTACCAAATTATTATCGGCAGGCTTGCGAACTGCGCGGAGAGTGTCATTGTCGCAGGATACGAAACCCAGCGCGGCAATTTCTCCATTAATCTGAAATTTTGCAGGTCGTCGGAAAAATACAGCAGTCCCGCCGTCGACGCGAAACTTAATTGAAAACTTATGTCGAAGATTAACAGCGGCTGATTGATTAGCATTGCGATTGCCGTCAGTGTCAAAAGGCGCGCGCCGTTCGATTGGAGTTGGTTAGCTGTGCCGAAGAAGACAAGCCCGCCCATTGCCGCCGAACGAATTACTTGCGGCAACATCCCCGACAAAAAAGTATACGTCACGATTACGAAAATTCCTATCGCGACGGTTATCTTGACCGGTAATTTTAAAATCAGACAAAGTGCCGCCGTTGCCGCCGCGAGCAAGCTCATGTGGGAGCCGCTCACTGACAAAATGTGCACGATGCCTGTTGTCTGAAAATCTTCGACGAGTTCGGGATCCAGTCCCGCGTAGCCGCCGAAGAGCATTGCGAAAATTGCCGCCGCGTCCTCCTTCGGCATGACGGAGGACATTGCCGCGCGATAGTGTTCACGGATTGCCGCGACGAACCGCAAAAATTTTGTCCAATAGTTTCCTTCGACGGGCTCAATCGTCAATTCCATTTTGTCCGCCGACATTCGCGCGGTGATTCCGTCCGATTTAAAACGAATTGCGGTATCGATTTGTCCGGGATTTCCGTAGCCGTTTATGAATTTAATTTTGCCGTTCGTCGAAATTTTATCACCGATTCGCGCAGATTTAATTTCCTCGTCGCCGCTGAAGTAAGCGTTCAGAATCAAACCGCCGCTTGCCGAAATATTTTCGCCCTTCGTTTTCACGGACTGAATATCGACGACGAAACGAACCTGCGTTAAATTGTTGGGGGAAATTTTTATCTGCGGCTCGTCGCGAACAATTCCGGTGACGCCGATATATTTTCCCTCGAATTTTGAAATGTCGTTGGGCGGGAGATTATCGACGAAAAAAAATCTCGTCGCGCCTATCGCAAAAAAAATTATCGGGAAAATAATTTTGGCGACGAACGAAAAATTTTTCTTCCACGTCAAAATTATTCCGCCGGAGATTACCGCCGCGCAGATTGTCAAAAAATTTTTGAGGGGCGGCGCAAAATTTTCCATGAAGAGAATGCCTGCAACCATAGCGGCAAGCAGACAATTCAGCATGAGATTGGAAATTTTTATTTTCATTTTGATACTTGCAAATTTTTTTATTTAATGCTAAAATTCGGGCTGTGTGTTTCTACATGCGTTTTTTTTTGCGCAAAATTTATCTCGTAGCAATAAACGCGATAACGGCGATAGACATTGCGCCGATTCCGATCATCGAAGTAATTGCCATGTTGCGGACGTGCTTGCCCATATCGTTTATGCTCGCGCGAATTTCCTTCATGTCTTCTTCGCGTCCTTTAGCCAGAGCCTTCATGTCGGCCTCGCGTTGTGCCCTGTCAGCTTCGCGCTTTTCCTCCAACTCTTTCATAGCGGCTTCGCGTTTGGCTCTCTCCTCTGCGATAGCGGGGCGCGCTCCTCGTCGTGTTTCTTGCGAAGGTCTGCAATTTCATTTGCGCGCATCTGATTCTGCTGACGCATCTCCGCCTTAAAGTCACGCATCTCCTGAATAAAATCATCTACTTTGACGGCTAAAACTTCCACCCTGCTTTCAATCGTGTTGGTTTTCGTTTCGAGCTTGTCAACCCTGCTTTCAATATCCGCCATGATAAGCACCTCCTTTCGACTGTATTATCTCAAAAAAATTTTTTCGCGTCAACGACAAAAAACTAAAGCCGCCGGATTAATGGCGGCTATTTTTTTTCGGGAATTAATTCACGGTGATTGAGTCTTTCATTTTCTCGAAGGTCTTATCGCCGATTCCCTTGACCTTTTTAATATCTTCAATCGCGGCGAACGTACCGTTCTGGTCGCGGTATTCTACAATCCTTTCGGAAATTTTCGGACCCACGCCCTTTATTTTTTGCAACTCGGTTGCGTCGGCGGTGTTAATGTTAATCAGTTCGTTGCTCGTCTTTGAAGATTTACTCGGAACATTTTTCGCGGGCAGTTCCTCGAAAAAAATTTCCTTAGTCGGGATATGAACATGTTGTCCGTCGTTCAGAGGCTCGGCAAGGTTTACGCCTTCGGTGTCGGCAAATTCAGTCAAACCGCCCGCCGCATTAACCGCGTCGATAATTTTCAGCTTGCCGTTGTCTTCCAGATTCACTACCGCCGGAGTTTTGACTTGTCCGGAAACGTAGACGCTGATCTCCTGCGACGCGATTTTAATTTCGGGCTGAATTTCTTGCGCAGGTTCTTCCTTCCCGTCGAAGATAAAAAATGATGCGGCGACCAACACAATCACCAGCCCCGCAACAAAAATAATTTTATTCTTCATAACTAATCCGCGTCGTCGAAGGCAACAAGAGTCGCGTCGAAAATCGCCTCGGAACTTTTAACCTTCGCGATAACTTCCGGCGAAATAGGATTGTCCACAGTCAGCACCATCAAATTCGTGCCGCCAATATCCGTTTTGCCAACCTGCATGCTGGAAATATTTATATTGTGGCTTGCAAGCATCGTGCCTACTTCGCCGATAACGCCGGGTCTGTTTATGTGCGGGCAAATTAAAATTCGCGCATGCGGGTCGACGTCGACACGGAAATTATTAATTAAAACGATGCGCCCTTCGTTCCCAAAAAGCGTGCCCGTCACGGAATTGCCGTTCGCCGAAACGGTGACGGTGTTTGAAAAATCTCCCGCGATACTCGAAGTAATTTCCGAAAGATGAATCCCGCGCTCCGCCGCCAAAATATTTGCGTTGACGAGATTAACATTCGCGTCAAGAGCCGTCGACAAAACGCCCTTGAGTACCGCCGTCGAAATGAACGAAGAATTTGTATCGGCGATTTTCCCGTTGATACGAACCTGCAAATTTGAAATGGGCTCCTTGCTCATCGCCGTGATAGTTCGTCCGAGACGTTCGGCGAGCGTGAGATAAGGAGTAATTTTTTTCAGGACGTGCGCGGGAATGTGCGGCATGTTGACCGCCGTCGAAACGGGCTTGCCGTTCAGCGCGTCGATAATCCCGTGAGCGACGTCAACCGAAACGCCTATTTGCGCCTCGACGGTAGACGCGCCCAAATGCGGAGTTAAAATAATATTCGGCAAGTCAATCAGCGGAGAATTTTTGTCAAGCGGTTCACTCGTGAAAACGTCAATCGCCGCGCCCGCGACAATTTTCGTCCGCAACGCCTCTGCCAAATCTTTTTCGTTGATAATCCCGCCGCGCGCGCAGTTAATCAAACGCGTCGTGGGCTTCATGAGTTTCATTTGGTCGAGGGAAATCATGTTTTCGGTTTTCTTCGTCAGCGGCATATGGACTGTGATAAAATCCGCCGTCTTGAAAAGTTCGTCCAGCTCCACGAGTTTTACGCCGAGACTTTCCGCGCGGTCAGCACTCACGAAGGGATCATAGGCGACGACTTTCATTTCAAAAGACTGCGCCCTTTTCGCGACGCCCGCGCCGATTCTTCCGAGACCAATAACGCCGAGAATTTTGTTGCGCAACTCCACGCCGACAAATTTTTTTCTGTCCCAGCCGCCGTCGTGCATTGTCCTGTTTGCCTGCGGAATATTTCTGCTCACGGCGAGCATCATCGCGAAAGTGTGTTCGGTTGCGGCTATCGTGTTGCCGTCCGGAGAATTTATCACGATAATCCCGCGTTCAGTTGCCGCCTGCACGTCAATGTTATCGACGCCGACTCCCGCGCGCCCGATAATTTTTAAATTCTTCGCGCAGCTGATAACTTCGGCGGTGACTTTGGACGCCGAACGAACAATCAGCGCGTCGAACTTCGGAATAATTTCCAAAAGTTCTTCAGCGGAAATTTTATCGTGAACCTCAACGTTAAAATCTTTCTTGAGAAGTTCTATACCTTCGCCGGCAATTCCGTCGACTGCTAAAATATTATACATAAAAATTCCTCCGTTAAACACTACACAACGCGGCAAGCTGTTCGTGATTAAAATTCAAAATCAAATTTTTCGGATAATCCAGCCCATTCAACAGAGCGACGGAATTTTTGAAATCCCCGATACACTCCGCAAAATGGGCGTCCGTGCCCAGATAAATTTTATTTCCGTTATCCCGCGCAAGTCTCAACCAATAATCCAGCCGTTCACAATCACCGCCGATATTCCTGCCGAGCGACGCCTCGTTCAATTCCAGCCAAATATCTTTTTTCTTCGCGAGCGTAACCATTTCCTCAAAAAACTTTTTAACTTCGTCGTCAAGATGTTTTCCGTGCCGGCAGTTGTCAATTTTTTCTATCTCCCGTTCGATATGAACAAAAGCGTTGTGACGAACCGCCGCCTCCTCAAACATTTTCAAAAGTTGCGGCAAAGTCAAAGACTTCATGTCCACAATCCAGCTGTGCAAACCGATTGGTCGCCACGTCAAATCTTTCAGCCTGTCCCAATGCAAAATCTCCTGCCCGATATTAAATTCCGCGCCGGAAAAAATTTTCGTGTCTCCAAAATGTCCGTTGACTGCGCGTTCAAGATAACGCAGGCGCAGAACTTCATTTTGCTGATTTATTTTGCCACCGTCTTGATAAAAATGATCTGTTATCGCCAAAAATTTCAGCCCGCGCCTGATTGCCGCCTGAATATTTTCGGTGACCGTCGAATAGGCATGCAGTGAAAAAATCGTGTGCGTATGCATGTCCGCCAAAATTTCGCTTGCCTGAAAAATAACAATCACCTCTTTCGGGAACGGAAAAAAATATTATTCGGCGATAACTTTCATCGTCGGGAAAAGGAGCACGTCACGAATCGACGCCGCGTCCGTCAAAAGCATGACGAGCCTGTCCACGCCGATACCGAGCCCGCCAGTCGGGGGCAGTCCGTACTCCAGCGCGCGAATAAAATCAGTGTCCATGACGTGCGCCTCTTCGTCTCCGGCTTCGCGCGCCTTGAGCTGTTCCTCGAAACGATTTTTCTGATCAATCGGGTCGTTCAATTCCGTAAAGCCGTTTGCAATTTCGCGTCCGTAGACAAAAAACTCAAAGCGGTCAGTAATTCGCGGGTCTTCGGGATTTTTTTTGGCAAGCGGCGAAATTTCTGTCGGGTGCCCCGTAATAAAAATCGGTTGAATCAAATCGTCTTCGACCTTCGATTCAAAAGCGGCGTTCAAAATTCCGCCGATACCGAATCTTTTTTCATAAGCCACTCCAATTTCGTCAGCCATAGCCCGCGCCTCTTCGACAGTCGCGCAGGACAAGAAATCTTTGCCGGTTTTATTTTTAACTGCGTCGTTCATGCTGATACGCGGCGGATTTTTCAGATCCATTTCGACGCCCTGATAAGTTATCTTTGTCGTGCCGAAAATTTTTTCCGCCGCCGCGCAGGTAATTCCTTCCGTCACGTCAATTAAATCATTGTAGTCGCCGTAAGCCTGATAAATTTCGACGGAAGTAAATTCGGGGTTGTGCCGATTGTCCATGCCTTCGTTGCGAAAAATCCTGCCTATCTCGTAGACGCGCTCGAAACCGCCGACAATCAGCCGCTTGAGATTTAATTCAGTGGCGATGCGTAAATATAAATCGACGTCAAGAGTATTGTGGTGCGTCACGAAAGGACGGGCAGCCGCGCCGCCGGCAATAGTCGACAAAATCGGCGTCTCCACCTCCACAAAATTTCTGTCGTCGAGATATTTTCTAATCGCCTTGATAATTTCCGTGCGCTTCAAAAAAGTATCGCGGACTTCGGGATTAACAATCAAGTCAAGATAACGCTGACGGTAACGAATTTCGACATCCTTCAAGCCGTGAAATTTTTCGGGCAGCGGGCGTAGGGACTTCGACAGCAAATCAAAATCTTCGACGCGAACGGTTAATTCGCCGCGCCGTGTTTTGAAGACCTGCCCGCGCAACCCGATAATGTCGCCAATATCCAGCAAACGAAATTGGCTGTACTTTTCTTCGCCGAGAATATCCAGCTTGAAATAAATTTGAATGTTGCCGGTTCTGTCAGCGATTGTCGCGAAACTTGCCTTGCCGTGCCCGCGAATCGCCATCAACCTGCCCGCGATTTTCACTTCGCCGGCATCCTGTTCGCCTTCGATATTTCCGAACTGCGCGCGAATATCTGCCGCGTGGTGAGTGACTTCGTAGCGGTGCCCGAAAGGAGCGACGCCCTTTTCTATGAAAGCGTTCAGTTTTTCGTGACGAGACTTTATCAATTCATTTTCGTCGACCGGCGTCGGCTGTGCATCTTTTGCCATAAAAAAACTCCTTCTTCTAAGTGTTAAGGATAAGGGACAAGATTCTTGTCCCCTTCCACTAATCTCTGATGATTTCGATGACTTTGTAATGAAAAATTCCGGCGGGCGCATGAACTTGGACGACGTCACCAACACGCTTGCCAATCAGTGCGGTACCGACCGGCGATTCATTTGAAATTTTCTTCGCGTCGGGGTCAGCCTCCGTCGAGCCGACAATAGTATAGGTCTCGTCCTCGTCGAACTCCGTATCGCGAATAACAACAGTGCTGCCGATTGAAATGACATCGCCGACAAAATCTTCTTGAATAATTTCGCTGTTATGAATCTTCGACTCAAGGTCGATAATCTCGCCTTCAAGAAAACCCTGTTCATTTTTCGCGTCGACGTACTCCGAATTTTCGCTAAGGTCGCCGAGCGCGATTGCCGCCTTGAGCCTGTCAGCAACCTCAATGCGCTTGACGCTCTTCAAGTAATTTAATTTCTCGACGAGCTTGTCATAGCCGTCTTGAGTCAACATAACTTTTTTTTCAGCCATTGCAATTTTCCTTTCGTTATTCGACAAATTTTCCGTCGACAAGCGTGCGGTGTTCGCCCGGCGTCGTCGGCGACCAAACAGGCAAATCTCTAGCTTCAGCCAAAAATTTTTCCGAAGGTTTCCATTCGGGATAGCCCACGCGGTGCATCGCCACCAAAGTTTTAACGTCGGTGCGCTTGATAAATTCCGTAACGCCCATCTCTTGCGTATTCTCCAGCCGCCCGTCGACGGGGAAAAAGGCAACGTCGACATCAAGTTTGTACATGCGCTTGAGTTGTTTCAAGAAAATTTTCTGCGCCAAAAGTTGATTCTCGACGTTATCGCCTTCCCAATTCCACCAATTAAAATCCCCCGCATGAAAAATTCTGCCGCCGGACGAAGTTTCAACCAAAAAAGAAACTCCAATGTCCGTAGAATCATAAGTCCAAACTTTTATTCCTTCGCCCTGCCATTCGCTATATTTTTTCATGAAAGTTATATCATTCGCCGGAAAAATTTTCACGCGCTTGGTGCGCCTAATGTCACTGCTGAAAATATAGCGGGAAGTCTGTTTGGCGTAGGCGCGAATGTGAGTCCCGAAGTGATCGAAGTGCGCGTGACTCACGAAAATATATAAGTGCTCAAAATCTCCTGCGTTCACGGCGCGGTCCGCAATGTGCGCGGGGTCGTCGTAATCGTCAAACAGCATTAGAGTTTTCCCGTCTTTAATCATGAATCCGCTGTTCAGCAGATAAAAAATTTCCATATCAAAAAAATCCCCCTTGTTAAAATTCTACACCTATCGGAAATTTTTTTAAAGAATGTTTTACCACTTCCCTACTAATCAGTGCTATGAAGTGCTTTCTGGATTTTCTCTTCGACTTCAGGGCTGAGCCTGTCCTCTGCGCGAATTTCTTTCGTCCTGCGCGGACGAGTAAAGCCGCGTCCCATAACTTCGCTTGCCGACATGATAATCAAGAAAGCGTTTTTGTCTATCGTATTAACAATAATTTTGAGTTTTGCAATTTCAGTCAAGCTGACGACGACCATGATAACATTTCGTTCACTGCCGCTGAATCCTCCTTGCCCGTGCAGAAAAGTCACGCCGCGTTTAACGTCGCTCATAATCCCTTCGGCAATCTCTTTGGATTTTTCCGAGACAATCAGCACAGCCTTTCTTCGATTCAAACCCGCGATAACTTTATCAGTGACGTGCGAATTAACGTACATGCAAACCAACGTAAACATCGCCGGCTCTATACCGAATAAAAATCCGGCAATCGAAACAATGACGCAGTTAAATGCAAAAATCGCCGCGCCCATGTTCATAGAGTAATATTTTTTTATAATCGCGCCGAGAATATCAAAGCCGCCGGTCGAGCCGTTCATGCGGAAAACTAAGCCGTAACCAATCCCGTTGAAAACTCCTCCGTAAATCGACGCAAGCATTAAATCTTCAAGCGGCGCGTACGTGTTCAAAAATTTTGTCGCGTCCAGGCAAAATGAAAAAACCACCGTGCCTATCACCACGTCGATTGTATAATTTTTTCCGAGAAGTTTGTACGACGCAATCAACAGCGGGACATTGTAGATAAAAGTTTGTAAACCAATCGGCAACCCCGCCATGTAATAAAATATCATCGCGATGCCCGTGACGCCGCCCGTCAAAAGGTGGCCGGGTACTACGAATAAATTTATCGAGCACGCCGCAATTAAACAGCCAACAGTTATCCCAAAATATTTCAGCGGTTGCCATTTCGAGATAACTGAAGTTATCCGCATAAAAGATCCCTCCCAACAAACAGCGCATATTATAACACAAAAAATTTTTTATTGTGCAAGAATTTTTTATTCGCGAAAAAAAACTCTACAAATTTTTCAGCTCAATAATCCTGGAAAATCTTTCGGCAATGTTTGAATCGTGCGTGATAATTATCAGCGTGCGATTTTTTTTCGCCGCGTCGTCAATAATCGCGTCAATCAAATTTTCTGCGCGCCGCCTGTCAATTCCGGCGGTCGGCTCGTCCAAAATCAATACGTCGGGATTTTTCACGAGAGCCAACGCAATTTGCAGACGAACACGCTCGCCGCCCGAAAGTTTCGCGCCGTCTTCACCGATGGGCGAATCAATTTCAAAATCGGAAAGATGACAAATTTTCAGCGCGGAAAAAATTTCTTCGTCGGAAATATTTTCGTGGAGCGCGGCAAAATTCGCGCGTATCGATTCAGAAAAAATGTAGTTCGTCGAAGTCGCGGCGGCAATTTCCCCGCGCGTCGCAACAAAGCCGCTGTCCGGAGCAAAAAGTTTCGTCGCAAGATAAAGCAACGTCGTCTTGCCCGCGCCGCTCTCGCCGATAATCGCAAGCCGTTCGCCGCGCGCAACCGTCAAGCTGAAATTTTTCAGGACAACCTGCGCGTCGTCGTAACCAAAATTCACGTCGCGAAACTCAACAGCAAAATCAGTCGGCAAAATTTTCGCGGGCTGAATAATTTTTTCGGGCAGAGGCTGAATTTTTTTGTAGGCGCGGACGGCAGCGGGGAGCGTCGAATAAATTTCCGCCGCCGCCAACAAAATCAAACTCCAAACCGTCATTTCAATCCTGCCGACGTTCGGACAAAGTTCAAACAGAATCAGACAAATTCCCGCCGCGCAAAAAATATTTATCGCCGCGTCGAAATTTATTTTTCGGGCTTGACTTTTGAAATTTTTGTCGCTGAAATTTTCGGCGGCGCGATCTAACTTTTTAATCGCGGGAGCCGTCCCAAAAATTTTCAGTTCGTCGCGGGCGGCGTGGAAGTCCAAAATTTTCCCGCGATAATTTGAATCGTCGGCTTCGGGAAATTTTAACAGCGTCGAAAAAATTATCACGCCGAAAAAAATTCCCGGCAGAATCAACGCGAAAAATCCCAGCGGTTCAAATAAAAAGTACGTCAACAAAATCGTGACGAGTGCGGCTGTCGAAATCGGCAACACAACTCGCGGCAAAAAATCTTTCGTTTCGTCAGCGGTGACTGCCAGCGCGTGCAACAAACTTCCTTCGCCGATTTTTCCGGACTTCAGCGGGAGGGAGGCGGCGGCGCGTCTGAAAAATTCTTCGCGCAGTTCGTCGAGCAACCGGAAAATTATTTTGTGCGAAAAAAATCTGTCCGCGTATCGCAGAGCCGCGCGCGAAATTCCCGCAGTCCGCACAAGTGTTATCCCGACGGAGAGCGAACTAATCGGCGGGTGCAGTGCCGCCGACGCGATTAGCCACGCGGCGGACGCCATTAACAAAATTTCCGATAACGCCGCCGATAAATTCGCCGCGACTGCCGGAAAAATTTTTCGCCCGAATACCCGCAAAAAAATCCCTCACTTAAAAATTTATCGCGCAGATTGTACAACGAAAAAATTTTTTCTTCAACGTACTTTTTAAATTAATTTGACTGTTGACGTAAATTTTTCAACGTGTTAAAATTTTTTTAATACTTGTAGTATTTATCAAAAGGATGGTGGAATTTGATGATCGATATTACCGATCGAGTTAGAAACAAGGAACTGCAGAAAAAGATTGTCAGCGCGGAGGAAGTTGCCGAATGGATTCAGCCAGGCATGACTTTGGCTTGCAGTGGGTTCACGGCTTCGGGCTACCCGAAAGCAATTCCGTTGGCTCTTGCCGAACGCATGAAAAAAAATCCTTTCCAGGTAAACATTTGGACGGGAGCCTCAACCGGTCCCGAACTGGACGGCGCGCTTGCAGAAGTCAAGGGCATCAAACAACGTCTGCCCTACCAAACCGACGCGAAACTTCGTCCGCTGATTAACGACGGTACAGTTAATTATCTTGACTTGCATCTTTCGGAGTCCGCGCAACTTTCGCGCGTGGGTTATCTCGGCAAAATTGACGCGGCGATTGTCGAAGTCTGCGCGATTACCGAAGAAGGCAACTTAATCCCGACGACTTCGCTCGGCAACGCGGCAAGCTACGTTCAAAGCGCGGATATTGTTATCGTCGAAGTGAACACGACACAGCCGCTTGCCCTCGAAGGCATTCACGACGTTTATGTACCGCTCGACCCGCCGAATCGCCTTCCCATTCCTCTTGTTAAGGCGGACGACAGAATCGGCACGACTTACATTCCCTGCACGCCGGACAAAATTAAATTTATCGTTCCCTGCGACGTGAAGGATCACACCCGCGACCTTTCGCCCATTGACGAAAATTCAAAGAAGATGGCGAAATTCACAATCGAATTTTTGCACAAGGAGATTGCCGCCGGACGCATGCCGAAAAATCTTTTGCCGTTGCAGAGCGGCGTTGGCAATGTGGCTAATGCGGTGCTTGAAGGGTTCGTCGAATCTGATATGAGCGATCTCGTCGTCTACACGGAAGTTATTCAGGACGCGATGCTTGACCTTATCGACGCGGGCAAACTCAAAATTGCATCGGGTACTGCGTTTTCGCCTTCGCCCGCCGGCATGGAAAGATTTTATAAGGACGTCGAAAAGTACCGCAAATATATTTTGTTGCGCCCCGAAGAAATTTCCAATTCGCCGGAAGTTGTTCACCGTCTCGGCGTTATCGCCATGAACACCGCGCTTGAAGTCGACATCTACGGCAATATTAATTCGACGCACGTCACCGGCACAAAAATGATGAACGGTATTGGCGGCAGTGGAGATTTTGCGCGCAATGCTTACTTGACAATTTTCTACACGCCGTCTGTTGCTAAGGGCGGGAAAATTTCCAGCGTCGTGCCCATGTGCTCGCATATCGACCACACAGAACACGACGTCGACGTTATAATTACTGAACAGGGTATCGCTGACCTTCGCGGGCTGGAGCCCAGAACTCGTGCGCTCGAAATTATCAACAAATGCGCTCACCCCGACTACAAACCGATTTTGCTTGACTACTACGAGCGCGCGCTTGCCACGACGAAAAAAGCTAACACCCCGCATTTGATTGACGAGGCTTTGAGTTTCCATTCTCGTTTCCTCGCAACCGGAGACATGCACAAATAAGTGGATAAAGATTAGCGAATAAGGATTAGTGGCCAGAAACAGAGCAGCATTTGATATTCCGGACAGTTGGGATTGAAACTGTTATTAAAAATTTATACAAAGCTACAGAAATTCATACCTATGTCTAACTTTGCATTATCAAACGTTTTGGTAAAATAATTCTGGAGGTGATAGGTTAAAAGTGCAGTGTCTGTCGATACACTGAAGAACTTA
>CAJOFR010000018.1 GCA_905234195.1 uncultured Selenomonadaceae bacterium
AGTGGTTCCACCTGTTCCCTTTCCGAACACAGCAGTTAAGCACTCACACGCCGAAGGTACTTCGTTGGAGACGACGCGGGAGATTAGGTATTCGCCGGTCGAAATTCTTAGAAAGGTTATCGTGAAATTGGGCGATAACCTTTTTTGCGTGTGGATACATTTTTTTGCAGGAAAATTACCAAAATTGAAGAATAAACTATGAGAATTATTACAGGCAAAGCAAAAGGGCTTAGGTTGAAAACTCCCGCCGGCTGGACTACCCGCCCGACAAGCGACCGCGTCAAGGAATCTCTTTTCAGCGTGCTGAACGGCATGATTGATTTTTCCGAAGTCGAAACCGTTTTGGATATTTTCGCCGGCACGGGCTCTTTGGGGCTTGAATCCGTCTCGCGCGGCGCAGAGTCAGCTGTCTTTATCGATTCAAGTACCACAGATTTAATCGGCGATAACGTCCGGCGCGCGAAGTTTGAAAATCAGTGCAGGGTTTTGCGCGGTGACTTCGTCGGGCTGATGAAAAAAATTTCCCGCCAAAATCTGCAGTTCGAGCTTATTTTCAGCGACCCGCCCTATAAAAAAAATCTTGCTCAAATTTCGATTAATCTCGTCGCGGAACTTGACTTGCTGAAAATAAACGGTCTGCTTGTCGTCGAACACGGCGGCGACGAAATTTTTGACAGCTTGCCCGAAAATCTTAGCCCTGTTAGAAAATTGAGTTACGGAAATACGACGACGATAGAAATTTATTCAAAAAATTTGTCGAGGTGAATCATGAGAAAGGCAATTTGTACGGGGAGTTTTGACCCCGTCACGAACGGACATATTGATATTTTTGAGCGGGCCGCTAAGCTCGTCGACGAGTTGGTTGTTTGCGTCTTCGTCAACAAGCGGAAAAATTTTCTCTTCACTATCCCCGAACGCGTCGAGTTGCTCCGCGAATCAACCCTGCATATCGATAATCTGACCGTCGATTCTTATGACGGGCTTGTTACGGATTATATCAAGGCTCACGATATTAACGTTATAATTCGCGGGTTGCGTTCGGCGGGCGATTTTGAGTACGAGTACAATCAAGCTCAAATGATTAGGCATCTCGCGCCGGAAACTACCACGATTTTTTTATTGACATCTCCGGAATTTTTGTTTATAAGTTCTTCGGGAATAAGGGAGCTTGCGCAATTTCGCGGCGACGTCCACAGGCTCGTTCCGGAATGCGTGGAAGTTGCCCTGCGTTCCAAGCAACAAGAGAAATAGCAACTTGAATGAATCAGAAGGGGGGATGTTGTGCCTATGGCAGTGCGTGATACCTTGAACAGAATAGAAAATCTCGTAGCCGGTGCGTCGCATTTGCCGCTGACCGGCAAGGCTGTCATTGACGAAGACGAGTTAGTTCACCTCGTCGAGGATTTGCGGCGGGATTTGCCTCAAGAATTGGAGCGCGCGGATGAAATTATGCGGGAGCGCGATAACCTTATCAATATGGCGCAACAGGAAGCGGATAAAATAATTAAGCAGGCGCATGTGCGGGCGGAACAGCTCGTGGACGAAAATGACGTCGTTGTCAAGGCGCGCGAACGTTCGCGAATGGTTATTGCTCAGGCGCAACAGCAGGAAAGCGAAATTTTAAAGCGTACGAGCGAACAGGCGCGTCATTTGCAGGAGGACGCCGACCGCTACGCCAATCAAGTTTTCGATAGCCTTATTGCCTACGTCACGAATACTGTTCAGGGCGTGAAGGCGGCAGAGGCAGGGCTTGAGCAGGCACTTCAGACCTTGCAACAAAATAAAATTCAAATGAATCAGCAGGCCGCCGCGCAGTACGCCGCCTACAACCCGCAACAGCCAACGCCGCCGCCCTCCGGTTATCAAAACACGCAATAAGACGAGGAATTTTATCATGAAAACTATCATAAATGGGAAAACTATTTTGCCGGACACGTCCGGTAATTTTTTTGTAAGCAACGAAAATATTACCTTCGACGAAAAAATTATTGACGTCGGGAATTTTTATGACGCCGCAGAAATTATCGACGCGGAAAATAATTTTGTCGCGCCGGGATTTATAAACATTCACATTCACGGCTGCGCGGGCTGTGACGCGATGGACGATTCGCCCTCCGCGCTCGAAAAAATCTGCGCGTTTTTGCCGGCTTGCGGCGTGACGGGTTTTTTGCCCACGACTATGACGACGCCGCTTGAAGATATTAAACGCGCTCTGATAAATATCCGCGAAAAAATTTCAGCGCAAGAAAAAAATCTCGGCGGCGCAAAAATTCTCGGCGCACATGTAGAAGGACCTTTTATCAGCGAAAAATTTTGCGGCGCGCAGGACAAAAAAAGTATTCGGCGCGCGGATTTTAACCTGCTTGCCGAATTTGCCGACGTCGTAAAAATTATCACCATTGCCCCCGAAGAACTCAACGACTTCGATTTTATTGACCGTTGCCGCGAAAAAAATATTATCGTCTCGATTGGACACAGCGCGGCGGATTACGACACCGCCCTTGCCGCGATTCGGCGCGGAGCGACGCACATTACTCATTTTTTCAACGCGCAGAGCGGACTTCACCATCGCAAGCCGAATATCGTTGGCGCGGCGTTCGATTCAAATGTTGTCGTTGAGCTGATAACTGACAACGTCCACGTTCACCCCGCCGTCCAGCGTCTCGTTTGGAAGGTTAAGCCCCGCGACGAGATTATTTTGATAACGGATTCGATGCGGGCTTGCGGGGTTGGTGACGGGGTTAGCGAACTCGGCGGGCAAAAAGTTTTCGTCAAGGGGAATTTAGCCACGCTGGAGAATGGAAATATTGCGGCAAGTGTTGCCAAAATGAATGACGTCGTGAAAAATTTCCGCGCGAATACTTCAATCGACGTGGCTGAAGTTGTCGAGCTGGTGACGAAAAATCCTGCGCGCGATTTAAAAATTTATGACAATCTCGGCTCGTTGGAGGTGGGCAAGGCGGCAGATATTGTTATCTTCGACGAAAATTTCAACGTTCAAAAAACTTTCGTTAATGGAATATGTTTTTCTAATTCCTAATTATTCCGTCTCCAAAAGAGTTTGGAGCTCTTCTTTTCTTTTGGCGCAAAAGAAAAGAAGCAAAAGAAAACTGCCCGCAGAGGTCGCATCACGCGACCAAATGCGGGCGGCCGCACATCCCTGTGCCCCCTCTTCAAAATAAAATCTCTAGTCCCTAGTCACTAACAACTAAATTAATCTTGTTGATTTTGCTCGCAAGGACACCCGCGCCAAAACCATTGTCGATATTCACGACGGAAACCCCCGCCGCGCAGCTGTTCAGCATTGCCAAAAGCGCGGCAAGCCCATTAAACGACGCACCGTAACCGATACTCGTCGGCACCGCGATAACCGGCTTATCAGTCAGCCCGCCCACGACACTCGCCAGCGCGCCCTCCATTCCGGCGACGGCAATTATCACATTGGCAGTCTCAATCTCTTTCAGGTGAGCGAAAAGCCGGTGAATCCCCGCAACGCCGCAATCGTAACAAGCCCCGACCGTGTTGCCGAAAAGATACGCCGTCAAACGCGCCTCTTCCGCAACGGGCATATCGCTTGTCCCAGCCGTGACGATTAAAATTTTTCGAGTGTCGTCGCGGCGGATTTTTTTATTTCTGTCGACGTAAATCATCTTTGAAATTTCGTCGAACTGCGCGGCGGGCACTGCGTCAATCAAAAATTCGTACTTCTCGCGGTCAGCGCGCGTGGCAATCAAATTCCCGTCGCCGCGTTCGTAAAGTGATTTGAAAATCGCGCGGAGCTGCTCCTTAGTTTTGCCGGCAGCGTATACGACTTCAGGGAAACCTTGACGAAGTTCGCGGGCATGATCCACCGACGCAAAACCTAAATTTTCTACGGCGTGCAACGGCAAATTTTTCAGCCGGGCAATCGCGTCCGTCTCGGAAATTTTTTCGGATTTATAGTCGTGCAAGAATTCTAATAAATCTTTTTCATTCATTTTTTCTAATCCTCAGTTACCAGACGAGCTGCCGCCAAAATTGCTATAGCCGCGTGCTCGAAAGTCAGCCCGCCTTGCAGATAGACCGCGTAGGGAGCGCGCAGGGGGCCGTCCGCACTAAGTTCGATTGACGCGCCCTGCACGAAAGTTCCCGCCGCCATGATAACTTTGTCTTCGTAGCCGGGCATATCCCACGCCTCCGGCACGGCGAACGAATCGACTGGCGAATAATTTTGAATCGCGCGGCAAAATTTTATCAGCTTGTCCGCAGATTTTAACTCTATAGCTTGAATTATGTCGCCGCGAATTTCCGTAGGCAGGGGACGAGTATTGTAGCCGAGCTGCGAAAAAATTCCCGCCGCAAAAATCGCCGCCTTTATCGCTTGGGCGGTGACATGCGGCGCAACGAACAACCCTTGATACAAAAGACGCGGCGCGCCCAGACTTGCACCCAGCTCGTTGCCCATGCCCGGCGCAGTCAGCCGATAAGATGCGAGCTCGACGAGATTTTTTTTGCCGACAATGTAGCCGCCGGTAGGAGCAAGCCCGCCGCCGATATTTTTAATCAGACTGCCCGCAACGATATCCGCGCCGACTTCCACCGGCTCGCGCGCCTCGACAAATTCGCCGTAACAATTATCAACGAAAGTCACGCAAGCCGGATTGATTTTCTTGACCGTCGCGCAGATTTTTTCGACGTCGTCAATCGTCAGCGGCTCCCGCATGGAATATCCCCGCGACCGCTGAATTAACGCCAGCTTCGTTTTGGAAGTCACGGCGTTTTTTATTTCGTCAAAGTCCACCTTGTTATTTTTAATCGGAACTTCACGATAGCCGATGCCAAATTCTTTCAGCGAACCGCGCGAATCATGAGCATGCCCGATAACCGTTTGCATTGTGTCGTAAGGCTCGCCGGTCAGCGAAATCATTTCGTCGTTAGGGCGCAGAATCCCGAAAAGAACCGTCGCCAGCGCATGAGTGCCGGAAACAAATTGCGTGCGGACAAGTGCCGCCTCCGCCTTGAAGACGCGGGCAAAAAGTTCGTCAAGTTTTTCGCGCCCGATGTCGCCGTAAGCGTAGCCCGTCGAAGTTTTGAAATGCGCGTCGGAAATTTTCAGCTCGCGCATCGCCTCCAAAACCTTCAGCGTATTAATTTCCGAAACTTCCTCGACGTGAACGAACTGCCCGCGAATTTCCTCAAGCACGGATTTTTTCAAGCCCAAAAATTTTTCGTCAATCATTTTATAATCTCGACGCCGCCCATGTACGGAACCAACGCGGCAGGAATTTTAACGGAACCGTCCGCCTGCTGATAATTTTCCAGAATCGCGGCAACAGTCCTGCCGACGGCGATACCCGACCCGTTCAGAGTGTGGACAAATTCCGGCTTAGATTTATTGTCGCGGCGGAACTTGATATTCGCGCGGCGCGCCTGATAATCTGTGCAGTTGGAGCAGGAAGAAATTTCGCGGTACTTGTTTTGCGCGGGCATCCAAACTTCAATGTCGTAAGTCTTCGCGGAAGTGAAACTCATGTCGCCGGTGCACAGCAAAACCACGCGATAAGGGATCTCCAAAATTTTCAGCACGTCTTCAGCCGCCGCAACCATGCTTTCCAGTTCGTCCCAAGAATCTTCGGGCTTAGTGAACTTAATCAGCTCGACCTTGTTGAATTGGTGTTGACGAATAAGCCCGCGCGTATCACGACCGGCAGCCCCCGCCTCCGCGCGAAAACACGCCGTGTAACAACTGATATATTCGGGCAGCTGTTCGGCGGATAAAATTTCGTCGCGGTGATAATTCGTCGTCGGAACTTCGGCGGTGGGTACGAGATAAAATTCTGCGCCTTCGATTTTGAACATGTCTTCGGCAAATTTCGGGAGCTGCCCCGTGCCAATCATGCTGTCGCGGTTGACAATGTATGGCGCAAGCATTTCCGTGTAGCCGTGCTTGTTCGCGTGCAAGTCCATCATGAAATTTATGCAGGCGCGCTCCAGGCGTGCACCCAGCCCGCGATAAAAAGTAAACCTTGCTCCGGAAACTTTTGCCGCGCGATCGAAGTCAAGGATATTTAAATCCGTGCCGATTTCCCAATGGGCTTTCGGCGCGAAGTCAAATTTTCTCGGCTCCCCGAAACGACGAACTTCCGGATTTTGCGTGTCGTCGACGCCGACGGGAACATCTTCCTTTGGAACGTTGGGGATATTCAGCAGGAAGTCGCGCAGATTATTTTCGACTTCGCGCAGTTCGTTATCGAGCGCGGAAATTTTTTCGCCGACGGCGCGCATCTCCGCAGAAATGGCAGTCGTATCTTCGCCGGATTTTTTCATTGCGCCGATTTTTTTTGAAGTCGAATTGCGTTGGCTTTTAAGCTGTTCGGTTTCGTTGAGAATTTCGCGGCGTTTCTTTTCCAGTTCGGTGAAGCCGTCCAAATTCAAAGAGTTGTTACGATTTTTCAGCATAGTACGAACAAAATCGAGATTGTCGCGTACAAATTTCATATCGAGCATAAAATTCCCTCCTGAAGTAAAACATTTTTGTTTATAGCAAAAAAAATCAAGCCTGTCAACCTTTGACGGCCTTTCTTTTTGCAAAGTAATTCCACAGCGTCACGACGACGGTTGCGGCAAGTTTTGCGATTAGGTAGTGTAAAAAAATTATTTCCACGAAAAACCACATGCACACTTGATTTAAGCCCAACCCCACGACGCTTGAGCCGATAAAAATTGCCGCCTGCTTCGGTGTTTGTCGACGCGCGCCCTTGAAGACGTAGACGACGCACAGCCAATAGTTGAAGATGACCGACGCCGTGAACGAGATGCCCGCCGAATACAGGTAGTGCACGCCGAAAAATTCCGTCAAGGTGAAAAGAATCGTGCAGTCCACGATAAGCGACAGCCCGCCGACGAAACAAAATCTTACCAGCTCCAAAAAATTTTCGCGTTTCATTTTTCCGCCAAAAGTTCATTGTAATTTGTGACGACGATATTTTTTTCTTCGAGCAGTTGCAAAATTTTCGGGGAAGTCACGGCGGCGAGCTCCTGTTCGTAATCGTGATTCCAGTTGCAATAATCCTGCAGAAATTTGTTGTTCGTCCCGACGTGCACCATAACTTCGGTTGTGCCCTCCTGCATATTTTCGATGACGTCCGACAAAAATTCTTCGCTGACGGATCTGTTTCCGATAAGCCCGGCGAAATTTTCGGGTGTCAAAAAATTTTTCTCTTGAGCTTTTTTCCTGGCGATTTTCGTGAGTATGGAAAAGCCGAACAACGTGCAAATTTGCCGAAAAGTTTTCGGAGACTTGTCAAGAATTTTCGTGTCCGCAATGCGCACCTTTTTAATCCCCGCCGCGCCCGCGACCTCGAACGCAATTTCGGAGACGCCGGGCAGGTGGTGCAAATGCGTGTGGCTGTCGAAATGCGTTATCTTCAAACCTGCGCGACGAATCTTTTCAATCTGCGCGGCAAGTTCGGATTTAATTTCGTCGTTGGAAATTTTTCCTTGACAATAAGCCGTCACAAACTTTTCGTAAGTTTCAAACAGAGTGCCCTTTTCGGTGACGAGCGTGGGAATTTCTTCGGGCGGCAGGACGGGCGCGCAGTCGACAAGAGTAAAATGAACCCCGACGCCCAAATTTGGATTTCTATTCGCGATTTTAACGGCGTCGTCAAAAGCCGCACCGCCCGCCATCATTGTCGTTGACCGAACGCAACCTTCACGAACGGCCTTTTCTATAGCGCGATTGATAAATTCGTGATAACCGAAGTCGTCAGCGTTCACAATTATTTTTTTCAAGACTAAGCCCCCAAAATAAAAAAGCGGAGATTAAATTTCCCCGCGCCGAAAATTTTTACCAACTATTTCCTTGACGTCTGTTGGATCTTCTCCAGTCGTCGTAGTCGTCATAATCATCGTCGTAGCGACTTCTTCCTGAAGAGTTGTCCCAGTTGCCGGAGTTCCTGCGGTCGTTGTATCTGTCGTCTTCGTCGTAACGGTGGCGGCGGTCGTGGGAATATCTGTCGTCGTCGTCGTCGTACCTGTCATAGCGGGAGCTGCTCCCTCTGTTCCTGAAGGAAATTTGAATCGCCTCAATCGCGCGACCTTGTCCGGTGGTGCCGGCAATATCGCCGTTCCTCACCCAATCCAGCCAGCCTCTTTTTGAAACGTAGACGCGATAATAAATATCGTAGTTGTTGGAGTAGCTGCTACTCAAGCGGATAGCGATTGCCTCCATTTGTTTGCCTTCGCCGGTCGTGCCCGCTACTTCACCGCCGCGCCGCCAGCCCTGCCAGCCGATTTTCGCGATATGCGCGTTGTAGGAAATGGCGTTGTTGTTGTCCGCGTTGATAACAATCGCCTCAATCGGTCGGCTCTGTCCTGTTGTTCCCGCCGTCGAACCATTGCGCACTCTCGACATCCAGCCGAGACCCGAAACATGAACTTCGTAAGTGACATTGGGAACTGCCTGCGCCGTACCGAAAATTACGAAACACATCAAAAATGCAAACGCACTGAAAATTTTCTTAAATCCGTAGCCCATAGCGAATCACCTCGATTAATTTTTTTAATCAAAAATATTATAACACCGGCGGAAAACAGCGTCAACAAAAACCTTATTCGACTTCCAAAAGTTCAATTTGCCCTATCGCCTCACTGTACAGGAAAGCAACAGGGAGTAATCAGCTCAATTCTGCAGCCCCCCCCCATATCATTTTTGTCCTTGCCAATTCCATAAACTGAATAAAAATTTTTCGCGCCTCGTCAAGAATGCGCGGCGTGGAAACAGCGTAACCCAGCTTTTGAAAATCGGCGACGGCATCGTTTATATCCGTGACGTAATAGCCCACGTGATGAATCTGCATGATTTTTCTCCTTGACAAATGATTTTAAATTATACCATGACACGGAAAATCGTCAATAAAAATTCTTGCATTTGTTATTAGTTTTGTGATATAATTTACAGCGTTAATGACACGCAGGGCGGAGCGTCGACCTGTGCTGAAAAGTTGATTCGGCGCGTGAATGTCCTGCGAATGCAAAACAGGAGGATTTAAAAATGGCAGTTATCTCAATGAAACAGCTTTTGGAAGCCGGCGTGCATTTTGGGCACCAGACCCGCCGCTGGAATCCGAAAATGGCGAAGTACATCTTCACCGAACGCAACGGAATTTACATTATTGATTTGCAAAAGACCGTTCGCAAAGTCGACGACGCCTATAATTTTATTCGCAGCGTCGCGGAGGAAGGCAAGACAATTCTTTTTGTCGGCACGAAGAAACAGGCGCAAGAGGCCGTGAAAGAAGAGGCAGTGCGCGCAGGACAATTTTTCGTTAATGAACGTTGGCTCGGCGGCATGCTGACGAACTTCCAGACGATTCAAAAGCGTATTCATCGTCTCAAGGAACTGGAGGCAATGCAGGCTGACGGAACTTTTGACGTGCTCACAAAAAAAGAAGTCATGCAACTCAAGCACGAAATGGCTCGTCTTGAAAAATATCTCGGCGGCATTAAGGAAATGAACAAGTTGCCGGGCGCGCTCTTTATCGTTGACCCGCGCAAGGAACGTATCGCCGTCGCGGAGGCGCGCAAGCTGCATATTCCTATTGTTGCGATTGTCGACACGAACTGCGACCCCGACGAAATAGATTATGTTATCCCCGGCAATGACGACGCAATTCGCGCGGTAAAACTTTTGACGGCAAGAATGGCCGATGCGGTCATGGAAGGTCGTCAGGGTGCGGGCGCAGATATTTTTGACAGCGCGGGCAATGTCCCCGAAACTGAAGACGAAGAACAGCCCGTCGAAGAGGAACCCGTTGAAGAAAATGTGGAGCCCGAAGAAGAATAATTTTAGTTTGAAAATCGGAGGTTTATTATAAATGGCAAATATTACTGCGGCAATGGTTAAGGATCTGCGCGAAAAAACCGGCGCGGGCATGATGGATTGCAAAAAGGCGTTGTCCGAAACCGGTGGCGACATGAAGAAGGCTATAGATTATCTTCGCGAAAAGGGAATTGCGAAGGCGGCGAAAAAATCCGGACGTATCGCGGCAGAAGGTGCCGTCGCGGCGTATGTGTCCAAAGATAAAAAAGTTGGCGTGCTCCTCGAACTCAACTGCGAAACTGACTTCACTGCCAACAACGAAAATTTCCGCGCCCTCGAAAATAAAATTATCGAACACATTGCGAAAACCAATCCCGCTGACATTGACGCCCTTAACGCAAGCAAACTCGAAGGCAAGAAAACTGTTGCCGACTGTGTGACGGAAGCTACGGCTACTATCGGTGAAAAAATTTCCCTGCGTCGTTTCGTCCGCTACGAGACCGAAGGCAAAATCACCAGCTATATTCATATGGGCGGAAAAATCGGCGTCCTCGTTGCTCTTTCCGGTGGCAGTGACGAACTCGGCAAGGATGTTGCAATGCAAATCGCGGCGGCTAATCCTTCGGCTATTGACCGTGACAGCGTCGACGCGTCCGAACTGGAGCACGAAAAAGAAATTCTTCGCAAGCAAGCTCTGGAAGAGGGCAAGCCCGAAAAAATCGTCGACCGCATGGTTGAAGGGCGCATTAATAAATTCTACAAGGAAGTTTGCCTCGTTGAGCAGGAGTTTGTAAAATCTGACCCGACCAACAAACAGACTGTCAAAGATATTTTGAAGGACGTAAAAGTTTTGAACTTCACGCGCTACCAACTCGGCGAAGGCATTGAGAAAAAGGAAACTGACTTTGCTGCCGAAGTTGCCGCGCAGCTGAAAGCTTAAATTAACATTTTTGGACGGAATCCAAAAAAATCCGCTGGGCACTTGAAATATTTCTGCACTCGGCGGATTTTTGTTTAATTTTTTAAGAAAAAGAGCGATTCTCTATGTCAAAAACCAAAATCTTGTTTATCGCCGCGATTTTTGTCCTGTTGCTTAGCGGGTGCGGAAAATCTGACAAGGCGGAAGAAATTAACGACCTTGAGGAACTGAATCAGTCGAAATACAAAATCGGCGCGGTAGTCGGCGCGGCGTCCGAACCCTATGTCGGAAAAGCTTTTCCCAATGCTGCCGAAGAACAATTTGCGGATTTGAATAACTTGATAGCGGCGTTGGAGAACGGGCAGATAGACGCGATTGTTTTCACGCGAGCGACGCTGGAAAGCATAATGGAGGAAAAATCCGCGACGCTGAAAATTTTAGATGAGCCGGTCGGCATGACTGATATTCACACCGTAATTTCTCCGCACACGAAAATAAAAAATCTGGAGCAGGAACTGAACGAATTTTTGGCGGCGGCAAAAGCTGACGGCACACTCGAAAGAATGTACAAATATTGGTTGGTAGACCACGAAACCGCGATGCCCGAAATTCCTCGTCCGCAAAACCCCACGAAAAAACTTGTTGTCGGAACCGGCGGGGACACTATGCCCATGAATTTTTACGTCGGCGAAAAACTTAGCGGCTTTGACGTAGAAATTACCGAAAGATTTGCCGCCGCTTACGGTTACGAAATCGAATACCGCGTTGAGCCTTTTCTGTCACAGCTTTCCGACGCCGAATTTGGAAAAATTGATTTGGTGGCCGGCAGTATCATGTACACCGACGAGCGCGCAGAACGTGTGATTTTCCCGAAGACTCCGCTTTTCTCCCTGCCTATCTCCGTCATTGTCAGGAAGGAGGGCGCGCCGCTCGCGCAGGAAAATTTCTTCGAGAGCTTGCAAGAATCTTTCGAGAAAACTTTGATTCGCGAAGACCGTTACAAAATGGTTTTGGAAGGCTTGAAAGTCACGCTGATTCTGTCAATCGGCTCCCTTATTCTGGGAACGTTGCTTGGATTTTTGTTTTGCATTTTGAAACGTAGTAAAATTAAAATAGTTTCCAAAATAATGGAAGGTTTTATCGCGCTGATGAGCGGGCTGCCGATTGTTTTAACGCTGATGATTTGCTTTTATATTGTTTTCTCGTCGACGAGCCTGAGCGGTATAAGCATTGCGATAATTGCGTTTTCGGTTGACTTCGGTTGCTACGTCGCAATAATTTTGAACAGCGGCATTGAAGGCGTGGCGGTCGGTGAAATCGAGGCGGCGACGGCAATGGGCATGAGCAACATACAAACTTTCTTCAAGATAATTTTACCGCAAGCCGTCAAAAATATTTTCGGCGTCTACCGGCGGCAAGTCATATCGCTGATAAAAGCAACTTCAATCGTCGGATATATCGCAGTGCAGGATTTGACGAAGGTGTCGGATATAATTCGCGCGCGGACTTACGAGGCGTTTTTCTCGTTGATTTTTACGGCGGTAATTTATTTTATAATCGCCCGCATTTGTATATTCCTGCTGGACGTGGCGGAAAGAGAAGTCAATCGGAGGAAAAAATATGTCTAAGGGAAAAAAATTGCTTGAAGTCAAACACCTGCGGAAAAAATTTTCGGACAGCGAACCTCTCAAAGACATAAACTGCGAAATTCACGAAGGCGAAGTCATTTCCATAATAGGATCGAGCGGCACGGGTAAATCAACTTTTTTGCGGTGCATTAATCGCCTGGAAAAACCTACGAGCGGACAAATATTTTTTCGCGGAGAGGAAATAACCGACGATCCAAACGTTATTCGTCCTTTGCGGCAGAAAATCGGCATGGTTTTTCAGTCGTTCAATCTCTTTTCAAACATGAGCATAATCGAAAATATAATCACCGGTCCGATATTGCTGAGAAATTTTTCGCAGGAAGAGGCAATCAAAAAGGCAACGGCTTTGCTGGAAATGGTCGGGCTTTCGCAAAAAGCAAACAGCTATCCGGACGAACTTAGCGGCGGGCAAAAACAGCGCATTGCGATTATTCGGACGCTGGCAATGGAGCCGGAAGTAATTTTGTTCGACGAGCCGACAAGCGCACTGGATCCGCGCATGGTCGACGAAGTTTTGGCGTTCATTCGCGCGCTCGCCACGAAGGAAAATTACGCGATGCTTATCGTCACCCACGAAATGCGCTTTGCCGAAAACGTAAGCAACAGAATTTTTTTCATGAACGAAGGATTGATTTACGAGGAAGGCACGCCGCAGGAGATTTTCCACGCGCCGCGCAGGGACGCCACAAAAATTTTCGTGAACAGGCTGAAAACTTACGAGAAAACTCTTGACGACGCGGAAATTAATTTGAGCATGATTCAAGCCGGGATTGAAAGATTTGCGCGTGACCAATTTATGAGCCGCCGCAAAAGTATGATTCTGCAACTTATTTTTGAAGAGATGGTCTACGGGCAACTGATAAATCGTTACAAAAAAATCCCCGTGACCATGAAAATCATGTACGACGATGTTCACGACGAATGCGACGTGAAAATTTCTTACGGCGGTGAAAAATTTAATCCGCTTGAAGAAATTGTGAGCATCTCTTTGATTTTCCTTGAGGGGATTGTTCAGAAGAGCGAATATAATTTCGATGGCGAAAATGTTTTGTATTTCAGGACGGTTTGATGTTTATTCTGCGCCGGCGGTAAATCTGCGCGAAACTTCAGCGGCCTCTGCCCTAAGGGTTTGAGCTTGCCGCTGTTTTTCTTCGGCAAATTTTATCGTCGTCGCCTTCCTGTCCTCCATCCAGCGCGCGTAGTCTTCAGCGTAGCCAATCTCCAAATCACAAATTTTCATGTACAGATTCTGCAAGCTCCCTGCGGCGGCGGGCACCGACAAGCCGAAAAGTTCTTGCCTGCGTACTTCCCAATCTTTTTTAATCACGTCAAGCATCAAATTTTTCAGCTCCGAACGGGTATTGCTTTGACCTATCCCGCCAATCGCAAGGGAAGAATATTTTTGCTCCGCCTCCGAAATAGTTTTATCGTGGCGGGAATTTATTTCAGCCGTCTTTTCTAAATATCTCTCAAGTTGCGCACGACGGACGGCAGTTATTTGGCTCATGAAGTCCCCAAAATTTTCCAGGCGAACGAATTGCCAACGCCCCAATTCATTTTGATTCAAGACGGCTTTTAAAACAAACTCCCTCCCGATTTCCGGCTGATAAATCCGAACGCTCGCAACTGCCTCATCAAAATCGGAATTAATTTCTACTCCGTCCACACCGCGATATTCAATCCTGTCGATACCCGCCCGCTTCAAGAGTTCGCTGACTCCGGTGTCCTTGCTCTCGTTAAATGCGCCCGTCGCCACGTAGGATTCAATCGCCGTTTTCAAACTGGAAAGGAGCGGAGCTTTCATCATCTGCGTAAAATTTTTCACGGCGTCTTTCGCGTCGTTGCTCATGGATTTATCGACGTCCGTCAAGCCCTCAACAAGCCCGTCGTAGCTCGTGTTCAGTACGCCGTCCAAGTCAACAACGTCGTAAAAAGATTTTGTGTCGTGATTTTCTATCGCCTGTTCCAAAGTTTCAATCGCGTAGTCGGGCGTTCGTTGGTTCGCGTTAAGACAGTAGTAGCCGCCGCCCGCGATAATCAACGCAACAACACCCGCACCAATTCCGATTTTAATTTTGTTGTCCATAAAAAGACCCCTCATGAAAAAATTTTTCAGATATATTCGGCGGCGTCAAAGATTATTCCTGCAGATTGCAAGCGTACCATTTAGACGAAACATAAGAGGAATTTTCTGCGCGGCGGCGAAATTACCACAGTAAATTTTTTTAAGGAGATTTTCAGATGGATTACTCGACTTACTTAAAAAATTATCCGTCGAAGGACGGACGTTTCGGAAAATTTGGCGGCGCGTACCTGCCGGAAAATCTTGTGCCGGCAATGCAGGAAATTAACGACGCCTACTTGACGATTTGTCATTCGTCGCAATTTATAAACGAGTTGCGCAGGATTCGCAGGGAATTTCAGGGACGTCCGACGCCTGTCTATCATTGCGAAAGGCTTAGCCAAAAAATCGGCAAGTGTCAGATTTATCTCAAGCGCGAGGATTTGAATCACACGGGCGCGCACAAACTTAATCACTGCATGGGCGAAGGGCTCCTTGCGAAATTCATGGGCAAGAAAAGAATTATCGCGGAGACCGGCGCGGGACAACACGGCGTTGCGCTGGCGACGGCGGCGGCTTTTTTCGGGCTGGAGTGCACAATTTACATGGGCGAAGTCGATATCGCCAAACAAGCCCCGAATGTTGCGCGCATGAAAGTTCTCGGCACTAACGTTGTTCCCGTCACGCGCGGGCTGAAAACTTTAAAGGAGGCAGTCGACGCCGCCTTTGAAGATTATCTCGAAAACTACAAGGACACGATTTACTGCATAGGTTCTGCGGTGGGTCCGCACCCCTTCCCGATGATTGTTCGCGATTTTCAAATGGTTGTCGGCTACGAGGCGCGCGAACAGTTCAAGGATATGATGGGATTTTTGCCGGACGTCGTGACGGCTTGCGTTGGCGGCGGCTCTAATTCTATCGGAATGTTTTTGCCCTTCGTGAATGATCCCGTTGATATTGTCGGGGTTGAGCCGCTGGGGCGCGGTGAAAAAGTCGGTGACCATGCGGCGTCAATGACATACGGTTCTGAAGGCGTCATGCATGGTTTTGATAGTATCATGTTGAAAAATGACAACGGGGAGCCCGCGCCGGTTTATTCCATTGCCAGCGGGCTGGATTATCCTTCGGTTGGTCCGGAGCATGCTTTTCTGCGCGAACTCGGTCGCGTGAAATATGACGTGGCGACGGACAGGGAGGCGGTTGACGCTTTCTTCAAGCTTAGCCGCTACGAGGGAATTATTCCCGCGCTGGAAAGTTCTCATGCTTTGGCGTACGCTATGCGCCGCGCGAAGGAGATGGGGCAAGGTTCTATCCTCGTCAATCTCAGCGGGCGTGGCGATAAAGATTTAGATTACGTCATTGAAAAATACGGCTTCGGAGAAGATTTTGTGGACTTCGATTGAAATTTGAACGCCTTGTAAAAATAAAAACTCCTGTCGAAAAAAATTTCCGGCAGGAGCTTTTTTTTTATCTTAAGTTCAAAAATTTTCTACTTGGAATAAAACATAAGAGTATCGCCCGGGCGGAGTCTGGGCGGAATGGATCCTTTAACGACGATTTGACCGGGCATCGTCCCTTGTCCGTTCACGACAACAGTGCAATGACCGCCTTCGCGCAGATTTTTATTGGCGGCGTCACCAACTTTTTCGACGGTGAAATCAGTGTTGCCGACCTTCAGCTCGTCACCGACGACGATATCGGCTTTGAGTTCGGCAACCGTGTGCTGTACGACCATATCAGCGAGATTCGGGCGAAAATTTTCGTCCATCAAAATAAAACTCTTGTTGCTGTCCAAGAAAGGGCGCGCGTCTTTTCCAACAGCTGTGAACCTAACCTCGTATTTGACTTCCATTAAAATCACCTTCCTTGCCCGTATAATACCACAGTTAAGTTTCATATTACAAGAAAATTTTTTTAATTTATCGCGTCGGACTTGTACGTCTCCTGCAAAAGTCTTTCCTGCTCCGCCCGGTCTTTTCTCTCGAAGGCTCTCTGCGCGAAAAGGTTGGGTATAGCCGCGCCGACTGCTATTCCGAAAATTATTAATACCGCGTCGACGCCGGACTGTATCGCGCCCAAAAGTTGTTCAAGTTTTAAGTCGCGGATATGTATCATCGCGAAAAGGAACCGGTAAATTAAAACGCCTGGCACCAACGGAATTACCGCCGGCACAATTAAAACTTGCATGGGCGTATGCAACCAGTGTATCGCACGCACCGCCAAAATGCTGACGACTGTTGCGCCGGCGAGTGTACCCAGCTCCGAGCCCCAACCGCATTCAAAGACCAAAAAATTTCTCGTGCAGACACTCAACGCGCCGCCTATTCCTACTGCGGGCAAAAGTCGTGGCGGGAGATTGAACAGCACGGAAAAACCCATTGCCCCGATTGCCGCCGCCGCCGCGAAACTTAAATAGTCACTGTCCGGCAACATGCGCAGGTTTGTAAAATCGACGACGGGGAACATTCCTATCGCGAAGACTATTCCGAAAGTCATTCCCCCGATAATTAACGACGTCCGCAAAAATTGCGCCGCGCCGCTGAATAAAAAGGTATTGAGCATATCCGTCAAGCCGTTGATTATCGGGACGCCTGGCACCAAAAATAATGCGCAGGCAATTATCGGATGCCAAGGGGTTGTCGTCGGCAGGTAGTGCGCGAAATATGCGGCGACTGTTGCGACGAACGCCGCGAACGCCATCCCCACATATTCGTTTATTCCGAGATGAGCGCAACGGATTTGTACGAACTTGCCGAGCGACGCGCAGACCGCCGTATAAATTGCCGCGCTGAAGTCACAGCCGAACAAGACGCAAAAAGCTCCGCACGCCGCGCCCGTCACCAAAACATTTTGCCACCAATTATAATAGCGGGGACGTTCGGCGATGCGCTTCAGATTTTCTCGAAACTCTTCAAGCATGAACCTGTCACGAAGAGCCCGCCACGTCAGCTTGCTCACCGCAGAAATAATCCTCATGTCGACGCCGTGTTTCGTGCATTTGCGGAAGGAAGTATGCGAATGATTTTCGTCACTGATATTCAGCATCAACGTCGTGTACATTATGTGCAGGTGAAATTTTTCTTCGGGTATCCCCATGAATGCCGCGACTCTTTTCATATTGCGGACGACACGATCTGCGCTCGCTCCGTGCTCCAGCAATAACTGCCCGACCGTCAAAAGCAACTCCGCTTTTTTTCCAATCTCACTGAACGTTTCGCGCAGATTTTCCTGTTGCTCGTCGTAATAATTTTTATAATCGCCGCCCATAATTTATAAAATGAACTGGGACAAATCGCGATTCTTCGCAATTTCTTTCAGGCGTTCGTCAACGTAATCGGCGTCAATCAAAATTTCAGTCTTGCCCTCCTTGACCATATCCGGCGCGTCGAAAGAAACTTCCTCCAAAAGTTTTTCAAGGAGAGTGTGCAACCTGCGCGCGCCAATATCTTCAGACTGCTCGTTGACGTCGTACGCCATTTCGGCAATGCGCTCAATCGCCTCCGGTTTAAATTCCAAGTCAAGCCCTTCAGTTTTAAGCAGGGCTTTGTATTGTTTGATAAGCGCGTTTTGCGGCTCCGTCAAAATTTTCTCGAAGTCCTCTTTCTGCAGAGACTTCAGCTCCACGCGAATGGGAAAACGCCCCTGCAATTCGGGAATCAAGTCAGAGGGTTTCGCCGTGTGGAACGCGCCCGCCGCGATAAATAAAATGTGATCCGTTTTTACGGGACCATATTTCGTCATGACGGTGGAACCTTCGACAATCGGAAGAATATCGCGTTGCACACCTTCGCGGCTGACGTCCGGGCCGGAACTGGAACCTTTCACGGCGACCTTGTCAATCTCGTCGAAGAAAACAATTCCGCTACGTTCGGCAAGTTCGACGGCGGCTTCTGCCACGTCCTCCATGTCGATAAGTTTTTCCGCCTCTTCCTGCTCAAGGATTTTTCGCGCGGCGGCGACTGTGACTTTTCTCTTGCGCATGCGTTTAGGAATAAGACTGCCAATCATATCTTGAAGGTTATCGCCCATGCTCTCAAGACTGGAACCGGAAAACATCCCGACCATCGGTTTTGCATGGTCAGCGACCTCCAACTCAATCAATTCATCTTCGAGCTTGCCGCTCTCAAGACGCTTGCGAATAAAATCGCGCCCCGCCTTCCCCGTATCGGGAGGAGTTTCGGTTTTCTGCTCGTTGTTCGCGTCCACGCCGCCAAAAAGTTTGCTCAAAGGATTCTGCGTTTGTTTCGGCTCCGGCACCAAAATTTCCAGCAGGCGTTCGTTGGCATTTTCCGCCGCCTTCTCTTTTACTTCTTCAGTCTTTTGACGGCGAACCATGCGGACGGCAATTTGCATAAGGTCACGAATAATTGATTCGACGTCGCGCCCGACATAACCGACCTCCGTAAATTTCGTAGCCTCCACCTTGATGAAAGGAGCCTTGACGAGTTTTGCAAGACGGCGCGCAATTTCAGTCTTGCCGACGCCGGTGGAACCAATCATCAAAATATTTTTCGGAATAACGTCGTCGCGAATATCCTCCGCGAGTTTTCGGCTGCGCCAACGATTCCTGAGCGCGATTGACACAGAACGCTTTGCCTCGTCCTGCCCGACAATGTGTTTATTGAGCTCCTCCACGATTTCGCGCGGCGTCTGCTCATTCAAACCAAGCTCCGTGATAATTTCTTTAGCGTCATCTTTTTTTTCTAACATTTAAAATTAACCTCCGATTTTTTAATCAAGTTCCTCGACAATAATATTCTGATTAGTGAAAACGCAAATGTCCGCCGCGATAGACAAAGCCTCCTTTGCAATTTCGGCGGCAGTCATTTCCGTGTGGGAAATAAGTGCACGACCGGCAGCAAGCGCGTAAAATCCGCCCGAACCAATCGCCGCAACATCCCCGTCCGGCTCAATGACTTCGCCGCTCCCCGAAAGCATCAAGATTGTGTCTTTGTCGGCGACGAGCAACAGGGCTTCCAGGCGGCGTAAAATTTTATCTGTGCGCCAATCTTTTGCCATAGCCACCGCCGCGCGCTGCAAGTGCCCGTGACATTCTTCCAGCTTGCCCTCGAATTTTTCAAAGAGCGTGAAAGCGTCAGCGACAGAGCCCGCGAAACCCGCGATAACTTTATCGTGATACAGCCGCCGAACTTTTTTTGCCGTCGATTTCATGATTGTATGTTCGCCAAAAGTAACCTGCCCGTCTCCGGCGATTGCGGTTTTGCCGTTGCGTTTAACGGCGACTATTGTAGTTGCGTGAAACATTTATTTCAACTCCATTTCGTTTGAAAATTTTTCTATAGAATTTAATGCGCGTCTTGCAAGTTCAGATTTCCTGTCACGTTTTTTGATTCGCCCTTCGAGCGGCGGCAACAACCCGAAAGTTACGTTCATGGGCTGAAAATTTTCCGCGTCCGCCGTCGTGATATAATTCGCCAGCGCGCCGTGACAGGTTTCTTGCGGAAAAATTATCGCGTCGAGATTTTTCGCGAGCCGCGCCGCATTTATCCCCGCCATTAATCCTGCCGCCGCCGATTCGACGTAGCCTTCGACGCCCGTCATTTGTCCCGCGAAAAAAATTTTCGGCGAGGATTTTAATTGGAACGTCGGCAACAAAACTTTCGGCGAATTAATGTAGGTGTTGCGGTGCATGACTCCGTAGCGAACAATTTCCGCCGCCTCAAGCCCGGGTATCATTCGCAAAACCCGCCGCTGTTCCGTCCAAGTCATATGCGTTTGAAAACCGACAAGATTATACAACGTCGCCGCCGAATTATCCTGCCGCAGTTGCACGACGGCATAAGGCAAAATTTCCGTGCGCGGGTCGATTAGCCCAACCGGTTTCATTGGTCCGAAGCGCAGGGTATCTTCTCCGCGCGAGGCGATAACTTCAATCGGCAGACAACCTTCAAAAAAAATCTCTTGCTCAAAATCATGCGGCTTAGTTTTTTCGGCGTCGACGAGTGCCGCGCGAAAGGCAAGATATTCTTCGCGGGTCATCGGGCAATTCACGTAGGAATTTTCATCGCCCTTGCCGTATCGCGACGCGAAAAAAGCCTTGTCGAAATTAATTGAATCGCCGGTGACAATCGGTGCCGCCGCGTCGTAAAAATAAAACTCTTCGCCGCCGGTCAGCTTTTTAATTTCGTCGGCAAGCGCGCCCTCCGTCAAAGGTCCGCTCGCGATAATCAAAATGTCTTCGGAATTTATCAGCGCGTCAAGGTCGGTGACTTCCTCCTGTGCGAAATTCACGGCGGCTTTAATTTTTTTCGTGACGACTTCGGAAAATTTTTCTCGGTCGACGGCAAGCGCGCCGCCCGCAGGAATTTTCGTTTCGTCGGCGGCGGAAATTATCACCGAATCCAGCCGGCGCATCTCTTCTTTCAAAACTCCGACCGCGTTTGAAAGACCCGCCGCGCGCAGGGAATTGCTACAGACCAGCTCGGCGAAATTTCCGGATTTATGCGCGGGAGTTTTTTTCAGCGGGCGCATCTCGTGCAAAATAACTTCGACGCCGCGTTTTGCAATCTGCCACGCCGCTTCAGAGCCCGCCAGCCCCGCGCCGATAACATGAACTTTTTTCAAGCCTTCACCTTCGATTTTGATTCAGATTTTTTCGCCGCGAGTTCCGCCTTGCGAATTTTGCGCGCCTCGTAACGTTTTTGAGAGTCGGCAATAATTTTATTGACGGGGTGATTTTCGCGCGTCGGACAATTTTCATTCCCGCAATAGAGCATCGCCGGACGATCCTTGAACCTGTGCAAAAACATCGTTGAACCGCAATTCTTACACGCCAGAGCTTGCGGCTCGTCCCACGTCATGAAATTACACGTCGGAGAATTTTCGCAGAGGAACAAATTTTTATTCTTCCCAAAATTTCTGAGCGTAATCCTCCCGCCGCACTTCGGGCACTTGTAGTTGGTGTACTCGACAATCGGTTTGGCGTTCTTGCATTCGGGGTAGCCGGAGCAAGCAAGAAATTGCCCGTACCGCCCGCGCTTAATCAACATGGGACGCCCGCACTTTTCGCAAATCTCGTCCGTCTCTATAAGCGGCTCCTCCTGCGGCTTCGCGTCTTCACCCAGAGAATCCATCGCCGCGCCGAAACTTTTCATGAACTTGTCACAATAGCCCGCGATGACAGAATTTTTTTCAGCGCGCCCGTCAGCGACGGCAAAAATCTGCGCGGCAACTTTGTTGTAGGAGTCGACGCTAAAAATTTCGTCAAAGAAACCGTCCAGCGCGCCCAAAACTCTTTTGCCCATCTCGGTGACTTTGAAAACGGAATCTTCAAGCGCAACATACCGCCGCTTAATCAAACTGTTAATGCCCGTCGAATAAAATTCCGCCCAATCTATTTTGAGATTGTCCAGCGTCGCCAAAATGGCGGCCTCGTTGCGTTCACCGCTCAGCTGAATTTTCACGGAAACTGTTCCGGCGTTGACCTGCGAATAAATCAGATTGTACAGCTTGAATTGCGCGTCGGTCAAATAATTTTTGACGTCGTCGGGGTTGCGCTCTTCGGTAGTCAGAAAAATTTCGCCGTGATAAGGATATTTGACGAGCCCGCCGAATCCTTCTTTGTCGAAGTTCAAACCTTCGTAAAGCTGATCCAAAACCAAGCGGGTTTTCGTCGCGGAAAAATTTAATTCCTTCAGAGCCAGCTCCTGCAAAACGCCGAAGGTAAAATTTTTTTTGACATTGAACTCACCGCCGGGCAAATCGCCGCTGATAATTTTCAGGAGCATCGCGCGGAACCTGCCGACTTTTACTCCGCGATAAATTTTGTAAGAAAGGTACTCGCCGATTTTGTGGCTGACGAACTTGTCAATAATTTGCCGCGTCTGAAAAGCGTCAACAAGTTTATCGTCAATCGGTCGGGCATTTTCCAGCGCGGTAAGCACAGAATTTTTCGTCAGCTCGTTGAAATCCATACGGCAACGAGATTTTTCATTGACGCCGAAAAGTTGACAGCACTGTTTCGCCAAAAATTCTCCGCGCGCATCGGGATTCATCGCCAGAAAAATTCTTCGCGCGTTAAGAGTTTCTCGCTTGAGTTCCCTGAGCAGGGGACCTTTGCCGCGCACGGTGATATAATCCGGCGCGTAATTATTTTCCGCGTCGATACCGATTCGGCTTTTCGGCAAGTCTTTCAAAAATCCGTCGGTGGACGCGACAAGATAACGCCTTCCGACAAATTTTTTAATGGCGCGAGCCTTCCCCGCGCTGTCCGTGAGTATCAGCGATTTTAATTGAGTTTTTCCCGCCACAAAACTTCTCTCCGTTCCATTTTAAAATATATGCTACGACTTTTATTTATTCTAAACGAAAATTTAAATATGGGCAAGTTTTTGAAAATAAACCTTGCGGCTTTACAATTTTTGTTTTGGTTGATAAAATTAACGGAAACATCCGGATTAGTCTAACAGAGGAAAAAGATTTTGTAAAGGAGGCAAAGCCGCACTCCTCCCACCGATTTAACGGGGAGTTCTTTGCGACGAACTGTGTATGACGAGGCATTTTGATACCGACGCAGATAAAGAACGCGTCGAAAAACTTTGGTTTTTTGAAGACGAGGCCGTCAAGGCAGGTTACAAATTAATTGCCGGAGTTGACGAGGCGGGGCGTGGCTCTCTCGTCGGACCTATGGTAGTAGCTGCGGTTATTTTGCCACAGGACAAGTATTTTGAAAAGCTCGACGACTCGAAAAAACTTTCGCAAAACGTCCGTGAAAAACTCTATGACGAGATTGTTACGGCGGCGATAAGTGTTTCTTCAGTTTTGGTCAGCGTCGAAGAGATTGATACGCTCAATGTTTATCAATCGACGATTAACGGAATGTATCGCGCGATACGAGCCCTGCACGTCAAGCCGGATTTTGTTTTGACGGACGCGATGAAATTGGACTTCAAGGGTGAAATAAAAACTCGTTCGATAATTCACGGCGACGCGCTTTCCGCGTCAATTGCCGCCGCGTCGATTGTTGCTAAGGTTACTCGTGACAGATTGACGGACGTTTGGAGCGAACAATATCCGGAATATGGTTTTGACAGAAATCGCGGGTACGGCACGAAGGAACATTTTGAGGCGATAAAAAAATTTGGATATACGCCTCTGCACCGCCGCAGTTTCGATCCGGTGAGGAGTATTTTGGCGGGAAAAGAGATAAGAGAATACGGGAATAGATAGCCTCTAGGGAAGGAGCGTTTACAATGCCGATAAATGCAGGAGCCGTAGGGATTCGCCCTGTAACTCCGGAGCGACCGACAGGCGGGGTTGATGGCGTTCAGCGGCGGGACGACGGCGGATCTGCCGGTGGTTTTCGACCGCAGACTAATGTTTCATTAAAGACGGCGATTCAAGACTTGACGGGAACTTTGTCGAAAATTGCTTCGCAGGAAAAATTCGGCATTGAAAGGCTACCGCAGGAAGTCGGGCAAGTCGTCAAAAATATTTTGCAACAAGCTTTTTCTATGGACGCGACACTTTCGCAGGGGATAGGCAGCACGATTGAAAGTCAAAGGTTTTCAATGGAGCAGCTGTCGACTTTTGCGCGGATGTTGTCACAAATTGGCGCGCTTGCGGAAAAAGGATTTTCTATGGAGTTGAGCGACGAAACTCAAACGATTTTGACGCAGTTCAAAAATTTAATAGTCTCGGAACGCGGCGGCAGTGCACTGGAGCCGGTTTTGATGTCGAAGGCGGCGTTTGAATTGGTGGATTCAAAAAACGCCGACCAACTTCCGCCGGCACTGTACGATATGTTAGCACAGCTCGCGCAGTCCCCGACAATGCCAATCACCCAGCCGCAACAATCGGAGGGGATGCAATTTTTAAAACAGCTCGTACAATATTTTATGCCGCGCCCTTCCGCCGAAACGACTTCTTCAGATCAGCAACAACCTCAGCAACAACAGCAGGGACAACAGATGCCGCGCCAAACGGCAACACAGCGGCTTTTGCAGTCCATGTACCGGCAGTATGACGACCCGTATGCCTCGCCGCAGGCTAAGCAGATCATTCAGAATCAGCAGTCGCGGCAGATGCCGCAGGGGTTCCAGCAAACGCCGCCGCAGTCACAAAACCAGAATCAAGGACAAAATTTCCAGCCGCATCAAAATCAACAGCCCTTGCCGCAAAATCAGAATCAAGGACAAAATTTCCAGCCGCAGAATCAAAATCAACAGCCCTTGACGCAAAATCAGAATCAAGGACAAAATTTCCAGCCACAGAATCAGAATCAACAGCCCTTGCCGCAAAATCAGAATCAAGGACAAAATTTCCAGCCGCATAATCAGAATCAACAACCCTTGCCGCAAAATCAGAATCAAGGACAGAATTTTCAGCCGCAGAATCAAAATCAACAGCCCTTGTCGCAGAATCAGAATCAAGGACAGAATTTCCAGCCGCATAGTCAAAATCAACAGCCCTTGTCACAAAATCAGAATCAAGGACAGAATTTCCAGCCGCAGAATCAAAATCAACAGCCTTTACCACAGAATCAGAATCAAGGACAAAATTTCCGGCCGCAGAATCAAAATCAACAGCCCTTGACGCAGAATCAGAATCAAGGACAAAATTTCCAGCCGCATCAAAACCAACAGCCTTTGTCGCAGAACCAGAATCAAGGACAGAATTTCCAGCCGCATAGTCAAAACCAACAGCCCTTGTCACAAAATCAGAATCAAGGACAAAATTTCCAGCCGCATCAAAATCAACAGCCCTTGTCGCAGAACCAGAATCAAGGACAGAATTTCCAGCCACAGAATCAGAATCAACAGCCCTTGTCGCAGAACCAGAATCAAGGACAGAATTTCCAGCCACAGAATCAGAATCAACAGCCCTTGTCGCAGAATCAGAATCAAGGACAGAATTTCCAGCCGCAGAATCAGAATCAACAGCCCTTGTCGCAGAATCAGAATCAAGGACAGAATTTCCAGCCGCAGAATCAAAACCAACAGCCCTTGACGCAGAACCAGAATCAGGGACAGACTTTCCAGCCGCATAGTCAAAACCAACAGCCCTTACAAAATCAGAATCAAGGACAGACTTTCCAGCCGCAGAATCAAAACCAACAGCCCTTGACGCAGAACCAGAATCAAGGTCAGAATTTCCGGTCGCAGAATCAAAATCAACAGCCCTTGTCGCAGAACCAGAATCAAGGTCAGAATTTCCAGCCACAGAATCAAAATCAACAGCCCTTACAAAATCAGAATCAGGGACAGACTTTCCAGCCGCAGAATCAAAACCAACAGCCCTTGCCGCAGAACCAGAATCAGGGACAGACTTTCCAGCCGCAGAATCAAAATCAACAGCCCTTGTCACAAAATCAGAATCAAGGACAGAATTTCCAACCGCATCAAAATCAACAGCCTTTGACGCAAAATCAGAATCAGGGACAGACTTTCCAGCCGCAGAATCAAAACCAACAGCCCTTGCCGCAAAATCAGAATCAAGGACAAAATTTCCAGCCGCATAATCAAAATCAACAGCCCTTGACGCAAAACCAGAATCAAGGACAAAATTTTCATCCGCAGAATCAAAATCAACAGCCCTTGTCACAAAATCAGAATCAAGGACAGAATTTCCAACCGCATCAAAATCAACAGCTTCCAGCCGCAGAATCAGAATCAACAGCCCTTGTCGCAAAACCAGAATCAGGGACAGACTTTCCAGCCGCATAATCAAAACCAACAGCCCTTGCCGCAAAATCAGAATCAAGGACAGACTTTCCAGCCGCATAGTCAAAACCAACAGCCCTTGACGCAAAATCAGAATCAAGGACAAAATTTCCAGCCGCAGAATCAAAATCAACAGCCTTTGTCGCAAAACCAGAATCAAGGACAGACTTTCCAGCCACAGAATCAGAATCAGCCGACCCAGCAAAATTTCCAACAGCCGCAAAATAATTTCCAAAGTCAACAGCAACTCTTACAGCAGAATCAAAATCAGCCGACCCAGCAAAATTTTCAACAGCTACAAAATAATTCCCAAAGTCAACAGCAACCCTTACAGCAGAATCAAAATCAGCCGACCCAACAAAATTTCCAGCAACCGCAAAATAATTTCCAAAGTCAGCAACAACCTTTACAGCAGAATCAAAATCAACCGACCCAGCAAAATTTTCAGCAACCGCAAGATAATTTCCAAAGTCAGCAACAACCTTTACAGCAGAATCAAAATCAACCGACCCAGCAAAATTTCCAACAGCCGCAAAATAATTTCCAAAGTCAACAGCAACCCTTACAGCAGAATCAAAATCAGCCTGCCCAGCAAAATTTCCAGCAACCGCAAAATAATTTTCAAAGTCAACAGCAACCTTTACAGCAGAATCAAAATCAGCCTGCCCAGCAAAATTTCCAGCAACCGCAAAATAATTTCCAAAGTCAACAACAACCCTTACAGCAGAATCAGAATCAACCGACTCAACAAAATTTTCAGCAGCCGCAAAATAATTTCCAAAGTCAACAGCAACCCTTACAGCAGAATCAAAATCAGCCGACCCAGCAAAATTTTCAACAGCCACAAAATAATTTCCAAAGTCAACAGCAACCCTTACAGCAGAATCAAAATCAGCCTGCCCAGCAAAATTTCCAGCAGCCGCAAAATAATTTCCAAAGTCAACAGCAACCCTTACAGCAGAATCAAAATCAGCCGACTCAACAGAATTTCCAGCAACCGCAAGATAATTTCCAAAGTCAGCAACAACCCTTACAGCAGAATCAGAATCAGCCGACCCAGCAAAATTTCCAGCAACCGCAAAATAATTTCCAAAGTCAACAGCAACCCTTACAGCAGAATCAGAATTATCAGCCAGTCCAACAGAATCAGCCGCAACAAGACGATTTCTTTTCGCGGCAACAGGACATGAAAGAACAAATGCAGGCGGCAAAAACTACGCTCCTCCGCCAGCCACTGCAGAACACCCCGCAGACAATGGACGCCATGAAAAGCCTCGCGCAAATGCTCATGCGAAACACCGAAATGAATCCGCGCGAAACCGCCATGCTCCAAAATTTCGTCAACAACTCCCAGCCGATGATGTCCGAAGGCGAAGCCCGCCACTTGCAAAATCTCCTGCGCCTCTGTCAACAAAATGTCCCCGTCACCGTCCAACAAGCCGCCGTCCAACAAAAATTGCCGGACTTGCCGCGACTTTGGGCTTTTATGCAACTCTGCGATATGGCAGGGCTCACCACGCAAATGACTGCCCGCGCCTTCAAGCGCGCAGGTCGTGACGTTTCGGACTTCGCCAATGCAATGCGCAACGCCATGAGTAGCGATAACGCCACCGTCCAAAATCAACGCTCCTTCCAAATGATGCTCCCGCTGTATCTCGGCGATAACGAAACCAGCTACCCCACTTATCTCAGCGTCTACGACGAAAACGAGCACGATAAAGAAATCGGCGTCGATAAAAAGGAGACGTGGGTCAGAATTTGCGTCCTCACTGATAATATCGGCGCGGCTGAAATGATTTTCCGCGTCTACGAAAAAACTCAACTCGATATGAGATTTTATTTTTCACAGCGCGAAGTTGCCAACGAGTTCAAAAATTATATCGCGGACTTGAGAAATTCCCTGCGCGAAACTGAACTCAATCTTAACGAAATTCGTATCGGCAGCGTCGGCACGAAAATGGTCGGTCATTGAAATTATTCATTATTTTTATGTTGCATAGAATTCTCTTTATTTGGTAAAATATACCCCACAACAAGAGGCGAGGAGGTGACAGCGGCAGGGATTTTTGCCGCTTTTTCCTATGACAGATTCAAATTTTAAAATTCCAACGGAGTTCGACACGGAAATTTACCGCACGTTGAACAACATTGATAATATAATTTACTTCACCTGGAAAATCGGAATCGACAGCATGGAATTTACTTCCCCCGTCGAACAATCCGATTACGATTTGCCGCAAATTGCCGCTCCCGCGTCGACAGTTTTTTTCGGGGGGAAAACTATTCACCCCGACGATAAAACTAAGTTTGAAAAGTTTTTCGACGAAATGTTTTGGCTCCAAAATACAAAAAACGATTATAAATTTTTCAGCAACAAAATTCGTCTTCGCGGCAAGGAGGGGCGCGGCTACCTTTGGGCGGAGTTCCGCCTACTCCTGTACTTCGACGAAAACGGTCCGCAAATCGCTTTCGGCTGTATCTGCAATATCAACGTCAAGCAGCTCTGGCAAATGGAACTCCAACACTCTGCCGAACACGACGTACTCACCGGTTTTTTTAACAAGGTGGCGACGCAAAAACATATCGAAGAATATTTGAACAGCTTGACGCCTACAGACCTGCCGCCCGCGCTGATTATTATCGACGCTGACGGATTCAAGGCGATTAATGATTCTTTCGGGCACCTTTTCGGCGACGGCGTCCTTGCGGATATGGGGCACGAGATTCGCGGGATTTTCCGGCAAAAAGATATTGTCGGCAGAATCGGCGGCGATGAGTTCGTTGTTCTCTTCCGCGAGATGCCTTCGCAGGACGTCCTGGAAAAACGTTGCGTCGAACTGTTGAAAAATCTCGACCGCCACTACGAAAGTAACAACGAAAGCTTGCCTTTTTCGGTGAGCATAGGTATCGCGCTTTATCCCGAACACGGCACGACTTACACCGAACTTTTTAAACGTGCAGACCGCGCGCTTTATAATTCAAAGTCTCGTGGAAAAAATCAGTACTCGATTTATCATTCAAGTTTAATCGGGCGCAGTTTGGCGGTTGATTCCAGCCGCGACCCTCAACACGCCGAAGATATCCGCCAAAAGGCTTTCCAAGATAACATGCTGGAATTTATTTTGAATATGCTTTACGAAACGCAGAATCCCGAAATGACTATAACCGTCTGCCTGGCTATGTTCGGCAAGCAATTTAATTTGGATAGAATTTCCGTGGCTAGGTACGAGCGCAGCTCCAACCGCTATGTAAATTCTTTTGAGTGGTTGAGTCCGAACGGCTTTTCCATTGTCTCGAAGGAGGCGCGCCAAAATTATGCGGATCTCCTCGAAAGACGCTACTTTATTATCGACGCGAACTACCGCCCCACTCCTTACGGCGTCATGTCCATTTGCGAAGACACCGCCGTGAAATATCCCAACGACAAAAAAGTTTTCAGCGCGCTGAAATTGGGGGCGTTTGCTCATTCGCAGATAGCTCGCGGCAGTGAAATTGCCGGCAGTGTCGCTTTTGAAAGTGCTCACCCGCGAATTTTCGAGAAAGAGGAATTGTCGAAGCTTAGCGTTTTTTCCGTGTTGCTCGGAAATATTTTGCTTGACCACCGCAACGATAATATCTCGGAGCGCATGAGTAAACACCTGCAAAATATTTTGGATCACATGCAGGAATTTATTTATGTCGTCGATAAAGAGACTTACGAGCCGATTTTTTTCAACTCGACGATTCGCCAGACAATTATTTCTACCGCGATGGAGCAGACTTGTTATAAACGTTTCCACAATCTCGACGCGCCCTGCAAAGGTTGTCCCGTGAAAAAACTTTCTAAGGACGGCAACGAGTATATCGACGTCAAGCTTGACAACTGGGGCGTGGAAACTCCTGCGCGCGCGTACAATATCCACTGGGAAGACGAGATGGACAAAAGTTTGGCGTTGATTATCCAATCTTCTTTTTGAAAGACGGCGTTTAAAATGAAGGACAAAGAAAAAATTAAAATCGCCTGCGAAAATCGCAAGGCACGTCACGATTATTTTATTCACGAAACTTTTGAGGCGGGAATAGAGCTTAAGGGAACAGAGGTTAAGAGTCTACGCGTCGGCAAGGCGAATTTGAAGGACAGCTACGCCGAAGTGAAGGACGGCGAAATTTTTGTCGAACACATGCATATCAGCCCGTACGAGCAGGGAAATATTTTTAATCACGATCCTTTGAGGCGGCGCAAACTTTTGATGCACAAGAAAGAAATTTTAAAACTCTTCGGCAAGACGCGCGAAAAAGGTTTTACTCTTGTCCCGCTGAAAATTTATTTTAAGAACGGGCGCGCGAAAATGGAACTCGCCTTAGCAAGCGGCAAGCACAACTACGACAAGCGCGCAGCTCTCGCCGAAAAAACTGCCAAACGCGATATTGAACGTGCCATGCGCGATAAGCAGAAGTTTTGAGGCGGTATCATGAAAATTTTCGGGGCGTTGAATATTTTTATCTTGAGTGCTATCATTATGGTTGCGGCGGCGAAAAATTGCGCGGCAATGGAGCCGGTACAAATCAGCGATTACGACGTCGGGGAGTTCGTCCACGAGTACAACAACGTTGCAAGCAATACCAACTTCCGCTACGATATTTCTATCGGCGGCAACCTAAAGGCGGATCCTCTCATGTCGGACGAAACTTACGACGTGTACATTGCGTTTTGCGGTCCGAAGAATCACGATATGACGCTGATAATTTATGCGAACATGGCGGGCGTCGTTTCCAAAATCGATTTGATTTTCAATTACAAAGACCGGCTTGCGGCGCAGTGCGCGGAAGAGATTTACCCGATTTTATTTCAGACGCTCGGTTTTAGTCCGCAGGGGCTTTTGAATATCGAACAGGAGATGCAGGAAAATCCGGAGGCGGAGGCGTATAAGTTTTGGTGTGAAAAAGCTGACCGCTACATTTTTTTCAAGAGGAACTACGCGCCGAATGGGATTGAAAAATTTTTGCAGGTGTTGTTGTACGCAGAAGCTTAAAGTATTTTCAGGGTAGGTGGTATTATGGAACTTCGCAAGGGGCAAAAAATTCCACTCAACGAAAATTTTTTGTCGATAAGGTTTGAAAAAAATTCGACGGCGGTTGATATTGACACGTCGGCTTTTTTGGCGGGCGCGAACGGAAAAGTTGCGGGGGATGAGGATTTTATTTTTTACGGCAACCCGCGCCACAATTCCGGCGGCGTTGTCTATCGTGATGATTCGATTGAGATTGACTTGACGAAAATCCCGCGCCACGTCGAAAAAATTTCGCTGACCGCTACGATTTATGATGCGGACGTTCGCAAGCAAAATTTCAGCATGATTCGCGGAGCGGTCTTGCGGCTGAAAAATTCTTCCGGCTCGGAAATTGCGACTTTTCCGCTGGAAAATTTTACCGTCGAAACTGCGATTGTGCTCGGTGAAATTTATCGGCACAAGGGCGCGTGGAAGTTCAACGCAACGGGCGCAGGGTTTAGTGGCGGTCTTGCCGCGCTGTGCAAAAATTTCGGCATCGAAGTCAGCGACGAAATGACCGCTCCCCCGACGGAACCGCCGAAAATTAATTCCGACAAGCCGAAAATCGATACCCGCCGCGAAAAATCTTCCCCGCCGACGAGAATTGACACTCGTCAAGAAAATCCGCCGCCGCCGAAAAAAATTGAACTGCGCAAGGGGCAAAAAATTAATCTCGTCAAAAAAGATGGCGCGCTCGGAGAAATTGTTATCAATCTGAATTGGAATCAGCCGGAGCGCACGGGATTTTTCGGGCGCGTTTTCAGTCGCGGCATTGATTTGGATTTGTGTTGTCTCTTCGAGCTGAAGGACGGCTCTATCGGCGCGATTCAGGCTCTGGGCAAACATTTCGGGAGTTTGACGCGGCCGCCGTATATTTCCCTTGACGGCGACGACAGAACGGGCAGCGTTGCGGCGGGCGAAACTATTCGCGTCAACGGAAAGTTTGTTAATAAAATTCAGCGCATTTTGGTTTTCACCTTCATTTACGAGGGCGCGGCGAATTGGGAGGAGGCGAAAGGCGTTGTCACCGTAAAATGTCCGGGCAGTCCCGAACTTGTCGTTCGCATGGACGAATACGGCTCGAATCTGCACACCTGCGCGATAGCTCTGCTGGAAAATGTCGGCAATACTTTCAGCGTCGAAAAGGTCGTCAATTTTTATCATGACTCTAAGGAAATGGACGAGGACTTTGATTGGGGCTTGCAGTGGGTATCCGGCAGGAAGGATTAGTTTTTAGAGATTAGGAGGCAAAAAAATGGCTATCAGTTTGAGAAAAGGTCAGAAAGTTGATTTGACGAAAGGTAATCCCAGTTTGAAAAAACTTTTGATTGGTCTTGGTTGGGACGTTAAACGTTACGACGGCGGCTTTGATTTTGACTTGGACGCGGCGGCATTTTTGCTCGGCGCAAGCGGCAAAGTCAACAGCGACGAAGATTTTGTTTTCTACAACAACCTTAAGCACAAAAGCGGCTCCGTTGAACACATGGGCGACAACCTCACCGGCGCGGGCGAAGGCGACGACGAGGAAATTAAAATCGACCTCGAAAAAGTTCCCGCGAACGTCGAGAAGATTGACTTCACCGTCACTATCTACGACGCCGAAGCGCGCAATCAGACTTTCGGACAGGTTGAAAACGCATATATCCGCGTTGTTGACGACGTGACCGGCAATGAAATTATTCGCTACGATTTGGGCGAAGATTTTTCCGTCGAAACGGCTGTTGTTGTCGGCGAAATTTATCGCAACAAAGGCGAATGGAAATTCAACGCGATTGGCAGCGGCTTCAGCGGCGGGCTCGCGGCTCTCGGCAGAAATTACGGCGTCAACGTGTAAAATTTAATTCCCCTAAATAAAAAAGCCGGCGCGTTCAATTTTGAACACGTCGGTTAATTTTTTTGCTCAAAAAATTTTTTCAAGAATGATTGTTTGATCTCGATTGGGACCAACAGAAATGATCCCCAACTTAATATTCGTGATCTCCGCCATGCGCTCAAGATATTTTTTCGCGTTTTCCGGCAAGTCGTCGTATTTGCGCACCTTCGTTATATCGCTCTTCCAGCCGGCAAAAGTTTCGTAGACCGGCTCAACCTGCGCGAGGACTTTCAAACTTGCGGGTATCTCGTCAAGAATTTTGCCGTCGATTTTGTAGCCGACGCACATTTTAATTTCGTCGAAGTCGTCAAGAATATCCAGGCGCGTGACTGCCATATAATCTATGCCGGAAATTTGCCCGGCGTACTTCACGACGCAAGCATCAAGCCAGCCCGTCCGACGCGGACGCCCCGTAACAGTTCCGTACTCGTGCCCGGCTTCGCGTAGCTTTTCGCCGATAGAATTTAATTGCTCTGTCGGGAAAGGACCTTCGCCCACGCGCGTGCAGTACGCCTTGACGACGCCGACAACCTTATCAATTTTTTTCGGCGCAATACCCGTGCCGACGCCAATGCCGCCGCTGACAGGGTGGCTCGCCGTGACGTAGGGATAAGTGCCGTAATCAATGTCAAGCATCGTCGCCTGCGCGCCCTCGAACAAAATTTTCTTGCCGGCGTCAAATTGCTTGTTCAAGAAAGAAATCGTATCGCAGACATACGGACGAAGCCTCTCCGCGTAATTTTTGTAGACGCTCAAAATTTCTTCGTAGTCAAGCGGCGCATGATTGTAGACCCTTTCGAGAATAAAATTTTTCTGCGCAAGAATATCTTTCAGCCGCGCGGCAAATTCCTCGTCGTCAATCAAATCGCAAACCCTAATTCCGATTCTGTCCGCCTTATCAATGTAGCAAGGACCAATTCCGCGTTTAGTCGTGCCGATTTTTTTATCGCCGCGATTTTGTTCGTTGAGTTCGTCAAAAAGTTTGTGATAAGGCATGACGACATGCGCGCGCTTGGACAGGCGAATGTTGGAGACGTCGACGCCGCGATTTTTCATGGCGTCAATTTCCTCAAGCATGCACTCCGGATCCACCACGACGCCGTTCGCAATAACGCACGTCGTACCTTTGTACAAAATCCCCGAAGGCAGCAGGCGCAACTTGTATTCCTCGCCGTTCACCGTGACAGTATGTCCGGCGTTGCTGCCGCCCTGAAATCTGACGACGGTATCTGCTTTTTCGGCAAGGTAGTCTACAATTTTGCCCTTGCCCTCGTCGCCCCACTGCGTCCCGCTGATAACAACTGCAGGCATATTTTTTCCACGCTCCTTTTAGTGGCAAGAATTAAGGGAAAAGTTCTTGCCCCTTATCCTTTATCCCTTACTTATGGTCGGCAATATATTTCCTCATAAACTGAATAGTGTCGTCGCGAATGACATTATCTTTTTTCTCGTAGTTGATAATCCTGAAAAGCATGCTGACGCGGTCAATAATCCCCTTGTTCGCCGTACGAAAAGTTTCGCCGTTAATCGTAAGATCCGCCTTGCCCGTCGTGGAAAGGACGCTGAACGACACGCCAAGCAACTGTTTGCCCGACAAATCATTAATCGAATAGCGAATATCCATATCTCCGGCACTCGTCTCCCACGTTAGCTGACGGTTTATCGCCTGATAAACCAGCACGTCAATATACTCGCGGATAATTTCATGAGTCCTGGTATTCATAAAAAAACCTCCCCCCAAAATTTTATACAGTCAAAGTTTCTAAATCATCCGGCACTTGACACTCCCCACGCCTAAAGGCGGGGGATTCTTGAGAAGTTTGAACTCTGTAGAAGTCAGTCCTTATTCGCTGACGTGCGCCCTTATTCTCAATGGCAATGCCAAGTTGCCTCTACACTGTTACCTTTCGGCTTCAGCTTACTTTTTCTACTTT
>CAJOFR010000019.1 GCA_905234195.1 uncultured Selenomonadaceae bacterium
TTCAACCACTTACTTTTCTTTTTGACGGTGTATATATTCTCTTATCTGCTTTGCGCGCCTTACTCACGACTAAAGTCACGAGTGTGCGGCGCGCCTTTTTATCAAACGGGAGGGCAGTTGGGTGATAGCCCTCCCGCGATTATCTGTTAAATCGTAGCAGTTGCGGCATTATTATTCGTCAAGTGTTTCAAGAGGTGTTGGCGGCAAGTTTCAAATTCCTCGCCTTTAAGCCCCAACCTGTCAAGAATTGACGTCATGCGGTATTTAAACCTATCAGTTTTAAGCCCGTAAATGGTTTTGGATGCTTTTTTTGTAAAGTGGGTAATTGCCAGGCAGAGCTGTATCGCCGTTTTGATTTCCCTTGCGTGCAGGGTGCTGTTGAAAATCCGGAACTCGATTGTGCCTTTGGTGAAAAAGGCGTGCAGGTTGCAAATGGTGTAACGGCTATCATGATAGTGATTGTGAGTTTCTTCGTTATCATTATACCAAATGTGCTTGAAGGCTTCCAGCGTTTTGGGCTTTTTTGTGTTAATCTCTTCGATAATGCGCATATCGGCAGGGCGGCAATATGATTTGCGTTCTTCATGAACGTTAAGAGCCGCGTAGAAAATCTGTTCACGGCTAGCAACGAAATTCAGCAGATTTTTCAGCTTTTGTGCGGTAAAATCTTTCGCGCCAATATGCACATGCAAGCCGCAAGAATCGTTGACTTTAGCCCCCGCTTTACGCAACTTGCGAACAATCTCTTGCAGGGCTTCAATATCGTCATAGTTAAGGATAGGCGTCACCAATTCGCAACTATAATCCGTGTTATTAGTTCTGACGTAGGTATTGCCTTGCTTGCGGAGGGTGTCAAGACTAGCGTCACGCATGACTTTCCACTTGCGCCCTTTGGTATCAGTCACAGAATAAGTAAGGTACGTTCCTCCGATATATATGGCGATTGTCCCGAAATAATCCGCAACAACATTCGCCGCCTGTTCGCGGGTAATACCGGTAAACTCAATTTCAACGCCGATTGTTTGATTCTTCATACTATCGCCGGTTGCGCCGGTGACAGTGGTGTTTTCGGTGTTTTCTTCGACTACGGTAGCGATTGACAAGCGGTGGCGCAATTCGCCAGTCATCCACAATGCGAAACGTTCTGCACAGCCAAAATCACTGAATCTAACAACCGTGAACGATTGGGCGCGAATAAATTCGCCGTTATAGTCAGCGGCAACTTGCTGAAACAATTCTTTAAATTCGCGATATTGAGAAACTAAAAATTCAGTTCCGTTTATCACGCGCGACCAAACTTCGGTATAGGTGGAGTAGCAGTCTACTCCGCAACAAATTCCGCCGATTGTAGTACTCCACATTTTACCTCCAACGAAGGTGTGAGGCGTCCAGCCATTATCTTCAGTCAATACAGTTGAGTTGTTTGCTACTGTAGTTTCGACTTCATGAACTTCCCGATTTTCAGCCGCAATTCTCGCGTTTTCAATCTCGACTTCTGCCGCCGCGTCGACGTCGCCGGTAATTTCGTCAAGTGCGTCAATTTCTTGCCAATGGGAATAAGCATTAAGGACGTCGTTTGCAAACTTTATCGCGTCCGCGAAGTCTGCAAAGTCAAATTCGACGTGGTGATTATTGCTATAACGAGGCCAATTCCCGTATGCTACGGTGTATTCATTAATCACTTGAAAGATATAGTTGCCGAATTCACCGATAAACCCGTCACTGTTATCGACATCAACCGATATTGCGCCGTTCCTGCGCGGGCGATTTATCCCCACGTGTAAACTACTGCAACGATAATCCCACCAACGGGAATTGGCGTTATTGTCATCAAGTTCCCAACCATTTTCCGCCGTCAAACCGTTTTTAGTTGCCTCCGCAATTATTACGTTTTCTGCCGCGTCAACTTCGTGAACTTCCTGATTTTCAGCCGCGTTTTCGACTTCGTGAACTTCGTTAGACCAATCCCAATTAATAAACTCGCCGTTGACGTATTTGCAGTCGTGTTCCTTCTCGTAGATTTCGAGCGTCATGTCGGCTTTAAGTACACTGATGCCGCTAATGTATACAACTTCGACGCCGTCTTCAACGCAGAATTTTTTCCGCGTCTTTTTTGTGGTATTACCGCCGGAAAGAGCTGCCCACGCCGTTTTGTGTTCAAAGGTAACGAACTTGTTGCTACGATTAATCACCGTGTAGCAAATATCTTTCGCAACATACACCTTGCCAACTTCAAATTTCGACGGTACAGCCGCGTCGCCTGTAATATCACGAATCAGATAAACAAAACCTGCATAGTTACAACGCGCGCCGTCGTTGCTAATCTCAATCGTGATGATTTTATCGGTATTGTGGTTAATAACGTTGATTCTGGTGATAACTCCGTTTTCGTAGACTTCGACGTAGCTGACGTTAAGGGTGCTATCCTTGTAAAAACGATTTTCCGGAGTGCCTCCGATTGTAATTGCGGGAACCTCTTCGACGAAAGTGCCATGACTAGCCATTCTGATAAGCGTCCTGGCGACTTCAACTTTTTGTACCTTAATCATTTTTAATTTCTCCTTTACTTTTTATTTCAAGGTTTTCTTGATTTGTTTTCTTGATTATCAAGATTATCTTGATTTATGTGCCTATTATACCAGCTTATTTTGTTTTGTCAAGTATTTTTTCAAAAAAATTTAAGATTTTTTTTGGAAAATCAAAATAAACTTGTAAATCCTTAAAAAGTGTGGTAAAATAGGGAAAAATAGAGAGGAAGATTAAAAATGACTGTAACAGAATCGTTGAAAAGGTTCAGAAAAGAGAAGAAAATCACCCAAAAGGATATAGCGGAATATCTGAATTTAACTCCGCAAATGTATCAATACTATGAATCAAACGGTGGTTTATCAGCGGATTTTATTAGAAAAATAGCGGAGTATTACAATGTATCAGCAGATTATCTTTTGGGTTTGACGGATAAACCGCGCCATGAAGAGTATGACGAGGAAGAAATTAAATCGGCGTTTGCATTAAGAGACGCCTTTAAATCCGTTATTCGGGATTCTTTCAAGCAATAGCCGAATATCTGTTAGCAAAAAAAATAGCCGCCTTAGGCGGTTTTTTTTGTGAAAGGAGTATATTAATGATAAAAGATAAATTTCGCGAAAATCCTCTAGCTTATTATGGCTTATCTATCGCGGCTAGCTTGGCGGGCGTCTGAATCAGTTCAGCGAGTAAAGGCGTTGGCAAGTCAGAAAAAACAACAGCAAAAAATTTATCCGATTTATGATTGGCAGGATAACGATATTTGGCTTTATATCAAGGAACATAATCTAGAGTTCCCCGAAATTTATATTCGACTTTACGAAAAAGGAATATCGAAAAACCGGTTACGGCTTTGCAGTTTTTTTGGCGATACGACAGTTGCGGGATTGAAGGATATAGCTGAAACGGAGCCGGAATTGTGGGAAAAGATAGAAAGGCGTTATCCCAATGCTTATCTCGTTTTGCTTTATTATGATTCAGATATGTTCAAGCGTCAGACGAGAAAACGAACTGCACTTGAAACTGATGACACCGATTATAAAGCCAAACTCTATGATATTCTCTACCTTAATACCGCGAAATACAATATTCCGCCGGAAACGAAAAAACTTTTGAGAGATTGGCGACACTTAATCACGATGTTTGGCGAGTACATGACGCCAAAATTATTAAAGCGTAGCTGTGAAGCGATATTGGCAGGTGACCCTAAAGGACGCAGTCGCCGCGCTGTTATGAATGACGTTTGTATAGAGTTTTGTGAAGTATCACGGAGGGAACAAGAGGAACGTGATAGACTTATTTCAACCGTTGAAAACGTTGCATTGGGTAGAGCACGCGAAACTTAAAGCTAACAATTACAATTCGAACAAAGTCAGCAAAGATAATCTTGAACTGCTGAAACAATCAATCTTGACCAACGGCTGGACGTTGCCTATAGTTGCTAGAAAAGATTATACGATTATAGACGGCTATCACCGGTGGACGATAGCAGGGCAGGAGCCGCTAAAATCGATGTTAGGCGGTAAAGTTCCTGTGGTTATAGTCAATCACGCAACACGCGACGAAGATATTTACGGCACAATCACGCATAACCGCGCAAGGGGTGTTCACCTGCTGGAGCCGATGAAAGCGATAGTAAAGGAACTGATTGACGGCGGAAAATCTGTAAGTGAAATAAGCAAACAGCTCGGAATGAAGGCGGAGGAGATTTTTAGATTAAGCGGTTTTACGCGGCAAGAATTTCTGGATTTAATGACTAAAGGTGTTAAAGGTTATTCGCGGGCTGTTATTTTTAAAAACGTTAGATAAAAATTTTATTCTTTAAAGGGGAGGAGGAATTTGTCAAATGAAAAAATAAAGGATTGGTACAAGAGAAAAGGCGAAAGCTCGGCGGCTTATGAGGCGTTTACTACCTATCTTGAGTTACAGGACAGGAGTTACGCAAAAGTTGCGCGAAAGTTGCGGAAATCTGATACAATAATTCGCCGCTGGGCTAAAGCGTATGACTGGGAAAATCGCGCCACAATGTGGGATAATTCAATCGTCGAAGAGGCTAGAAAAGCCGCAATTCGCGATTTTAAAAAAATGATAGAACTGCAGATAGGGCTGGGGAAAATGCTACAGGCAAAAAGCGCGAAAGCTATCCAGTCTATGGAATTTGACAAAGTTCCTATGAAATATCTCCCCGCTATGGTGAAAATGCTCGAAACGGGCGTATCTATTGAGCGTTCGTCAAGAAGTATCGAAGAAGATTATAATAACAAGAGCAAAAACGACAAATTGAATATAAATTTGAATTTAGATTTTTCAAAGTTATCGGACGGTGAGTTAAATGAATTGGATAAACTCCTTTCAAAATTGCAAGGAATTAACGCCGCCGATAGTTGAAAATGCGCAAAAGGCGTTAAAATCGGAGATAATGAACAGGGCGCGTCAAAATATGGCTAATTTTGCACTTTATATCGACAGCAGTTATGTCATGAATTGGCACCACAAATTAATTTGCGATAAGCTAGATAAGTGGATTAAGCGAAAAATTAAAAGGTTAATGATATTTATGCCGCCGCGTCATGGAAAATCTGAATTAGTATCGCGAAAATTGCCGGCATACATTTTCGGGATAAATCCCGACGCAAAAATAATCAGCACGAGTTATTCAGCGGATTTAGCGACGGCGATGAATCGCGACGTTCAAAGGATAATCGATAGTGATAAATATTATGAGCTTTTTCCGAATACGACGCTAAACGGTAGGAATATCCGCACAATCGCGGGGGGAGCACTGCGCAATTCGGATAAATTTGAAATCGTCGGGCACAAAGGCGTTTATCGCTCGGCAGGTGTTGACGGCGGTATTACGGGTTTGGGCGGCAATTACGTTATAATTGACGACCCCATTAAAAATCGTAAAGAGGCTAATAGTCCGACTGTTAGAAAAAGCGTTTATGATTGGTACACCTCGACACTTTACACTAGACTTGAAAAAGACGCTTGCATTTTGCTGACGATGACGCGCTGGCACGAAGATGACTTAGCGGGCAGATTATTGGATTTAATGAGGAAAGATAAAACTGCTGACCAGTGGGAAATTTTATCTTTACCCGCAACGTTTGAATCAGACACAGCCAAACCTTACGATATACGAACAACAGAAGGCGAGGCACTTTGGCGGGGGAAATACGACGAAAAGGCGTTAAATTCGATAAAGTCAACAATCGGAACTATTGAGTGGGCGGCACTTTACCAGCAAAGACCTGCGCCTCAGGAAGGCAGTATCTTCAAGCGCGAATGGTTTACGAAATTTTATAAGCAACTGCCGCGTTTGAATATGCTGATTCAGTCTTGGGATGAACCGTTCGTTAAATCTGAAGGTAGTGCAAAATGCGCAGGAATTGTAATGGGTAGACGCGGAGCAGATATTTACGTTATCGATATGGTGAATGAAAAAATGGAATTTACCGAAAGTGTGACGGCGATACGCGCTTTATCAGCGAAATATCCGCAAGCAACGGCAAAAGTCATAGAAAATAAAGCAAACGGACCCGCAATAGTTTCGTTGCTGAAAAAAGAAATTCCAGGCTTGATAGAGTTTAATCCTGTAGGCGGCAAGGAAGAGCGCGCAATTTCGATAACTCCTTACTGCGAGGCGGGAAATATTTATCTTCCTGACCCTGCCGCTAATTCGTGGGTAGGAGAATTTATCAACGAACTTTTAACTTTTCCGAAAGGGAAATATAAAGATGTGACGGACGCTTTTGTACAAGGCGTGCTTTATCTGATGAGCGGCTATTCAGATTGGAAACATTTAATTGAATAGGGTGATTAATTTGATTGATAATCGGCAGGACGGATTTTATCACGCGCTAATAGAATATGCGTTGCGTAATCGTCAATCGATGATTCATACAAATAATTTTCGATACAATGACGATTTGTTCACTAAAAACGGAATAGTGCAGAAAATAATCAGTGCACCGGCTGAAGATGCCCTTCGCGCAGGGTTTTTGTTACAAGGCGTTGAAGATGAAGAGCAGGAAAATTTGTTTTCGGTACTTGAAGATTTGGAGGCAAGCAAAAGTTTTGCAAATGCGCTAAGTTGGGATAGGCTTCACGGAGGAGCGGCAATTTTAATGGTGATTGATGACGGCGGCAATCTCAATGCGCCGGTGAACGAAAATAAAATCCGCAAAATTGAAAAGCTGGAAATATATTCACCTGAAGATATAATGCCGCTGACTTTTTATTCGGACACGTCAAGTAAAAAATTCGGCGAGGCTGAAATTTTTTCTCTAGTCAACTATTACGGCAATTCGTTTGAAGTGCACGAAACGCGTCTGTTGATGTTTCGCGGAGGACTAATCTCAAATGTGCGTCGGCGTGAAAGAAACGGATTCGGCGGTACGGTGATAGAGCAAATATCTGACGATTTGGCACATTACGCGGAAAGCTTGAGATTGTCGATAGCCGCGCTGGAAAAACTTTCGCAGGACATAATGAAACTTGACGGAATGACCGCACTAATGCAAAATGATTTTGGCGAACAGCAAGTACAAAAACGTCTGCAACTGATTGACTTATACAGGCGTCTTGAAAATGTTATCGCACTTGACAGCAAAGATGAGTTTGAGAGAAAAAATTTATCACTCGGCGGCGTGAAAGATATAATCGAACAAGCCGAATATGCGTTATCGGCGTCAACGGGAATACCCGCAACGATTCTTTTCGGGCGTTCACCCGCAGGAATGAGTGCGACAGGTGAATCAGACTTTGAAAACTATTACAATATGGTTGGCAGGATACAGGAAAGAACACTCAGACCAAATTTAACGCGGCTGATTTATCTTTTGAATATCGCGGCGGAATATGACTTGAAGTTGCCGGAAAGTTATTCAATCGAATTTAAGCCGCTGTGGTTGCCCTCTGAAAAAGAAAAAGCGGAAACTGAAAAGCTGTTAGCTGAAACTCAATCGGTTAAGGCGTCAACGCTTAAAATTCTTCACGAATTGGGAGCGATGGACGCAATGGAAATACGCAACGAAATAGCCGAAGAATACGAACTTGACAGAACACTTGATAAAATCTTGACGGAGCCCGCCGAAAAGCCCGAAGGTGAAGAAGAATGATAATTCCAAAAAGAAAATGGCGGTATCCTGTAGCGATAGAACGGGAATATGCGAAAATGCTTGTTTTAATCGTCAAGAAAAAATTTTCCGTAATAAAAAGTTTTGTTCCCGAAATAGTTAACGCGATTTACAACAACGCAATTCATCACGACGGAATAGGCGATTGGCTTGGGAATATCGTCAGCAAAGTCAAGAAAAAAGTCGAAAAAGCTGTTTCCTCCGTACCGATAATCAACAGAATATTTAAGCGCGTGGATAAACACGTAAAAGCCGAATTGATACAAACGCTTGAAAGTGCAGGAGTAAAGCCGCGTTCAAAAACGAATAAACAAGATTTAGAAATGATGAAAACAATTTTCGCGGCGCAAAATACGACACTGATTAAATCGATTGATAATCAAATTATGGAAAAAATCCAATTTTCGCTATCACAAAAAATAATCGGCACGGCAAGCAAAGAAAAACTTGCGACTGATTTGACAAAGGAAATACAGGAAATGGCGGGCGTATCAGAAAAACGCGCGGCGTTAATCGGGGCAGACCAGGTAGGCAAGCTAAATGGCAAATTGACGCAATATCGGCAAATGGCGGCAGGGATAAAAAGGTACATTTGGCGAACTATGCTTGACAATAGAGTTAGACCTTCACACAGAGAAAAGGAAGGTGTCATTTTCCGTTGGAACGACGACGAAGAAAAACCAGGTGAGGCAATTCGTTGTAGATGTGTGGCGCAACCCGTCATCGAAGGTGAGGAAGACTGAAAATGATAAATCAGATTTTTAACGAAGACTGCCTCGAAGGAATGAAGAGAATCCCCGACGGCTCCGTCGATTTTATTTTGACCGATTTGCCTTTGACATAACACATTACAAATGGTATATTTGTCGTCGAGGAGGCGATAAATGTGTATGAGGAATGGAAACGGCTTTACGTCGACGAATGCTATACATTACGCATGATAGCAAAAAAATTTAATACAAATCATCATTTTGTTCGCCGTCGGCTAGTTGAAATGGGCGTTGGAATTACGAACAAAGGGCGCGCTCGTGAACCGTTCACTTACGAACATCGGAAGCGCATTTCTGAAAAAGCTAAAGGGCGACCTTCCTACTGGAAAGGAAAAAAACACACCAAGCGTATGCTCTATCTTAACATGCTAGCTCATATGCAATGGACGGTTGATTTGGATTTTTTGATGCAATTTGACGACATTGAAAGGCTCAAGGTTTTAAACAGATTATTGACACGTGCCCGAATTTCAGAGCATTTCGACACAGCAAAGTACATGCGCTTCATTGAAAAATTCTATCACGACGAAAAATTTATTCGACAGCTTGAACTTTTTACCGAGAGCAACAACAAATACGACCGCCCGTCACTCGACCACATAATTCCTTTGTCACGCGGCGGCACATGGGATTTAGACAATTTGCAAATAATTTCGTGGTTTGATAACCGCGCAAAATGCGATATGACACAAGACGAATACGAGGCTATGAAGAAAAGATATTGGACTTAAAACCGTTCTTGACGCGACAATCGGGAGCGGTAGCACGTGCGTTGCGGCGGTGAACACGGGCAGGAAGTTTATCGGATTTGAGACGGACAAAAAGTTTTTTGAGATAGCGCAAAAGAGGATAGACGAGGCTTTTGCTAAGAGAAAGCAAAAGCTTTTTTTATACAAAAATACTTGACAGTAAACAAAATCGCTGATAAATTTCTTTTGGAAGGTGATTTTTATGGCTACGGTTTTTGATGTTGCGAAGTATATTTTGGATAAGTATGGAGAAATGTCAGCGATGAAACTGCAGAAATTAATTTTCTACAGTCAAGCGATGTCGTTGGTATGGGATGATGTTCCGCTTTTTGAGGAAGAGTTTGAGGCTTGGGCGAAAGGTCCTGTTTGCAGGGAGCTTTTCAATGCGCACAAGGGAATGTTCATGTTAAAGGACAGCAAATTTTTGGAATCTTATAATCCTGACGTTTCGCGATTGAACAAAGAACAGACTGAAACTATTGATGTTGTGGTAAAATCGCTGATAGATTATCCGCCGTATCGATTGAGCGATATGGTTCATCAAGAAAAGCCCTGGCTGGACGCGCGGGGAAATTGCCCGCAAGGTGAAAGGTGTAGCGAAATAATTCCCAAAACGGCAATGCAGGAGTACTACATGAGCAAATGGTAACGAAAAAATACGGGCGGCAAAATTTACCGAAACCGCGACCTAAATCCATAAAATACGCTTTTCATCTGAACAAAGAAATATTCAAGTGGACTTTTGCAAATTGTTTCTGGGAGCATAAAACTTGGAAAGAATGCAAGGAGGTTAGATTTTTCGTCGAACATGTTATAGCTAAATTGCAAGAGTACGAAAAGCAAACTTGGCAGGAAATTTTGAATGCGTCGGGCGGGAAATCGACAGGACACGGCAATAATAATCATTTCATCAGTGGCGACGAGTTACCGCGAGCAGAAAAGAATGAATTTAACAATCTGGGATACATGGAGAAATACGAAAAAGTTTTTTCGCTAAGGTTATCCGGAAAAGAACGGCTAATCGGATTTGTTGACTTAAATATTTTTAACGTTTTGTGGTTCGATATTAATCACGAATTTTTTTGAGATAACACAAAAGAGCTTTTGCTAAGAAGGCAAGAGCTTTTTTTATTGGAGGAATCAAAATGATTGATAATGAAGTTGAACTCTTCACGGCGCAAAAAGCGATTGAGGAAGGGATATTCGCGGCGATAAAGCGCGGCGAAACAAGAATTGCAGGGAGTTACGAAATTTTGAGTGACGGGACTTTGAAATTTAATCAGCGGAATTTTACTTTCGTGGACAAGCATGGAAATTTTCGCGTAGGGAGATTTAAGGACAGTACGGAGCTTGACGAATTTTTCAGCTGGTTTCATATTCCGCCGAAAAAGGAAGAAGAATAGAAATGCAAAGGTACGATACAGTTGCGATAACGGCAACAAAAACGAAGGAAGGATTTATCCGAGACGCGCCGATAATCGGGCGGACAGGTATTCTTCAGTATCAAAAGGAAGACGGCACAAACAGATTTGAGTATCGTCCGCCGGAAGAAGCTTTTAACGCTGATTCACTTGCGTCTTTAAAGGGCAAACCGATAACGATTGGGCACAAGGGATTCGTCGACGCGAAAAATGCGGCAGAGATAAAGCCGGTGGGAACAGTTTTAAGCGAAGGTCAGCAGGACGGCGACAGCATACGCGCCGAAATTGTGATTTACAATCTCGACACAACGGCGCGCGAATTAAGTTGCGGATATACGCTAGACCTTGAAGAAACGGCGGGTACCACGCCAAATGGCGAACATTATGACGCTATCCAAAGGAATATTCGTTATAATCATGTTGCCGTTGTTCCTAAGGGGCGCGCAGGAGTAGCGCGGCTTAATCTTGACGGAGAACAAGAAATTAACGGAGAGGGAGAAAAAATAATGACTGAAAAAATGACAAAAATTAAACTCGACGGCGGGCTTGAATACGATGCCGCACCTGAAGTTGCAGTTTATGTTGATAAATTGCGCGAGGATACGGCGACACTGAATCAAAAAATTTCCGAATTGAATACAGATAATGATAAACTTCAAGCGAAATATGACGCGGCACTTGCAGACAACGAAAAAATAAAATCCGAAGGCGAAAAGAAATTGGCGGAGCTTAAAGCCAATTTCGACAGTGCGGTAAAAAATCGCGTGGAACTTTTGAACGTGGCGACGAAACACAAAGTCGAAAAGGCTGATTCTTTATCGGATAAAGAAATTAAAATCGCGGTGATAAAATCGGTACGCGGAGACAAAATTAATCTTGACGTAAAATCAGATGAATATATCGACGCGGCGTTTGATTTATCGAAGGAAGAAATTCAGACACATGAAGACGCGCTGGCTAACCAACGTCAGCAACTGAAAAATTCGTCGTCGGACAAAAACGACAGTGATGACGATAGTCCAGAAAACGCGCTGAATAAATTGATTGACTATGAATCGAAACTTTATGAGCAGGAGGGCTGAAAATGAATTGGTACAGGGATAATGAAAAAGGTTTTGCGGGAATGAAAGCGGATGCTACGCTTGATGTTTGTGATTCTTTTGCAAGCGAAGGCGGAATAGACGCGGGCGAGGCGGTGATTCGCGGTACAGATAAGGCAAAACAAGTGAAGACCGCTACAACTTCGGATATTGCAAAAATTATTGGAATTGCCCTTCACACGCACAAGGAAATTCCCGCGACTGGGAAATATTATGAGGAAGGTTATTGCCTTCCCGTAATGACCTTCGGAGATGTGTACGTTAAAGCGGGCGGCGATGTTACAGCAGGTGACAAAGTTTCAATCGCAATCGTTGATGAAGAAATGACGTACGTTAAGGCAACAAGTTCAAATGCGATTGAGGGATTTACTTTTTTGGACAGCGGGAGCGAAGGCGAAATAGTTCGTGTTCGTATTCGCAAGTAAGGAGGATTGAAAAATGGGGATTCATAACGAAAAAGGACACTACGACGCGACGGAGGCGTCCTATATTCAAAGTCAAAACAATTTCGATGAAAAGGCAAGCATTTTTCTGGCGCGTGAACTTGCTTACGTCCGCAGTAAAGTATTGGAAATCAAAAAAGCCCCGTTGAATGCGTTTGTTGTTTTTCCCGTGCAAACAGACGTACCTGCAGGAGCAGAGGCGGCTTTTCAAAGAATTTATGATTCGGTAGGCGTGGCGGAAATAATTTCCAACTACGCGGACGATTTAAAGCGCGTGGATATTCTCGGCGAAGAAGTACCGGTAAAAGTTTTCACGGTCGGCGATGCTTACGGATATTCAGTCGTGGAGATTGATAATGCGAGATTTGCGAACAAAAACCTGACGCTTTACAAGGCACAGGCGGCAAGGCGCGCGATAGACCAAAAGTTAAATGATTTGGCGTGGCACGGCGATAAAAGTCATAATATCACGGGATTTTTGAACAACCCGAATATTACCACGTTCGCGCTTAAAGCTGACGGTTCGGGCAATTCGACGAAGATAAAAGATAAAACCGTTGAAAAAATTCTTCGTGATTTTAATGAGATTATTGACACGATACCTGAGACGACGCAACAGGTTGAAGAGGCGAACACAGTGATAATGGCGACGGAAATTTTCAACCACATAGCGACGACGCCGCGCAATGACAATTCAGATTTAACAATACTCGAATTTTTAAAGAGAGTACACCCCGAAATTAGACGCTGGCTTAAAATCGGGGAATTGAACGGAGCGGGAACAGGTGGAAGTAATGTGATTATCGCGGGAAAATTCGACCCTGATTATATCAAGTTTGAAATTCCTGAAAGACTGCGTCAACTTCCCGTACAAGTGCGTAACCTTGAATATGTCGTGAATTGTATAAGCCGAGCGATAGGAGTGACAATAACGTTACCGATGGCGTTTGTAAAAGCGGAGGGAGCTTAAAAATGATTCTGAATACAGGCAAATGCGCTATTAAAGCGGACGACGTGCTTTTTGTTCCGAACAAGGCGATTGACGTCGATATTTCTGCGCTGAAGAAAAATTTTCCTCTTATCGGGAAAATGCTGGACGCAAAAATTTTAATCGAAGTCAACAAGTCGACTGCGAAAAAAATTGAGGAAGAATCAGCAAAGCAGGTAAAATCGAGGCTTGAAGAAAATGACGGAAAATGAGGAGATTTTAACGGCGTTTAGACTTTTCGCGCCCGAATATCAAAGCAAAACCGATGAATTTATTTTGGCGAGGATAGAGCTTTACAAAGATTTTTGCAGTAAAAAGTTTTTCGGGCTATACTACGAAAGGGCAATCGCGCTTTTAATTGCACACTTTTTGACGCTTGAATCGCTGGTTGAAAATTCAAATGAGGGAATAAGCGGAGCGGCGGGTGGATTTATCACGGGAGCGGGAATAAAATCCGAAAAGGAAGGCGATTTGGCGCGCGAATATGGAGATGTTGAAATTTCCTCGTCCGCTGATAATCCGGACGCGCTTTTCGATAAGACGCTTTACGGCAAACAATTCCTGCAACTGCGCTCGATGTGTATTATTCCGGCTACAATTCGTAAGGGATTTGGTTTTCATGCCCGTTGAAGTCAAAGAAAGAGATTCAAACTACAAAAAAATCGTGGAAAACTTAAAACGGCTAAACAAAAAATCAGTCAAAGCGGGAGTTTTTTCAGACGCAGGAAAAGAAGATAATGGTACCCCGATTGTTGATGTGGCGATTTACAATGAATACGGCACAAGATTTATTCCTTCAAGACCTTTCGTCAGAATAGCGACGGAAAAAAATAAAAAAATGTGGCTGGACGGGGCAGAGCAAGTAGTTGATAACGTAATTGACGGACAAAAAGCCAATTTCTCAAATTTGGGCAAGCAGATGGTGGAAAATATTCGTGAAGTCATAGGCGATAAAGGTTTGCTTGTACCGAATGCGCCGTCAACAATTCGGAGAAAAGGGCACGATTTGCCGTTGATTGAGACCGGCAAGCTGAAAAAATCGATTAGATTTGAGGTTGGTTAAAAATGGGCTTTAGAACAACGCAAATTATTCGACGAAAAAGCGGCGGGCACGTCAATGACGACGGGATTTATATTGGCGGGCAATCGCAAGAAATAAAAATTCAAGCGTCAGTACAGCCAACGATTTTGAGAGAACGAACACAGCGAACGGGTTATGATAATCCAGGCGGCAGGACAATCAATCTTTTGAAAGTTTATTCTGATATTGAATTATTTCCGACGAAACAGGCGACGGAGAACACGGAAATAACTGAAGGCGATGTTTTAATTTGGCGAGACAAAACGTGGCGATGTATAGGTTGCGACGCTTTTAAAAGTAACGTTATTTCTCACTACCGCGCAATTTTTCAAGAGGTAGATTGTGATGATTAAGGAGCAGAAAAAATTTCTTCATGACGTAATAGCCGAAATATTAGGCTTACCGTTGAATAAAGTTATCTGGGCTAATCAGACAATGCCGCGACAAATGACGCCTTTTGTGCTGTTGCGATTATTCGGTATGAAATCGGAGGCGGCGGAAGAAATTCGCGAAACAGAAAATGACGACGAGAAAAAAATTTTTGTTCCGCAAGCGGTGATTCTCGAAGTGCAATATTTTGCGGGATATTCAAAGGAAACAGACCCGTCAGCGGAATTGGAAAAACTTTTGCGTCAACTTGAAAATCCTTTAATCGTCGACAAATTTTCTCAAGCAAGATTAGCTGTTTTCGGCAACGAGATAATTCAAGATTTAACGACGCTGATTGACGGGCAGACGTACGAATATCGCGCGTTAGTCGAATTGCGTATTCGGTATAATTCGGAAATAGAAAGCAAACTCGGAGTTATAGAAAAAGTGATAATGACAGATGATTTGATAGGAGGGAGAAAATGGCAAACATTGATAGAATAGTCAACGTGCAAATATCGCTTAACACGGCGGAAATAAGTCGCGAAGGATTCAGCACAGGATTAATCGTCGGTGCACATGCGCATACCTTAGGCAGGGTGCAAACATATACTTCGCTTGACGGAATGATGAATGACGGGTTCACGGTAGCTGACCCGATTTTTCAAGCGGCGAATGATTATTTCGCGCAGATACCGAAACCGAAACACGTAAAAATCGGCAGACAGAAATGCGCAGTCGAACTTACAGTTGCAGATATTGAAGAGACGGAAACTTATTCCGTGTTTACTTTAACAAAGGACAGCGCGGGAAATGTTACGACGCTTGCTTATCGTTATAAAAACGTTGGGTACACCGATGTTGAAGATATTTTGACGGGGATAGCGAACTTGATTTTGGCGGACGCGGACGCGGTTGTTAATCCGGTGATAGGTGGCGGCACGCTGACTTTAGGTGCAAAGGCGGGAAAAGATTTTGCGATAAAAGTTTCGGACAATCTTTCGACACGTGCTTTAACTTCAACAGAGGCAATTGCAAAGACAATGGCAGAAATTGTAGCTGAAGACAATGATTTTTACGGAATCATGCTTATGAGCCGCAGACAAATTGATATAATGGCGATGGCGGCTTGGACGGAGGCACATACTAAAATTTTTGGCACGGCAATAAACGAAGACGGAGCAAAGGACGCCTCGTCAATGACTGACACGGGATATTTATTACAGAAAAATAATTATTTCCGTACGTTTTGGTTTTATCATCAAGACGCAGAGAATGATTATCCCGAATGTGCAGTTATGGCAAGATGTTTTTCGATTTTACCAGGTGGCGAAACGTGGGCTAATAAGCGGCTGGCGGGCGTCACGCCGTCACAGCTCACAGAAACTGAATACCTGTCAATCACCTACAAGAACGGGAATACGTTTGAAAAATTCCGCAATATCTCGATAACTCAAAACGGGAAGACGGCGGCAGGAGAATGGATAGACGTTATTCGATTCAGAGATTGGTTGGTAGAGGAAATTTCCAATCGGATATTTACTTTGCTGGTAAACAATGACAAAATACCGTACACGGACGCGGGAATAACGCGGGTTGAAGCGCAGATAAGGTCGGCTTTGGAGCTTGGGCAAGCTCGCGGGGGTATCGCGCCTACCGAATACGATGAAAACCACAACAGGAATTTAGGATTTACAGTAACGGTTCCTCTTTCGTCGCAAATTTCATTCGGGCAAAAGGCAAGTCGAATTTTAGAGGACGTCGAATTTACAGCAAGACTGGCGGGAGCAATTCACTGCGTCGAAGTTAGAGGCAATTTAACTTACGACAATTTGATTGTAGACAGGCTGGCAACAGGAGGGGTAGCGTGATGATATTTGATTTACAGAGATTCGGGCAAGTTTTGACGTATGACCCCAAAAAAGTTACAGTGTCGTTTGGTACGCATCAGATAACGGGCTTTAGCGAAGATGATTTTTTGAGTTTGGAGCCGTCGGGTGAAGGCGTGCAAAAAGTCACCGGTGTAGACGGTGAAGTAGGACGTTCGCTTGACCCGAATGAAACTTTTCATATCACAATTCATTTGGCGTCAACGTCGAAATCGAATAAGCACTTGAGTGAAGTTTATAACCTTGACAAGAAAACCGGTCGTGGAATGTATGACTTCATGATAAAAGATTTAAGCGGGAGCACGTTATTTCATGCAGAGCAAGCTTGGATTACAAATTTTCCTTCAGCTGATATGGGGAAAACAATATCAACGTATGATTGGGAGTTTGACACTGGAAAAGTCGAAGACCCAATTATAGGCGGAGCGGAAGGAGACGATAATTAATGGCGCGTGATATATTCGCAAGGAAGAAAATCATTTTCGGCAATGATGTTTTTTATGTCCAGCAATATCCGCCTTTTGAAGGGATAAGGGTTTTAGGTGAACTGCAAAAGGTGATTTTGCCGGCGATAGGCGGAGCGGCGATTGGCTTTAGCGAACACGGTTTTGGCGAAGGTATTGCAGGTAGCTTGTTGAATATTTCGGACAATCTTGACGCGGATAAGGTAGAAACTCTTTCGAGAATGCTTTTAAATCCAAAATATGTCGCTGTAGATATAGGCGGTACAGGTGACAGGAACAAATTTAAGCAGTTGGACGAAGACACGATAGCCGAAATTTTCACCGGCAGATATATTGACATGATAATTTTGATGATAAAGATAGCGAAAGAAAATTTCGCGGATTTTACTCAGCTCTGCGGAATCCCAACTGGCGTTGCAAGAGGCATAGAAAACGTAATAGCGCAATTCCAGGAGAGCTTGACGCAGAGTTTGAACGGCAACTTTTCATCTACAGAGCAATCGACGCAGGAATAGTTTCATGGCTTGACGTCAAAGAAGGCAACGTAACTTTAACGGAGCTTGTAAGAATCAACAATTACTTAGACTTTAAAGCCGACGTGAAATATTTCGCCGAGTTTGACGAAGTAGAAAAGATGAAGAAAGAATCAAGGCGCAGGTGGTAGTCATGGCGGGAACAGCACGCGAACTTGTGACGAAGGTTACGTTTAATGTTGATAACGCAAGCTTGAAACGTACACAAGGCGCGATAACAGATTTAAAAAAGGAACTAGAGCGGCTTGGTTCAGCTGTGGATAAGTCGGTAAATAGTTCGTTGGTAAAAGTTCGGCAGAATGTTACCAAAACTTCAATGGAGATTGACAAATTAAAACAGAAGCTTGATAGTTTGAAAATTAAAGACGTCAATGCAAAAAGCGACGGCGGGAATCGTGGCGGCTTAAAAAGCATGACAGTCAATAATCTGAAAGCCACAATCACCAATTTAAACGCAAAAGCGAGCAATGTTGGGGTTAAAGGCACGAAAGTTATCGTTGACGGATTCAAACTCGAATAAAGACAAAACTGAAAGTATCACCAACTTGAAAGCCACAATCACCAATTTAAACGCAAAAGCGAGCAATGTTGGGGTTAAAGGCACGAAAGTTATCGTTGACGGATTCAAACTGCCGAATAAAGACAAAACTGAAAGTATCACCAACTTGAAAGCCACAATCACCAATTTGACTGCAAGAGCAAGCAACGCGCAACTGAAGGCAACGAAAGTGGACGCGAAGTCGAACATAGCAAAGATAACTTCCAGTCAAACGGAAGTAAAAGGCGGCAACGTAAGTGTAGCAGATTTAAAATTGCCGGCGATAGATGTAAGCGACGTAAATTTGAGAAATTTGCGTGTCATGCATGCTGACAGGGTTTATATCAAAGGGAATATCAGCGGCGGTGGCGGTTCAGGCGGTGGCGGCGGCGGTTCAGACGATGATGAAAACACGCCGTCAATCGCAGATTTGGGCTCGAATTTAGCGGCGGGCGGAGCGGCGGCGACTGCTGTTGGAATGGCGATGATGGCTCCTACCGCTTACGGCTTGAAAATAGCTATGGACTACGACGCTATAATGTCAATGGTGAAGGCGAAGGCGACGACGGGAATGTCGGAGGAAGACGCGGCGGCGGCTATGAAAAATCTGGACGAATACGCAAGATATATCGGAACCACGACGAGATTCACTGATATACAAGCGGCACAGGCGACGAATTATGCGGCGTCTATGGGTTGGAAGACAGAAGAAATTACAGGCGGCGGCTTGAAAGGCGCGGTAGATTTAGCAATAGCAGGACAAGAGGACGTAGCTTTAACGACCAAAATTATCGCACAAACTCTGAATGCTTTGCACATGACGGCAAGCGACGCGCCAAAATTGGCGGACGCGATGGCGGCGGCTGTTTCCAATTCAAGTGCGACAATAAAAGAATTGGGAGTAGCTTTCGGATATGCGGCGAATGTAGCGGGCAATCTCGGTTATTCTGAAAAGGATTTAATATACGCGCTCAGCTTGATGATGAACTCGGGTGTAAACGGTTCAAAAGCCGGCACAGCTTTTCAGACAATCGCAACGAGAATGGCAACTAATCACAAGGCAACTGCAAGGGCAATGGCGATTCTCGGCATTGACATGAAAAAAGTTGATGAAAATGGAAACGTCGTCATGAAACCTCTTATGGAACTTATAGATGAGGGGCGAGCAAAATTTACTGAAGTCGACCCCGAAAGAAATTTGGCTATGATAGAGGAGTTGACAGGTTCAAAGGCTACAGATAAGAAAAAGGCGTTGGCTATTCTCACAAAAATAAAAGAAAGTGGCGGGAAAATTACCGAAGACCTAGATATGGAATTTGCCAATGCGTTTGGCGGTTTGTGGCACATGGGCGGCGCGCTTGCCTTGTTCACGGGGCCCGAAGAGCGAAAAGAAATAATAAAAAACGCGATAATTAACAGCGAAGGTGCGGCGGCGAAAATGGCGGAAACTACGCAAGACAACTTGCCAGGTTCACTCGTTTTGTTACAATCGGCGATAGACGCGTTGGCACATCAGATAGGAGATATTTTCTCGCCTATTTTGAAAGACTTAGCTGACACGCTTACACCGATAATCAGAAGTATAGGCGAATTTGCGAAGGAACATCCGAAATTAACGGCGGCGATTTTCGGTACGGTGACAGCTGTTGGTGCGCTGTTAGTCGTGCTTGGTTCTTTGGGAATGTTGGTTGGCAATATCATGCAGTTGGTTCCGGTATTTACGGCTTTGGGCGGATTATTGGGCGCGGGCGGCTGGAGCGGATTATTCGCGGGTATGGCGGCGTCGATACGAGCTTTGTTGACGACGCTTTTGACGCCGTTCGCTTTTTTAGGCGGAAAGATAAAAGCGTTAATAATGACATTACTCACGCCTGTGCGGGCAGTTGCTAATTTGTTGGCAATAATTTTTAGAGCTACGATTGGTGAATGGCTCACGGCGCGGTTACCTCTGATAACGCAATTTTTGAGGACGATAGTTGCGGCTTTAGGCGGACCCATAATGGTGGCGATTTTGGCTTTGGGCGCGGCTTTATACTATGTTTATAATCACTGGGAAGAAGTGAAAGCATCGTTTGCTGAAAGTCTGCCTGAACTGGAGGCGGCAATTAATAAAATCAAGTATGCGTGGGAATCGATACAGCCGGCGGTTGATACTGCGGCGTCAGTAATTTCATATTTGGTTGACTTAATCGGCAAGGGCTTAGTTTTTGCGATAGAAATAATGTGGAAAGCGGCAGTAAAAGCTTTTGGCGCGCTTGCTGAAGTGATAAACACGGCGGCTTGGGCTTTTAACGGGATAAAAGAATTTTTCGGGAATACAGCGAAGGCGGCGGCTAATCAAGCGACAAGCAATTATAGTTCGCCGAGTTACAACTATAATACTTACGAGCAGAATAATCAGTTTTCGGGATATAGTCCGGGACAAGCGGCAGATTTTGTACGCAATTCAATGCCGACAGCATATGCTAATCGTTGACTTGATTTAGTGTTTTAAAAACGATAAAATAGGTGCGGGGAGCGATAAAAATGCCGAAGGTTTCAGAGCTGATAAGAAAAGTGAAAAAAGCGGGTTGCAAGTTTGAAAGTCAAGGGACGAATCACGAATGGTGGTATAGTCCGATAACAGACAAAAAATTTCAAATACCGCGTCATCAATCTCAAGAAATCGACACAAGAACATATTATTCGATTTTGAAACAGGCAGGGATTAGATAAAGAGGGGTGGTTTAAGTGAAATACGTTTATCCGGCGATATTTTACAAAGTTATTGAAGGCGGTTATTCAGTCGAGTTTCCTGATGTTGAAGGAGCAATAACTTGCGGTAAAACACTTTATGAGGCGTTAGAAATGGCGGAGGATTCACTTGCAGGAATGTTGGTTTGCTGGGAAGATTTTAAGGCGGGAAAATCGCAATATCCTATGGCGAATAGAATAGTTGACCCGACGCCGATAGAAAAAGTTGTGGTGGAGACGGACGAATATTCGACAAGTGCGTTTGTTACACTGATTAAAGTTGATACGGACGCTTACAGGAAAGAACTTGCGTCAATGCAGGTGAAAGAATCGGCGACAAAAGGTGCGGCGTAAAAATAAACAGTACTTGCTAATAAAGGCGGGTACTTTTTTGTGAGAGGTGAAAAAATTTGGCAACGAGACCGAAAATTCCTTACGACGTCAAAGAGCGTGCAACAATCGGAGATTTAAAATGCGATGTTATTATCGAGAGGACGGTTAATTTAGAAAATGAAGTTACACAATATCCGGTAGAGGACGGATTTGCGATAAGCGACCATGTTACGAGGAAACCAATAACTTTGAACATGACGGCTTTTTTCACTCCAACACCGGTAACTTTTTTTTCGGAAATAGGGAACAATCAGAATCGCCTTGCCGAAGTTTTCACCGCGTTACATGAGATTTATCGAAGAGGCGAGCCAATAACGATAAGGACAACCGACGCAATTTTCTATGATATGGTAATGACAAATGCACCTTTACCGCGAAACGTCCGAGACGGATTGGCTTATTCAGCACAGTTATCTTTCGTGCAGGTTAGGCGAGTGTTTCAAAAGACAGAGGCTTTACCTAATGCAGAGGCAGATGGCAAAAACGGTGAAACGGAACTAGACGCAGGGTACAGTTCGCAGACGGAAATAGGTACAGGAATAAAAGTTATTTACAATACGGCGACGACTGAAATAAACACGCTGGCAATATCTCAACCACAATCCGGAGATATTACTACCGGCAACGAGCAAAAAGCAAAAGTAGCCGCTGATTCTGTTCATGAGAGTTTAAGCCCCGAAACAGCGGCTACGAACGGCGCAAAAGTTATTTATCCTAATCATACGGTAAGAGCTTTTACGTCGAGCCAAATAAAAACCGGAATGCTGGAAGTTTTTTTGGAAGGGCTAATAGTGCAAGGGTATACAATAGCGTCGACGAATATCGATTCAGCAGGCGTCAAGTATTATTACTTGAAAAATCCGAAAAAAGAGTGCACGAAGATAGTTTATCCGAATGGAACGACGATAAACTTCTTAAAATCGGCTGTAGACAGCGGGCAATTGGAAAGGCGATTAAATCAGCTGAAAGGACAAGGATATGAAGTTGCATCAACCAACGCCGAAAACGGCACGACTTATTATTATTTGAAAAATCCGTCTGAAGGTAATGCTAAAATTATTTATCCGAATGGTTCAAGTCGGGTATTCTCAAAAAGCAACGTTGACAATGGAATTTTAGACCAATTTTTAAATCAGCTGAAGGAAAACGGTTACGAAGTTGCGTCCAGTAATACCGATGAAAGCGGTACAACGTACTATTTCTTGAAAGAAAACTCGGAGTGATACTGATGAAAATATTAGATTTGATAGACGCGAATGACTTTGTGACGTCGGCGATTTTAGATGGGGTGAATTATAAATTGCACTTCAGCTGGAATGACGGTTGCGACGAGGGATTTTGGACGATAGATTTGAGGGACAGCGGAAATTCGGATATCATACGAGGATTAAAACTGGTACCGAATTTTCCTTTGTTGAATCAGTATAGGCGATTATCGGACAAGATACCGCGAGGGGAATTTTTAGTTGGGGTAGTTAATCAGACTATGACGGTGAATCAGATGATACCGCGCGACGGATTTTCAAAGGGAACTTTTTCATTAATTTATCTACCTGCGGAGGAATTAAAAAATGTATTGGCGGAGAATGTATCGAATAGTTTTTCCGGATTTAGGATTTGAGTTTAATAATCTCGACGAACAAGAGGCATTGAATATAAGTTTTAGCATAGACAAAGACTTGACAGAGGCAACGAACAAGTCGAAGCTGACGATAATAAATTTATCGGAGGAAACTATTCGTAAAATAGAAAAGGCAGATACGGCGGTTGAGATTTACGCAGGGTACAGGGATAATGGCGGCGCGCTACAAATATTCAGCGGGAGTATAATAGAATGCGAAACGAAAGATGAAGGCGTTGACGTAGTGACCGAGATGACTTTATCTGACGGGCAAGTTTCGGTGCGTGACACGATGGTTACATTGAATTTTGCGCCGGACACGAACTCGAAAGTTATTGTAGAAATGCTGGCAAAGGAAATGAATTTGCCGCTGGTGTTGGGAAAAGACGTTACCTTCAAGAGTTATCCGGAGGGCTATTCTTTTTACGGAAAAGCGGCGGACGCTTTATCGGAAGTATGCAAGGGAAATAAATTAACGTGGTCGATACAAAATGGCGAACTGACGATAATTTTAAATGGCGGGATAACGGCGCAGAGGGGAATAGTTTTTTCGGCGTCAAGCGGGCTGATAGGTGCTCCCGAAAGAGTAATTAACGCTAATCAGTACGAAGATTTGATGACGATAGCGCGGGAGATTGACCAAAAGGAATTGAAGGAAAAGCCGAATAAGAGCGAAGGCTGGCGGATAAAAGTTTTGTTATCCCCGACAGTACAAGCCGGAGATTATATCAAAGTTGAATCGCGGCGAGTGCAAAGTTGGATGCGCGTCGAAAAAATCAAACACAGCGGGAATTTGGACGGCGGAGAATGGATAACCGAGCTTGAGTTAGTGGAGGTTGATTTAAATGCAGACGGATAACGAATTTAAAACCGTCGTGAAAGAGTGGACGGAGGAAAGATTATCGAATGTGCATACCGCATTACCCGCGAAAGTTGTTGGGGTGCTTGACCCCGAAAAGGAAAAGGACGACCCTTGCGTAAATGTACAACCTTATGGGAAATTTAAGACTGCAGACGGCAGGCGGTTACCTTATCCTATTATCCGCAGAGTTCCTATAGTCTTTCCTTGTGGCAATGATGGCAACAGCGGCTTAACTTTTCCTGTTTACAAAGGCGATACCGGCTTGATTGTTTTCGCCGAAAGTCAGATAACGGATTTTATGTTCGGTGAAAAATATAATTGTGATGACCCGCGAAGATTTTCGCTGAATGACGCCGTATTCTTTCCAGGTCTTTATTCACGTGAAACATCTAAAAAAATTTCGCGTGGTAGCGGCGTTTGTATGTTTCATAACGGCAGTTTTGTTAGGCTTACAGGTAGTGCGTTGACAGGAACAATCGGAGCGACGAGTTTCAGTTTCAGCAACGGTGATTTAATTGTGAACGGAGTTTCTCTTAAGAAACAGCGGGAGGATTTGAATTTATTACAATATATCTACGGGCGAGGCGGGGTAAATGGCGTATGATTTAGCTTTAGATTTTGACAGCTGGGATTTGGAACTTGAAAACAATGATTTGATTCTGATAGACGGAGCGGAAAGAATAGCGCAACAGATTTTAATTACGTTGCGTTTTTTTTATGGCGAATGGTTTTTAGATTTAACTGACGGCACGCCTTATCTCGAAGAAATTTTAGTAAAAACCCCCAATCTTGCTCACGTAAGACAGATAATTTCTGAAAAGATTTTAAGTGTCGAAGGCGTTGATTCGCTTGATTCGTTAACGCTTGATTATGACGTACAGAAAAGAAATTTAGTTATAGAATACGAGACGAGTACAAGCTACGGCTTAATAACGCGGCGGGAGGTGATAAACTATGGCACTGGTTGAATACGGATTATCGGCGACAGGATTTAGGCGAAAGAGATTGCCTGAAATAATTCAAGATTTAAATGAAAGAGTTTCAGACAAACTTGGTGTACCGATAGAAACCGGAGCAAACTCTATTTTCGGACAACTTCACGGTGTTTACGGATTTGCACTTGCCGAAATTTGGGAAAACTTAGAGAAAATCTATAACGCGATGTATCCGAGCACAGCTAACGGAGTATCGCTATCAAACGCGGCGGGATTAGCGGGGATTGCGCAAATATCGGCAGAAAAAACGACGATTATTGCCACGTGTTACGGGAATGAAAGCGTGTTGATTCCGTACGGGGCAAATATCGCGTCAAGAATAGATAATTCAATGATATTCACTAATCTTGAAGTGGATAAAAGAATTTCAGCAAGTCAAGCATGTGAAATAAATCTGACAATACCGACCGTTGAAGTGGGCAAAACTTATCAGATAAATCTAGACGGGGAGCAAGCGAGTTACAGGGCGGCTGATTCTGATACGAGCGTGGATATTTTTTCGGCGTTGGCTTTACAATTTGAGTTTGATGACAAAGAATTTGTAATTGACGATGACGGATTGACGATAGAAATGAATGACGCGGAGGAAACTTTTTCGCTGTCAACGAGCACGATTAATATTGCGAGAATAGGAACGCCATATAAATTTGAGTGCGTGAACTACGGGGCGAATGCGCCGCCAATAGGAACGGTGACGCATATTATAACTAATTATTCCGGTTGGACAGATGTTGTTAATAACAAAGTGGCGAATGTGGCGAGGAATGCTGAAACGGACACTGAATTACGTCAAAGGTGGGCGCGGAGCGTCTATGCAAGGGGTTTAATGATGACAGACGCAATAGCCGCTAGTATTTACCAATACTGCGACGGGGTAACTTTGGCGAGGGTGTACGAAAATACGTCAGATGAAATGGATTCGGACGGGCGACCGCCACACTCGATAGAGGCTGTTGTTGAAGGAGGAGACCCGCAAGAAATTTGCAAGGTTATACTCGAAAAGAAGGCGGCAGGAATTGACACATACGGTAGCATAAAGCGAACGATAACCGATATTCAAGGTGTTTTTCATCCGATTTATTTTAATCGTCCTGTAGATTTAAAAATCTGGTTGAAGATTGAATTATCGACGGAAGATAATGAAGTAAACGAGATTTTAAGTGGATTACAGAATATAAAAAAGGCGATACTCGAACGCGGCGCGACGTATGAAGTTGGACAAGATGTGAAGGTACAAACGTTTTATCAAGATGTTTATAACAACACGACGGGCGTTGGTTACGTAACGATAACTTCAGCGACGGGCGAAACACCCAGTCTTTATTCGGCAAAAAATATTAAAATAGATTGCAGACACCGAGCAGTTTTTGACGAAAGCAGAATTGAAGTGATTGAGCTTTGAAAGAGAAATTAATCAGTCAATTTCAAGAAAAGCCGATAATCGCGGCGGAGCTTGAGGCTCTGGAAGAGGAGCTGGCGGAAATAACAACGGCAATGAACGACCTGCAGGAAAAGCGATGGATAGACACAGGCGCAGGGGTACAACTTGACGGAATAGGTGAAATTGTAGGCAAGGACAGGACGTTATTTAATGTGCTGGTGTTGCCTTTTTTTGGATTCAGAGACCAACCGGACACGTTGACTTTCGGCGAAGGAAGGTTTAGAGACAGCGGGGAAAATTGGCTGGCGTCAACGGAATTATCGGATGCGCTTTATCGACTTATCCTATGGGCAAAAGTTTTAAAGAATACGTCTAAATGCAACGTGAATGACACGATACGCGCTTTGAAGTACATTTTCAACTGCCACGAGGCTATAGTTGAAGACGTAGGCAATGCGAAAATTAAAATAGGGATTGGAAGAAAATTAACTGCGTCAGACTTAATGATTTTCCAGGCGTTTAATTTGATGATACGCGCAGGAGGCGTGGGAATTGAATTGGCGGAAAGCTATCACGCGGGATATTATTTTGGTTTTAGAGACCAACGAAATGCGCAAGGCTTTGAAATAGGAATTTTCGCAGACTTAGTGGACTTGTACAACACGCCGAAAAGCGAAACTTATTATTTTGGATTCAGTGACCAAAAGAATGTTCGTACTTTCGGCGAAGGAATTTTTAGAGAGGAGTGATTTTTTTTGGCAAAGCCGACAACAACTTTAGATTTCGGGGAAATTTTTGCGTCACAATCGCCGCGAACGCCTTATACGTGGGCTAGCACGAATTACTTGCGGGGTTGGGATTATGTAGGAAGTGAACCGCCTTTACGTGAACAATTTGACGCCTTGCAAAAACTTTCAGACCAAAAGGATAAATATTTGTTTGACTACTGCAATTATCTTGACCAAAAAACTGTACCGTCGGAGTTACTTGACTTGACGAATTTAAATTTGTTGGGCAGTCCGACGGTGCCGACGCCGCCTTTAACGGACAATTCAAAGAGGATAGCGAACACAGAATTTGTTCAAGGTGTAGTAGCAAACAGTTTGAACAGTCCGATATTTACAGGCAGTCCGACGGCGACAACTCCTGCACTTACGGATAACAGCAACAGACTGGCGACGACGGCTTTTGTTAAGGCGATATGCGATGATTTAATCGGCGTAGACTTCAATGACAATTTAATGGCAGGCTATATCAAGTTCAAGAATTCGCTACTTTTCCAATGGACGGAAGGTTACACGGATTCTGACGGATATTTGACTTTCCATTTTGCGACTGATTTTAGGGCGTCGAATACCTTTAACTGCATACCGTTTTTCATGGCGCAGACTGATGACAGGAGGAGCTTGGTATTTAACGTTTTGCAGGACACGAGGACGAAAAATTCGGTGAAGATTGTAGCTTGGGATACGGAGGATAAATCCGTACCGCCTACAGGAACTTTTGTAGGTATCTTCGCTTTTGGTTTTTGAAAGGAGGTGATGCTTTATGAGAATGGATACAGTAACCGATTCTCCAAAACAACTGCTTGAAACTTCCGCTATAGTGAAAAATATGGGTAATATCGCGATTACCCTTCGTGTAGTCAACACAAGGACATCAACTTTGACGATTTACCCGCAACAAGATGCGAAATACGTCAATTCGACCGCCTATGTACAGGCGACGCAAGCGGGGGTAAGAGTACCGATTCAGATAACACCGTATAAGACGTCGAGCACAGACGGCGAAAGTGCGGAGTTATCGGGATTTTTGCCGCTGACAGGGGGAACGCTTGAAGGCGATTTGAACGTAAACGGGAATTTAATGATTTACGGGAAAAGTATAACGACGCTGATTGACCAATCGGTGGCGTACTCGTTTTCAACGCAGTTAAATTTCCGCGCGGCGACGGACGCCGAAATAACAGATATGTTAAATGACGTATTCGGAAATTAGGGAGGTTAAAAAAATGTTAGGAGAAACTAAGCTGGCAAGCTATGAAGAAATGGTGAATGGGAATTTTTCGCAGAAAGTAGCGACGGCGCGCAGTGTGATTGAGAGTGCGGAGCTTACGGGCGCGAGGTACAGGGTGGTTGCGTACTACGGAACTCAACCGGTGCGCGGGACAAATTATTTGTTTATCGCGGAGCAGACGCTGACGACGGCTAAGATTGAACGTCATCTCGTCAAATTGGCAGTGAATGAATTTCAAGGGGAATTTACGCTTGTGGGCAAGTCCATTGAGCGTATTGATTGATTGAAGGGAAAAATCATGAGCTACGATACAAGCGATTTTGTAAGGGTATCAAATTTAAAGGTATTCGCGGAACAAGTCAACAATAAAATTACCACAGTGAACGAAAACGCTGATAAAGGATTTAAAGCGTTAGAAGTCGTTGACAACGTGGTTTATTTTTATAACTCGACGGACACGACTACAACACCTGTTGCGAGCTTTAGTTTTCCCGAAGAGATTTTTCTTGACCAGGCGAAGACGACGATTGTTGAGAATTTCAGTTTTTCGACGTCAATTTATCCTGGCGCGGTTAATCCGAATTTAGACGGAAAACCTGTTTTGGTGCTTGCGATTAAGGGTGATAATGCGATAAATCCGACGCTTAAGTACAGCTTTTTGAGTTTAGACAAACTTTTGAAGGCTTATTCTGCGGGTGATGAATCAATCACGCTGGACGACTACACAATCAAGGTAAAAATCTCGGAGGAGGCGGGAAACGCGCTCGTGCTTAAGAATGATGGCTTATATGTTGATATAAGCGGGAAGATGAATAAAGCGACAGGAACGACTGCTGGACATATAGCGACGTTTGATTCAAACGGGAATGTGATTGACAGTGGGGCGAAACTGGCGACGGACGCTGAAGTAACTGAAATGTTAAATGAGATTTTCAGCTCCGTCTAAAAAAGAATGACAGAAGGCGCAGATAAAAATCTGCGTCTTTTCTGTTTGAAGGAGGTGTTTTTATGGCGGAAGCAATAAATGTTGTACCGCTGATTGCGCAACTTCAGCGAAGTTTAATTTTTGTGCGTGATTTTGTGATTGAAAAATTCGTCCTCAAGCCGAAAATAAACGCGGTGACAATATCAGTTAGCGGCTGGAGTTACAACAACAATGAAACTTCAGACTACAAATACTATTACGATATACCTGCCGCAGGGGTAACGACGAATCATATAGCCGAAGTAAATTTTGCGCCGGTAAGTGTTGATATAGCGGCAGACGCTGAAGTTTGCCCGACGAATCAAACACTTGCGGGCAAAATAAGGTTACGCGCCAAAAATGTACCGAGTTACGCTTTAACTGCCGAATATCACGTTATTGAAGGGTGGTAGTTTAATGGCGTATGGCAAAGTTAAACTCCCATTTGCACGAAAGAAAATTTTCGTGACCTTGCCGACGATGGCGGAGGTGCTGACGTACAACGGGAAGGCGCAAACTCCAACGTGGAATAACTATGATTCATCACAGCTGATAATCGGCGGGGTGTATCATGACCAAACGAATGCGGGAACTTATTACGCGACTTTCACGCCGGCAAGTGGTTATTGTTGGAGCGACGGCACTACCACGACAAAAAGCGTTGCCTGGACGATAAACAAGGCGGCGGGAAATATTTCGATAAATCCGACAAGCGGCAGTATCAATTACGGGGCGACGAAAACTTTCACCGTAACCAAAACAGGCGACGGGGCTTTAAGTGTAGATTCTTCAAACAAGAATGCGATAACCGCGTCTTTAAGCGGCAATACGGTAACCTTGACGGGTGTTGGCTCCTCAAGCGGAAATATCACGATAACAGTTTTCATGCCCGAAACAGCAAACTACACGGCGGCAAGTGCTACTTATACGGCAACAGTCAGCAAGTTGCAGGTGGCAGTACCGACGGTAACGAGCAATTTGACTTACAACGGGCAAGCACAATCGCCGACAATTTCTGCATACGACACGAATTTAATTTCGGTAAGCGGGAACAGCGCAATTGACGCGGGAACTCACACCGTAGTTTTCTCGCTGAAGGACAAAAATAATTACACGTGGGCGGACGGTACGACTGCAAATAAAACCGCCGATTGGAATATCGCGGTGATGAAACTGCCTAAGCCGACGGCTACAACTACTTCGTTTAATTATTCGGCAAGCGGGAATAGTTTGGAAGTTAAGAATTATAATCCAGAGTACATGATACAAAGCGGCGATGTTTCTGCTGTAAATCCAGGTAATTACACGGCAACTTATACGCTTAATTCAGCAAATATTGCGTGGGTTGACGGTACAACTGCGCCCGTAAATATCGATTGGAGTATCGGCACTCTGAAACTGCCTAAGCCGACAGCTACAACTACTTCGTTTACCTACAACGGCGAGGAACAAACTCTCGACGTTAAAAATTATAATCCAGCGTACATGACGCAGAGCGGGGAAGTTTCTGCGACGAACGCAGGAACGCGCTATGTTACCTACTCTTTGAAGAATAAAGACGCAACGACTTGGAGCGACGGAACTACCAATGATGTTACTATTGAATGGACGATTGGTAAAATGACACCTACTCTTACTTTAAGTCCGTCAATTATAGCACTTAGCTCCTCTACCCGCTCGCGTACAGTTACGTACAATTACACGGGCGACGGCGAAATTACCGTTACTCCAGCCAATAATAAGATTTCTACTTCAGTTGAAGGTAACGTTATCACCGTCAATTATATTTCCGGTGTTGCTGGCAATAGGATTACCTTTACTGTTAACGCATCTGAAACGGATAATTGCAAACCGGTAAGTGCGCAAGGCACTGTTAATATTGCTTCTGCGTCAATTACCGCATCAGCAACTGAAATTAGGGATATTATACGCGCAGGGTTGGCTCCTTCAACTTGGAATGTCGGCGACTACTTCCCTATAACTTTAAACGGTGACACCGGTTGCGGATTAAGTTTCAACAATAAGCAAGCCTATGCGATTATTTTGGGTTTTGACCACAACATGGCTTTGGAAAGTGGCGGTGCACATTCGGTACACTTTGCGCTTAGTACCAGTACATCACTTGTAGCTTTTAAGAGTTCCTTCGCTTATGAAAGCGATATCCTAAGTAATCGTTATTATATTAACTACAATGGAAACGGGTTCCAATACATAAAAAAGCATGCTGAAGGACACGAAGCCGCTAATACAAAAAATCCCACAACAACTGCAGGAGGCTGGAACGGCAGTCACTTACGTAACACAGTTATGACGGGGTTCCTTAGTGTGTTGCCGACCGAATGGAAAAATGTTATAAGTACGTGCACAAAATATACCGATAATCACGGCTATTATTGGAGTTCAAGTCATGACGGAATAGGTTATGCAGGCAATTACAAACAATATGTTGGACTTGAAGAACATGTAACAGCTACTTCAGATAAAATGTTCACGTTAGCCCCGTTTGAATGTTGGGGCAGTACAGGTGGTGCTAATACGCATGAGCCGACAAAGCAAAGCAGATACAGTTATTTCGCTCAAGGAGGTAGCCCCCCAAAAAATATGGAATGGTGGACACGTTCAATAGCTGTAGGCGAGCGTTTCTATGCCCAGTGCGCCGTTAGTGGTAATACAACAGGTAGCTCAATGAACAATAAACTTGTGTACGCCGATAAAATGGGCGTTGTACCTTGCTTTATGATTAGTTAAAAAAATGGAGGGAAATAAAATGGCTTATGATGTTAAAAATCTTTACACGTTAGGAAATGCGAAAGTTTTTGCACAGTACGTAGTTGCCGCTATGCAGAAGACGGTTAAGTCTATCGAAGTTGAAGGCAACGCGATAAAAGTTTACAAGACGACGGATAAGAGTGACGCGCCTATATCGATTGAAATTCCGTCTGCGAGCGCGCTTGAGGCGGAGAAGACGACTTTTGTTGAAAATTTTGTTTTTTCAGCGGCGACGTATCCAGGCGCGACGAATCCGAATTTAGATGGGAAACCGGTGCTTGTACTTGCGTCAAAAAGCGGTGACAACGCGACGAGTTACAATTTTGTTAATCTCGAAAGATTAGCGGCGACCACGACTGTGGATAACGCGACTGAAGGGAATTTGGTAGGACTGGACAGTGACGGCAAACTTACGGACAGTGGAGTTGCGGCAAATGACGTTATCGGAGCGGTTAGCGGAGCAACTGAAAATAATTTTGTACTCTTCGACGCTAATGGAAAAATAAAAGACGCTAACTTTGGAGTGGCGACAGACGCGGAAGTTCGCGAAATGCTTGATGAAGTAGGACTTACCGCCACGATTTAACTTGAATTTTACGCGACAATCGGTGCGCAACGGTTGAAACGCGTTAAATAAAAAATTTTATTATGGAAGGAATTTTAAAAATGGCAGATTATAATGTTAATGAATTGGTAAAACTTCAGGGGTTGAAAGACCTTGCACAGCGTGTAAATTCCAGAATCACCGCGCTTGAAAACGACAATACGGCTATTCGTTCGGTAGCAACCGAAGGCAATACGGTTTATTTCTACAATGTTGCTAATCCGACGACGGAGACTGCGGTATATACCGTCGATTTTCCGGAGGAGATTTTCCTCGACCAGGCAGGAACGACGCTTGTTGAAAACTTCGCATGGAGCGCGGCGACGTATCCTGGTAGCACTAATCCGAATTTGGACGGCAAAACGGTTTTGGTTTTGGCGGTAAAGGGCGACAAGGAAACTAATCCGACGACGAAGTACAGCTTTGTTAATCTTGAAAAGCTTATCGATACTTATACGGCAAGCGATACGTCGATTGTTATCGACGGGTACAAAGTCAAGGTTAATATTAACCCCGACGCGGGAAACATGCTGAAACTCGGCGCGAACGGCTTGATGGTAGACGGTAGCGGGAAGGTAGACAAAGTTACGGGCGCGACTACGGGCAATGTTGCATTGTTTGATTCTGACGGCGGGATTGCGAACAGCACGATAGTTGGCGCGAATATTTTGACAAAGATTGCGAATGCGACTGCAGACCATATTGTTTTGGTAAACGCAGACGGCACGATTAAAGACGGCGGAGTAGGGATTGCGACGGACAGCGCGGTAAATGCAATGCTTGATGAAGTGCTTGGTTCCGCAGGCTGATAAATTTTTTCCTTTGCAAGGCGCAGGGCTTTTCGTCCTGCGCTTATTTTTTTAAGGTGGAATTTTTATGATTCTAAAGTTAAATCAGTTGCGCAACACAGTTGAAAGACTGAACAAAATGATTCCTCGTTTTGTAATATGTTCGACGGCGGCGGGAACAACCGCGAAAACTGCTAACTCGGAAGGATTCAGTTTAGTGAAAGGTTCACGAGTAACAGTTAAATTCACCAACACGAACACAGCGGCTAATCCGACGTTGAATATTAATTCGACGGGGGCTAAGGCAATTTATTACAGGGGTTATGCAATTCCCGCAGAGGCTTTGCAAGAAAACTCGATAATAGATTTTGTTTACAACGGCGCGCAGTGGGAAGTAATAGGCACGCTTGCCTGGACGGAATGAGGTGTAGGCAATGGCTGTAAATCCAAATGATTATCTGGTTAGCTGGTTACGTTTCGATGAATCGACGACAAAGGACGAGTGTGGGAATACGTGGGCAGATGATTCAAACGGCACTCTTACCGAAAGTTATTTTATGAAGGGCACTGGATTAACAGGAGCTAAACTGAAAACAACGACGCCGATAGAATTAGGCGGGCAAGATTTCACGGTTGATTTTTGGTGGAGGCACTCTGATCAAAACTGGCACGGGGTATATCTAAGCAGGAGTGATGAAACTGTAACTTTAGCCAATCGCGGTTTGTTTGGTATAGAGTTTTCGCCGAGTGATACTTCGGGGAATTGGTGGACAGCACGAGGAGCGGGAACTGCAAATGGAACGGTTATGGCTATATCAAGCAAAATAAATCATATAGCTATTGTTTATCTGCATGAATCTCAAAAAATGCTTTGTTTTACCAACGGAACTTTGACATATCAGGCTACAACGACAATAAACAGAGTGGCTCACGATGTACAACTTAACGTTTATGCTGATACGATAGACGAGTTCAGAATTTATGACGGATTAGCAAGGTGGACGAGTAATTTTACAGCGCCGACAACTGAAGATTACGAAATTGACGCAAAAAAATATTTGGTTTCGTGGCTGAAATTTGATGAATCGGCGACGAAGGACGAATGCGGAAATAGTTGGCAAAATTTAGGGGAACTTACCATAAGCTCCGCTAACGCCTTCAAGGGCAATGCTTTGCAAAAGAAAATAGGAGCAAAGTCAAGTATTTACATAGAAACGCCTTTTGAATTAGGCGGGCAAGATTTTACGATTGATTTTTGGCTATATGTTTCTGCCGCTAATAGTCGCGGTTGGTATTTCAGTTTATCACATAGTGCGACAATAGGTTTTTGCCAACGTGACAGCACACAACTGCAAGTTTACGGGAACGAAAGCGCGAGGACTATATCAAAAAACTTAATTAACAAGCAAAGTCATATTGCCTTTACTTACAAGTACAACATTTCTGCGCTTTATTTTTTCGTCGACGGCGTACTAACTTCGACGTGGAGTGGCAAAGTTATTTCGCGGCAAATGCTGAACAATATACAGATTGGGCGATTTAATAGAGATGATGATATTTTTAAATGGTCAGGTGCCGTTGACGAGTTCAGGATTTATGACGGACTGGCACGGTGGACGACAGGTTTCACGCCGCCGACAGATGATGACTATATCATAAAACAATTTGCCGGCAATTTATTTTACGTGCACAAAGGCGCGGTAAAATCTCTTAATCTGTTTGATACGGATTCTGATGAAGGTACTGCCTACGCTGATTTGATTGATAAAACGTCAAGTAGTGCAAGTAATTTACGCATGGTGAAAAATGGTACTGCTTTTGCCATAGCCAGTTAAATTGGAGGTTTTTTTATGCTCATTAGATTAAATCAGTTACAACAATCTTTGCAGGGCTTGATGGCTCTACTTGCTGAAATATTAACCACTACGACAGCGGCAATAGAGGAAACTAATCAGAGAATATCACAAACAAAAACGGGCTATTTTGGCACGTGCAACACCGCCGCCGCAACTGCCGAAAAAACGGTTGGTGTAACGGGGTTTTCTTTGGTGACGGGGGCAAAAATAACGGTAAAGTTCACCGTGACGAACAAGGCGGCTAATCCGACGCTGAACGTTAATTCGACGGGGGCAAAGCCGATTTTTTATCGCGGGTATGCTGTTCCTGCGGAGGCGTTGCGGGCAAATACCACTCTTGACTTGGTGTACAACGGCGCGCAATGGGAAGTGGTGGGCTCGCTTATCTGGACAACGGAACCGCAACCGCAAAATCTGACAGTCGACAAAAATAATATCACGCTGGAATATGACAGCAGTACCGAAACAATCAACGCCACTCGATTAGGGGACGGGGCTGTCACAATTTCGGCGGCTAATTATCCTTCCGCGCTGAATATCGTCAAGACAGGCGACACTACCTTCACGATTAATCAAACAGGCATCGTTCGTGACACAGATACTTTGACGGTGACAGTTGCCGCGACGGAAGAATATCAATCGGGAACGGCGGAGATAAATATCACGCTGACAGCGGCTCCTCAACCGCAGAATTTAACGGTGGACGACGACGACATAACCATTGAGTTCAACGGCAGTTCAATCCCCCTCGTTTTCGGGCGTTCAGGCGACGGGGCAATTACTTTGACTGCGGATAATTATTCCGAATCAATCAGTATTACGAAAACCAACGACACTACCTTCAACGTGGCGCAAATCGGTATCGTTCGTTCGTCGACAACTCTGACTGCAACGGTAGCCGCGACTGAAGAATATCAATCCGCCACGAAGATTATCCACGTGACCTTGACTGCCGCGCCGCAACCACAAACTTTGACGCTGAATCCGAATAGTTTGACGCTTGCTTACGACGAGGATAGCGATACCGCGACGATTAACGTGACGAAACTCGGTAGCGGGGCTGTGACTATGACGTCCGACAACACCGACGTGACCGTGACTAAAGTTTCTGACGCTGAATTTACTGTCGCGCAGGTGACTAACGCAAGCGGCACTGCTACTTTGACGGCAACTGTTGCGGGGACTGAGGAATATCAATCCGCAACTGCAACTGTGACGGTGACTTTGACGAAGACGGGCAATTCCCCGCAACTGACTTTGACGCCGAACGTTGTGAGTAACACGACAAGCACAAGTGCAACCGTCAATATTTCTGCGCTCGGTTCAGGCGCGGTGAAAGTGACTGTGGTCGAAGTGTCGAAGACTAAAGCAATGAGCATAGACGGCAATGCTCCTTTGGGTGGAACTGTTGGTGCCGAGTTCACGCTGAAAGATAGGACACAATTGCCAATCAGCATGAGCGGTTATTCGAGTGGGATTATCACAGCAAAACTTTTGGTAACGGTCTTGAGCGACGGGACGTACGATGAAGAATCTGTCGAGTTAAACGTCACGTTGAAAGATAATGACGCCGTATGGTAAAAATTTTTTTAGGAGGAACTAATTATGGCTGCAAATGAATATGTTAATGTTTATTCGGGGAACCCGACTGCGGGAGGAACTGACGGCACGAGGACTGAAAATATCACCGTTGAGTTGGACGCCAGTCGGAATGAAAGCGTGATAGTCAAACTTGCCGTGCGCGCAGAAACAGGCTACAACGCGAAGGCAGGGAGTACTGTCGTGACGGTATCGGGGGCGACTACCGCTAAATGGGGATTGAGTTTAACTGAAAACGGGACTTTCACGTCCTCGTTGACCTTCCCCGACGCGATAACCACGACCAACACGATTTTCTACGCGAAGGTTACCGCAACAAGCGACGAACGCCCGCTAAACGATACGACCGTCACTCTGCCTGTCACTGCCAAAATTAAGGCGGTGTGACAAATGGCTGTCAATCCAAATGATTATCTTGTTGCGTATCTGAAGTTCGACGAATCGACGACGAAGGACGAATGCGGGAATACGTGGACTGCTTACAACAATCCGACAATCAGCACAACGAACGCGGTTTATGGCGGGAAGGCACTACAACTGACAGGGACAAATTACATAGAAATATCGAATGGGCTAAATCTCGGTGGTCAAGATTTTACAATAGACGGCTGGTTTTATATTCCGTCAACAAACTCAGGAAATACAAGAGGCTTTGAACTTTCAACTGGCGCAGGTAATGATACGTATTTGCTGATGGTATCGTTAGCCGGCATTAGCAACAAATTGATTCAGGCTTACGGAATGCGCGGGTCTCTCTTTATTACGGCTACTGCACCTACGGTAATGGCTCATAGTGCATTAGTCTATGTGCATAGCACTACCACAATAATGTTTTTCGTGAACGGGGTAAAAGTAGGAAGCAAAATTTTAAATGTTCCGCGCAACAATTATTTGAATCTTAGATTAGGCAGGTCTAGTTTTAGCGATAATACTTGGCTAAAAGGCTCAATCGACGAATTTCGCGTGTATGACGGGCTAGCAAGGTGGACGAGCGATTTTACGCCGCCCGATGCAAGCGACTACATAACGGAGTTCGATACGAGTTTTGAGTTGGGTACGAGCAGGGTAATAGTGCGGACTGAAGGATTGAGTTTGGCTACGACGAGGCAGATAGCTAACGTGACTAATCTGGAGCTTGCTACGGAGAGGAAATTGGCGAACGTAATAGGTTTAGAGGTTGCGACGAACAGGCAGTTGATGAACAAGACTGAACTTGAAGTTGGTACGAAGAGAAAACTTTATTCGCGGTTGTGGTATCCAGGCAGTGACGGAATTGACAGCGCGAAAATTTTTGCTCCGGAAAACTCAAGCGACAAGCTGAACGTCATCAGCAACGGCGAAGTCTACCAAGCGAATTTGAGTAATTCATCGTCGAGTAAACTCAAGACGGCTAAAGGCGGAATTGCTTGTTTTGTGGGTTGAGATTTTTGATAGCGGTTGGGTAAATCCAGCCGCTATTTTGTTTAGGAGGCGATGCATTTGGAAGACGTGATTCAAGTTATCTTTGCCGCGTTCACGACAATCATGACGAGTTTGGTCAGCTATCTTTTCTACAAGCTCAAAAAGCGGGAGGATAAGCAGGAAGAGCTAGTCAAAAAGCTGGAGGAAGAAAGAAAAATTCATGATGACGGAGTAGACGAGGCGTTGCGCGCGCTGTGCCGCGACAGGATTTTGCAAGGGTGGAGATATTTCCACAAGCACGAGGGGATAACAACGCGGGATTTGGAGACAATGACGAAGTTAAACAACGCCTATCATAAATTGGGCGGCAACGGAACAACTTCCGCTGTTTACGATAAAATTCTAGAGCTGCCGTTGAAGGAGAGCGATTGATTAGATGAGAAATTGGAATACCGATAAGATAGTCGGCGCGGGGTTGATACTCGCGCTGATTTTTTCGCTTTTGGGCTGGTTGGTTATATCCGTAGTCACGGGGAAAATTCCTGCGCTGGATTTTCAGACAAATTTAGTGACAGGGCTGGCGGGATATATGGGCAGGAGTTTGCTTGAAAGAAAAACGGATGGAGAGGAGAAATTAAAATGAAAGTATTTTTAAATCCAGGACATACACCGCAATGGCAGATTGACGCGGGGCTAGACAACGATTGTGGGACTTATGGCAACGGCTTGTATGAAAATATTATCGCCGCTGAAGTATGTGAACTAATTGCGGCGGAAAGTGAAAATTTCGGGATTAAAATTGTCGACGTTTATCAATCGATGAACTTGAAAGATATAACCGACGTAGCCAACTCTACCGACGCAGATATTTTCGTTTCAGTTCACTGCAACGGCGGAAGTCCGTCAGCGAAAGGTGCAGAAACTTTTTATTGCGCGGGAAGTGTTGAAGGGAAGAAATTAGCCGGATATGTGCAGAAAAATATTGTGGCGGAATTGCAGATGATTGATAGAGGGGTGAAGGACGACACACAGACGCAACACAGCAGGATTCACGTTTTGAGAAAATCGGTAATGCCCGCGATTTTAATTGAGTTAGGCTTTTTGACAAATGGAGATGACGCGAAAAAGTTGCGCGATAATCAGATTGACTTTGCAAGGGCTATAGTCAAGGGCATTGCGGAATATGGAGGGATTATCGCGGAAAATAAAAAAATCGGCAATTACGAAAAAGTAGCCGAAAAATTGAAGGGGGCGAATTTTAATTTAGAAAGACACACCGACGCGATAAAGCTCATGGCGATTTTAAGCGGGGAAGAATGCGTCAATCTTTTGGAAAGTGCTTGTAAGAATCTCGGTTATCCGAATTTGAGTTATGTAGACCATTCCTATTTCGACGGGATGTTAATCCACGAAAGTTTAAAAATCCTGCAGAAAAATTGAAAACTGACAAAAAAATTACCCTCCGATAAGGAGGGATTTTTTTAATTGCAGATAATGTTTCTTAGAATTAGATTATGTTTCCAGTAAATCCAATTTTCGGAATAACCCATGAGATAACCAATATCACGAAAATATTTGCAAGCCACATAACGATAAATTATAAGCGTTTGTTCAGTGCTATCTTTAATTTCCGCTTGAATTTTTGTTGTGAGTTCGGAAACTGCCTCAATCAAACGCGCTTGCAAATTATTTATTTCTGATTCGGTATCGACAATCAGCGCGATTAGGACTTCGATTTTTGAATCGGGATTTTTCCCTTTAGGTGAAACGTCCAAAGCGGTATAATTTTTTTCGCGTGTGTATTTTGTTGTAGTTGATTCGACACATTCACGCAGAGCAGATAATTTACTTTGGGTAGCGGCGATTTGCTTTTTAAGTCGACGCACTTCGTTGAGTTCCTCTTTCGTCATTAAATCACCTCCTTTAGACGAAATATTTAATAGCGACAAGAATGCAGTCTATACCCAGCAAAACCAACACCGTCATATAAAAATCTCGTTTCAGAAAAAACTCTAATCTATTACACGATTTATTGAGTTTCGGAATGAAATAGCTTGAAAATGCAAAAATTAACCACAACACTATCAGAATCAGAAAAATAGCTGTAAAAAGCAATGTAGTCATTAAACAAGACTGCAAGACAAAATCCAACAACTTAATCACCACCTGCCGCAATATCCTTGAATTTCCTGAACCTCCCACGATTAAAATCGCGGGGTTCTCGGGACTAGTGAGCCATTGCCCACTTCATTACCGAGCTATCCCCGTAGTTCCTACGGTTCTTATAT
>CAJOFR010000020.1 GCA_905234195.1 uncultured Selenomonadaceae bacterium
AGAATAAAAACTACCGTGGGACACACGGGAATTTACGCTTGTGGAGAGAGTGTAAGACGTAACCTTCGGCGCAGTTCTCTATGAAGCAAGAATCCCTCCTGCTTTAGCCGTGGGGAGTGTCAACCACCAAATTTTACAGAAGAGGTGCGTTCATGCAGCTGCTTTATAATCTTGCGGCAATCTTAGTCGTAATAGTAATCATCCCGATATTTTTGATACGTTCGGTGCGAGAAAAAGGATTCGTCGAGCGAATTAAACAGAGCTTGGGATTTTTTCCGGAAGGAGCATTGGATCCCGTCGCGAAAAAAAATTGCATATGGGTTCACGCGGCGTCCGTCGGTGAAATCGTCGCCACAAGCCCGCTGATAAAAGAATTTCGGCGGGAGTTCCCAAAATCGCCAATACTCGTTTCAGTCGTGACAACTTCCGGCTACGAAATGGCAAACAGAATAATCAAAGACTCTGACAGCATAATTTATTTCCCGCTGGATTTGCCGTTCGTAGCGGCGTCGGTTTTGCGCAGGATACACCCGCGAATTTTTTTGAACGTCGAAACGGAACTGTGGCCGAATTTTTTCATGACGGCAAGGCAAATGCATATCCCCGTTATGATGGTCAACGGGCGCATCTCTGAAAAAAGTGTCCGCCGCTACAAATACATGTTTTCTATTTTGACGGACATGATTGGCACGGTAAAATTTTTCGCCATGCAGTCGCCGATTGACGCGGATTATATCAAACAGCTGGGCGCGCCTGAAGAACTCGTCACGGTGACGGGCAACACGAAATTTGATCAGACTTACACGGACGTCACGCCGGAGGAGCGCGAAAAAATTTTGTCGGATATGGGCTTGAAGGACGCGGACGGAATTTTGTTGGCGGGCAGCACGCACCGCAACGAAGAAAATTATATTCTGCGCGCGTTTAAAGCAATCCGCGAAACTCATCCGAAAGCGAAACTAGTCATTGCGCCGCGCGAACTCCTCCGCACCAACGAAGTCATAAATATTTGCAAGCGCACGGGTTTAAAAGTGGGCACGCGCACCGAACTCCAAAAGCGTCCGCCGAACGACGAAGATATTATCATTCTCGACACGATAGGCGAACTCGGAAAAGTTTACAGCGTCGGAGATGTGATTTATGTCGGCGGCAGTCTCGTCACTCACGGCGGGCATAATATTCTTGAACCGGCAGCTCACGGCAAGGCGATTATCGTCGGTCATCACATGGAAAATTTCAAGGACACGCACGCGCTTTTCAAAAATCGCAACGCCTGCGTAACTGTCAACAACCCTGAAGAGCTTGTCGAGGAGACGAAGAAACTTTTTGACGACCCCGCACACCGCAGACAACTTGAGGACGAAACTTTGAAAATCGTCCGCGAAAATCGAGGTGCCTCCCGAAAATCCGCAATCCTCCTGCGAAAAGTTTTGACTGAATACGAGGCGAAAGAAAATGCCCGCCACCTTCGCACGACGCAGAAAATCGAGAACATGCAGACTTATTTTATCGACCTCGTTCACAGCACGGAATCGCACGGCATCTTCATGAAAATTTTTATGGGGCTTTTATATTTCTTCTCGCTGATTTATGAACAGCTCGTCAACATTAAATTGCTCGGCTACAAGCTGGGGATATCCGGAAAAGAAAAGCTTGACTGCTACGTTATCAGCCTGGGGAATATCACCGTCGGCGGCACCGGCAAAACTCCTACTGCCCAACGTTTGGCGCGCGATATTCGCGATTTGGGTTATCGAGTCGTGATTTTGAATCGCGGCTACCGCGCAAAGTGGCATGGCGAAGTTGGGATCGTCTCTGACGGAAAAACTTTGCAGATGGACGCGGCGGAGGCGGGTGACGAAGCGTACATGCTCGCAAAACATTTGCCGAATGTCCCCGTCTTAATCGGCGCGGAAAGGGCTGTCACCGGTCGTTATGCGATTAAACATTTCGGCGCGGAGGTTGCGATACTCGACGACGGCTATCAGCACTGGCAGTTAATTCGCGATATGGATATTCTGCTCGTCGACGCGGTGAATGTTTTTGGCAACGGGCATTTGCTCCCGCGCGGTACTCTTCGTGAATCGATGTCGCATATCAGTCGCGCAGATGTTTGCTTGATTACGAAGATTGACCAGGCGGCGGCGGGCGCGGGCGAATATATCCGCGAAACTGTCCACAAATACAACAAGGACGCGCAGATTGTCGAGAGCATTCACCAGCCGCGTTGCTTTATCCCGCTTGCCGATTGGTTCGTGGATTTGTCGCAACCGGGCATTGACGTCGAAGACATTGCCGGCAAAAAAGTTGTCGCGGTTTCGGCTATCGGCAACCCCGCTTCCTTCGAGAGGACTTTGCGGGATCTCGGCGCGGAAATTATCGAAAGTCTTCGCTACCCCGACCACCACGAATACACCATGAAGGAAATGCAGGACGTCCTTCAGCAGGCGGACGCTTTCGGCGCGGAGGCGATTATTATCACTGAAAAGGACGCCGTCAAAATCCCCGAAGAAGTCGGCAACGCGAATTGGAGCATTCCCATTTTTGTTATTTGTGTCGAAGTTAAATTTCAGGAGGGCGCGCAGGAATTGCAAAACGAACTTAAACGCCGTCTTAGCGAACGACTCGGTTTAAGAGATTAGTGATTAGTTGATAGGGACTAGTGATTAGAAACTTTTCCCTAACCCCTAATCTCTAAAAAAGGAGTGATGATGATGTTAAAAAAATTTGGTACTGTGTTCTTGCTGACAACTGTCATGATTTTTTCCGCCATTGCCGGAGGTTGCGGCGGAGATACCAACCAAAAACAAAACGCCGCGAAAAATTCTGCAAACAAACTCGTAATTTATACTTCGATGAAGGAATCTCTTATCGGCGGGATAGTCGAGGGCTTCAAGAAACAAAATCCCGGTATCGAGGTCGATTATCAATCGGCGGGCGCGGGAAAAATTATGGCGAAACTCGCCGCCGAACGTCAAAGCGGTCATCTTTTAGCGGATATTATTTGGACGAGCGAAGTCCCCGATTTTTACGAGATGAAAAACGACGGCTTGCTTGAAAAATTTCAGCCGGACGTTTTTAACGAGCTCCTGAATCCCTTCGACGACTATGACGGATCTTTCACGGCGGCGCGTCTCGGCACGCTAGGCATAGTGATAAACACCGACAAGGTTACAAATTTTGCAACGGATTGGCAAAATATCACGACAGATCCCGTTTATAAAAATTCTTTCGGTATCGCTGACCCCGCGCTCTCCGGCACTTCCTTCATGAGCGTCGCGCTCCTTGAAAAACAATTCGGCTGGGATTATTTCGTGAAGTTGCGCGAAAATGGCGCGATTAAAAGCAAGGGTTCCGGCAGGGTTGTCGACGATACTGCCGACGGAAATTTAAATGCTTGTCTCGGCGTCGACTACATTACGGCGGCGAAAATCGACAAGGGCGCGCATCTCGTTATGGTTTATCCGAAAGAATTGTTAATGGTTCCCAGCCCCGTCGCGATTTTTAAAGACGCTCCGAATAAAGAGGCGGCGAAAAAATTCGTTAACTACCTCCTGACAAAAGAGGCGCAACAAATGGTTGCAAACGCCGGCACCGTTCCCGTGCGGACAGATGTAAAAATGCCCGACAAATATAATTTGCCGTCACCGGAGCTGACTTTGGCGACCGGTATAAAAATCGACTACAACGAAGTCTTGAAAAACAAAGAGGAGATTGTTAAAAAATTTTCCGAGCTTTTTAAATGACCTCCTGCAATCAAGCCTAGAGATTAGTGGAAATAAAAAGGAGGCCGTCATGGATGACGGCCCTGCCCGCATTTGGTCGCGTGATGCGACCTCTGCGGGCGATTTTTTCTTTGTTACTTTCTTTTTTCTAAAAAAAGAAAGTAAATCCAAACTATTCGACAGATAAAAATTAAATAACTGAAAATTTATTCGTTCGCGGAAATGTACGCGCTGATCGTGCCAATTAAATTCGCAATGTCGAAAGGTTTTGCAATGTGGTCGTTCATTCCGCTTTCAATGCTCATTTTTTTATCTTCGTCGCGCGCGTTTGCACTCAACGCGATTATCGGCAAGTGTTTCGCGTCGTCACGGCTCAAGGCGCGGATAGCCCGCGTCGCCTCGTAGCCGTTCATTACCGGCATCTGAATATCCATCAAAATCAAATCGTAGTAGCCTTCAGGATTTTTCTTGACAGCGTCCACAGCGTCGCAGCCGTCGGGTACAGACTCAACCTCAAATCCAAATTCAGTCAAGACGGCTTCAGCAAGCATGCGATTAACTTCAATGTCCTCGACGATTAAAATTTTGTGAGCTTCGTCAGATTTTTGAACTTCTGCGGCGGAAATATTCTCCTGCAAATTTTCGGCGTCGTCCGCAAATTTTAGCGGCAAGTCCACCGTGAAAGTCGTGCCCTCTCCTTTTTTGCTCTTGACGGAAATGGAGCCGCCCATAATATCCAAAATTCTCTTCGTTATCGAAAGCCCAAGCCCCGTACCGAGATAGCCGCTCTTCGTCGAAGTTTCTTCGCGCTCAAAAGCCTCGAACATCTTCGCGATAAATTCTTCGGACATCCCCACGCCGTTATCAATCACCGAAAATTCGTAGCGCGCATAGCCGGAATCCGAAATTTTTTTCTGCCGCGCGGTGATTGTGACTTTTCCATTTTCGGGCGTGAACTTTACGGCGTTGCTTATCAAATTTCCCATGACGCGCCGAAAACGAAGAGAATCAACGAAAATATTTTTGTTCGGTAAATTAAAATTTCTCTCCAGCGTAATTTTTTTCTCCGTCGCCTGCGGAATAAAAATATCAACAATCATATCGAGTTGCTCTTTCAGGTTGCAGACGTCCGATTTAATTTCAATGCGCTCAAAATCCAGACTGCTCATGTCAAGTAAATCGTCAATCAAGGCAAGCAAGTGGCGATTCGATTCGTCAACCTTGTCGAGATAATTTTTCAGCCGCTCCGGATTTTCCACGTACCTCTGCGCAAGTTCGGTGAAACCCATAATCGAATTCATCGGCGTCCGCAAATCGTGGGAGATATTAAAAAGAAACGCCGTCTTAATTTCGTTGGTACGTTTCTCGCGCTCAAGCTCAGTCTCCATTTTCAGCTTGGCAGTCAATTCTTTCTGAACAAGTTTAACCTGCGCGGTAATGTCGCGGTATCCAATGACGATATTATTTTTCAGGAGGTCGTCTTCAATTTTCACGATAGACATTTCAAGATAAATAATGTCGCCGTTTTCTTTTTGGCAACGATAATTTATGTTGTACGACGATTCATTCTTCAGGCGTTCGCGAATCCGACTCTCTTTAATCTCCTTGAAATAAAGTTCCCTGTCTTCGGGCATGACATATTTTTCAGCGTACGCCGGAAAAATTTCCAGCCAATTGTATTCGCCGTCGCTGTTCGGAGAAAGTGTCTCGATAATCGAACGACAACGCTCCCCGCGCAGACGATACGGACGAATTCCCCCGCTGTCCAAGTTCAAAAGATAAATCGAATTAAATTCCACAGAAAGAGCCTCAATAATTTTTGCGCGGCGGTAATTTTCTTCGCTGGCAATGCGGTGAGCAGTCACGTCGTAAATGAAAACGTAAAAAATGTCGCCAAATTTTTTGTTGTGCGCAAATCTCCCGTAATCGTCAACCCAACGAATGCTACCGTCAAGCCGCTTTATGCGATACTCCACGTAATCCAAATGCTTTTCGTTTTTGGCAATCTGATTTTTAATCGACAAGTCAACCGCCTCGTAGTCGTCGGGGTGAACCATTCCGCGAAAAGTATTGCCGGTCAGATTTTTAAATTCGTCAAGAGTTTTGCAACCGAAAATATCCAGCATGACGTCGTTCACGTAAAAAATTTCGCCCTCGTCGTCGGCGCGATAAATAAAAAATCCTCCAGGCATCTTCGCCGCCAATTCCGTTGCGCTCGGCAACATATCTTCAGTTAAAATTTGTTCGTTCGGGAAATTTTTTTCAAGCATCTTTTTGCTCCTTTGGAGAAAATTTAGTTGGGATTGCCGATAATTTTTTGCAGAGTCTCAATCAGCTGATTAATGTCAATCGGTTTCGCAACGTGCGCATTCATTCCCGCCCTGCGCGCCGCCTGCACGTCTTCGCTGAAAGCATTCGCCGTCATTGCGATAATCGGAATTTTTGCAAGCCGCGCGTCCGCAAGAGCGCGAATATTTTTCGTGGCTTCGTAGCCGTTCATAATAGGCATTTGGATATCCATCAAAACGGCGTCGTATTCCCCAGCCTTCGACGCGGCAACTTTTTCGACCGCCTCTTTTCCGTCCGCCGCCATATCCACGACAAACCCCACGCTCGACAAAAGCATCGCGGCAATTTCACGATTAACTTCAATGTCGTCAACCAAAAGCAATTTTTTCCCGCTGAAGTCAATTTCATTTTCCGCAGAATCTTTTTCCTCTTCGTCGTCTTGAATTTCTTCGGCAAGCCGAAATTTCACGTCGATAATAAATTCCGTGCCCTTGTTCAGCTCGGTGAAAACTTTAATGTCACCTTTCATAAGGTCGACGATACTTTTTGTTATCGCCATGCCCAGCCCCGTGCCCTGAATTTTGCTGACGGTGGAAGTCCTCTCGCGCTCGAACGCCTCGAAAACTTTTTTCGCAAACTCCTGCGTCATTCCAATCCCCGTATCCTTGACGCGAATTTCATATTCGCCAAAACCGTTGGAGCCGTCATTTTTTTGTACAAGGGTGACGGAAATTTTCCCGCCTTCCGGAGTAAATTTGTAAGCGTTGCTGATAAGATTTAACAGCACACGATTTAACCGGTGTTCGTCGCAAATGACGAACTTGTTTTTTATTTGGGAGTCGTCGACGATAAAATTAATAGTCTTCGTCTGCATTTGCGTGGCGAACATATCACGGACGTCGACGAAAATTTGATGGATATTCGCGGGAATTTCTTCGAGCTCCATTTTTCCGTTCTCAATGCGGCTCATCTCAAGGACGTCATTAATCAGCGAAAGAAGATGCTGGCTGGAGGCGTCGATTTTTTTCATGAACTCATGTACTCTTTTCGGAACCTCGTCGGGACAATGCGGGCGCGTACAATTTTCGCAGAGGGTGTAAAGAGATTTCGACAGCTCGACGTAACCGATAATCGCATTCATCGGCGTGCGAATGTCGTGCGAAATATTAAACAGGAACGCGGTTTTCGCCTTGCTGCTCTGTTCGGCGCGGGTCTTCGCGGTGATAAGTTCCGTCTGCTGATTTTTTAACTCTTCGCGCTGGGAAGCAATGATATCCAATTTTTCTTGAAGTTGTTTTGTGTGGAGCTTGCCGATTTTTTCATTGCGGTACTGAAAAACCGTGAACACCATTAGCACAAAAACGAACAGCACCGAAAAAATTATCAGCGCGACAATTTGCGGGCGGCTCTCCAACATTTCGGCGAAAGTCATGTTTTCGTAGCGGTGACTGATCCATTTTTTGTGGAGTTCCTCCAGGCGTCCCTCCTGTTGCATTTGGATTAGGACGGCGTTCAAATTCACGCGGAGCATCGTGTCTTCGGGGTGGAGCACCATTGAGCCGAAAACGTGGGTGACGGCGTAGCTGGGGTGGACGTCTTCGATATCAAATTCCTCAATGAAATTGTAACCGACTTGAATGGGGCAAATGGCAAATTCGTATTCGCCCGCCTTGAGTGCTTTGAAAATAGTTTCGTAGGAATTTATGTAGCTGATTTCGTCGTCGAGACCGAGCCCGGGTACCTGGTGGAAGGAGGCGACGCGCCGCCCGTACAGATCCGCCACAGAAGAAATGCTGTTCCTCCCGTAAACGACGTACTGTTTTTCAGTCGTCGGTATCGTCGCGATAATGTCGGGGTTGTTCACGATTAAATCGGACTCCATGTTCATGATAACTTGAAACTCGTCTTTTTCAAAAGCTCTGTTCGCCTCCGTCCATTCCATTAATTTTAAATCGAGATTCATTTGAAGGCGGTTGGCAACTTCGTTAATCAGTTCGACGTCAAGCCCCGCATATTCGCCGTTTTCGTCGACGTAGGAATAAGGTTTATAATCTATATCCGAAACAACGTGCAGAGTTTTTTTGAAACGATTCTCCGCTTTTATTTCAACCTTCGGCGGCTCTTTGAACGTGTCAGAAGCATAGAGGTAAAAAAATACAAAAACCCCGGTCAAAATTACCGGCAAAGATATTAAAACCGAAACAGCGTTACTTTTTTTGCTGAAGAACCTCGTTTTCTCTTCCATCGTCGTCGATCGGTTATCCATGTTCGCCTTTCCTTTCTCAACTTCGATTTGAATATTATAGCAGTTTTCTGTAGATTGTGCAGAAAAAAATTAAAAGTTTTGTCAGAATAATTGCGACGTTAAAAAAGCTTGAAACATAGCCCTAAATGAAATATAATCAAATAAAAAAAAGCGAGATGGAAAATTTGAAAACGATTTGCGTAATTCCCGCGCGGTATTCTTCAACGAGATTGCCGGGTAAACCCTTGAAAGACATTTGCGGCAAGCCCATGATATGTCGTGTGTTTGAACGTGCCAAGCTTGCAAAATCTATCGCCGAAGTTATCGTGGCTACGGACGACGAGAGAATTTTTCAGGCTGTCGAAAAAAATTTCGGGCGCTCCGTCATGACGAGAGCAGACCACAAAACGGGAACTGACAGGCTTGCCGAAGTCGCCGAAAAATTTTCTGACGTCGATTTAATTGTAAACGTGCAGGGTGACGAACCTTTAATCGAGGCGGATTTGATTGACGAGCTTGTCGCCGAGTTCGTCAAGGATGAAAATTTGCAGATGGCAACCGTCGCTACCGAGCTGCGCGAAGAAGACGAGATGAAAAATCCGAATAACGTTAAAGTTGTCGTCGACAAGTCCAATAACGCGCTTTACTTTTCGCGCTCGTTGATTCCTTATCCGCGCAACGCGGGCAGGGCGAAAGTTTTTAAACATATCGGGATTTACGCTTATCGCAGAAATTTTTTGCTTAGCTACTCTAAAATGGAGCCGACGCCGCTTGAGCAAACTGAATCGCTTGAGCAACTTCGCGCACTCGAAAACGGTTTTAAAATTCGCGTGATTAAAAGTGATTGCCGGTTCGTCGGCGTCGATACCGAAGAGGATTTGAAACTTGTCAATGAAATTTATCGCGGGCTGTAGATTTTTTCTATTTGAAAACTTTTTAATCTTCTTTTCTTTTGACCGCAAAAGAAAAGAAGCAAAAGAAAACTCGCCCGCAGAGGTCGCATCACGCGACCAAATGCGGGCAAGGCCGTCATCCATGACGGCCACCCCCCTCTTGAAAAATTTTTTTGGGAGTGATTTAGTTTGAATGTTGTTGAAATTGGAAATATAAAAATCGGCGGCGGCAAACTCGCTTTGCTCGCGGGTCCTTGCGTGCTAGAAGGTTACGAGCGCAGTTTGAAGATAGGTCGTCGCACAAAAGAAATTGCTGATAAACTCGGATTGCCTTACATTTTTAAGGCGTCCTTCGACAAGGCAAACAGGTCGTCGATAAAAAGTTTTCGCGGTCCCGGTCTCGAAGAGGGCTTGAAAATTCTTGCGAAAATTAAATCGGAACTCGGCGTGCCCGTCGTCACCGATATTCACGAAAGTTTTCAGGCTGAACCCGCCGCGCAGGTCGCCGATATTTTGCAAATTCCCGCGTTCCTCTGCAGGCAAACGGATTTGCTCACCGCCGCCGCGAAAACCGGCAGGGCTGTCAACGTCAAGAAAGGGCAGTTCGTTTCGCCTAACGATATGAAAAATGTCGTCGTCAAGCTGGAAGAAAGCGGCACGAAAAAAATTTTGCTGACGGAGCGCGGCACGTCCTTCGGCTATAATAATCTCGTCGTCGATATGCGCGGGCTGCTGATTATGAGAAATTTTGGATACCCCGTGATTTTTGACGGCACTCACAGCGTGCAACTTCCCGGCGGGGCGGGCACGACGTCTTCAGGTCAGCGCGAATTTGTGGAGTATTTGACGCGGGCGGCGGCGGCTGTCGGCATTGACGGATTATTTTTGGAAGTTCACGACAATCCGGCGGAAGCTCTTTCGGATGGCGCGAACATGATTTATCTTGACAAGTTGGAAGTTTTGTTGAAAAATATTTTGGAAGTCCACGAAGTCACTAAAAAATTTTTGTGAGGTCGAATATGATTAAGGACAGAGCGATTGAAACTTTGAAGATAGAGGCGGCGGCGATTGAAAATCTGATTCCGCGCATAGACGACGAGTTTGTCAACGCGGTGCAGGAGATTTTGAAGTGTCGCAGCCGTGTCGTCGTCACGGGTATGGGAAAATCCGGACATGTCGGCAGAAAAATCGCCGCGACTTTTGCGTCGACGGGGACGCCCGCTTTTTTCATGCACCCCGCCGAAGCTTATCACGGGGATTTGGGAATGATAACCGAAAACGATATTGTTATCGCGATTTCAAATAGCGGGGAGTCTTCGGAGATTGTAAACATTCTTCCGATAATTCGCAGGATAGGCGCGAAAATTATTGCCATGTGCGGAAGAAAAACTTCTTCGCTCGGCAAGAACGCGGATTACTTTATTAACATTGGCGTTGAGCGCGAAGCGTGTTCGTTCGGTCTGGCTCCCACCGCCTCGACGACTGCGACTCTTGCAATGGGCGACGCGATTGCTATGGCGTTGATGGACAAAAAAAATTTTACTTCGCAGGATTACGCGCTGTTTCATCCGGGCGGCGCGCTCGGCAGAAAACTTTTGCTCACTGTCGGCGACATCATGCACAAGGACGAGGAAAACCCGATTGTCAAAGTTGGTGCGACTGTCAAAGACGCGCTCTTCGAGATGACGGCTAAAGGATTGGGCGCGGTATCTGTCGTCGACGAGAAAAATAAATTCGTCGGGATTGTCACGGACGGAATTATTCGCCGCGCGCTGGAGAAGGACAAAAATTTTATCGACGAACCTGTTGAACATATCATGCACAGGGACGCTTTGATTATCAGCGCGGAAAAACTTGCGGCGGCGGCTCTTTCCGTCATGGAAAAACACAAGCCGCGTCCTGTTACTGTTTTGCCGGTCATTGACGAAAAAAATATTCCGGTCGGCATGATTCACTTGACGGATCTTTTGCGGCAAGGCGTTGTCTAGAGATTAGTGGTTAGTGGTTAGGGTTAGGGAAAAATTTTTCCGGCCGCTGAAATAGGAAGGAAGTTAAAATGAAAATATCGGGAGATGCAATTGACAGAGCTAAAAAAATTAAGCTGGTGATTTTTGATGTCGACGGAGTTTTGACGGACAGCGGAATTTATATCGGGGAGCACGGAGAAATTTTCAAGGCGTTTAATTGCCGCGACGGTTTCGGAATTACAATCGCGCAAAAGTTCGGAATTAAGACGGCGATTATCACCGGACGCGAATCCGTCTGCACTGCCAACCGCGCACGCGAGCTGGGAATTTCCGTCGTCAAGCAGGGGCAAATGAACAAGCGCAATGCTTACAAAGAAATTAAAGCTGAATTTAATCTCGACGACGAAGAAATTGCCTACGTTGCCGACGACGTGATTGACTTGCCGGTTTTCGTGCAGGTAGGTTTTCGCGCGGCTGTCGGCGACGCAAAACCCGAAGTCAAGGAACGCGCCCATTTTATCGCGGAAAATCCCGGCGGGCGCGGTGCCGTCCGTGAAGTCATGGAGTTTATTTTGAAAGTTCAAGGCAAGTGGGCTGAAATTATTCGACAATACACGACGGTTGAAGACGTCGAAAAAAATTCTGATTCGATTAATCAATGAGTAGGGGAGCAAAATGTTATATAACGCGCTGATGATTTTAAGTCGGCTGGTAAGATTTTTGCCGTACGGCGTGCTACTTTTTCTCGGAAGGATTTTAGGGAACTTGTATTATTTATTCGTGAAGAAACAAAGAGAACGCGCGGTGGCTCAAATGATGCCGGCTCTGCAAATTTCTGACGGGGAGGCTCGAAAAATTGTTCGGGCGTCGTTCGTCAATTTGGCGCGCAATATGTTGGACATTTTGTACATGCCGAACTTGAACGAGAAAAATTTATCGGACTACATTGAAATTGATCACCTCGAAAGAATGAAAGACGCGCTTGCCGAAAAACACGGCGTCGTTGTTTTGACGGGACATATCGGAACGTGGGAATGGCTGTCGGCGGCGTTCACCCTGAACGGGATGCCGGTGACTGCCATTGCGAAACTTCAACCGAACGCTGAATATTCTCGTGCCCTTGACGATTTGCGCGCGACGATTAACGTGGAGATTTTTACGCGCGGGACGAGCGAATTACTTGCGGCAGGGCGCGCCTTGAAGAAGGGAAAAATTTTGGGGTTCCTCGCTGACCAAGACGGAGGACCGGGCGGAGCGTTTATAAATTTTCTCGGCAAGGTTGCGTCCACGCCAATGGGCCCGGCGGTTTTCGCGAAGAAATTTAATTCGCCGGTGTTGCCCGCGTTTATTTTGCGCAAGCCGAACGGTCGACACCTGGTAAAAATTTTTGAAGTGATGCACTTCGAGGACACGGGAGACCCCGACGGCGATTTGTTTAGGTTCACGGAAAAGATGACGCGGATTCTTGAACAGGTCATTCGCGAAAATCCGACGCAGTGGCTTTGGTTTCAAAAACGCTGGAATACGCCGCCAGAGATGCGCAAGCAAAATAAACACCACACGGCTGGAAGAGAGCAGGCTAAATAATGGACAACAAAATAAAAATTTTAATCGTTGCGCTTGTGGTTGCTTTCGCGGGGGTTGTCGTGTGGGCGGTGGGCACCGCGCCGGATCCCCCGCCGCCAATCGAAAGAATTGAGCCGCCAAAAGTCATGGAGTACGAAGGCAACACGATAACCGAAGAAAAAAACGGCGTCAAACTTTGGGAGCTCGTTTCCGAAAAATCGACTGTCAATATCGAAACGCAGATGCTGGAGTTTGAAAAAATTCAGGGCAAGTTTTACAAGGAAGACGGAAAAATTTTGGAGCTCCACGCGAATTACGGCAATTACAATCAGAAAACAAAAGATGTTCACGTCGAAGGGGATATTCTCTTGCTTGACGGCGAGGGCGGGCAACTTACCTGCGAAACTATTGATTGGCTGAACGCGAGCGAAATTATTGTTGCGGACAACAACGTTAAAATTTCTAAGGACGATATGCGCGCTTTCGCTGACCGCGCCGAAGTCAAAAGCGGCTTTCGACATTTTTCCTTGAAGGGAAATGCGCGCGTGCTCAAGGGCGTTAAAAGCGACAAGGAGATTATTCCCGACGCCGATATCTGGAACACGGAAGCTTTGAAAATTAAATCGGGGGGCTGATTATGAAGAGATGGAAAAAATTTTGTGTGATTGCCGCCGCGACTTTCGCAGTGACTTCGACAACTTTTTCTGCGGGCGGTGAAGGCGAGCCGTCCGAAGTAAAAGCAGAAACGATTGATTACGATATGGACAGCGGCGTTGTTTCGGCGGCGGGAAATGTTTTTGTTAAGCACACCGCCACAGAAAAAAGTAGCACGTCGAAAAATGACAATGTTCCTTCCGAAGTCACGGCGGACGACGTGCAGTACGACATGAATAACGGAACCGTCACGGCAAACGGCAATGTGATTTTGAAGTACGGCGACGGGCGAGCGACGGGCGGGCGCGCAATGTACAACACAAACACGCAGGAGGCTTACCTTTTGGATAATGTCACCGTCACGCGCAACGACTTAAAAATTACTTGTGGCAGTCTTCGCAACGACGGGCAAGGGCACATGCAAGCTGACGGAAATGTTTACGTCGTGCAGACTGTCCCGCCGAATGAAAAATATCCAAACGGAGACACGCGGACTTTTCGCGGCGAACATGTCGATTATTATCCGAACGACAGAGGGCACGTTTTTATTTCGACGGGCGGGATTATCACCAACAGCGACGGAACTTTCACCGCAGACCAAATGGAGGCGTGGCTGGACGAAGAACACTACGTCGGCACGGGCAATGCCCACGTAGTAAATCCCCCGCGTCAACTTGAAGCGGGCGGCGATAGAATTGACTATTACGCCGGCGAAGATGGCAAGGCTGTCCTTAGCGGCAATGCGTGGGCTAATCAAAATAATAACACCATGCGTGGAAATCGCTTGACGGTTTATCTGGCCGACGATAATAATTTGAAGGTGACGCCTTCCGCCCCGAAAGCTACAGAGCTGCCCGGCGAGGACAAACCTTTTGCTGACAAAGCGGGCAAGGTGTAAATTTTGGCGACGAATATTGAGGCAAGGAGACTTGTCAAGGCTTTTAAAAATCGCGTCGTCGTCAATGAAGTTTCGCTGAAGGTGGAGAAGGGGGAAATTGTCGGGCTGTTGGGTCCGAACGGCGCGGGCAAGACGACTTCCTTTTATATGATTGTCGGGCTTGAGTGTCCGGATTCCGGCGACGTGTACATTTCCGACGTGAACATTTCCAGACTTCCCATGTATCGCCGCGCGCAGCTGGGGATTAGTTATCTCACGCAGGAGGCGTCGATTTTTCGCAAGCTGACTGTTGAAGAAAATATCCTGGCGATTCTTGAGACGACGGACTTGCCGAAGGAAAAGGCGCGCGATAAACTTGAGCAACTGCTTGACGAATTTAATATTCGGCACGTGCGGGAGCGGAAGGGCACGGAACTTTCTGGAGGCGAGCGGCGGCGCGTCGAAATTGCGCGTTGTTTGGCGTTAGAGCCGCAGTTTATTTTGCTCGACGAACCTTTTGCCGGCGTCGACCCTCTTGCCGTTGCGGATATTCAGGCGATAGTCAGGTATCTGCGCGAACGCGGCATGGGGATTTTGATAACGGATCACAATGTCCGCGAGACGCTGAATATTGTTGACCGCGCGTATATTTTGAATGAGGGGAAAATTTTGGTTGAGGGAAGTGCGTCGGAAATTGCCGAAAGCCCTATCGCGAAAAAGTTTTATCTCGGCGACAATTTCAGACTATAGTTTTAAGTGGCGAATGGCAAGGGGGTAAGTGGTAAGAAACTTTCCTTCTCCCTTAACTCTTTTCCCCTTAACCCTTGTTCCTAAAAAACCGAAGGGAGCGTAGTTTTGGTTGCGCCTTAGAATTTTAGACATTTATATTTTTCGGGAAGTAGTCTTTTCATTTTTTTTCGGAATATGCGCATTTTCGGCGGTGTTTATCGGTTCGGGAATGCTTTTCAAAATCGCGAGGTATATCACGGATTACGGCGCGTCTTTTTCTTCGGTTGTAAAAATTTTCGTCTACGGTATGCCTGGAATTATAATTTGGACTTTTCCGATGTCGATGCTTCTTTCGACACTTCTGACTTTCGGGCGGCTTTCCAGCTCCAGCGAAATTACCGCAATGAAGTCTTGCGGAATAAGTTTCGGGAGAATTTCCGCGCCCGCAATTTTTCTTGGATTTGTGGTCAGCGTCGTCGCGATTCTGTTTAACGAACACGTCGTGCCCTGGGCGAACACGGCAAGCAATAATGTTTTTTATTACGAGATTGAAGGAAATACCGAAATGAAGTCGCAGGATCACATTATCGTTAAAGAAATTGTCGAAGATAAAATTCAGCGGCTGGTCTACGCGCGCGAATACCGTGCCAGCGATGAAACTTTGCAGGGCGTGACGTTGCAAGAGTTTAACGACGAAGGGAAAGTTGTTCATGTGGAAAATGCAGCCTTCGCTGAATGGAAGGACAGCGCGTGGATTATGCACGAGGGAGTTATTTACGATATTTCCGACGACGAACGAACTCACAGCATGAGATTTGATAAACAGATCCTGCCGATTCAAGCAAGCCCGAAACAAATTGTCCGCGAACAGAAAAAGCCAAACGAATTGACGATGCGCGAACTGCAAGCGCAAATTCAAATTATGAAGACGCAATACGTAAGCACGAATAAACTTGAAACTGAACTTTATCAGCGGATAACAGTCCCTATGGCAAGTTTGGTTTTCGCGTTAATCGGGGTGCCGCTCGGTCTTCAGCCGACGAGAAACAGTTCGTCAATGGGTTTTGCGTTGAGCGTCATAATTATTTTTATTTATTACGCCGTCATGACTTTGGCGAATGCGCTCGGCAACAGCGGGGCGATTACTCCAATGTATGCCGTTTGGATTCCGAACATTATCGGGCTGGCTTTCGGGGTTATTCTGATTAATCGCGCGTCCCGTTGAGATTATTTTTTTAATCATAATTGTTGGACTTCTTTTCTTTTGGCGCAAAAGAAAAGAAGCAAAAGAAAACTGCCCGCAGAGGTCGCATCACGCGACCAAATGCGGGCAAGGCCGTCATCCATGACGGCCACCCCAACGATAAAATTGGAGAAGTTTATAGAATTTTTTGGGAGGAAAAAAGTTTGAAACTTAGCGACATTAAAAATTTGAAGAAATTTCACTTCGTCGGTATCGGCGGCGCAGGTATGAGCGCGCTCGCAAAAATTTTGATTGAGGCGGGCTACGAAATTACCGGCTCCGATTGCGCGGATTCTTCGGCGGTAAAAATGTTGAAAGGTCTCGGCGCAAAAATTTCTGTCGGTCACGACGAAAAAAATATTTTGACTGAAGACGGCAAGCCCGCAGTCGACGCGATTGTTTGTTCTTCGGCGATACCGCCCGAAAATCCCGAAGTCGTAAAAGCCGCCGCGCTTAAAATTCCTAAGCTGCACCGCTCCGACATAAACGCAATGCTCGTGAATTACAAGCAGGGTATCGCCGTCGCGGGCGCGCACGGAAAAACTACAACGACTTCGATGATTGGTTTCGTCCTCCACAACGCGGGCGTCGACCCGACAATTATTATCGGCGGCGAATCCGTCGACCTGGACACCGGCGCGATTCTCGGCAAAAGCGATTGGCTCGTTTCCGAAGCGGACGAAAGCGACGGCTCTTTTATCAAGCTTAAGCCCGCAGTTGCTGTCGTCACGAACGTGGAGGACGACCACCTTGATTTTTACGGCACCGTCGAAAAAATTCGCGCGGCCTTCAAAATTTTTATCGAGAATGTGAAAAAAGATGGCGTTGCCGTTCTCTGCTACGACAATGAAAATCTGCGCGCCATTGCCGCCGAAGTCAAACGCAAAATTATTTCCTACGCGATTGATAACGACGCCGACTTCACCGCGAAAAATATTTTGTCGAATGTAAATGGCGTGAGTTTTGAAGTTTTTAACCGCGAAAAATTTTTGGGCAAGGTTCAGCTGGCGATTCACGGGCGGCATAATGTTTTGAATGCGCTTGCCACGATTGCGACTGCCCTGCACGTTGGCGTTGACTTCGAGAAAATTGCTAAGGGCTTGAGAAATTTTCATGGGGCGAAGCGTCGTTTTCAGACGAAGGGTTATTTTAAGGACGTTTGGATTGTCGACGACTACGGACACCACCCGACGGAAATTGCCGCAACTCTCAAGGCGGCGCACGAAACGAACGCGAAGAGAATCATTTGCGTTTTTCAGCCGCACAGATACACGCGCACGAAACTTTTGCTGAAAGAATTTGGCACCGCTTTCGTCGACGCTGATTCTCTTGTGTTGACGGACATTTATTCCGCCGGCGAAGAGAAAATCGAAGGCGTCAGCGGCGAATCAATTTTCGAGGAGGTTTTGAGCGTCTCCAACCAGGAAGTTTCTTACATTCCCGACCGCGAAAAAATTGCCGAATATCTGATTGACCACGTTGCGCCGGGAGATTTAGTTATAACGATGGGCGCGGGCGATATTTACAAGACCGGCGAGGAACTGATTCAACTTTTGAACAGGCACGACAACAGAAAAATCGTCGTCGTTATGGGCGGCTCTTCCACAGAGGCGGAAGTTTCGCGCAGGACAGGCAAGGCGATTGTCGACGCCCTCAAGTCAAAAAATTACAACGTCGAGCCAATGGAACTCAACCCACAAACTTTTGCGGCGGACATTAGAAATAAAAATTGCGCGATAGTTTTTAATGCGGTTCACGGGCTTTACGGCGAAGACGGTTTGATTCAAGGCACGCTGCAAATGCTGGATATTCCCTGCACCGGTTCGGACGTCCTTTCTTCCGCGCTGACCATGAATAAAATTATGACGAAACGTGTCTTGAATTTTGCGAAAATCACCACGCCGAAATTTGCCGTGTACCGCGCCGCGCAGAAGAGTAGCGAGCTTGCCGCGCAGATTGAAAAAAATTTCGGCTTGCCCGTCGTGATTAAGGCGTCGTCTCAAGGCTCAAGTATCGGCGTCGAAATTGTCGAGCGAGCTGAAGATATTGCCTCCGCTATCGAAATTTCTTTCAAGTACGGCGATGAAATTCTTGTTGAAGAGTTTATCAGGGGGCGCGAACTTACCGTTGCTGTTCTCGGCGACGAGGACGACGCGCAGGCTTTGCCGATTATCGAAATTACGACTGTCACCGGTCGCTACGATTACGAGACGAAATATAAAAAGGGAGCGTCGACGCATATTTGTCCCGCCGAAATTTCCGACGAGCTTACGGAAAAAGTTCAAGCCCTTGCGATTGCCGCGTTTAAAATTTGCAAATGCGCGGGCGTGGCGCGCGTCGATATGATGCTTTCTGAAGAGAATGTTCCCTATGTCATCGAAGTCAATTCCGTGCCGGGCATGACTGAAACTTCTCTTGTGCCGGATGCCGCGCGCGCCGCCGGTATCGAATTTCCCGAACTCTGCGAAAAAATTTTAAGGCTTGCGAATTTTTGACGGGGGGTTTTTAAATGAAAAAGACAATAGCAGTTGCGGGGCTCGGTTACGTCGGGCTGTCGCTTGCCACACTGCTTGCGCAGAAGAATAAAATTTTGGCGGTGGACGTCTCGCCGGAAAAAATTAATCTCGTCAACGCCCGCCAATCTCCCATTCGTGATGAATATATCGAAAAATATTTCGCTGAAAAAAATTTAGACTTGACGGCGACGGCTGACGCGCAGGAGGCTTACCGCGCGGCTGACTTCGTTATTATCGCCGTCCCGACGAACTACGACCCGCGCAAAAATTATTTCGACACTTCCGTTGTTCAGTCCGTCATTAAGCTCGTCACAAAGATTAATCCCGCCGCGCAGATGATTATTAAAAGCACGATACCCGTTGGTTTCACGAAGACCATGCGCGAAAAATTTTCCACTACAAAAATTATGTTCAGTCCGGAGTTTCTGCGCGAATCAAAAGCTTTGTACGATAACCTTTACCCTTCGCGAATCATTGTCGGCACGGATTTAAATGACGCCGCACAAGTTGCCGCCGCAGAAAATTTTGCCGCGCTCCTGCAAGAAAATTCCTTGAAAGAAAATGTTCCCATTCTCGTTATGGGTCTCACCGAAGCGGAGGCGGTTAAACTTTTCGCGAATACTTATCTTGCGTTGCGCGTCGCTTACTTCAACGAGCTGGACACTTATGCCGAAATGAAGGGGCTGGATACACAGAGCATTATCAAAGGAATTTGTTTTGATCCGCGTATCGGCGACCACTACAATAATCCTTCCTTCGGCTACGGCGGCTACTGCCTCCCGAAGGACACGAAACAACTTCTTGCAAATTATCAAGACGTGCCGGAAAATTTAATTGAGGCTATAGTCAACAGCAACCGCACTCGAAAAGATTTTATTGCCGGCAGAGTTCTGGAGTTGTCGGGGGCTTACGAGCTGAATGAAAATTATTCCGCCGAACGCGAACACGAAGTTATTGTCGGCGTTTATCGTCTCGCCATGAAAACCGGTAGCGATAATTTTCGGCAGTCTTCCATTCAGGGGATTATGAAGAGAATCAAATCGAAGGGCGCGACTGTCATTATTTACGAGCCTTCGCTGAAAGACGGCACGACTTTTTTTGGGAGCAGGGTCGTGAATAATCTTGAAGAGTTTAAAAAATTAAGCCGCTGTATAATTACCAATCGTTACGAGAGCGCGCTGGACGATGTTGCCGAAAAAGTTTACACGCGCGATCTTTTCCGCCGCGACTAATTTAGTGGCAAGGGACAAGGGATTAGAAAAATTCGCTCGTCACTAAAAAAAGGAGTGATTAAAATGAAAGACATGCCCGCAAATGCAATAAGGGACGCCGTCGAAAGTTATCGCCGCCCGCCCGGAAAAATGCGCTCGCAACAGGAAATTCTTGCGCGCTATAATCAGGCGTTGATGTCTTATCGTGAACTTTGTTTTTCTTCCGGCGACGTTCATCAGCAAAAACTTTCGACGTATGCAGAAATAAAAGTTCTCGGTTGGGTGCTCGGCAAGCCCGAAAAAGATATTATTAAGGACGTCAGCGAAAATTCCAACAGGATGCCTTTTGGAACTTTTTAGCCGAAAAATTTTGTCATGGATAATTTCAAACTTACCGAGAGCGAAGAAAAAAATTCCCAGCCGTTTTCTTACGGATTTTATGCGGCGGTCGCACTGATTTTTTTCGTTATGGCTTTTGCGTCTGTGGAACTTTTTAAATCGGACGTCGCGCCGAGTTTTCACGCGGAAATTTTTCCCACCGACGCGATAAGTTTCATAAAGGACGACGCGCCGATTAGACTTGCTGACGGAGATTACGAACTTGCCATGCCCGCGCAGGGAACTTTCGTCAAGGGTATCGCGCCGATGATGCTCGTCGAAGTCGACGGCGAACTTTATCCGCTGAACATTGCGGACGATTCTGTTTTGCCACGACAGGGAAAAGTTTTGCCGGCAAGAATTTTGTTTGGTTTCACTTCCCCGCACGCCGAAAATAAATTGACTTACGACGAAAAGCACGGAGAAGACCCCGTCGAATCTTACAGCAAGAAGGCGCGATATTATTTGCATGTCGAAAATGGATTCGGGCAGGTTCAGCGCAGATACATTGTGCAAAAATAAAAGTGCCCGCGAAAAAAAATTTTACTTGACGTATTTAAAAACATATGATAAACTTTGCAACTGTCAGCCGGATTGCCGGAAGGCGAAAAGGTAATGACGCGGGGTGGAGCAGCCGGTAGCTCGTCGGGCTCATAACCCGAAGGTCGCAAGTTCAAATCTTGCCCCCGCAACCAAATGCTGATGTAGCTCAGTCGGCAGAGCGTATCCTTGGTAAGGATAAGGTCACCAGTTCAATCCTGGTCATCAGCTCCACCGGCGGCATAGCTCAGTTGGCTAGAGCATTCGGTTCATACCCGGAGTGTCCCTGGTTCAAATCCAGGTGCCGCCACTAATTCTAGAAGTTGACTCCCCTGTTGCAGGGGTTTTATTTTTAAGGAGGTCGGAAGATGCGTACTAATATCACGCTGTCCTGCACTGTGTGCAAAAATCGCAACTACAGGACGAACAAAAACAAAAAGAATACCCCTGACAGGATCGAATTGAAAAAATATTGCAAGTTCTGCAAGAAACACACCGCGCACAAGGAAACTAAATAATTTTGTAAGGGGCGTTGGGTGTTGGCAGAAAAAAATGACACTGTCGAAAAAAAAGGCGCAATGCAATTTTTGAGGGAAGTCCGCACGGAACTGAATAAGGTTTCATGGCCCACAAAAAATGAGTTGATTTCTTACACGAGCGTCGTCGGATTGACTGTGGTTATAGTTTGCGCACTGATTTGGGGGTGTGACACTGCTTTTGCAAAGTTGTTTCGCGTGATACTCGGCTGAAAGGAAATTTTTTTATGGAACAGAAAGCAAACGATTCGGATAGGAAGACTAAGCGGGCGTGGTACGTCATTCACACTTATTCCGGTTACGAAAATAAAGTCAAAGCCAATCTTGATAAAAAAGTTGTCGCGCAGGATCTTGGCGACGTTATTTTTGATGTCGTGGTGCCAATGCGTATGGAGTCCGAGTTTAAAGACGGCAAGCGCAGGACTGTTCAGAGAAAAATTTTCCCCGGTTACGTCATGATTGATATGATTGTCAATAACTATTCGTGGTTTGTTGTCAGGAATACGCAGGGTGTCACCGGATTTGTCGGCGCGGAAAAGGAGCCTATTCCTTTGACGAAGGAGGAGGCTGAAAGGGTTTTGATTGAACTTTCGGAGAGCCGCCCCGAAGATGCGCCTATCGGTTTTGAAATCAACGACCGTGTAAGGATTATTTCCGGTTTGTTTGAAAATCGCGTCGCTATCGTTAAAAGTATTGATAATGAGAGAAGGCGCGTTAAGGTTTTGGTTGAAAATGCTCCCGTCGATTTGGACGTGAGCCAGCTTGAAAAGATGTAAATTTCTTTTCTAGGGATTAGTTTTTGGGGACAAGGGTTTAGAGAATTCTTTCTTCTAAAAAATTCTTTCCTCTTTTGAATGAACATCTTCTTTTCTTTTGGCGCAAAAGAAAAGAAGCAAAAGAAAACTGCCCGCAGAGGTCGCATCACGCGACCAAATGCGGGCCCATCCTTGGGCGGCGGCAGTACCTTAATTTGAGTTTGTGATAATATCGAAAGGAGGTGTGAACGTGGCAAAAAAAGTTACTAAGGTTGTGAAGTTGCAAGTTCCGGCAGGTAAGGCTACACCCGCGCCGCCGGTAGGTCCTGCGCTCGGTCAGGCGGGCGTGAATATCATGGCGTTCGTCAAAGAGTTCAACGACCGTACCGCGTCGCAGGCAGGTTTGATTATTCCTGTCGAAATTTCGGTTTACGAGGACAGATCTTTTACTTTCATAACGAAGACTCCGCCGGCTCCGGTGTTGTTGAAAAAAGCGGCAGGTATCGAAAAAGGTTCGGGAGAGCCCAATAAAAATAAAGTCGCTAAACTTCCGCGCGCCAAAGCTCAGGAAATCGCCGAATTGAAAATGAAAGACCTTAACGCCGGTTCAATCGAGGCGGCTACCCGCATGATTGAAGGCACCGCGCGTAGCATGGGCATTGAGATTGTCGCTTAAGGCGGCGGGACAATGTGGGAGATTCTTTCGTTTGTACCACGAGGAGGAATTTTTTTAATGGCTAAAAGAGGTAAAAAGTATCGCGCGGCGGCAGAACAAATCGAAGCCGGCAAGATTTACGAAGTCGACGGGGCTATTGAGTTGGTCAAGAAGACCGCGACGGCGAAATTTGACGAGACGATTGAAATGCATGTTCGTCTTGGCGTCGACCCGAAATACAATGACCAGCAAGTTCGCGGCGCAGTCGTCCTGCCGAACGGCACCGGCAAGTCTAAGCGCGTTTTGGTTTTTGCTAAGGGCGAAAAAGTTCAGGACGCCGAACAGGCGGGCGCGGATTATGTCGGCTCTGATGATCTCGTTGAAAAAATCAAGGGTGGCTGGTTTGATTTCGACGTTGCGATTGCCACGCCGGATATGATGGGCGTCGTCGGGCGTCTCGGTAAACTTTTGGGACCGCGCGGGCTCATGCCGAACCCGAAACTCGGTACCGTTACGCCGGATCTTCCGAAGGCTATCGCCGAACAAAAAGCCGGTAAGATTGAGTACCGTACCGACAAGGCGGGAAATATTCATTGCCCAATCGGCAAGGCTTCGTTTGAAGATGCGAAACTCAAGGAAAATTATCAGACGTTGCTTGATACGTTGATTCGCGTCAAGCCGGCGGCAGCTAAGGGGCAATACGTCAAGGCTATCACTCTTAGCGCGACAATGGGACCCGGCGTGCCGGTCGTCCTTCCTTGATTTGAAAATTTGAAAATAATTTTGACTGTAGACAACAGGTTCGGCTTGCCGATTAAATTACCTGTCGAGGTCGGGATTTTACCGTTAGGAAATTTCTCCGATTGTCTATGGTCGGGGATTTTTTTGTGGGAGGTGAAATTGTGGGAGTTACTCCGAAAAAAGAGGCTGTAGTTGCCGAAATTAAAGGTTGGTTGGCAGATGCAAAAGTCGTCGTCGTGACGAGCTACAAAGGTTTGAATGTTGCTACCGATACTGAAATGCGTCGTGAGATGCGCGCCGCCGGTGTTACTTATAAAGTCGTGAAAAATACGATGCTTAGAATCGCCGCGAAGGAACTCAATATCGAAGGGCTTGAAACTCATCTCGAAGGCACAACGGCTATTGCTTTTTCTGCTGAAGATGCCGTCACTCCGGCGAAAGTTCTCTGCGACTTCATTAAGAAAAATAAACTCGAAGATCCCGGGATTTTGACGATTAAAGCCGGTATCCTTGACGGGAAAATTATTGAACCGAAGGACGTTAAGGCTCTTGCCGCGTTGCCCAGCCGCGAAGAACTTATCGCGAAACTGCTTGGCAGCATGAACGCTCCGATTGCTAACACCGTCGGTACTCTGTCCGCGATTATTCGTAATGCCGTTGGCGTTATCGATGCTCTTCGTGAAAAGAAGGCAAAGGAAGCGGCTTGACTAGGGATTAGGGATTAGAGATTAGTTTTTTTGATTTACTTTCTTTTTTTAGAAAAAAGAAAGTAACAAAGAAAAAATCGCCCGCAGAGGTCGCATCACGCGACCAAATGCGGGCAAGGCCGTCATCCATGACGGCCACCGTGCAAACTCATTTGAAATTTTTGGAGGTAAATTTGTAATGACTAAAGAAGAAATTATTGAAGCTATAGGCTCAATGACTGTTTTGGAACTTTCCGAACTCGTGAAAGCTATGGAAGAAAAATTCGGCGTGTCCGCAGCGGCTCCTGTTGCTGTGGCGGCGGCGGCTCCTGTCGCTGAAGCGGCGGCTGAAGAAGAAAAAACCGAATTCGATGTTATCCTTGCTGAAATCGGTCAAGAAAAAATTAAGGTTATTAAGGCTGTCCGTGAGGCAACCGGTCTCGGCTTGAAAGAGGCTAAAGCTCTCGTCGACGGCGCGCCCGCTCCCGTCAAAGAAAAAATTTCTAAAGCTGACGCTGAAGCTCTCAAAGCGAAACTCGAAGAAGTCGGCGCGAAAGTCGAGATTAAATAATTCAGTAGCGAATAAAATTTTTGATAAGGTGGTGTCGGTTGAAAAATCGACGCCGCTTTTTGTTTGAAGACTATGGATAAAAAACTTAAAATTTTAACTTACGGTTGCCAAATGAATGTCGCCGAGTCCGAACGAATGGCGGGACAACTCCAGGCTATCGGCTACAGCTTGACGGAAGATTTTGCGGCGGCGGATTTAATTTTGCTGAACACCTGTTGCGTTCGCGGCACCGCCGAAGAAAAAATTTACGGGAAAATCGGTGAAATTAAACGCCTCAAAATGCAAAAGCCCTCCTTGATTATCGGCGTCGTCGGTTGCCTTGCTCAAAAGGACGGCGAAAATTTAATCAGTCGTTCGCCGCATTTGGATTTTGTTTTGGGCACGGGGCAGCGCGGCGAATTGGCTAACGTCGTGAAAAGTCTTGAGGAGGAGCGTCGTCATTTCGTCGACGTTTCGAATGTCAGCGGCGTGGTTGACGACGAGAATATTTTTCCGATTCGCGCGGGCAGTGTTTCGACGTTCGTGCCGATTATGTACGGCTGTAATAATTTTTGCACGTATTGCATTGTTCCTTACGTGCGCGGCAGGGAGCGCAGTCGTCTACCCGAAGAAATTTTCGCCGAAATTAAAAACGCCGTCGCCTCCGGTTTTAAGGAAGTCACCTTGCTTGGGCAAAACGTGAATTCTTACGGAAGAGATCACCGGCTGAAAAATTTTGCCGAGCTTCTGAACGACGTCAATAAAATTTCCGGACTTGAGCGCGTTCGTTTCATGACGAGCCACCCGAAAGATTTATCCGACGAGCTGATTGACGCCATTGCCGGCGGAGAAAAAATTTGTGAGCACATACATTTGCCGATTCAGCACGGCAGCAACAAAATTTTGCAAAAGATGAATCGCAGCTACACCGTCGAAAAATATCTTGCGCTTGTCGAAAAATTGCGCGCGGCCGTCCCCGATATAAGCTTGACGACAGATTTAATTGTGGGCTTTCCGGACGAGACTGAAGAAGATTTTCAGACGATGCTGGATTTTTTGCGCGAAGTTAAATTCGACGCGGCGTTCACTTTCATTTACTCGAAGAGGAGCGGCACTCCTGCGGCGAAGTTCCCGAATCAAGTCGACGAGGAAATTAAACACCGCCGCATTTACGAGCTGATTGAGTTGCAGAATAAAATCAGCCTTGAAAAAAATTTGGAGTTAGACGGAAAAATTTTTGAAGTTCTCGTCGAAGGCGCGAGCAAGACCGACAAAAATATTTTCACGGGGCGGACGCGGCAGAATAAGCTTGTACTTTTTCCGCACGGCTCGGAAAAAATTGGTGACTTGATTCGCGTCAAGATAACTCAAGCTCAAACTTGGCTCTTAAAAGGGATTAGAGATTTTATTTGAAGAGGAAAGTGGCCGCCCAAGGATGGGCGGCCGCCCGCATTTGGTCGCGTGATGCGACCTCTGCGGGCAGTTTTCTTTTGCTTCTTTTCTTTTGCGCCAAAAGAAATGCTAGATTCAAAAGAGGAAAAAATTTTGGAAGAAAAAAAATCTTACCGCTTATCCCTTGAAAGCCGTCAGTAATTTGTAATGCCCGTAAATTTACGCCCCTTCTTTAAAAATCTTTTGCGAAACTCTCCGGGGCTTATGTCATATCTTTTGCTGAACGCCTTAGTAAAAGTTTCCGATTTTAAATAGCCGCAAGAGTAGGCAATTTCGGCGATAGTCAAAGACGAAGACTCCAGCATGTGGCGCGCCTTAGTCAGCCTGCAATTTTGAATATAATCCTTCAGTGAAATTTTTGTCTGTTGCGTAAAAATTGTGGTGGCGTAGCTGCGCGTCAGGTTTACATAATCGGCGACATCTTGCACGGAAATATTTTCCTCTATGTGGCTGTGAATATATTGCATCATGTGCGAAACGTAAGTATTGACTTCGACTTTCGGCATGAAATTTTTTTGCGCGTCCGCCAACACCGAAATAAATTCAAAGAGCAATCCCCAACGGTAATAAATATCCGAAAGAGCAAAATTATTTCTCTCCAGCATCTCCATTACGCATTCTTTAAGCTTTTCTCCGCTTTCGCGATCGCAAGAATAAATCGGGTTGTCTTGAGAAAGACCTAAGGAGTCGACAATATTTTTCGCCTGCCGCCCGCCGAACGCCACCCAAATATACGTCCACGGGTCATCAATGTCGCTGGAATAAACCGTGTGCACATCCGGCTCAATTAAAAAGCCCTGCCCCTCGTGCAATTTATAAGTTCGTTGGTTTGCCTTGAAGGTTCCTCTTCCGGCAAGAATATAATGGATGAGATAGTACGAACGAGTGGCAGGACCGTAGGTATGTCCAGGGTAAGTCACGGAATGCCCGAAAGTCGCGAGGAAAAATTCTTTTTCGTTAAAAGTCGGCATGTAAATGGATCTGATATCCTCCACATTGTTCACCTCCTTAGGGGGGGTTTTTTTATTTATTCTACTTGACGAAAAAACTTCCTTGCGACGGATAAGTATTTTAACAAAAAAATCAAACAAAATTACGTGCAAAAAATTTTAAGCCTTTTTGTTTTTGGAATATCACGGCGAATACCCTAAAAACTATTTGCGCATTCCGGGTAATTTTGCATAATGCAAATTTTTTCCCCGTCTTCAGCAAAAAAATCACAATAGAATTCAGAATATTTTAGACGAAACACAAAACAAAATTATAGTAGATAAAGTTTATAATGAATCCAGATTTTTTTAGGAGGGTAAACGTATGAGCAAGAACAATTTGGTTATTACCGTGAGTCGGCGTTACGGCTGCGGGGGGCGCGAGCTTGCCGGGATCCTGGCGCAAAAACTCGACGTAAAACTTTATGACCGGCAACTTGTACATATCGCGGCGGCAAAACTTTCGATAGACGATTTGCCGGATCAAGATCTTTACGAGCTGGAGAACACGGTGCCGCCGATGGAAATGATTTTTATGCCGTTCCATTCGTTTGGCGTCAAACTCGGTTCAGATCAGTACAGTCGTGGGATTTTTATCGCTGAATCGAACGTGATTTTAAAACTTGCCGCGCAAAAATCTTGTGTGATTCTCGGACGCTGTGCGGATTATGTCCTGCGCGAACACAAAAATAAATTTTCAATCTTTGTCACCGCTGACGACGAGTTCAGAGACAAACGCGGCTTGACGGTTTACGAAGGGAAGACCGTGCCGGAATTGGACAAGGAAAATAAAAAGCGCGCGAGGTATTACGAATACTACACGAACCAGACTTGGGGCGAAGGCTCGAATTATGATTTGATAGTGAATACGAGCAAGACGCCGCTGGATAAAATCGCGGACGGAATTATTTCTTACATTGAGTCGGTGAAAAAATGAGGGAGGTTTGTTTTTATGAGCAGCAAATTCGTTCAGCGTGTGGCTTATGCTTGCGGCACGTTCGGGCATGATATTTTTTATGCGATGCTGGGCAGTTACTTCATGATTTTTGTCACGAGTAACCTGTTCAATTCTCCGGACACGGAAGGGAAATTGCACGACGCCTACATGATTGGAGTTGTCACCACAATTATTTTGGTGTTGCGTGTCGGTGAACTTTTGATAGATCCTTTTATCGGGAACATGATTGACAAGACGAAAACCCGCTGGGGAAAATTCAAGCCCTGGGTTTTGGTCGGCGGCGTCGTCGGCGCGATATGTTTGGCGATTTTGTTCACGGATTTTGGCGGAGCCGCCTCTCAAAGCCCGATGACTTATCTAATCGGTTTTGCGGTAGTTTATTTGATAATGGACGTTTTCTATTCGGCAAAAGACGTGGCAATTTGGTCAATGATTCCGGCGTTGAGTTTTGACAGCCGCGAACGTGAAATTACTGCGACCTACGCGCGTATCGGTTCGGTTTTCGGCGGGCAGCTCGTAACAATCATGGTTATGCCGTTGGTTTTGTATTTCTCCATAAATCAAAACGGCGGCGCGGGTGATCCTCAAGGTTGGTTTGCGTTCGCTTGCATTGGCGGCGCAATTTCTGTTTTGGGCGCAATTATTTTGGGTCTCGGCACGAAGGAGCAAGAATCAGCTCTGCGCGAAAATAAAGAGGAAACCGGTTTCGCGGACGTCTTCAAAGTTCTTTCGCAAAACGACCAGCTCATGTGGATAGCCTTCACTTATTTAATCTTCGGTCTCGGTCAAAATATCGTCAACAATTTTAATTTGTACTACTTCATTTACATTTTAGGGGATTCGACGCAATTTTCTTTCTTGGGAATTATCAACGTCGTAATAGGTTTGGCGGCGGTTGCTCTTTTCCCGACGTTGACGCAAAAATTTTCCCGCAGAAAATTATTTTTCGCATCGATAACAATAATGATAGTCGGTTTGGTTTTCTACGCAATGGCAGGCAAAAACGTCATGATGACACTTTTCGCGGCGGGTCTCTTCGCCCTTCCGCAGCCGCTGATTTTCTTGGTCGTCTTAATGACAATCACGGACACAGTCGAATACGGGCAATTAAAGTTGGGGCATCGCGATGAAGCGTTGGTGCTCTGCGTGCGTCCTCTTATCGACAAACTTGCGGGCGCAATTACAAGCGCAATGGTCGGCTACACTGCAGTTTGGGTAGGAATGACTTCAGGAGCGACGGCGGATTCAATTTCTCCGGAAGGTGTTTTCAATTTCAAGCTGATAATGTTCGCCGCGCCTATTGCCTTGATAATCATTGCAGGATTTTTCTATCGCACTAAAGTAAAACTGACTGAAGAAGAACACGCAAGAATCGTCAAAGAGCTCGAAGAAAAATGGGCTGAAATGAATAAATAATTTTCGGGAGTCTGAAGGAGGTTTTATACATGCAGATTTTTGACGACATGCAAAAAGTTTTTGAGGAAAAGTTTGGAGCGGCGGCAGATGTTCAAAAATATTTTTCGCCCGGCCGCGTCAATCTTATCGGCGAACACACGGATTACAACGGCGGTAATGTTTTTCCCTGCGCTATTTCGCTCGGCACCTACGCGCTCGTTTCTCCGCGCAACGATAACAAAACTCGCGTCTACTCCATGAATCTTGCCGACAAGGGTATAATAGAATTTGAAATGAACGGCTTGAAATACAAATCCGACTACGATTGGGCGAACTACGTCGCGGGAACTATTGCCACTTTGGAGCAGGCGGGTAGCAGGGCAAGTCACGGTTTCGACATTGTAATTTACGGAACATTACCGGCGGGCGCGGGCTTGAGTTCCTCCGCGTCGTTGGAGGTTTTGACGGCGGTTATCTTGAACGAAAATTTTAATTTCGGTCTGGATATGGTCGAGATGGTAAAACTTTCGCAGAAGGCGGAAAATGAATTTGTCGGAATGAATTGCGGGATAATGGATCAATTTGCTGTGGGTATGGGCAAAAAAGATTGCGCGATTCTTTTGGACTGCAACACCTTGAAATATCGTTACAGCAAAATTAAATTGGACGGCGCGTCTATTGTTATCACGAACACAAATAAACCTCATTCGCTGGTTACTTCCGCTTACAACGAACGCCGCCAACAATGTGAACACGCTTTGAAGGAAGTGCAGGCAGTCAAGCCCGAATTGAAAAATTGGGGTGAACTGACGAACGCGGAATTTGACGAGCTTGTAAAATATATCACGGATCCGCTCGAAAAACTTCGTGCGCGTCATGCCGTTCGTGAAAATCAACGTACGCTTGAAGCTGTCGCCGCTCTCGAAAATAATGACCTGCAAAAATTTGGGAAACTCATGCACGATTCCCATGTTTCGCTTTGCGAAGATTATGACGTGACCGGAGTTGAGTTGGATACGTTGGCTGAATTGGCGTGGAAGGTCAAAGGCTGTATCGGTTCCAGAATGACGGGCGCGGGGTTCGGCGGCTCGACTGTCAGCATCGTTGAAAATTCTGCGATTGAAGAATTTAAATCCGTTATCGAAAACGGCTACACGAAGAGAATCGGATATGCTCCCAGTTTTTATGTTGCCGATATTTCTGACGGCACGCATAAGGTGTAGAAAGTCATGACTGAACTGGAATTGAAAGACGCGGGCAAAATTTATGACCCGATGGACGCTGAAATTATGGCGTTGCAAAAAAATTGCATGAAGGCAATGGACGCTTTCAACGCGACTGATTCCACGCAGGGCGAATTGAGGCAAAAACTTTTGAAAGAAATGCTCGGCGCGGTCGGCGAAAATTGTTACATTGAGCCGCCTTTTCACGCTAATTGGGGCGGCAAGAATTTGTTTTTCGGCGATAACGTCTACGCGAATTTTAATTTGACTGCGGTTGACGACGTTGAAATTATCGTCGGGAATAACGTTTTGTTCGCGCCGAATGTAACTTTGACGACGGCGAATCACCCCATTGCTCCGAAGTTGCGCGGCAGGGGGTTGCAGTACTGCAAGAAAATTGTTATCAAGGACAATGTTTGGATTTGTAGCGGCGTGATAATTTGTGCGGGCGTGACGATAGGAGAAAATTCTGTGATTGCGGCGGGCAGCGTCGTCACGAAAGATATTCCCGCAAATGTTGTGGCTATGGGTGTTCCCTGCAGAGTCCAACGAGAAATTTCAGAGGAAGAATTAAATTTGGAAAGGCGGTAAAAATATGGCGGTTTTAGTTTGCGGCGGCGCGGGCTATATCGGTTCGCACACGGTTTATCAGCTCGTCAAGTCCGGTGAAAAAGTTGTGATTGTCGATAATCTTCAGACAGGACACCGCGACGCGATTAACAAGGAAGCAAAATTTTATGAGGGCGATATTAGAAATTCCGAAGTCCTCGACAAAATTTTTACGGAAAATGAAATTGAGGCAGTGATACATTTTGCGGCAAACTCACTCGTCGGCGAGAGTGTCGAAAAGCCTTTAATGTACTTCAATAATAATGTTTACGGCATGCAAATTTTGTTGGAGTCTATGGTCAAAAACGGCGTCGGCAAAATTGTTTTCAGTTCGACGGCGGCGACGTATGGCGAGCCGGAAAAAATTCCCATTGAAGAGAATGACAGGACCGCGCCCACCAATCCTTACGGCGAATCGAAATTGATAATGGAAAAAATGATGAAGTGGGTTAGCCGCGCGAACGGCGTAAATTTTGTCAGCTTGAGATATTTTAACGCGGCGGGGGCTGTCGAAAGCGGCGCGATTGGTGAAGACCACCACCCCGAAACGCATTTGATTCCGCTGATTTTGCAGGTGCCGCTCGGCAAGCGCGACCACATTACTATTTTTGGTGACGATTATCCCACGCCGGACGGAACTTGTCTGCGCGATTACATTCATGTTTTGGATTTGGCGGACGCGCATATTTTGGCGTTGAATTATTTGAGAGACGGCGGCGAAAGTAATGTTTTCAATCTCGGCAACGGGCAGGGCTTTTCGGTAAAAGAAATGATTGTTGCCGCAGAAAAAGTCACCGGTCAAAAAATTAAAACCGAAATGGGTACGCGGCGCGCAGGAGATCCCGCGCAGTTGATTGCTTCGAGCGACAAGGCGAAAAAGATTTTGAAGTGGACGCCGAAATTTACGAACGTCGAAAAAATTATTGAGACGGCGTGGACATGGCACAAAAATAATCCCGACGGCTACAAGAACTAGGAGGCGCGAAATATGTCAATTAACACCGAAATTAATCGGCTTTTGAATTTTGCCGTACAACAAAATTTGATGACACCGGCTGACGAATTTTACGCGGCTAACAGATTGATTGACTTGCTTCACGTCGCGGAGTTTGTTCCGGAAAAAATTTCCGAGACCCTCGAAACGGCGATGCCTGTCTTGGAAAATATGCTCGACTACGCCGCCGCAGAAAACCTTATCGAAAATACGATTAACGAGCGGGATCTTTTCGACACGAGAATTATGGATTGTGTGATGCCGCGTCCGAGTGAAGTCATTCGCAAATTCAGGAGTGACTACGAAAAATCTCCGCAGCTCGCCACAGATAATTACTACAAGCTTAGTATCGCGTCGAATTATATTCGCAAAGACCGTATCGATAAAAATGTTGTGTGGAAATCTGAAACTGAATACGGCGCGCTTGATTTGACGATAAATTTGAGCAAGCCGGAAAAAGATCCGCGCGACATTGCGAAGGCCAAAACCGTGAAGGCGACCGGTTATCCGAAATGTCTGCTTTGCCGCGAAAATGAAGGATTCGCCGGGCACGCCGGGCACCCCGCGCGGGAAACTCACAGGATTATTCCCTTGAACTTTCGCGGGCACGAATGGTTCTTGCAGTATTCGCCTTACACCTACTACAACGAACACTGCATCGTTTTGAACAGCGACCATATCCCCATGAAAATTAATCGCGATACCTTCGAGAATATTTGCGATTTCATTACGGAATTTCCGCATTACTTCGTGGGCTCCAACGCGGATTTGCCGATTGTCGGCGGCTCCATTCTTTCGCACGACCATTATCAAGGCGGACATTATACTTTCGCGATGGCAAAAGCCGAGATTGAAAAAAAATATAGTTTCGCCGGTTTCCCCGAAGTCGAGGCGGGCAGAGTGAAATGGCCAATGTCAACTTTGCGACTGCGCTCCGAAAATCGCAAGCAGCTGATAGATCTTGCCGAAAAAATTTTGGCGGCGTGGAGAGGTTACAGCGATGAATCTGTAGAAATTTTTGCGGAGACTGACGCGCCTCATAACACGATAACACCTATTGGCAGGAGACGCGGCGCGGCTTACGAATTGGATTTGGTTTTCAGGAACAACCGCACGAACGAAAAACATCCGCTGGGAATTTTTCACCCGCATGACGAAGTTCACCATATCAAGAAAGAAAATATCGGCTTGATTGAAGTTATGGGGCTTGCCGTCCTTCCCGCGCGCTTGAAATCCGAAATGGCGCAGGTCAAGGAAAATTTGCTCAAGGGCACTGAAGATATTTCCGGAATCGCCGAAATTGAAAAGCATGCCGATTGGTACAAAAAAATCCGCGCGAAGTACAAGGATATTTCTGCGGAAAATGTTGACGAGATTTTGAAAACCGAAATTGGAATTGTTTTCAGCATCGTCCTTGAGCACGCCGGAGTTTTCAAACGCAACGAACAAGGGGCGGCGGCCTTCGATAAATTTATCGCGAGTGTGTAATATGGAAAATCAAGACAGAATTTTGAATTGGGCGGCAGAACTCCAGAGTCTGGCTCAAGCCGGCTTGCACTACGGCAGGGATAAATTTGATATTGAGCGTTTTCAAAGAATCAGGGAAATTGCCGCCGAGATGGTCGCACTGAAAACCGATTCGTCGCTCGAAAAAGTTGGGGAATGGTTTTGCGCTGAAGAAGGTTATCAGACGCCGAAGATAGACACGCGCGGAGCGATATTCAAGGACGAAAAAATTTTGCTTGTCCGCGAAAGTGACGGGCGTTGGACTTTGCCCGGGGGCTGGTGCGATTTTAATTTGTCCCCTGCTGAAAATGTCGTCAAGGAAGTCAAGGAAGAGGCAGGGCTGGACGTTATCGTTAATAAGTTGGTGGCGGTGCACGACCGCGCGCGCAGAAATGCCGGTACGTATCTTTTTGGCGTGGCGAAAATTTTTTTCCTGTGCAGTGAAATCGGCGGGGCTTTCCAAAAAAATATCGAGACTGTCGAATCAAAATATTTTTCCGAAAATGAACTGCCCGATAATTTCGCCGCAGAAAAATGCACGCACGAACAAGTTAGACTTTGTTTCGCGGCTTATCGTTCAAAATTTTGGGAGACTCAATTTGATTGAAATAGGGAACGGGAAAATTTTTATCACCTTCAATTTTCCTGTTCTCTTTTATTTTTGCAGGAAGGAGAAATTTTTATGGCATTTGATTTAAAAAATTTGGCGAACCCCGAATATTTTCAAGAAAACAGACTTCCAGCACATTCCGACCACAAATATTTTGCAAGCATCGAGGAACTTGCGGGCTGGCAGTCTAAATTTTTTCTTTCGCTCAGCGGACTTTGGCATTTTGCGTACGCGCCGAATCTGAATTTTATTCCGCAAGACTTCCAGGCGGAAAATTTTGATTGTCACGACTGGCAGACAATCCGAGTGCCCGCGCATATTCAGACGGAAAATTTCGGCAAGCCGCATTACACGAACACGACTTACCCTTGGGACGGACACGAAGTCATAAAGCCCGGCGAAATTCCCCGCCGCGATAATCCTGTTGCCTGCTACGTGAAATATTTTGACGCGCCCGCCGATTGGAAAAATTTTTTCGTGAGTTTTCAGGGCGCAGAATCCGGAATCGCGGTTTGGTTGAACGGAAATTTTGTCGGTTACAGCGAAGACAGTTTTACGCCGAGCGATTTTGATTTGACGCCGTTCATCAAGGCGCGCGAAAATAAATTGGCGGTCGCGGTTTTCAGGTACACTAGCGGTAGCTGGCTGGAGGATCAAGATTTTTGGCGGTTCAGCGGAATTTTTAGGGACGTCATTCTTTACAGCAAGCCGGAAATCCATTGCGAAGATATTTTCGTACACGCCGCGCCGATTAATAATTACACCGACGGAAATTTGAAGATTGAGACGCGCTGGAATTCCGACGCCGAAAAAATTATCGAGCTGAAAATTTTTGATGAGAATAAATCTTGCGTGCTGGACGAGACGAAAAATTTCAGCGGCAGTGAATTTATTTTCAACTTCGAGCTGAAAAATATTTTGCTGTGGAGCGCGGAAAAACCTAACCTCTATCGCGCGATTTTCTTCGTGAAAAATTCTGCCGGCGCAGTCGTCGAAGTCATCCCGCAAAATATCGGCTTCAGGGAAATTAAACTTGAGGACACCTTGATTAAAATCAACGGCAAGCGAATTGTTTTCAAGGGCGTGAATCGTCATGAGTTCGATTGTTTCAACGGGCGCGCCTGCAACCCCGCCGACATTGAGCAGGATATTATCGCGCTGAAAAGAAATAACGTCAACGCAATTCGTACTTCGCATTATCCGAATCCTTCGCGGCTTTACGAACTCTGCGATATTTACGGGCTGTACATGATAGACGAGACGAATTTGGAGACGCACGGCGCGTGGATGAGAAACGGCGGCTGTTTCTACGACGAAAACACAGTGCCAGGCGATAATCCGAAGTGGCTGGCGGCGGTTATCGACAGGGCAAAATCGATGCTGGAGCGCGATAAAAATCACCCCGCGATTTTAATTTGGAGCTGCGGGAATGAATCTTGCGGAGGCAAAAATATTTTCGAGATGCACGAGTTTTTCAGGCAAAGGGATCCGAGCCGCCTTGTCCATTACGAAAGTATTTTTTGGGACAGAAGATTTAACGCCACTTCAGATTTTGAAAGTCAAATGTATCCGCCCGTTGCGAAGATTAAAGAATTTCTTGCCGCGCACCGCGATAAACCTTTCGTCTGCTGTGAATATTCGCACGCCATGGGAAATTCTTGCGGCGGCTTGAGCAAGTACACGAGGCTTGCCGACGAGGAGATTTTATATCAAGGCGGTTTCATTTGGGATTTTGCAGACCAGGCAATTTTTACCGACGAGGGCTTGAAATACGGAGGCGACTTCGGCGACAGACCGAGCGATTATAATTTTAGCGGCGACGGTTTATTTTTCGCGAATCGTATTCCCACGACGAAGTTGCAGGAAGTTAAATTCTGCTACCAAAATTTTGAATTGCTCCCGAACGAAAAGACAATCAAAATTATCAACAGGAGTCTTTTCACGAACGTCGAAGAGTTTGACTTAAAATTGCAACTCCTGCGCGACGGCGTGGAGGTCTGGGAAAAAATTTATGGCGCGCCGAATATTTTGCCCGGCGAAAGTTCAGAAATTAAAATTGATTTGCCGAACTACGGCGCGGGCGAATATGTCGTGACGGCGTCTTTGTGCTTGAAGGCTGAAAATATTTTCGCGGAGCGCGGTTTTGAAGTTGCGTTTGGTCAAGGCGTTTTCAAAAAATCTGATTCAAGCGCAAGTATTTCCGCGTGGCTGGAGAAGAAAAATATTTATTCGCCGGAGAAAAAAATTTCCGCCGGCAGAAAATTGCGCGTCGTTCAGAGCGATATTAATTTGGGCGTGCAGGGCGAAGGTTTTTCGTTTATGTTTTCGAGCGCGGCGGGAAGTTTGACGAGCTACAAATTTAACGGCGAAGAGTTTATTTCAAATTTCCCTGCGCCGAATTTTTGGCGCGCGCCGGTTGATAACGACTACGGCAACGGGCAACACATTGCCGCCGCCCAATGGAAACTTGCCAGCGTCTACAAAAAATGCGTCAAGATTGAGTATCGCACCGACGAAAAAAATTTTGTTGCCGTCGAGAGATATTTTGGCGAAAAATTTAACGGCGAGTTCGCGGCGGACTTCGTCGAGGTAAAATTTACTTACGAGTTGCAGACGACGCCGAAGAGTTTTTGTGTCGTGACCTACAAAGTTGAGAGTGACGGCGCGCTGAAAATTTCGCAGGATTATAAAAAAGTCGAAGGGCTTGGAGATTTGCCGGACTTCGGAATTTTGTTTACGTTGCCGAAAAAATTCAGTCGCATAAAATTTTATGGCTTGGGTCCTCTTGATAACTACTGCGACAGATCGGAGGGCGCGCGGCTGGGAATTTTCGAGACAGATATTTTTGAAGAGGTTGAGCCGTATTTGAATCCTCAAGAGTGCGGAAATCATTGCGGCTTGCGTTGGTTTGAAGTGCTTGACAATCGCGGGCGCGGCTTGAAAATTTCTGCCGTCGAGAAAAATTTTGAGGCGTCGGCTCTTCCTTACAGCCCGCACGAAATTGAAAATGCTCGTCACCAGGAAGAATTGCCGGAACAAAATTATACGTTCTTGAAAATTTCTTCGGGGCAGTGCGGAGTCGGCGGCGACGATACTTGGGGTAGCCCCACGCTTGAGGAATATAAAATTAAAAACGCCGATAAACATTTGGAATTTTATTTGGAGGGGGTTTAAACCTTGATAAATTTTGAGAATGAGCGTTTTCACCTGCGTAATAAATTTTTCAGCTACGTCCTGGAAATTTCGCGCGGCAAGCATCTTCTGCACCGCTACTGGGGAAAATCTTTGAGGGAGTTCAGAGATTCCGCGCCGTTGCAAAAAATTGACAGGGGATTCAGCGGGCAGCTGAAGGATTTTGAAAATGAGCGCACCTATTCGCTTGACGTCCTGCCGCAAGAATATCCTGTGCGCGGTCACACTGATTTTAGGATCCCCGCGTATTCCGTCGAGCTGGAAAACGGCACGAACATTTCCGAATTAAATTATTCGTCGTACAAAATTTTTGACGGCAAGCCGATTTTGAAGGGGTTGCCCGCAAGTTTCGGCGAGTGTCAAACTTTGGAGATTGAGCTTGTCGACGCGGCTAAAAATTTCACGGTTTTTTTGAACTACACGATTTTTGAAGACGTCCCGATTTTGGCGCGGTCTGCAAAATTTTTGAACACCGGCGGCAAAAAAATTAAAATCCAAAGTGCGGCGAGCGCGGCGATAGATTTTTCCGACAACGATTTTGAAATTATAAATCTGTACGGCGGGCACGCGGCGGAGAGGACAATTCAACGTCAAAAAATTTCGCGCGGGATTTTTGAAATTTCTTCGGCGCGCGGCGCGAGTTCCCATCAGCATTCGCCTTTTATCGCGCTTGCAAGACCTGACGCCACAGAATTTTTCGGCGAAGTTTATGCGGCAAGTCTGATTTACAGCGGAAGTTTTTCCGCGAAAGTGGAGGCCGAACAATTCGGGACGACGCGCCTTGTTGTCGGACTGAATCCCGAAGTTTTCAGCTGGACGCTTGAGCCGCAGGAAGAATTTCAGACGCCCGAAGTTATTTTGAATTATTCTTCGTCCGGTCTGAACGGGATGTCTCAAGCTTTCCACAAATTTTATCGCGAACATTTGATTAGGGGCAAGTTTAAAAATCAGATCCGCCCGATTTTGATAAACAATTGGGAGGCGACTTACTTCGACTTCAACGAGGAGAAAATTATTTCTCTTGCGGATTGCGCGAAGGATTTGGGCTTGGAGCTTTTGGTTTTGGACGACGGATGGTTCGGCAAGCGCAACGACGATAATTCTTCTCTCGGTGATTGGTTTGTGAATACGGAAAAACTTCCGCGCGGTCTTAAGGGATTGGCGGACGAAGTTCACAAGCGCGAATTAAAGTTCGGAATTTGGGTTGAGCCGGAGATGACGAATTTTGACAGCGAACTTTACCGCGCCCACCCTGATTGGATTTTGCATGTGCCGGATTATCAGCCGAGCTGCGGGCGTCACCAACTTGTTTTGGATTTGTCGCGCGCAGATGTCCGCGAATATATTTTGGACGCGATGAGAAAAATTTTCTCTTCCGCGCCGATTGACTACGTGAAATGGGATATGAATCGCCACATGACGGAATCTTTCAGCGCGAAACTTCCGGCGGAGCGTCAGCCGGAAACGCAACACAGATATATTCTCGGCTTGTATGAAATTATGGAGAAGTTGACGGCGGAATTTCCGGACATTTTGTTTGAAAGTTGCAGCGGCGGCGGCGGGCGTTTCGACGCGGGAATTTTGTACTACATGCCGCAGACGTGGACGAGCGACAATACCGACGCGGTTTGCAGACTTTCGATACAGGCGGGCACCGGTCTTGCTTTCCCGATAATTTCACAGGGCGCGCACGTTTCTGTTACACCCAATCATCAAGTCGGAAGAGTGACGCCGTTGCAAATGAGAACCTTCGTTGCGATGGCGGGCACCTTCGGCTACGAACTCGATATCACAAAAATGAGCGACGCCGAAAAATCCGAAGTCAGAAATTATGTTGAGCTTTACAAGGAGATTCGTCCGACGATTCAGCTTGGAAAATTTACGCGGCTTTTGACCGGTGGCAACGAGTATGCTTGGCAGTTTTCGGACGACAAAAAAATTATCGTGATGTATTTCAAAATTTTGTCGAAGCCGGCGGAGCCTATCAGGATTTTAAAACTTGCCGGACTCGACGCCGAAAAACTTTATACGCTGAAAAAATATCTCCCGCCGAAAAAATTGAGCGTCGACGGCGGTCCGCAAAAAATTTCTTTTGAGGAAAAATCTTTTTACGGCGATGAGCTTATGAATTTTGGAATTGCCGTCGAAAAAATCGAAACGGACTTCGCCGCGTACATGTGGATTTTTGAAAAGTAGAAGGCTGATGAAAAAATGATAACTAAAAAATTTTTCGGCAAGACCGCTGACGGGAAAAGCGTCGACGTCTACGAATTGAAAAATTCTGCCGGCACGACGGCGAAAATTATTACTTACGGCGCGCGGCTGGCGAGCTGGATTTTTGGCGGCGTGGAAATTGTTCTGGGCTACGACACAATCGCGGAGTACGAGGCGGACGACAGCTACAAGGGCGCGGTTGTCGGACGCTGTGCAAACAGAATCGGCGGCGCAAAATTTGAGCTGAACGGAAAAGTTTTTAATCTCGACAAAAACGACGGCGGAAAAAATCATCTGCACGGAGGTTTTAACGGTTTCGAGAAAAAAATTTGGGCGGCTGAAATTATCAAAGAGCGGCGTAAGACCCCTAGCTTTAGCTATAGGGATATAAGCCGCAACAAGGTAAGCGCATAGAGAAATTTGTGCGTAGAGAGGACTTGCAATCCTCCCCTACTGCCTGAATTGCTG
>CAJOFR010000021.1 GCA_905234195.1 uncultured Selenomonadaceae bacterium
CTACGGTAGATGAATTTCGTATAAGTTCAACTATTCATGAAGTTACGTGTGTCCGGTTTGCTGACTTCCCACCCGCCTTACGGTCAAGGAGCCTCACGCTGGCTCTTTCTCACACAAGCCTACTGCCAAAAGGCGCTGTCTCGATTCAGCTGAGGAGACTTTTCCTCCTTTCGACAAGATTTTATCAATTATGTTATTCAGTGTCAACAAGAAGCGCGATTCATCCCCCCGCCTATAGAGGCGGCGGAATTCTCGCGCATTTAGGTTAAAAAAATTTTTAGTTGTCGGATTCAAGCAAGCCATAAGCTCCGTCATTGCGCTTGTAGACTACGCAAAAATCTTCGGTCTGCGCGTCGCGGAAGACGAAAAAGCTGTGATTGAGCAAATTCATCTGCATAATCGCCTCTTGCACGTCCATTGGCTTGACGACGAAACGTTTTGTCTTCACGACGGGATATTCTCCGCTATCGTCTTCGCGCTGATCAATTTGAGCCTGTGCAGTCTTCTGCTCCTCAAAAAGTTCAGATTTAAAACCGCCGCCACGAAAACGACGTTCGAGTTTAGTTTTCTGCTTGCGAATCTGGCGTTCGAGTTTCTCAACGACCAAATCAATCGACGTGTACATATCGCCGGTCGCCTCTTCACCGCGCAAAACAAACCCGTGCGGAATTTCGGCAGTGACTTCGACAATGTGACGATCTTTTTCTACGGACAGCAGGACGGAAATTTCTTCCATCCTATCAAAATATTTGGCGATTTTGCCGACGCGCTTTTCCACATATTCGCGCAGGTTCGGAGTAATTTCTACATTTTTACCTCTAATATTGAATGTTGCCATGAAGTTCCAACCCCTTTCGATACTACAATCAAAATTTTTTACATATTCTGCGCGTAGAAGGATAAATCCTTTAGCGCGGCAAAATTTTGTTTAGGCGCGTTCAATGTAATTTCCGGTGCGCGTATCAATCCTAAGCACGTCGCCTTCGTTAATGAACAGCGGCACGCGAACAACATAGCCCGTTTCGACCGTCGCATTTTTCGTCGCGCCGGTAGCGGTGTTGCCTTTGACTGCGGGTTCACACTCCGTAACCTTAAGCTCAACGGAATTTGGCAAGCTTATCCCGATAATGCGCCCCTTGAAAGTCTGCAGGTTGACTTCCATATTTTCCATAAGATAATTCAGCGCGCTGCCGAGCTGGTCTTTCGTCAAATCCATTTGCTCATAAGTTTCGGTGTCCATAAAAGTATAGCTGCCGTCAGTTTCGTAGAGGTACTGCATCTTGCGGGTATCGAGGCGGGCGGGCGGCATCTTCTCGTTGGGGTTGAAAGTGCGCTCAACAACCGCGCCGGTCTCCACGTTTTTAATTTTCGTGCGGACAAACGCCGCGCCCTTGCCGGGTTTAACGTGCTGGAACTCAACGACCTGCCACGCGCCGCCGTCAATCTCAATCGTCAGCCCTGTCCTAAAATCGGTACTTGAAATCATCGGTATCAAACTCCTTTAAAAATTTTATAGTTCGATTAAATTTTTCGGACTCTTTGTCAGCGCAACCGCGCCGCCATTCGTCACGAGAACAGTATCTTCAATTCTCACGCCGCCGAAATTCGGAATGTAAACGCCGGGTTCATCAGTGACGAGCATATTTTCTTCGAGGCGTTCGCATTTACTGCGCGGGCTCAAGCGCGGCTCCTCGTGAATCTCAATCCCCAAGCTGTGACCAAGACCATGAGAAAAATATTCGCCGAGACCTGCGCGCGACAGATTTTCACGGACAGCAGAATCGATCGCCTTGCCGCTTGCGCCGACTTTGATAGCCTCCAGCCCGTGAAGTTGTGCGCCGAGAACCGCGTCATAAATTTCGCGCTGCCTGTCAGAAATTTTCCCGACGGCAGCCGTGCGCGTCATGTCCGAGCAGTAGCCGCCGAAGACCGCGCCAAAATCCAGCGTCACAAATTCGCCGGCAGAAATTTTTTTATCGGTGGCAATTCCGTGCGGCAGACTCCCGCGAACTCCCGAAGCAACAATCGTATCGAACGCGGGCTTTTCGGAGCCGAGACGCCGCATAAAATTTTCCAGCGCGGCGGCAATTTCAATTTCGCGGACGTCCGGTTTGATAAAGTTCAAAACTTCAGCGAACGCCTTATCGGAAATTTCACAGGCACGACGAATACAAGAAATTTCTGCCGCGTCCTTAATCTGCCGGAGCAAATCAATGTTGACGGATTTCAAATCGACGCCCGAAAGATTTTCGCGCAGGTAATTATATTCGTCAAAAGTTATCGTTGTACCTTCAAAGGCAATTTTTTTTGTGTCGGCGGATTTAATTTCGTCGACCAATTTTTTGAACAGCCCGTCGCTCTGCTGAACGACCTCAAAATTTTTCGCCTGTTGCGCCGCCTGCTCGGTGTAGCGGCTGTCCGTGATAAGCTTGCAAAAATTTTTCGAGACGAACAAAATCGAACTGTCGCCGCGAAATCCGCTGAAGTAAAAAATATTTGCGGGCTTGCTGATTAAAATTGCATCGAAATCCCCGCCGAAAATTTTTTTGCAGAGATTTTCCAGGCGCGCCGAAAAATTAAATTCCGCCATCTCGTTGAGTCTCCCGCTGCAATTTTCTGACCGCAATATCCAGCGCGGCAATGTAGCTGTCGACGCCGAAGCCGCAAATTTGTCCCATGACGACCGGCGCAATAACGGATCGGTGGCGAAAATCTTCGCGCTTGTGGACGTTGGAAAGATGAATTTCGACGACGGGCACGGGCACTGCGGCTATCGCGTCGCGCAGGGCAACGCTGTAATGAGTGAACGCCGCCGCATTCAGCAAAATAAAATCGTAATGCCCGCGCGCCTTTTGTATCGCCTCAACCAAATCGCCTTCAAAATTCGACTGCAAAAATTCTATTTCGTCGACGCCCAAATCTTTTGCCCGCGCGCGCAAAATTTCGTTTATGTCGTCGAGCGTCAAGCTACCATAAATTTCCGGTTCGCGCACGCCGAGCAAATTCAAATTCGGTCCGTGCAAAACCAAAATCCTTTTGGTATTTATTCCTTCAATACCTGATTCCAAATTTGTCTTCCCCCTTGACAACTTCCAGATCGTTGCTCTTAATCTGCACAATTTTTGAAAAGCCGTTGCCCTTCTTCAAACGTTCAACGAGTTTGTCGAGAATTTCCGGTGAGCTTTGCACTTCCATAGTGACCGAGCCGTCACTCAAATTTTTTACCCAGCCGGTTATCCCCATAGGACGCGCCGTTTGCTGAACGAAAAAACGAAAGCCCACGCCTTGAACGCGCCCGCTGACGGTGATTGACCTGCGAACGGCGTTTTCAGCGTCGACCGGCGTAACTTTTTCCTCGTAAGAATCGCTGCTAAGTATTTGTTTCAAAAAATTTTTCAACTTCCACACCTCCAAACCTTAATCAAAAACTTTAATCAGTCCGAACGCATAAGCGACCAAATTTCTACAGGCGCGGCGACGGGAATTTTCACGAGCTGTTGGGCGTGCGGCGCGGAAAAAATTTCTTGTCCGGTCTCGTCGAACATGACAGAAATTTTTTGGCTGAAAGTTTTTCCGTGCGGCTGAAAAAATTCTACCGTCTGATTGACTTCAAATTTTCCGCGCTGTTCAACGACAACCGTCATAGATTTTTCGTCGAAGGCGCGGACGATGCCCAAAAAATTCGACGAACGTTTTGGCTTTGACGTGTCGTGAATCTCCGTCGGCTCACCGTCGCTGACAAAAAATCCCGTCGTGTACGGACGATGCGCAACCTTGTCGAGTTCGTCCGACCACTCTTCGCGAATCTCAAAAGCCTCCGGATTTTCAAAATAAGAATCAATCGCCGCGCGATAAACTTTCACGACGCCCGCAACATAGTTGATGCTTTTCATGCGCCCTTCGATTTTCAGCGACGCCACTCCGCTTTCGATAACCTTATCAATTTTCGGCAAAAGACACAGATCTTTCGAGTTCATGACATACGCGCCGCGCTCATCCTCGTCGACGGAAAAAAATTCACCCTGCCGCTTTTCCTCCACCAAAAAATATTTCCAGCGACAAGAATGAGTACACGCGCCCTTATTTCCGTCGCGCCCCGTCAAATAATGCGAAAGATAACACCTGCCCGAATACGAAATGCACATCGCGCCGTGCACAAAAATTTCCAGCTCCGCCGCGCAGTTCGATTTTATTTCGCAAATTTCGTCGAAGGTCAATTCGCGCGCCAAAACAATTCTGCTTGCTCCGAACTCGTGAAAAAAATTCGCCGTCCTATAATTCGTAACGTTGGCTTGCGTGCTTACGTGCAACTCAAGATTTTTCGTCACGTCTTTGGCGAGAGTGAAGACGCCCAAATCAGAAATTAAAATCGCGTCCACTCCGGCGGCGTCAAGAAACTTCAGATAATCGGCAAGAATTTTTACGTCGGCGTTGTGCGCAAAAATATTCACCGCAACATAAATTTTTTTGCCGAGACCGTGAGCAAAATCGACTGCCTGAATAATTTCCTCCTCAGTGAAATTATCTCCGTAAGCGCGCAGACTAAAATTTTTCCCGCCGAGATACACAGCGTCCGCCCCGTAAATCAGCGCGGCTTGAAGTTTTTCAAAATTCCCCGCCGGTGCCAAAAGTTCCGGCTTAATTTTTTCAGCGATATTCATTGACAAGCTCCATATGCTCTTCGTAAGTGTTCGCGTAATGATTGTGCCCTTTCCTGTCCGCGACGAAGTAAAGATAATCCGTGTCGGCAGGATTGAGCACGGCCTCTATGGACTCCATGCCCGGGCTGGCAATGGGACCGGGCGGCAAGCCCACGTTTTGATAGGTGTTGTATGGTGAATCAATTTTCGTATCTTCGATTGAAACATCTTCTTTAGGCGCGTCCATCAAATATTGCAACGTGGCGTCGGTTTGCAAAGGTATCTCCATTTTGAGACGCTTCAACAAAATCTGCGCGACAATCGCCCTGTCTTCGTCGAATTTAACTTCGCGCTCGACGAGTGACGCAAGAGTAACCAGCTCGTAAATCGACAAGCCCTTTGCCTTCGCCTGTTCGCGCATATCCTTCGACAAACGCCTGTTGAACTCCCCGACCATCAAATCCAAAATTTCTTCAACGGTCGCATCATTTTCTACGGAATAGGTGTCGGGAAAAAGAAAACCCTCCGTCGCGTAGATAACGCCCTTTTTATTTTCCATGTAGTCATAAGGCGCAAAAATTTCCGCCGCCTGCAAAAACTCTTCCTTCTCGACAAGCTCCAAGTCATAAAGTCGCTCGGCAATATCTCTGACACCGAAACCTTCGGGAATCGTGACGGTGACCAGATATTTTTCGCCCTTCATAATTTTTTTGAAAACGTCGTCGTCAGCCATACCTTGTTCAAAAAAATAAATTCCGGACTTCATTTTGTCGTCGTAGCCGTGCAGCCGCGAAAGCACACGAAATTTAAAACTGCTGGCGATAATTCCCTTGTCGGCAAGTTCGTCCGCAATTTCGGCGGTGGTCATTCCCTTGCTGATTCTTATTTGAACGTAGTGTTGTTCATTTTTGTCCTCGACGACCGGTGCGGGTTTCTTGACGGGCTCCGGCGCGGAAGGCTCCACGAAAATCAAAACCATACCCACGACAAAAACACAAAACAAAACTCCGCCCGCCACCGACGCAATATATCGCGGCGAAATATCTTCACGAAGACCGCTCAAAAAATTTTTTATCGGCAAAAAAATTTTCTCCTTCAAAGATTTTTTGCGTAGCTTGTTGTTATCAATTTTTTCTGTGGGCTCGTCGTCGTCCAACTTTTTTTCGGCTTTCCTCGTTACGGTGTACCCGTTGGAGGAAGTTTCCATTTCGTCAAGCTCGTAATCGTAAAAATCTCCAACAAAATTTTCGTCTGAAGTGCTGAAATTTCCGTCGGACTTTTTATTTTTGCCTTTGCCCTTCCTTGAAGACCGCGACTTCATTCGTCTTCAGCGTCTTCCTGTACAAGACGCTCGTATTCTTCTTGGACTCTCATAAACTCTTCGTCCGTCGGCTCGACGTAAATTTCTTCGCCCTCTTCCTCAACAATCTTCGCGATAATAATTTCGTCTTCGCAATCGCAATCACAATCGCAATCGTCGTCGTGACAGCACTCGTGTTCTTCATCATGAACCGGCGACAAAAATGCGTACCTTTCTTCACCGACGGGCACGATAAATTCTTCAACGTAGTAATAAGTATTTCCCTCTTCGTCCGTCATCTCAATTAAAAGCTCGTCGTCGAGATCCGGCACATTATTTTTTTTCCCCATAAAAATTTTCTCCCTTCAAGCAAGGCTGTCGAGGTAGCCCTGCAAAATATAAACCGCCGCCATTTTATCAATGACTTTCTTGCGCTTTCTTCGGCTGAGATCCGCTTCGAGGAGAGATTTTTCCATAGCGACTGTGCTTAGGCGTTCGTCCCAAAAAACCTGCTTGATTTTCGGATAAGCCTCGCCGATTTTTGCGGCAAAATTTCTGACAAGTTCGCAGCGTTCGCCTTCGGTGCCGTTCATATTTTTTGGCAGACCAATCACCAAAGTCGTGGCGTCGTACTCCGAAATTAAATTGCCCAGTTCGCGAATATCCGCCTTGTTTGAAATCCGCTGAATAGTTTTTACGCCCTGCGCGGTCCAGCCAAGAGGATCGCTCACCGCCACGCCTATTGTTTTATCTCCCACGTCCAGCGATAAGCATCTCAATTTTTTTCCTCCAGCCTTTCCAGATAGGTGCGGACGAGTTCCTCAAGAAGTTCGTCACGCTCCACCTTGCGAATTTTACTGCGCGCGTCGAGATGGCTTGTAATGTACGCAGGATCGCCGCTCAAAAGATAGCCGACGAGTTGGTGAACGGGATTATAACCTTTCTCGTTCATCGCCTTGTACGCATTCTTGATAACTTTTTCCGCGCGGCTTTCCTCCACACCGAATTTAAACATCATAGTTTCATCGCTGACCACGAGACCACCCCTCTCAAAATTTATTAGTCATGCGGAATTTTTTCCGTCGCTTTCAGAAGTTCCAAAACTTTTCTCGCTCTTTTTTCCATAGGAGGACCGATTAAATTCCCTTGAAATATCGCCACGCCTGAACCATTTCTCGAAGTTTCGTCGATAGCCTCCACGATTTTTTTTGATTCCTCAATTTCCCTGTAAGTCGGCATAAAACAAGTATGTGCCAATTCAATTTGGCTGGGATGGATACACTGCACGCCGGCGAATCCCATTTCAAAGGAAAGGCGTTCTTCATTTTGAAATCCAATGTCGTCATGTATTTTAAGGTACGGCGTATCGATAGGCAAAACTCCTCTGCGAACAGACCTTGCCGCCAAAACGATTTGAGCTCGCGGAAAATCCAAACCCTTCGGGGGGATGCCGTGAAATCCGCCAATGTCATTCAAAAAATCTTCGCCGCCGAAAACCAACGCCACAACTCTTTCAGTAGATTTTGCGATAGGGTAGGCGTTTATGACAGCTGACGCGGTTTCTATCAGCGGCGCGAACATAAAATGCCCGACTTCCAAGCCGTTATCGTTTTCGTACTGGCTGATTAATTTATCGTAATAAACCATATCATCTGCAGAATAAATTTTTGTCAGCAAAAACCCGTCCACTTTATCCGAAAGGACATACTCCAAATCTTTTAGGAGGAGTTTACTTTCTATGGAATTTAATCTGACGAAAAGTTTTTTGCCGGGATTCACCTCGTAGTCATTTAAAAATTCTGCAATGTTCTTGCGACTCTCCTCCTTGAACTGGGCGGGAACAGAATCTTCCAGATCCAAAATTATTGCGTCTGCATTGAAGTTAGAAATTTTTTCAAAAAACTTTTTCTTATAGGTGGGCACGTAAAGCATGCTCCTAAGTAAAAAATTAATCTCACGCAACTGAACTGCCTCCAGACTTTTTGAAGACTAAAACTTTTCGTTCAAAGGACAAAACTTCCCTGTCGCGCTGATTGTAAACATGACTGCGAACGTGAACGATGCCCCTGTCCGGTTTGCTACGAGATTCTCGCTTATCCAAAATTTCGGTCTCGACGTGAATCGTGTCGTTCAAAAAAACCGGCTCGTGGTGTTTTATATTTTCGTATTCCAAATTTGCAACTGCGCGCCCGCTAATATCTTCCACAGTCAGCCCGACCGCCAAGCTGAAAACCAAAGTGCCCACGACCAAAATTTGACCGTGCTGATGATTTTTTGCGTACTCAATATCGGAATGCACGGGGTGATGGTTCATTGTCAAAAGGCAGAAAAGATTATTATCGCTTTCCAAAATTGTCTTTCGCAAGCTGTGCTTTATGACTTCGCCCGGCTGAAATTCTTCGTAAAATCTTCCGTAGCCCATTGAAAGCCTCCTAACGAACATTTTTTCTGAACATAAGTTTTTCTTCTATAATTTCTTCGTCGTAAGATTTTATTGTCACGGATTCCATTTTCGTCTTGCAAACTGAAAAATCCGGCAAATTTCTTTTTACGAACGTGCACGCGCCGACGATACATTTTTTTCCGACGGTCGTTTCTCCAAAAATCGTAGCACTTAGTCCGACAAAAGACTGCTCTCCTATAGAGGATTCACCGCCCAAAGTACTCTTCGTGGCGAAATAACAGTGACTTCCAACTTCGGCAAAAGAACCAATCATGGTATTCGCCATAATCAAAACATTATTTCCAATATTTGCGTCATTTTGTATGATAACAAAATCGTGTATCCAGCAGTTATCGCCGTTGATATTTCCGCGCACGCATGCTGTTGGAGATATGAGGTTAGCGCATTCAAGTCCTAAGGACTTTACTTGCTCATAAACCTGTTTGCGATCTCTGTTTAACCCATTCCAAAGAATAGCTACAAAAACCAAATCGAAAACAGTTCCCTTAATTTCCGGCAACTGTTCTATCGTATAAACAGGCAATCCCAAATATTCATCCGATGTTTTAAATTTTTCGTTTACCGCAAAGCCGACAACTTCAAACAAATCGTAATAATTTACGAAGGACAACACATGAGCCGCCGTTTTACTTGTACCTACGATGATTAATTTCTTTTTCATTTTATGCATTCACTCCAATACAACTTTTATTTTATCGTCCATATTGCTAATGGATTGGAACATTTCGTCTTGAGAATCAAACTTCAGTATCATTCTCCCCAAAGTTCCGTCAGACCCTGTGAAAGCCTTGATATAGTCGCCGGTTTTAACGAACAAATCATATTCAACTATGTTATTCTTTTTAAATTCTTCGTCAATCTGAATTGCAGATAATTTCCCTGCTTGCTGACTGTGAAGTATGTACGTAGACCAAAAACCGACAGGCACAACTTGTTTTAAATCGGCGCAACTTCCGCCCATTGCGGCTTTAATGGTGTATTCAACCAAATCTATTCCGGTCGCATATTTTATAGCTTGAGGAATATAATTTCCTCCGCAACGTGCTCCTATTTCAACCACATAAACATTATCATTCTTGTCGACGATAATATCAAAGTTTAAAGCACCGGTTTTCATTTTTAAAATCGACAACATTTTTTGAAGATCATTGTAGATTTTTTTTTGAACTTCTGCAGATTTTTCACAGGGCCAACTGTGCCCAATCGGGACATATGGATTAATTCCATTTTCGGCGCGGTGTCCATTGGCAAAACAATAAAACGTCAGTTTACCGTCAACGATAAATCCATCGCCTGCAACCAAATAATTTTTCTTCTCGATAAATTCTTCGACAACAAAACGCTTGCAACGGGAATATTTCAGCGCGTCTTCGACAGCAGGTTTTAAATCTTCTGCGCGCTCAATTTTTTTGACGCCCTTACTGCCCGAAGAATCAACCGGCTTTACCATGACGGGAAATTTCAGCTCGGCAACTTCAGCAAGCATCTTTTCAATTTCGGACTCATGATAGCCTTTTGCCTTCGGAGTATTGAAATTATTTTCGGCGAGGAATTTTCTGAACAGATCTTTGTTGGAAAGAATCTCGACGGATTTATAAGGGCTCGTAGGGAAACCCATTTTTTCGGAGACGTAGGCGGCGGTCGTGGCGGCGGGGTCTGAAGCATAGCAAACAACACCGTCGACATTCAATTTTTTTGCGAGATTTAAAACGGCGTCTTTGTCCGTCGTGCTGACGTTGTGATATTCGTCCGCGAATTTGTGTCCGGGATTTTCCGGCAAATAATCACAAGTTATGGCGTAGTAGCCGAGCCGCTTTGCAGTTTGTATCGACGGAATCTGAAAATAAGAGCCGCCGAGCAGTAGAACTTTTTTCAAAAAAATTTCCCTCCTAAAAAAACAAAAAAGACCTCGTCACTTTTTGCAACTCAAAACAATACGGCAAATTTTGTCGACGTCCTCCAAAGCCAAATCAGGATAGAGCGGCAAAGTCAAAACCCTCTTGCTGATATTCAGAGCCACAGGTGTTTTCGTCGGGTCGAATTGCCCGTTAAAACACTCGAAAGAATTTGTCAGCGGATAAAAATATTTTCGCGCGTTTATTCCTTCGTTCGCCAGAGCCGCGAAAACTTCATTGCGGGACGCGCCAAAAACTTTCTCGTTAAAAATCGCGGGGAAGTAGGAATAATTTGACTCGACATTTTTCTGCGGGAAGTTTAGCTTCAATCCTTCGACGCCGTTCAGATTTTCAATATAGCGTTCGTAAATAATTTTCCGCCTGTGAATATCTTCCTCCAGGTGCGTCAAATTGCAGACGCCCATTGCCGCGCAAAACTCGTTCATCTTCGCGTTCGCGCCGACGCCCTCCACGTTTTCGGGTCCGCTTATTCCGAAATTTTTCAGCTGATAAAGTTTCGTTCCCAATTTTTTATCACGGAAACACGCCGCGCCGCCCTCGATTGTGTGAAAAACTTTCGTCGCATGAAAACTGAAACAGGATACGTCGCCAAACTCGGCGGTGCTTTTTCCGTTGTACCTTTCGCCAAAAGTGTGCGCCGCGTCGTAAATAACCTTCAGCCCATATTTTTTGGCAAGGCGATCAATTTCCTCGACGTTGCAAATATTTCCGTAGACGTGCACGGGCATTATCGCGCAGGTTTTATCGGTGATTAAGTCTTCGATTTTTTCAACGTCAATCGTATAATCCGCCGCGTTTATGTCGCAGAAAATCGGCGTCAAATTATTTCTGACAATGGCGTGGGTCGTCGACGCAAAAGTAAATGGCGTCGTGATAACTTCCGCGCCTCTTGGAAAACCGAGAGCCTGCAGAGAAAGCTCAAGAGCCATGTGACCGTTCGTGAAGAGTTCGACATTTTCCACGCCGAAAAGTTCGCACAACTTCGCCTGAAAAATTTTATGGTACTTGCCCATGTTCGTGAGATGACGGCTTTCCCAAATATCCTTCAAAATTTCACAGTAGTCTTCAAATTTCGGCATAGTCGAACGAGTAACAAAAATTCCGGGCACGCGATACATCTCCTTTCGTCAAGGCGCAATACTTTTAAAATTGTAAATAATCCTATCCGCCATTTTCGGCACTGTCTTTAAAATTTTGTTGTAAGCCTCCTGCGCGTCCTGCGGGAGTGCAGAAATAACAATAGCGTCGTAGTCTGTGATTTTCAGCCTGCCGATGTTGACGACCTTGCCTTGAAATTTTTCGGGGTGCTCGTCGACAATGGCGACAACCTGGCAATAGGGTTGGTCTTTAAGTTTTTTAATTTTGTCTCTTCCAATTTCAACCTTACAATTTTTTTGGCTCTCGATTTGTTTTAAGTAGTCGTTCGTAATTTTTGTTGCGCCGAAAAGAATTATCCGTGCTCCGCGCGCGATACTGCCGAAAGGAAAAATCGCCGTCCAATTCTTAGTTTTCGTGACTCTCTTTTCCAAAAGACGTTCGGTGAAATATTCCTTCGTGGGCTCGGCATTTTTTAAGACTGTCCAAAAATTATCGTAAAAGCTTTCGGCGGAAGGAAGTGGAGGCGGTTCGATTTTTTTCTCGTCGTAAGTTTTTTTCGCCAAAACATTTTCCAAAATTTCCACGTAGGAAAAAAGTTTTCCGTATGCGTGTTGTACTTCTTCCGTATCGCACCACAGAACGCCGGAAGTTTTAGCGGGAACATCTGCATTGCCGACGATTGTAATTACATTTTCCCTTGATGCCTGATTTGCACAGCCCGCCATCGCAAGAATAACGTCGACTTTTGAAAACAAAACTCTCGGAATAGGAACCAAGTCCCCCAAAAAAGTAAGCTCGACATTCGGAATATCCTTGAAAGTTTTCTTGATAAAAGGTAATCTTCTTTCTTCGTTGCCGACGAAAATAAAATTTATCTTCTTGTCCGGATAACGCCGCGCCAATTCGCTGACTCCGGTTATTGCGTAAGGAACAAAGTCTTTTTCGATGCGACCAATATGACAAATATTCCAATCCAACTTTTTTATCTCGTCAATCTTTTTGTATTCGACATCTTGAACGGCGTCCTGTGAGCGAATAACTTTGGGCATCTCCACCAAAAAATCCGTAACGTCCTTGTAGCCGTCGAACAACTTCCTCAAATTTTCAACCCTGCCGAAAATCTCGTTGCGTTTCCATTTGAAATAAAAGAAATCAAGATTGTCCGCATAATATCTGCCCGGAAAATTTCTGTAAGCTTCGTTACAGGCGGCGAAAAAATGACGCGCGCCAATTTTTGCGGCAAAGAGTTCCGCCCAATACGCCGCCACGTCGTAATGAGATTCAACGATAATTTCACAATCTTTAAAGTTCGTCGTCTTGAGTTTCTTCAACATAAAATTTAAAAATTGTTCTTGCTTTTGGCTGTCGTATTTGTAAGGAGGCGTTCTCAAAAAACTGCAACCGCCGCCCACCGGAATATATTCCGTCAAAGAGGGAATAGCCGACTTTGCTTTTGTCGGACCGTCAAAAAAAACATAAACTTCCCAACCGCGTTCCTTGAGGTAACTTGCTCTGCCCGCCGTGTAAGCTTGCGTTCCTCCTACCCTAATAATTTGGTAGGTGAAAAAAATAAAGATCTTCTTTTTTTCCACGCGCAACGCTCCTCAATCCTTAACAAAGGTCTCGGCGATTTGAAGAGCGTTAAGAGCCGCGCCCTTGCGAATTTGATCGCCGCACACCCAAAAATTCAAACCGTGCTCAACTGAAAAATCTTTTCTGATTCTGCCAACTTCGACATCATCTTTTCCGGAAGTTTCCAGCGGCTGCGGATAAATCATTTCGGCGGGGTTATCACGCACGACGACGCCCGGGAATTTCTCCAACGCCGCGCGCGCAGCTTCCACAGAAACTTCGTCTTCAAATTCGACGTTGACGGATTCGGCGTGGCTGCGATAGACCGGCACGCGGACAGTTGTCGCCGTGATTTTCATGCCGTCGTCCTCCATAATCTTCCGCGTCTCGTCAATCATTTTCATTTCCTCTTTTGTGTAAAGATTATCCATGAAAATATCAATCTGCGGCAGAAGGTTTGACGCAATTTGATAATGCTTTTCGAGTTTGGCGACGGGCAAAATTTTCGGCTGAATTTTTTCGCCGCGAGCAAGCTCCTCCAGTTGCGTTTTGAGTTCTTCCATTCCTTCACGACCCGCGCCCGAAACTGCCTGGTACGTCGAAACGACAATGCGCTTGATTTTTGAAAGATTATACAGCGGTTTCAAAGCCATGACCATAATAATCGTCGAGCAATTCGGATTCGCGATAATTCCCTTGTGGCGGGCAATCGCCTGCGGATTTACTTCAGGCACGACGAGCGGAACTTCGGGATCCATTCTGAACGTGCTGGAATTGTCAATGACGACTGCGCCGGCTTTCACTGCGGCGGGCGCAAAAATCTTACTTGCAGAGCCGCCCGCGAAGAGCGCAACCTCCACGCCGTCAAAAGAATTTTCCGTCGTCTCCTCGACGGTGTATTCTTTGCCCATGAAATTTATTTTCTTGCCGGCACTGCGCGAAGACGCAAGCATTTTCAGTTCGCCGAAGGGAAAATTTCTTTCCTCAATGAGTTTCAAAAATTCTTGACCGACTGCGCCCGTCACGCCAACTATCGCCGTGTTAATTTTCTTCATCAAATTTACCTCCGATTAATCCAGCAACTTATCCAGCCCGACTGTCAAACCCTTCAAGCCGCGAACTTTTTTGCACGCAAGCAAGACGCCCGGCATAAAAGAATCGCGCCCCGTTGAATCGTGACGAATAGTCAGAGTTTGACCGAGCCCGCCGAAAATAACTTCCTGGTGAGCGACGTAGCCGGGCAAGCGGACGCTGTGAATTTTAATCCCCTCGTAATCCGCGCCGCGCACGTGAGCCAGCCTTTCCGTTTCGTCGGGATGACCTTGCTTGTGGGCTTCGCGGACTTCGGAAATCATTTTCGCGGTGAGTTCGGCAGTACCGCTCGGCGCGTCAAGTTTTTTGTCGTGGTGCAACTCGATAATCTCGACGTCGGGCATGTACTTCGCCACCTTTTGCGAAAGGAGCATCATCAACACCGCGCCAATCGCAAAATTCGGCGCGATAAAAGCAGGCGTATCATTTTTTTCAGCCGCCTCTCGAATTTTTTCCATTGTCTCGTCACTCAAGCCGGTAGTACCCACGACGGGCGAAACCTTTTTGGAAATCGCCAGCATGACATTTTCAAAAACGACGTCCGGCCGCGTGAAGTCAACCATAACATCGGGCTGACACTCCATTAACGCAACAGAAAGATTCGTGGCGACTTCCACGCCGTCCACTTCGCCGGGGAACTTATCCACCGCGCCAACAAGTTTCAATTCTTCATCGGCATTGACCGCCGCCAAAACCGTGCGCCCCATTCTGCCGAGCGCGCCGTTCACCAATACTTTAATCAAAAAATCGCCTCCAAAGCAGTTTGCCTAATTCTAAACCATACAGCCCGCCGCGTCAACATTTTTGATTTTTAGAAAAAATTTATTAACGCGCTCGCCGCCAAAAATGGTCCGAAGGGCAATTCAAATTTCAAGTCGCGGAATTTTATTGCCGCAAGCAACGCAAAAATCGCCGCGAGTATCGAAGAAAAAAATATCGCCTCGAAAATTTTTTCTCCGAGCCAAAATCCCAACGCCGCGCAAAATTTTACATCGCCCCCGCCCAATCCTCCACGACTTATTTTAAAAATCGCGAACATTAAAAAAAATCCTCCGCCCGCGTAAAAAATCGCCGCGTCAATCGGCACGAGCAACCCGCTTGCGTCGAAAAATATTCCCGCCGCCACGAACGGGATTAAAATTTTGTCGTAAATCATTCGCGTTTTGAAATCCGTCACCGAAATTATCACGAGAAAAATCAAAAACGTTACGAGGATAAAAATTTTCATATCAGTCCGGTAAAATTATCTTCAAGTTCATTTCGTCGGCGGCCTTCAAAATTTCCGGCGCGGGTTTCGTTTCGGTGATCAGCCCGCGAATATTTTTCGGCATCGCGAAAGTATAATTCGCCTGCACGCCGAATTTTCTCGATTCGGCAATTATATAGGAATTTTCGCTTAAACTCAAGATTTTCATTTTGTGCAGCCCGACATTGACGTCGTTCGTCGAAAGTAATTTTTCCTTCACGTTAATCCCGACGACGCCGGTAAAAGAAATATTCGGTCTGAAGTGCGACATAAATTCCAGGTTAAGCCCGTCACAAAAACCGTCACGGCTCTTGTTAATTTGTCCGCCCGCAAAAATTAAATTAATCTTCGGGTTTCGCGCAAGCATGACTAAAACGTCAACCATGTTTGTCAAAATTTTGTATGGGGTTTCGCTGCGCTCCAAAATCTCCGCAATGGCAATGCTTATGGTCGAAGTGTCGAGGAAAATTAAACTTTGCGGCGTCATTATTTTTACGGCAATCGCCGCAATTTTTCTCTTCGCCTCAACGTCGCTGATTCTGCGTCTGTTTGCTTCGGTCATCTGCAATTTTTCCTGTATCGTGACGGCTCCGCCATAAGTGCGCCGCAGTTTCCCGTCCATTTCCAGCGTGCTCAAATCCTTCCTGATTGAGTCTTCCGTTACGTTAAAAATTTCTGCCAGCTCTTTGACCAGGACTTTGCCGTTTGCTTCCAACATTTCTAAAATTTTTGCTTGTCTTTCTTCCATAAACATTTTCGTCACCTCCGCTATGATTTTAGCGCAAAAATTTTTAGGTGACAAGTGGTTGTTATTGGCTAGTGTTTAGGGATTAGTGTAAAAGAGGGGAGGGGCCGCACAGGGACGTGCGGCCGCCCGCGTTGATTGCGTGATGCAATCTCAGCGGGCGTTTTTCTTTTGTTACTTTTCTTTTTCTAAAAAAGAAAAGTAAATTCCCCTTATTAAGGGATAAGAGATTAGAAAAATTATACCCTATATCCCCCTGCGGGGGCTTATTTTTTTTGCGAATAAACTTTATAATCAACGAAGAAGGAAAGGAGGTCATCACGTTGGAGAAAAATTTTTTTAGGATTGTTTTTGTGGCGGCACTGATTTTTATTTTTTCAGCCGGCAATGTTTTCGCGCAGACGAATGAAAATCCCGAAGTCAAAATCGATTACGGCAACTCTAAAATTTTTTCGCGCGCGGAGATGGATTTTTGCATCGACATTATCAAATACGAGCTGAAGAGGAGCGGTTGCACCCTCCACAGCGTCCGCTACGCCGGCGATAAATTTGATTCGCACAAGAACAGAACATATTTGAACAGCCTCGCAAAAAGTCGTGGCTTCAAGAAAAAATTTAGAAAGTGCATGGTTTTCTACAGCGATTATCGTTCGCCGCCCGACGACGGAAAAATTTCCGCGTGGAACTACGACAGCGAATACACCGATTGGCAATGGTGGTTCGGTTTTTACAAAGAGGACGGCGAATGGAAACTTTTGACTTCCGGCTATTAATTTGGAGGAGTGACACGTGAAGAAAAAATTTTTGGCGGCGATTTTGGCGGCGGGAATTTTAGCAACAGGTTGCGGCGGCGCGGATGATAAAAAAATTTCTGACGACGCGAAAACTTTTACTTATGGCACCGTCGCTTACGGCGTGGCTATGGAAAACGTCGGCACCAATCCCCACGAAAGTTACAGCGGCTGGTCAGCTATCCGCTACGGAATCGGCGAAACTCTTTTCAAATTTAACGAGCACATGCAACTTGAATCATGGATAGCCGAAAATTTTGAGCAAGTCGACGATTTTACCGTGAAGATTAAAATTAAAGACAACGTCGTTTTTTCCAACGGCAAGAAGGTTGACGGCGCGGCTGTCAAAAAATGTCTCGACGCGCTGATAAAAAATCATGACCGCGCTCCCCACGATTTAAAAATTTCTTCAATCGAGGCTGACGGGCAATTTGTCACGATTAAATCCGCCGAAAAAGTTCCCGCGCTGCTGAATTACCTTTCGGATCCTTACGGTTGCATTGTCGACGTCGACGAGGGCGTTAAAGAAAATATCGTCGTGGGCACCGGTCCTTACAAGGCGATTAAAGTTACGGATACCCAGATTGATTTGGTCAAGAACGAAAATTATTGGGGCGACGTCAAGCCGAAAATCGAAAAGATTATCGTCAAGAGCATAACCGACGGCGACACGCTGACTATGGCCATGCAAAATGGGGAACTCGACGCCGCGCAGGGTCTTCCCTACTCAAGCTTGAAACTTTTCAAAAATGATAACTACAAGCTCAGCCAGGTGGATACCTCCAGAATTTATCAAGCCGCCTTCAATTACAAAACTCCCGCGTTGCAAGATTTAAACGTCCGCCGCGCCATCTCGATGGCTATCGACAAAAAAACTTTCACAGATGTTTTACTTGAAGGTAACGGCGCGCCCGCAGTGGGACCTTTTCCCGCGAATCTTCCTTTCGGCGACGATAAAGTTACCGCCGCGCCCTTCGACCTCGACGCCGCGAAAAATCTTTTGGCTCAAGCCGGCTGGACTGATTCCGACGGCGACGGCTTTGTTGACAAGGACGGAAAAAATCTTGAGTTGCGTTATCTGACTTACACTTCGCGGCAGGAACTTCCCTTGCTTGCCGAAGTCGCGCAGGACAGTCTGAAAAAGATTGGCGTCAAACTCGAAGTCAACGCGACCGACAATTACAAAAGTTTTCTCAAGAGTGGCGACTACGATATTTTTTCAAAGGCGATTGTCACTGCGCCGACCGGCGACCCCGAATATTATTTCACGAGCCACATTGTCAGCGGCGCGGTGGATAACGCCGGATTTTACGAAAGCCCGGAAATTTCCCGCCTTGAAGACGAACTTCATAACACTTTCGGCGCGGAAAATCGTTCGGCTATCGCGATTAAAATGTCACAGCAAATTCTTGACGACTGCGCGCTATTTTACGCCTCGCATCTGAAAATGTCTCTTGTCATGAAACCGAACGTCGAAGGCTTTGTCGCGCACCCGTCCGACTATTACGAAATTCGTCCCGAACTAGCGTTTAGGGATTAGTGGTAAGTGGGGGAGGCCGTCAAGGATGACGGCCTTGCCCGCGTTGATTGCGTGATGCAATCTCAGCGGGCGATTTTTCTTTTGTTACTTTTCTTTTTCTAAAAAAGAAAAGTAAATCCCCTTGTTAAGGGGAAAGGGGGATAGGGGTTAGAAAATGTTTGAAAGTGTTTTGAATTTGAAAAATGTTTCCGTCTCTTACGGCGCGAAAGAAATTTTGCACGACGTAAGTTTTTCATTGAGGCGCGGAGAAATTTTAGTCATCGCCGGTGAATCCGGTAGCGGCAAGTCCACAATTTTAAAGGCGATTGACGGAATTTTGGGGAGCGGCGGCAAAATCATCGACGGACAAATTTTTTTCGACGGGCAAGAAATTACAAACCTCCCGACAAGTCAGCGCAGAAAAATTTCCGGCGAATCAATCGGCTTTATTTTTCAGAACTCCGGCGCGGCTTTTTGCCCGATAAGAAAAATCGGCACGCAGATTTTTGAAAGTGTCGCCGCCCACAAAAATTGGAGCTACAAAGAATTTTTGGAGCGCGCAAAAATTATCATGAAAAATATTAATCTTGACGCGGAGGCTCTCAACGAGTATCCTTTCAAATTGAGTGGCGGCATGGCTCAACGCGCGGGAATTTTGGCGGCGATGATTCTTCAACCAAAACTTTTGCTCGCCGACGAACCCACTTCCGCCCTCGACGCAATTACTCAAGTCAACGTCGTCAACGAACTCCTGAACTTGCGAAAAATTCACGGCGTTTCAATCGCAATGGTCACTCACCACATGGGCGTTGCCTGGCGCATGGCTGATAAAATTTTGATTATGAAAAACGGCAGGTGCGTCGAGTTCGGCACGCGCGAAGAAATTTTCGACGCGCCGAAAAAAAATTACACGCGGGAACTTATTCAAGCCGTCCCGCGCCTGAAAAAATTTGTGGCTTGAAATCGAAAGGAGAATTTTTTATGTGTATGGAATGCGGTTGCGGGGAAAATAACGGCAATACTCGTTTGCAGTTCACCGCCGAAGGCTACACCGAAGAAAGCGCGAAGGTCGTCGAAAAAAATTTGCTCGGCTTGCCCGGCGTCATGTATGTGCACATTCACGCGCACGACGGCGAAACCACGATTGACTATAGCCCGAAAACAACTAAGCTGACAGAAATTCTCGGCGTCTTCGAGAAAAATAACATCGTCGCTCAAATTTAAATGGCTGTCCTGGAAATTCGCGGGCTGAAAAAATTTTTCGGCGGCAAGGTTGTTTTGGACGGCGTGAATTTTTCCGTCGACGCGGGCGAGTGTCTCGGAATGGTCGGGCGCAGCGGTTGCGGGAAGAGCACGGCGGCGAAAATTATTGCTCGGTTGATTCCTTCTGACGGCGGGCAAATTTTTTTGTGCGGGCAGGAAATTACAAACGCGACCGGAAAAATTTTGAGGGCGGCTTATCGAAATATGCAGATGATTTTTCAGATGCCGGAAGATTTTTTCGATCCGCGAAAAACTTTGGGGTGGAGTATCGGCGAGCCGCTGAAAAATTCCGGCGTGAAAAATTCCGAAGTCGAAACGCGCGTGAAAAATCTTCTCGTCGAAGTCGGATTGCCTGCGGAATATTTTTCGCGCTACCCGCATGAAGTTTCCGGCGGCGAATGTCAGAGGGCGGCGATTGCCCGCGCGATTTCCATTTCGCCGAAGCTTTTAATTTGTGACGAGGCAACTTCCGCGCTGGATGTCACCGTACAAGCTCAAGTTGTCGCGCTGATAAAAAATCTCTGCCGCGAAAAAAAAATCGCGTGCCTTTTTATCACGCATGACCTTGCGCTTTTGCCGCGAATCGCCAATAAAGTTATCGTCATGCACGGCGGGAAAATCGTCGAGGAAGGGACGCCGGAAAAAATTATCGCCGCGCCGGAGTCGGACTTCACGAAAGAACTAATGGCGACAGATTTTTTTGCAATGGAAAGAGGTTTTTGATGGAAAATAATTTGACGCAACGGATTGAGAATTATTGGGACAAGCGTAGCGAAAAATTTAGCCGCGTCCGTCGCCGTGAAATTTCCGGCGAAGACTTTGCGGCGTGGAGTAAAATTATTTCTGCGCGGCTCCCTGCAGGAAAAAATTTGCGCGTGCTTGATGTCGGGACGGGCGCGGGATTTTTTGCCGTCCTCTTCTCGAAACTTGGGTGTGAAGTCGTCGGGATTGATACTTCGTCGAAAATGTTGCGCGAGGCTGAAAAAAATATCCGCGAGCTGAATTGTCGTGCCGAGTTCAAAAAAATGAACGCGCAGGATTTAATTTTCCCCGACGAAAATTTTGACGTCGTTATCAGCCGAAATTTGACGTGGACTTTGCCCGATGCTATGCAGGCTTATCGCGAATGGTGCAGGGTTTTAAAAAGCGGCGGCGTGCTCATGAATTTTGATTCGGATTACGGCGACAAAAATTTTACGAACGAAACGACCTGCGCGAAAAGCGACGTCGAAGAGGAAATGCTGATTGAGTGCAACGCGATAAAAAATTCTTTGAGAATCAGCACGCACACCCGCCCGCGCTGGGACGCTGAACTTTTGGAGAGTTTCGGCTTGAAAGTTTTTGTCGAGGAGGATATTGCGCCGCTCGTTCATCGCGACAAAAATTTGGATTATGATTCTGTGCCGCTCTTTTTTATACTGGCAACTAGGGATTAGTAAAAATAAAAGGAGGCCGTCATGGATGACGGCCATGCCCGCGTTGATTGCGTGATGCAATCTCAGCGGGCGATTTTTCTTTTGTTACTTTTCTTTTTCTAAAAAAGAAAAGGGAAATGGAAATGGATAAAAAAACGCCCGCAGAGTAATCACCTGCGGGCAATGCCGTTCATCCTTGAGCGGCTTTTTTTATTTGTTCGTCTTAATTATTTTTCGTCCCAGCTGCCGGACTCTTTATTGTAGACGTAGCTTGCGCCGTCCGATGTCTTGAACGTTGTGCCGTTGTTCGTGTCAAGTGACACACTGCCGCCGTCCTCGAAATTCAGCTTGAGGGAACTGTCAGTCGCCTCCGTGCTGTCCGCGAACATATCCAGAGTAATGCCGTTAAGATAAACTGTATCGTCTTCAGTCGCGCCAACAACTTTGTCATTGCCGTTGCCGAGTTCGTACCAGAATGTATCTTCGCCGTCGCCGCCAATCAAAGTATCATTGCCGCCGAAGCTGCCCCACAAGCTGGAGCCGTTGTTGCCTGCGGTAATAACGTTGTCGTAATCGTTGCCGACGAGAGTCGTTGCGCCCGTCGCGGCAGAGCCGTCAAGCGCGATAATTTCGCCGTCAAAGTCAACGTTGCCGTGCGAATAATCATTCAGCCAAATTTCCGCGTCGCCGAGACTCGAAGAAACTTTAACCGTTGCGTTGGAGCTGGAAGCGTGATAATAATTTGCCACGCCGTCGAAAGTCAATTCCTTGCGGGCAACCTGCGCGATAACGAATTGGTTGTCGCCGTAGATAGCAAAGTCTTGACCTGCCATATCGTTGAGCTGAACTTTTCCGCCGTTGTCAGTTTCGATAATGACGTTGCCGTTAAGATCTGCAGAAGAATTAACAACCGAACTGTCGCCGACATTGAGCACGTCTGAGGTGTATTCGTTTTCGCCGGTCGTCGCCTCGAAACCTTCAATAGTGTCATGCCCGTCGCTGAAATAGAACGTCGTGTAATCTTTCTTGTCGTCGCCGGTGTAGCCAACGAGGCTGTCATTACCTGCGCCGCCGTTCAAAACACTCAGACCGCTACCCGCAACAAGTGTATCGTTTCCTGCGGAGCCAATGAGCGTAGATTCAGCGGAGCCGGCCTTGACTTTGTTGATGCCTCTGAAGACGGCGTCGAGTTTGTCAACCGTGCCGCTCTCTTCAGCCAAATTGATATTGAGCGTGCGATTGTATTCGCTGAAGTCCACGCCGGAATTTTCGCCGATATAAGCTTCGGGGGTATTCTCTTCGCTGTCGGGAACTGCGATAACAGCATCTTTTTCAGCAACCGCAGTTTTAATTTTATCTTCGCCAATCAAAAGTTTCGTGTAGGAAGTTTCGCCAATATCGGTATCGCTCTCGGAATCCGCCGCCTCTGTGTACTTCGGCGCGTCGGTGAGCAAAACTTTCGAGTCGCCTTCGTAGATAGTGACGTTTTCGCCGTCGAACGAAATATCAGCGGTCTCAATGTCCGCCGCAACCGCGTCGCCGTCGTCCTCGAAACTAAAGTTGAAGTTATCGACAGTGGTCTTGCCGTTTTCGGAATTCATCATAATCATTGCGCCTTCGTCAGCCGAATCGCGATTTTCAGACAGCTCAACCAAATTCTTGCCGTCGCCCGCGTCGATAACATCGCCCGCGCCCGCAAAAATCGTGTCGTTGTTGCTGCCGCCGATAAGCGTGGAAGGATCTTCCTTCGTGCCGTCCATGTTGCCGACAAGCACGAGTTTTTCAGTTTCGCTGGACGCATCAATTACGCCGCCTTCGGAGTGAGTGAAACCGACCTTACGCTTTTTGCCGTCAGTGTTATAGATATTGACCATAGTTTCGCCGATAGGCAGATCTTCGCCAACCTGAACTGTAGCTTCTTCGATATAAACTGTGCCGTCGCCGAAATCAATATCGCCTTTCTCAATCGCCTCGGCAATATCAGAACTGTTAGCCTGCAAGCCGGACTTCGTATCAGCGTCGTAGTTAAGGAAAGTGACATTGCCCTCAAGAGCAACCACGCGCGTATTCTCGTCATTTGCGGCGAATATTACTTCGACGTCGTCGCCGCTCGTCACGACGGTATCTTTGCCCGCGCCCGTGACAATGGCAACTTCAGCGGCGGTTTCTTCGACAACTGCAACATCTTTGCCGTCGCCGAAAGAAATAAGTTTTTCGCCGTCAGCGTCTTCAGGAACGACAGCAACGTTACCGGTCTCTTCGTCGTTGAATATAACAACCTGGTCGCCGCTTTCGAGCGTGACGGACTTCGCGCCTTCAGTTTCGGAGAAGTCAGCAATCTGCGTGCGTCTGTCATCATTATCGAGAATCATAGCCGCCTTGCCGTCTTCCGCAGTAACAGTCAAATCAGTTTCGGTTGTCGGGTCGCCGTAGTCGCCGTTCACGTTGAGTTTCTCAAGAATTTCATCGGTGGAAGAACCAGGATTAATCGGCGAAATTTCGGGATCGAAAATATACGCGCCGTCGTCCGAGCCGACGAAAATATCTCCCGCCTTAGCAGTGAGTTCAGTACCGTTGACGGTGTAGGTGCCGCCCTGCGAAGTCTGCAAGCTTGCTTCTTTATCGAGACCAACAATATCTTTACCTTGAATCACAACTGTATTGTCGTCGTTTGTCAGCGTATAAGTCGTCTTGCCGATAGTGACCGTCTGATTTTCCATGAAGACTGCAATATTTTCAGTGTCGCCGCCGACAGTCGCGCCGTCTGACAAATTGCCAACAGCAATGTCGTCGATGCCGACAACGCCGGTAATTTCTGCGTCGGTGTCGGAAATTTCGACCGCAACGCCGTTAACCGTGTTTTTATTCGAGGAAGAAGTCAACACGCCGGACAAATCCGCAACGTTCACGACTGCGCCGTTTTGCATCTCGAAGGTAACTGAACCGTCGCCGGAAATGTTGTAAGTCGCGCCGCCGTCGAAAACAAATTCGCCTTCGGAATCGGTGATAACTCTTTCCGTGTTGCCGACGGAGGAAATAGTTGCGCCGTCCGATACGCCGGAAATTTCGACAACCGCAGAGTCGGAGCCCACGACGTTAATGGAATCGTCGCCGGTAATTTTTACGGTGTTGTCGTTAATTTCAACACTGTTTTCAAATGCGCCGCTAATCGTGCCATCGAGTCCGTCGACAACCATCAATTCAGATGTTTCAGTGCCGAAACCTCCAATGAAGGTAACACTATCGTCGCCGGCAACGGTGTAAGTACTATCGCCAAGAGTAAATTCGCCTTCGCTGTCCGTGACAATGTCGAAGAATGTAGATGTTTCACCGCCGTTGTAAACTGCACTGCCATCGATAGTCGCGCCGCTGGACACGCCGAGAACTCCTTCAACACCGAACGCGCTCGCCGTAATCGTGTAGCTTTCGTCGTTCGTCACGGAAACAGTTTCCGCAAAGGGTCCAAGTATGTCCGTCGTGCTGACATTAAGTCCGTTTTCTGCCGAAGAAACCGTAGCGCCTTCCTCAATGTCTTCAACAAGCATGAACGTCTTGCCGTCGATAACAGTTGTGCCGCTCTCGTACATTACAAATTCCGTATCGCCCGCGTTGGAAACTTCGACGCCGTCGCTCAAAACGATATTGCCGTCCTTGATTGTAACAACCGCGTCGTCGCCGCTGAAGGTCACGCCGCCCAAATCAACTGCCGCATCTGCCGAGAAGGAAATCGTATCATAATTCGTCATGTAAACTCCGACGCCGTCTTCAGTCGTGGTAATTTCCGCGCCGTTCAGCGTGTAGGTGCCCGCCGTCTCCAAAGTCATGACCCCGCTGGAGCTTGCAGAAATAACGGAGCCTTCAGAAATCAGCCTGCTACCGTCAAGCCCAAACTGCAGACTGCCTTCTTCGATAACCCAACCTAAATTCGCACCTCCAAATGTAAATGCCAAAGTCAAAGTTGCGTCGCTGGGAGAAGTGAACTTGAAATAATCGTCCCCAAACTCAATAGCAGTGCCTTCGCCTTCCGCCTTGACGTTGGTATCGTACGCAGCTGAGGTGCGGTAAACAGCCTCGCCGTTCAACTCGGTGCCGTCCGCAAGAACAATGTTGCCGTTCAAATAAGTTATGGAGCCGGTGATATCATCGAAGGCAAACGAATAATCGTTGTTAGATGCAGTGACTGCAACCGTCAAAGCGTCACTCGTCGCGGGAGTAATCGTCAAGCCGCCGGAGGTCACACGAATTTCGCCGGAAGCGTCGGTGTTCGCGGTGATTGTCAAAATTCTGCCGCTCTCGAAAGTATTCGTAACGATAGTGCCTTCTTCAAGTTCAATCGCGCCGCCGAGCATATAGGTAACGGAGCCGGTGACGTCAAGGGAAGTCGTGCGGGTCTCGCCGTCCGTCGTAACAGAAAGTTCAAGTCCGCCGTCGTCACTGCCCGGAGTAAATTTAATTCCGCCGCCAACCAGGTCAATCTTGCCGCCTGCCTCGTCCGTCGCCGTAACATTTACGACAGATCCGTCAACGAAAGTCAAATCAACGCTCGTGCCGCTCGAAACGGTGATATGATTTTCCGCGTCGAGGGTGAAGGAGCCGTTCGTCACGCTCAAAGTTCCAAGTGCAACAGAAGTATCGCTGGTTTCAATGGTAATCGCCAAACCGCCGTCGTCAGTATTCGGCGTGTAGGTTACTCCATTTTCGCTGAAGGAAACAATTCCGCCCGCCGCGTCTTCGTTCGTGGTGACGAAAGTATAATCGCCGACGGTAAGTTCAACGGAAGTGCCCGCCGCAAATTCAAGCTCGCCCGTCGTTCTGTTAAAGCTGACACTGCCGCTTTCAACGCTAATCTCGCCGTCGAAAATTACTTCGTCGCCGCCGGTCAATGTGACTTCAAGGGAGCCGTCATTTTCGCCGGGCGTCATTGTGAATTCATCGCCGTCGAGTACGAAAGTAGAGCTCGCGTCGCCGTTCGCCGTCAAAGTCACTTCGTAATTATCAAGGGAAAGTCCCAACGTCGTCCCGTCAAACAAAGTCATAGCGTTCGTCAAAATATCGAAACTAACCGAGCCGTTCAGGCTGACCTCGCCTTCGAAAAGTTCTTCGCCCGCGCTGTCATAAATCTTAAAGGTAGCTGCCTTCTCGGTGTCGCTCGTCGAAAGAGTAAACACAGTGCCGTCGCGGCTAATAATGACTGCCGCATCTTCGGGAGCGGTGAGTTCCATTGTGTAGCCGTTGACAGTAATTTCCGCCGTGCTGCCCGCAATCAAACCAGTTTCATGCGTCGACGGATTGAAACTTATTCCGCCGTTGAGATTTAAAGTCGAAGTGAAGAAAGTTTTGCCGCCATATCCGAACGTAACTTCGAGTGCGCCGTCGTCTTCGCCGTTGTGGATATAAATTGTTCCCTCGTCATCCATATCTATCGTTACGGACGCGTCGTCAGTCGCCGTAATGGAAAGCTCGTAATCGCCGTAGGTCGCTCCAATCGTCGTGCCTTCCGCCACGAAAATTTCGCGTTCGCTTCCGTCGAGTCCGACAGTCCCCGAAAGTTTCAGCGTGCCTTCGTACGTCTCTCCCGTCACAGTCGAAGTGTACTTAATATTCAAAGCAGAGTCGTCCGCCGTCGAAATCATAACCATTCCGGTTTCTGAATCAGTATAGAAATCGAAACTGCCGCCGCCGTCAGAAGTCAGGTCAATTACTCTGCCCAAATTGCTTTCGACCAAAATTTCTGCGTCCTCGCTGAAGGAAATATTTTGCATTCCCGTTTCGTCGACCGGCGTGTAGGAAATCGTGCCGCTGAGCATCGAAATCGTTGCGCCCAAAATGGAAGTCCCGCTCGCGTCAACCAGATCAAATTTCAAATTGCCGTCAGAATCTCCAGGC
>CAJOFR010000022.1:0-401 GCA_905234195.1 uncultured Selenomonadaceae bacterium
ACTGTCGCCGCCGCTGTTAATCGTGACTGAATTATTGCCCGCGCCCGCGTCAATCGAAGAGCCGTAGCCGCCGGTGATAATCGTATCATTGCCCGCGCCACTGACAATCGTCGAACGCAAAACCGTGCTGTTGTTAATATAATTATCGCCGCCCGTGATGCTTATCTTGTTGTCGTAGCGCGCATAACTTTTGTCGCCAACATTAATGACGTCGTCGCCACTGCCCGCGAAAATTGTGCTGTTTGCTCCCGATTCGAGAGAAACTTCGTTGTTGCCGTGACCGACGCTGACATAGCCGCCGCCAATCGTCACGCTGTCATTGCCGTCGCCCGCCGTCACTGTGTTTGTGCCGAGCCCGCCGCCAATTATATTCGTGCCCTTGCCGACGCTGATAATATTTC
>CAJOFR010000022.1:456-19752 GCA_905234195.1 uncultured Selenomonadaceae bacterium
ACTGTCGCCGCCGCTGTTAATCGTGACTGAATTATTGCCCGCGCCCGCGTCAATCGAAGAGCCGTAGCCGCCGGTGATAATCGTATCATTGCCCGCGCCGCTGACAATCGTCGAACGCAAAACCGTGCTGTTGTTAATATAATTATCGCCGCCCGTAATGCTTATCTTGTTGTCGTAGCGCGCATAACTTTTGTACTCAACTTCGACCGTGTCATTTCCATTTTCCGCGATAATCGCAACACTCCCGCCGCCGGTCACCGAAACAATGTTGTCGCCCGCGCCCGCGTCTATGCTGACGTAACTGCCGCTGTTGACAATGCTGTCGCCTTCGTCACTCCCAACCAGCTGGATCCAATTTTCCGAGCTCCCGCTAACGGTATTGTAAATTGATACTGACATTTTAATCGCCCTCCCAATTTAAATTTGGATAACCGCTGAAAAAAATTTTACTATAATCTGCTACCCTTTGCAAGTTTTTCGTGATTTTCTAATTAAACCTTAACGTAGCGGAAAATTTTTCATGACGACGACGAAAATATTTTCTGCAGATATATTAAGCAGCTGACAGGCAGGAATTATCAGCCGAATTGCCGAATAGCTAACTTGTTTTGTAAAAATGACAGGAGGAATTTTTGTGAACGAAGAGGCAAGCAAATCTGTTACGAAAATCGCACTGCTCGGCGCGGGAACTATCGGCGGCAGTGTCATAAAAGTTTTGCAGGATAATCACGACGTAATAACCCAGCGCGCGGAAACGGATATTCAAATAAAAAATATCCTCGTCCTTCCGCACGAGATACCTAAACTTCACGCGCAGGGTCTCCCCGCCACGAATGACTACGACGAGATTTTGAACGACCCCGAAATAAAAATCGTCGTCGAACTTATGGGCGGAATAAAGCCCGCGAAAGATTTTATCCTGCGCGCAATGGAGCACGGCAAGAACGTCGTCACCGCAAACAAGGATGTCGTCGCGCAGTTCGGTCATGAACTTTTTGACGCGGCTGAAAAAAATAAAATCGATTTCCTATTCGAGGCGTCCGTCGGCGGAGCAATTCCGATTATCATGCCGCTGAAACGATCCTTGACTTCAAATAAAATTACTGAAATTCTCGGCATCGTCAACGGCACGACGAATTACATGCTCACGAAAATGACAGAGGACGGCGCGGACTACGACACAGTTTTGAAGGAGGCGCAGGCGAAAGGCTACGCCGAAGCAAATCCCGCCGCCGACGTCGAGGGGAAGGACGCCGCCCGCAAAATTGCAATTCTCGCATCTATTGCTTTTAATTCTCGCGTCAAGTTTGAAGATGTTTCGATTGAAGGCATCACAAAAATCACGCCGGAAGATATTACCTACGCTGACAAGCTCAATCACGTCGTAAAACTTTTGGCGGTCGGTAAAGAATCTGAAAACGGCGTCGATGTTCGCGTACACCCCGTCTTCCTGCCGAAAATTCATCCGCTCGCTTCAGTAAACGGCGTCTTCAATGCAATTTTCGTGCGCGGCTATCCGATTGACGAGGCAATGTTTTTCGGACCGGGCGCGGGTTTCCCGACGGCCTCTGCAGTTATCGCGGACATTATCGAAATTTCCAAAGGTATTCAGCTCAAAAGCGAAGGGCGTTTCGGTTGCACCTGCTACAACCAAAAACCTATCTGCCCGATTGAAGAAACTGTCTCGTCGTATTATCTGCGCTTGCTCGTCGACGACAAACCTGGCGTGCTCGGCGCAATCGCTACGACTTTTGGAAACGCGCAGGTCAGCTTGAAATCAGTTGTCCAAACGAACAGCGTTAAAGAAAATCACGCGGTTATCGTCGTCGTCACTCACGAAGTCAAACACAAAAATATTCTCGCCGCGCAAGCCGAACTTGAAAAACTTCCCGTCGTCGACGAAATTTGCAGCGTGATTAGAGTTGAGAATTAAATTATGGATAATCCGAAAAATAAAGTCACCGTAAAAGTCCCAGGCACTTCCGCGAACTGCGGACCCGGTTTTGATTGTCTCGGTCTTGCCGCCACGATTTATAACGAACTTGAAATGACTTTGCTGGAAGACGAGCGGCTGATTATCGAATCGAGCGGCGACGGCGCGGAAACTATTCCCACTGACGATAAAAATATTGTCTGGAAATCTGCGCGCATGGTCTTGGAACGCTCGGACAACGCCGAAAAATTTAAGGGCGCGATTATCCGCATGGAAAATCATATTCCGATGTCGCGCGGTCTCGGCTCCAGCGCGGCGGCCATAGTTGCAGGGCTGACTGCCGCAAATGCAATCGTCGGCACTCCTTTTAACCGCAACGAGATTTTAAAATTCGCAACGGAAATAGAAGGACACCCCGATAACGTCGCGCCGGCAATCTTCGGCGGGTTCACCGTCAGCACAGTCGACAAAGGCGTCGTGCAAACTTTTTCCTTCACGCCAAAAATAAAATTGAAACTCGTCGTCGCCGTCCCGGACTTCCCGCTTTCAACAAGAGTCGCGCGGCAGGTTTTGCCGAAGTCCGTCCCGCTGAAAGATGCAGTCTTCAACGTCGGACGCGCGGCAATGTTAGTCGCCGCGTTAATCGAAGGCAAAGAAAGATTTTTGTCGACGGCTTTCGACGATGCACTGCACCAGCCGTATCGCACAAAACTTGTGCCGGGCATGCAAGAAGTTTTCAGCGCGGCAAAAAAATCCGGCGCTCTCGGCGTGGCTCTTAGCGGCGCGGGTCCATGCTTGATAGCTTTTTCGGCGGCGAACAAACGAATTGAAAATAATATCGCCGTCGAAATGGTGCAAACCTTCAAAAAACACGACGTCCAGGCTAACGCGCTGATTTTGGATCCGGATACACGCGGCGCAGTCGTAAATTTTTGACGTAGAGGAGGCGAGGCGAATGGAATTGCGACAGCTGGAATATTTTTGCGCGGTGAGTTCGCTGAAAAATTTTACGAAGGCGGCAAATTTTCTGCACGTCTCGCAACCTTCCGTAACTAAAGCAATTCAATCACTGGAAGCCGAATTGAGCTTGACACTCTTCGACCGCAGTCAAAAACATATCTTCTTGACGGAGGCGGGAAAAGTTTTTCTGTTGCACGCGAAAAAAATTTTGCAGGACGTCCAGGCGGCTCAACTAAGCATGGAACGTTTCCAAAGTCAAAGCGGCGGCGTCATTCGTTTTGGAGTTCCGCCGATGGTAGAATCGTATTTGTTTCCGGATTTTTTCATGAAGTTTCAAGCCGCGAATCCAAACATCGTTCTCGATTTGCAGGAGTGCAGTGATTCTGCGGAGGTGAACGAAAAACTTGACGATAACGCGCTGGATTTCGGAATAGTTTTTTTGAATGTGGACGAGCACCCGAAAAATTCGCTGAAACTTTTGGACGACGAGTTTTATTTGTGCTTGCCGCCGAATCATAAATTCGCGCGGGCTGAAAAAATTTCGTTCGGCTCGTTGAAGGGAGAAAAATTTATCCTGCAACCGCCGGGCACCGTCCAAAATTTCGTGACAATGCAGCTTTCGGCGGACGCGGGTTTCGCGCCGGAAATTTTGTTGAGCACTTCGCAACTCAAGACAATAAAAAAATTAGTCTCAAGCAACGCGGCGGTCGCACTCCTGCCGCACTTCGCAATAACAATGGCGGAAACTTTCAAGGCAGTACCAATCACCCCGCCAATAAATTTCACAGTCGCGCTCGCCTGGAACAGATTCAAGGAGTTATCTCCGTTGGGCACGCATTTTTTAAGTTTCGTAGACTCATTATTTCATAGGAGCTAGAGGGGAGGAGGAATTTTTTGGAAGGAAAATTTAGCGTTGCGATAAGTTACGGCGATAATCTCGGTTACGTCGAATACGACAGCGCGACAAAAAAAGTCAACGTTGTGCTCGGCGACGAAGAGGGCAAGCAGCGGGCAGAAAAGTTTTTGACGGCGATTCATGAAATTAAAATTCCGCACGAAACTCTTTTGGATTTCACGACAGAGAAAATTGATCCGCGGGCAGACGTTGAGAGTTTGAAAATTACTTTAACGCGGCTGTGGGAGGCAACGGGCGTGCACGTCGATTGGAGCCGCCCCGTCGAATATGTAAAACTCCACCCGCATTATTAAAGTTGACTTGCCATGAGGACAGTAAAATTAATCGCCGCAGGATTAATCGTGTTGCTTTTCGTCGTCGTGCACCTAATCGCGCCGAACTTCCTGCCGGAAATTTTTGCGCTACTTTCACACGGTGACATACTCGAAACTGCGGAATACATAAAAAGTTATGGCTCAATGGCTGTGGTGTTCAGTTTCTTGTTGACGCTTTTCGTGAACGCGCTGGGATTCCCGCCGGCAATAGTCTTTTCGACGGCGAATACTTTAATCTTCGGAATTTTTTGGGGGATTGTAATTTCAGTCGCGGCGGAAACAATCGGCGTGACGATAAGTTTTTTGTTGCTTAGATTTTTTTTCCGGGATACCGCAGAAAAAATTATTTCAAAAAGCAAATTCCTCAGCTCGATTGACCATTACAGCTCGGAAAAAGGATTTATCGTCATGCTTATCGCGCGCATGGTTCCGTATTTGCCCAGCGGGCTTTTGAACGCGGTTGGCGCATTGAGTTCGTTGAGTTTGCGCGATTATTTTTTGGCGTCGCTGATTGGAAAATTTCCTTCGACGGGAATAGAGGCGATAATAGGGCACGACGCAATTTTAAAAGAAGAAGACCCGACGCGAATAATTGTCGTTGTGATTTTCGCGATAGTGCTGATTGTTTGGGCGTACAGGTACAACAAAAAACACATGCACTAAAAAACTCCCCGCCGCTTTGACGGGGAGAATTTTTTCGCGCCGAAAATCTCTTCGGCAAAAATTTTTTACGACACGCCTAAAAGTTCATTGTAGCGTTTGTCGAAACGGCTCATAACGTCGTCATAAGTTTTCTGCGTAATTTCGGGCATGTCATTCAAGCCGGTCGCGTTCGTCCACGTCAAGCCCGCCTCTTTGAAACCCTGCTCGACGGCTTCGCGCATTTGCGAAAGTCTTTCGGGGTCGCCGCCGGAAATTGCTTCAGCGAGGTCGAAAATCCTCGACGATACAGCGTCGACGGACCACGCGCCGCCGTCAGCCACAGCCTTAGCCGCATCTTCGGGGTTGGTTGCCACTTCGGGCAGTGCGAATCTCGATGCGTCAACCTGCACGCCGCCGAAATTCAAAACGCCCGTGCCGTCGTCCAGCCACCCCTGAAGTTTGTCGTTGTTGTCGGTAAGTGCCTGAATCATCATGTTCAACATTGTCTGCTGATTCATTTCGATTGACTCTTGCAGGTAGCGGACTTCGTCAGCGGACAAACCCTTGCTGCCTGTCGCGGCGTCGTCAACATTTTCAGTTTCCTGTTGCGCGGCGGCTTGTTTCGCGGCGTCGGAAATATCCAACGAATAAGCATCGCCCACAGCCGAAGAAGTGATAGTTTGCTGTGCGGTCGTCGCGTAGGCTCCGTAGGCAGATTTTGCCGCGTTGGTTTTGTTTTGCGTGGCGTATTGGTTGAGATTTTGAGCGGCCACATTAGAAATAGTTCCTACATCCATGTTTAAAAACCTCCTTAAAAAAAACTTTTATGCGTCAAGGCAAAAGCCCCGTCGTCAAAGTTAAAGCATAAAAAGTTCCATGACACTTAGTTGCGGCTCCAATTTTGTGGCGGTTTCCCCCGAAGGAGTCGGCGGCGCGGAATAGTCGGGCACTGCCAAAAGATGCGGGCGTTTTTTGATTTCGCTCGCAAATTTCCCGTCCTCGTAGGTGATTATTCTAATCGTTCCGTCGGGCATAAGTTTTTTCACGGTCTCAATTTCTGTTGGAGTTTGTTCGCCGGAATTTTGTTGTTGCCGCGCCAAACTGTCTTTAGCTTTTTGCATTTCGGTTTCCACTTTGGAAATTTTTTCCGCTAAAATTTTCGCGTACTCCGAAGAAAAACCGGCGGCGTTATTTGCGGCAAAATTATTTTGCGCCGAATCACTCATGTAAATCGATTGCGCCTTGCTCGAAACTAAACTCGATCCGAAATTTACATTCCACACAGCCATAATTTTTGTCTCCTTTCAAAAATTTTTAAAAACCCGTTCAACAAATGTATCGTCATTTTAAACGCAATGCTTAATTTATTTTCAAAAGTCACGATAAAATTTTTTCCCGCTTGAAAAATCAATCGACACTTGTTATAATTTTCGGCAGATTAAATTTTTATGGGGGTCTGAATTTTTATGAATCAGAAAGGTTTCGCGACATTGGAAGTTATTTTAATGGTCATGGTTATCGGGATTTTAGCGACGGTTGCAGTGCCGCGATTTACCGACGTCACGACGAAAGCCAATACCGCAAAAATTCAATCCGACTTAGCGACGATTGACAGTGCGATTGATATGTATTACATGGAAAAAGGAGAATATCCTAAGGACGGAACACTTTCCTCTACAGACGTTTCAAACGCTCTTAAACCTTACATTAAAGATATTAGCAATTTAAAACCTCCTTCGGGCGAAGCTTACGTCGACGGAGAAGCCAAAACGATAGGAACTAATTACGAAGTGGCGAAAGTTGACGAGACGACACGAGCTACGTTGAAAGTTGGTGAAACAAGCAAGACTGCCGGAGATTTTTATAAGAGCAAAAGCTGACAAATGACGGGCGAAAAAAATTTTGTCCTGCGCGCAGATTTTTATTTGCGGCAGGATTTTTTATTTTGGTCAACGAATTTTTAAGGCAAAAAATTTTTGAAGGACGATTGTTTTGAACAGAGCATTTTACGACAACGAAAGAGAAATTGACTTGACGGAGCAGAGGGAAATTCATCGCCGCGAAAAGAAAGTTATTTTGGCGCGGACGGGGATTTTTATTGCGGCGGCGTTGAGTTTTGCGGCGGGCGTGGAAGGATACGGCAACGGGTATATCGGCGGGGTGATTTTGTCGCTGATTTTTATTCGGCTTGTCGGCTACCACGACGAACTGAAGAGCCGCAAAAAGTTTTTAATCAGCCGACTGAACGTTTTAAATTCGTACATAGTTCGCGCGCGGGGCACGTGGCGAAAACGATCGACGACGGGCGAAATTTATTTGAAGGAGGATCGCCCGCAAGATATTGACTTGCACGTTTTCGGGGAGGGTTCAATTTTTCAGTACATTTGCGCGGCGAGAACAAAACGCGGGCGTGACAGACTTGCGGCGGCATTATCGCCAAAGCCGCCAAAATTTGCGGAAGTCATTCGCCGCCAAAGAGGGGTCGCTGAACTTTTGGAGCGTCCTAGATTATCGCTCGACCTCGAAGCTTTTGCGCGGCTAATGCCAAACAACCACGACACAACCGCGTTAATAGAGGCCGTCGAAGATCCCCTGCCGCACACCAACAAAATTTTCTACCTGCGATTTTTTCCACTGCCGATTTTCATTTTAACCTGCGTGCTTGCCTACAAAGATATAATCAGCAATTTTTTCCCGCCGCTCGTGCTTTTAATCTCGTTGACGATTGCGTTTTCGATGTTGCGCCAAACTTCCGAACTCCTGCGCCCGATACAAACCTTTTCAAAAGAATTGAAACTCTACCAAGCGATATTCGAGCGGCTGGAAACGACGGACTTCAATTCAAGTACGATGCGGCATATTCGCGACAAATTAACCGACGAAGTTTCAGCTGCGCAAAAATTAAAAATGTTGTCGCTCCTCGTCGAGATAACGAACACGCGAAAAAATCCTGCCTTCTACGTTTTGGGCAATGCGTTTTTTTTGCTGGACTTCTTCTGCGCGACGGCATTCCTCAGCTGGAGAATCACCGCGTCACGTCATTTGAAAAATTGGTTGGACGCGTGGTCAGAGGCTGAAGTTTTAATGTCGCTTGCGTCAATCGGACAGACGCGCGAAACTTATTGCTTCCCTAAGCTCGTCGACGGGGACGCGCCGAGAATAAAAGCTAAGGGCTTGAAAAGTTTGTTAATCTCCGACAAAAAAGGCGTACCCAACGACGTGGACTTGAGAGCGGGCACGACGATTATCACCGGCGCGAATATGTCAGGCAAAACGACGTGGATTCGGACGCTTGCCGGCGCAGTGCTGTTGGCTTATGCGGGCGCGCCTGTCTGCGCGGAAAGTTTCAAGGTCAGCCGCATGATGATTATGACTTCGATTCGCGTCAACGACGACATAGGGCAGGGCATGTCGACTTTCTACGCGGAACTTTTGCGGATAAAAAATATGATTGAGTACAGCAAAAAAAAATCGCCCATGCTGATTTGTATCGACGAAATTTTCAAGGGCACGAACGAGGCGGACAGGATTGTCGGCGCGCGCGAGGCTATCAAGCGGCTGACGAACAAGTGGAGCATTACTTTCGTGACGACGCATGATTTTGATTTATGCGACATGACTTCCGCGAACGACGTCCCGATTAACAACGCGCACTTTGAAGAATATTACGAGGGCGATAAAATTAAATTCCATTTCAAATTGCGCGAAGGACGTTGCACGACGACGAACGCGAAATATTTATTGAGGATGGCGGGGATTTTGGAGGACGAATAATTTTGCAAAAAAAATGGTCGGAGTTGTGAGATTTGAACTCACGACCTTCTGCTCCCAAGGCAGACGCGCTAACCAAACTGCGCTAAACCCCGACTTCCCCAGAATTATATCACACGAAAAATTTTTGGCAAGCGACACATTGAAAAATTTTCTAAAGCACTTTCTGCGGTTATGTTGTATAATAGCGGCGGAGGTGCTTTTAAATTGAAACGAGTTTATAATTTTAATCCGGGCCCGGCAACTTTGCCGCTTGAAGTTTTGCAGGAGGTTCAAGCAGAATTTTTGGACTTCGATAATTCCGGCATGTCGATAATCGAAATTAGTCACCGCTCAAAAAATTACGAGAAGGTTCACAATCAAGCGAAGGCGGATATTTTGGAGCTTATGGGGCTCGGCGACGAATACGAAGTGCTTTTCATTCAAGGCGGAGCGTCTTTGCAGTTCGCGATGATTCCCATGAACTTCGCCACGAAAGAAAATCCAGGCAGTTATGCGCTTAGCGGGATTTTTTCGACGAACGCTTACAAGGAGGCAGAAATTTTGGGCGTCGGTCAAATTGCCGCGTCCACCAAAGCTGAAAACTTCCGCCGCGTTCCCCGCCAAGACGAAATTAAAATCGCGCCGAACTCCGCATATTTTCACGTCTGCTACAACAACACGATTTACGGCACGGAATATCATTACATTCCCGAAACGAACGGCGTGCCGCTTTTCGCGGATATGTCTTCGGATATGTTGAGCCGCCCGCTGAATTTTAAAAAGTTTTCGCTGATTTATGCGGGCGTCCAAAAAAATCTCGGTCCCGCCGGCGTCGTGGTCGTCGTCGTGAAAAAATCTCTTGTCGAAAAAAGTTTGGAGACCTTGCCGACGATGCTCCGCTACGATACTTTTTACAAGAAAAATTCTCTTTTCAACACGCCGCCCGAATTTAGCATCTACTTCGTCGGGAAAGTCGCCGCGTGGATTAAAAATTGTGGCGGGCTTGCCGAAATGGCGAAGAGAAATTCCCGCAAGGCTGAAGTCCTCTACGCCGCGATTGACGAGTCGAATAATTTTTATCGCGGGCACGCCGAAAAAGACAGCCGCTCTTTCATGAACGTGACTTTTCGTCTGCCGAATGAAGAGCTGGAGAAAAAATTTGTCGCCGAAGCTCTCGAAAATAATTTAATCGGCGTGAAAGGTCACAGGCTCGTCGGCGGGCTGCGCGCGTCGATTTATAATTCGATGACTCTTGAGGGCGTCGAGGCTCTTGCCGATTTCATGAAAAAATTCCGTCAAAGCAACGGGTGATTTTATGAAAGCTAAACGAAAAATTTTTTTGGCGGCGGCTTTAATTTTCCTGCAGGGTTTCGGCACGGTCAGCGCGGCGGGAATTGACGAGGAACTTGCGATTTTTGCCGCTGAACAAGATCCCGAAGACGGCACCGAAATTTTCCGACCCGCTCGAAAAAATACAGAGACCGTCACGCCGAATAAGTCTGCAGAGTCGTCTAAAAAATCCCGCGCAGAAATTAAAGCCGAAGAAAAAAGATTGCGCGAAGAAAAAAAAGTCGTCCGCCAAAAAGCTGAAGAAGAACGCCAAAAATTAGAGGAAGAGCGCAAAAAATTGGAGGAGGAGCGTAAAAAAATCGAGGAGCAGCGCAAAAAAGATGCGGAGCGCAAAAAAGCTGAAGAGTCCGTGAAACCCGTCAAGCCGCCCGTCGAAACAAAGCCGCTCAATCAAAAACCAATCACCAGGCAATTCCCGAAGGCAACACAAACCCCGCCGCAAGCAGTCAAACCTTTTTCCGCCGTCCCAAATCCGGTAAAAGACTACGAAAATTTTGAGGCGGTAGTTCAAGCCGTCGGATTCACGCCGCTTTACATGCCGAAAAAATCCGGCTACACCGTCAATGCCGTCATGACAATTTCGGAAAATCTCACGGAAATTATTTACGCGCGCAGGTGGGAGCCGGAAGTAGCTTTGCACGTCAGAACTTATAAACGTCCCGCCGGTGAAGAACTCAAAGATATTACCGGCGTGCACGACGTGAAATGGCGCACCGATAATTCCACAGGCATTTCAATTTACATTGCGAGAATCAACGAGAGGGCGCACGCGGCAACCTGGAACGTCGGCGGATATATTTTTTCGGCGTACACCGATAACATGACCTTCGCCGCTTTTCATTCCGTCGTCACGGATGAGCTTGTAGATTTATCGCGGCACTACTACATTTTAAATTAAAGGATGTTCTTCAATGACAGAAAGAAATTTTCGCTCGAATATAAAAGCGGCGGTCGACAAAGTTCGCGCCGAAAATCCTATGGCACCTTCGATAACCAACACCGTCACGCAGGATTTTGTTGCCAATGCTCAACTTGCGGTGGGCGGCTCGGCGGCTATGGTTTATTTGCCGGACGAAGGCGAAACTATGGCGCAAATCGCTCCGGCAATGTATCTGAATTTGGGGACAGTCATGCCCTTCTACGCGGAAACAATCCCGCGAACTCTGCGCGCCCTCCAAAAAAATAGAAAGCCCTTCGTCCTCGACCCGGTGGCAATAGGAATCGGCGCACTTCGTACGGAACTTTTGACGCAGATGAAAAATTTCAAGCCGTCGATAATTCGCGGCAACGCCTCCGAAATAATTTCTCTTGCAAAACTTTGGGGGCTGTCGTCGAAGGGCGGCAATGTTCGCGGCGTTGATTCAACTGACAACGTTGACGCGGCAAAAATTCCCGCCGTCGAACTTGCAAGATTTACCGAAGGCGCGGTCGCAATTTCCGGCGCGGAAGATTTAATCACCGACGGCAAAATTTTTCTGTACTCTTCAGGCGGCTCGGCGCGGCTCCCGAAAATCACCGGCAGCGGCTGTTCACTCGGCGGCGTCATGGCGATTTATGCGGCGGTTACGGATCCGTTGACGGCGGCTTTGACGGCTACGGCGATTTACAACTGCGCGGCGTCTCGTGCCGAAAAAACTACCGACGCCCCCGCAAGTTTCAAGGTAAAATTTTTGGACGAACTTTTCAAAATAAAATCTTCCGAAGTCGCCGCCAACCCCCTGAAAATCACCGTGATACGCCACACCGATTCCATGCTCGGAGTTTCGCAGGCGGAGGGCTTGAAAGAGGCAATAACAAAATCTCGTCAGCACGCGGAGGCAACAAAATGAACATTCGTAAAAATTTTGACGTCGCCAAATATCTCGTCATAGGCGCGGAAAATTCAAGCCGCCCCGTCGAAGAAATTGTCGAAGCCGCCGTTCGTGCAGGTTTTACTTTCGTGCAAATCCGCTCGAAAATTTCTTCTGCCCGCGAAATTATTTTGACTTTGAAAAATTGCGCGGAAAAAATTTCTCGGCTCGGCAAAAGTGAGGAAGTTGCGCTCGTCGTGAATGACAGGTTGGACATTGCGCTTGCCGCCCGCGATGCCGGAATTAAAGTCGACGGCGTGCACGTCGGGCAAAGCGATATTCCCGTTGAAGTCTGCAGAAAATATCTCGGCGAAAATTCTATCGTCGGTCTAAGCGCGCGGACTGAAAATTTGATTGACTACGCGAAGACGGCGGATATTTCTTGCGTCGATTATTTCGGCGCGGGTCCCCTGCACGAGACGGCAACGAAACCCGATTGCGGCTTGACGGCGGACGGGAAAATTATCACGCGCAGTCTTGACGAACTTGCCGCGCTCGCGAAAATCAGCCCGTTGCCGGTTGTCGTGGGTGGCGGCGTGAAGTTGAAAGATATTCCCGCGCTTGCCTCGACTAAGGTTGACGGATTTTTTGTAGTGTCGGCGGTCGCGGCGGTTGAAGATCCTTTCGCGGCGGCTGCTGAACTCGTCACGGCATGGGATATGGCAATTAAATGCCACGAGTAAAATTTTACAAAAGCGCCGTAAAGCCCCCGCCTTTAGGCGTGGGGATATAAGGCGCAAAAAAACACTTGCATTTTCTTCTTTCTTTTGTTAAACTTCTTTTGAAGATGAGCAGGGGTAAAATCCGCCTCTTAGTAAAATAAATGGTTGGGGCAACGACCATTGCAGGAGACTTTGTAAGACCTCTCTTTTGGGGGCATTGGTTGATGATAGCAGAATCCCCCGAATTTATTCATGGGGAGTTTGTCAATTGCTACAAAATTATTATTAAGAGTTTATAAATGTTATTCTGACGCGATTTATAGGCATTTTTTGAGAAAAATTTTTGTAGTAGCTCTGTAGTAGAAAATGGCTAAAATGTAGTAGAAAATAACGTAGCATTTTCTACTACAAAATTTTTTCCTCAACCGCAAAAAAAAATGACCTCTCAAAATTGAGAAGTCACTGATAAAAAATTTTTCTGTAAGTTTTCAATCTGACTCAAGAGAATTTTTCGTGAAGACGTAGAGCCAAACAGATTTTTCTTCCACACGTTGAATCTTTTGAAATGGATGCTTTGGATTGTCGGCAGAGTCAAAGAAATTATGTTCGCCAAAACCTCTGATGATAGCATTTGAGGAAGGAAAATATTTCAGAATCTCGCGCAAGGCTCGCGGAAAAATTCCAACTGTACCGTTATTGAATTTCACGCCGTAAATTTCGTAAGCGTCACCGTCAGGAAATGTAGATTTTATCTTTGATTGAAGGCGCGCCGCACACTCGTGACTTTAGTCGTGAGTAAGGCGCGCACAATATGGACAAACTTTCTCCATTATGGTAGAATGCTTTCAACCGTAGGAACTACGGGAATAGCTCGGTAATGAAGTAGGCAACAGCTTACTAGTCCCGAGAACTCCGCGACTTTTAGTCGCGGGAAGTTTAGGAGATTACAGCGATGGCAAGCTAAAAAAGATTCCCAATCAAATTTTAAATCCACATTTCCTTTATGATGGATAAGATGCTCAACAACGCCATCTTGCAAGTCCTGTAATTCGCAAATGTAGCCTTTATTGCTGAAAATCTTATAATGACGCCGGTGTTTTTACCGCGTCATTTAAGATTTTCTTTGCTCTAAAGATTTAGGCGCGGGAAAAGTATATTCACATTTAACAATATTTTATTGTACATAACGATTAATTGATTAGTTATTATTTTAACACAGCTCCCCCGCCGCTTTTTTTCTGTCAGCGCGCAGGGTACCGTTTTGGAATCCCCTATTGGGCAGGGGTGGCAAATCGCCACTTCAGCCCGAAATAGAGTAACAAATCGTTACGCAATCTCGACGCGCAGATTTTACACACCAAGCAGGACAATCCGCCGAATAGCAGGGGGTAACAAATCGTGCCCCCCTGCCCTAAAAACCTTACCGGAAAAGCGAACTTCCCGCATCACAAGGTGAACAAATCGTTCTCTTTAGAATTAAATGTTAGGAACGTTAGATACTCCCAAAAGTATCTAACACTGTTTTTTCGCGTCCTAACGCCAAATTTTTGCAAAATGTTAGGAACGTTAGGCATTTTCGGGGTTTTTGTTTTTATTTTTTACCTTTTGCCTTTTTGTTATTTTGTCTTTTTACCCTTTCCCTATTTTGCCTTTTTATAACACAATATGGTTGCATTTTACCTAACCTTCCTAACAAAATGCCAAAAAATGGCGTCCGTACGCGAAAAAAACGTGTTAGATACTTTTGGGAGTATCTAACGTTCCTAACATTGGATCTAACTAAATGGCGTCAGGACGCGAAAGACGATGTTAGATACTTTTTGAGTATCTAACATCGGAAATAAAAAAATCCCCAAAAGGGGAGAAAACGAAGAGTTAATTGAAAATAGCGTTGTCAACGTCACAAGGAACGGAGGCAAAATCCTCAAAAAGTTGTTGAGGATTACCATCGCCGTCGCCGAAGGTAACACCTTTGAATGCAATTCGATTGCGAAATTTAAACTCCGTTACTTCCGGACGTTCAGTGAAATAACGTTTAACCATTTCACGCAACGAAGTTTGCGTCAAGGTACGCGGTGTAGCGGGATACTCCCGCAACTTGTTTGTAATGTCCTGCAGGTAGAGTTGCCCATCCGGCTTAAAAGTACAGTACTCTTCAATAAAAGAAGAGATAAAATCCTGTGACTCAAAATATTGACGCTTGAAAGATTTCATCTCGGGGGATTCTAAGAGTCCGTCTTTGTACCAATCACGGGCATTGTCGACAAGTAGACTAAGAAGTCCGGCAAGAGCATCAGGAGTAGTCAACTTTTGTTTTAAACGGCAGTCACGATTATCATCTGAATACTTTTGAGTGAAGGGTACGTAAATAACCCGTCTTTTTATTCCCTCGTCGTGGCTGTCCTGTAATTCCGTGTCGTAATTCCCGCTGATGATAAATTTGTGTGAAGGTGTTTGTAGGACATGCCCATGCGCATGTAATTGCCGGTAATAAATCGCGTCTCCGCCGGTCAACTGTTTAAATTTTGCGGCGTCAAGTCTCTGCCCTTGAGGTATTTCTTCACAAATAGCAAGACGGGTAAAAAGTAATGTGGCAATTGCAGGTGTCGCGGCATCTGCGTCTGCTTCAAACCGGCGCGCTAATAGTGCGCCAATCGGGAAAGCGGTGCCGTAAGAGCCGAAAAGAGATAGAAGTGTGCGCGACAATGTTCCTTTACCATTCCCCCCGCCGCCGCGAAGGAACAATGCTTTTTCTTCCGTGACTTCACCCGTTAAACAATAGCCTAAATACCGGAATAAAGCGGCGCGGGTCTCTTCCTCCGGAATTATTGATTTTAAAACATTCAGCACAAATTCGTTGCGGTAACCTGCGCGATATTCGGCATTAATCATTTGAGTAAGGTAGAATGCTTGAATGTTTATAGAAGAATCACGACAAGGATAGAATGTCGTAGTCTCCAAATCAATTACGCCGTTGTGGGTATTCAGCAAATTTGGGTGATTGTTTAAATCGGACTGCGTGATGCATGCGCGTTCAACGCCTTTTATTAAATCTATGGCGGGAACAATTTTGCTCCGCTTAGTAAAAGCCGACGCCAATTTTTTTTCATTCGCATTTTTGGCGTTGGCACTCAAAATCGTACCCAATTTGACGGCACGGGTATACAAAGCCGCCGTGTTTGCATTGGCGGCGACATCCCAACAATTTCCGTTGAAGAGCAACCACTTATCCTCATCCTTAAGGTATCTTATTTCATTATCGAAATAAGAAAAAAGCCGTTTCGCGTTGGCAACATCATTTTCGCCTGCGATTTCTTTAAAAAGTTTTCTTCGCATTTCGGGAGATAACAGGTTTTCAGTAGGAATATCAATAGAATCGAAGTCATCAATTGCGGAAAAGGTAGGTACGGGAAATTGCGGGTGTTGGTTATACCAGTCAAGCTTATGCTGTACAGGATTAACCCCGCTCAGGGCTTTTGCTTTACCTATCAAAGTGCCTAATCCGAATTCAATAGGGTCGGGATTAAGTTTAGAATTCCAGCGACGCCAATTTTCTCTTTCGTCATATCGCGCAGAATCTTTTTTGTTCCACTCATCAACAATAGAGTAGGGAATGTTTAGATTTTTACACGCGGTCAATACAGCAAGCCATGCGCTATCCCCTCCGTCTTCTACAACATCGACAGGGGATGTTGAATCTAAACAAGCACGCGCGCAGTCAAGGATAAATTCTGGAGGGTCATCATATTTAGATAAGGTTTTTTCTGAAAGCGTGGCTTGATGGGCAGTACGGGCAATTTGTTGTAAAACTAAAGAAACATTATCACAATCTGTACTAATCGCCGTGTTCGCCGAGCAATGATATAAATTTCCAGTAAACAGAATAAATCTACTTTTCTGTTTGTAGTAGACCTCAATGGCACAGCCGCCCTCCACATTTAATTGGTTGCCTTTACCTTCATAATCTTTGAATTCTGCGGGATTGGTTGGACGGAAAACAAAATGTAATCCGCTCCTGCTGATAGAATACTCCCCATAAGTCCCTGTGCTACAAAGCTCATCGGTAAACAAATTTACCCACCGACGCGCCTCATCTGAAACAAATTCGCCGGCGGTGTTAAAACGATGGTCAATGTCAACGCAGATATAATCAGTGGCAAGCCCGTGTCCAGAAATATCAAAGCCCGCAAATGTTTTCTCAGAAAGTGGAATATCACGGTAGAATTTCTGATTATTAGGGTTACCCCAATCGGAAATAGCGGGCTTTTTCTCCCACTTGCCTTTCTCTGGTATGTAACGACTTTGAACAGGGAAAAAGCGTTTTTGGTTTAACAATTCGACCGGAAGATTATCTAACATTTGTAAAGGATTTCTTTTATAAATCTGCGCGGAAGGTTGAATACCTCCGCCGTTCATGTTATTATTTTTGCCAATGTTATTATTTTTATAAAGGTTAGTTTCTTGTGGCGTCTCAGAACTTAATGACGCTTTTTTTCGCATTCAACACAAAGTGCCATTTATTTCCCTCCTTTTGACAATTCATAAATCAAAACACTGGACAATCGGATAGTTGCCTATCCGATTGTCCATCACGCGCATGTCACTTTAGCGCAAAAAAAGTACCAAAAACTCTTCGGGCGAACAATCAAGTGCCTTAGCTAACTTGTGCACAGTTTTTGCACGACTGTACCCGCCTTTAGTCAAAAGTTCAGTTATCCTCGACGCCGATATTCCAGACAACGTCGCAAGCTCCCCTACGTTTAATCCTTTCTTAATTACGCATTTCCGCAGTTTTATTTCCGATATCCCATACATTTGACATAACTCCTTTTTTTATATTGACTTCTAATATTTTACCACGTTTTTTCCGCTGTTATCGCCAACATAAGGAGTGTTCAAAAAAAAGGTTCAAAGTCATGTTTTGACGGGCATTTTTTGAGCTTAATCGGATTAAGCCAAGCAAGCATGGAACGTTGCTGGTGCTGTTCGGATTCAACTGCCTTGATTCGCGCCTCCTGTTGCCTAGTTTGTTCAAGAGCAGTTAAAGGCGATACAGGCGGTGTTTCCTGCTTAGTGGAATAAGTTCCCGTCTTCCGGATACTCGGCAAAATTTCAGCTGTGACCCAACGCTTGAACTTTTTCGCGTCGGGAAGTTTGCTAGAAAGAATCAGCGAATAAAGCCCGCTTTCGTTAATTACCGTCATTTCACGCCTCTGACCTGAGGTCGCGATTTGCGACCCCAGCTTATCTTCGTCGTCAACGTGCTTTGCAAGCGCGTCACGCGGGTTGGTGTACCCAATTGCCTCCGCAACGTCCTGACCGACGAAATAAATCACGCCGTCGATTGAACAACTTGTCGGAACTTCGGAAACAAACACAGGCAAGGAAAATAACCCCTGCCTGTGTTTATTTTTTGTCGAAATAGTATTCGTACTCGTCAGCATAACCATCTTTCATAATGCTAAGTTCCGAACGCAAGTGGTAAGTGCCTTCGTCATCGCGGTCAAACCATATTTCAAAAAAAGTTTGGTCAGCATTTGAATTAGAATCCCGAAGTGTTTTTTCCAAAATAATACGACTGGACACAAAAAAGTCATGATAACAATTAAAAGCAACCTTATATTCGCCGCCACGAATCATCTTTTTGTGCATAATAATTTTTCCATTTTCCACCTTCGTTGTGTAGTCTAAATTCTTTAACAAATCTGAAATCCCCTCAAACAAAGCATCGCGAATAGCGTCAAAAACCTCGTGCCGCGTGTTTTCGTCAAGCGTCATCAAAATTACCTCCTCAAAGAAAACTTTGCGCGCAGGAATTCAGACAAACATCGCCGCGCCTTTTTTGCGTTAAACCTGCGCGCCCCCTATCAAACATTGAGTAAAATTCCGCAGGTGTGTGTGTCAGCAGTTAACCTCCCCAAAATTGTGGACAGTAAAAAAACTGCGCGCTGATGGACAAGTCCACGAACAAGGGCGCGCTGATTTAATAAGGCGAACGATTTGTTCACCCGTAAACGCGCCGCCGGAAGCCCGTTGAGTTTAACTTTACCGGCATGAAGTTGTTGATAGCTCATAAAAAATGCCTCCTTTGTGCAAAATTGTGGCACAAAAGGAGGTTTCCAAAATCTTATCTTTTTGCATTTTTTGTGTTGGACAGTTGTGAAAGGCAGAACCCGTTGCCCAAATTGGGCATATTTAGGCGAAAAGAATAACGAATGCTGGTCTTGAAAGTTGGAGGAAAAGAGTTTGGTGTTTATTTTTGTCTTTTTATCGCTTTCATTTGAGTAAAATGTATACCCCGCTATAATGAGCGGGCTCTGAAAGGCTAAAAAATTATAGCGTGATAGTTCCGTTTTTTATGTGGCAAACTATATCCTGTTTGTTGCAAAAGTCAATGACTTGCTCGGCACAGGTGTTGTAAAAATCTTTGCAGTTAGGGTAGGATGAAACCTCTCTACTATAGTTTGTTCTTCCGAAGATGATTTTGTCTACGAAATTGATTGAGTCTAGAATTTCTGTTAGTTCTTGTTTGATTAAATTTGGCGTCGGGTATGGTTCGACACTTACCCATGTTTGATAACCCTGTTCGTGTAAAAATTTTAATGATTCTATTCTTGCTTGATAAGGAGCTGAGCCTGGTTCCATTTTTTGACGATATTGTTCGTCTAGTGAGACTAGAGTTATTCCATACTCATTGCTTTTTGAGAGTGATGCGAGTTTTTTTGGTAATGTTCCTTTTGTTAGCACAGAACATTTAATTTTTGCAGAGTTTAGTTTTTCGATTGCAAGCAAGCTCAATCTAGCAATTTCATCGTAGCCATACATAAACGGGTCGGTGGTAAAACAGAGTTGAACGCATTTTATTTTGTCCTTTAGTCGAGGAATCTCTTTGTCAAGTAGTTCTAATGTGTTTGAA
>CAJOFR010000022.1:19759-34146 GCA_905234195.1 uncultured Selenomonadaceae bacterium
ATCGTAAGATGCCACTTCCCCGAAACGTCGTTTCATCATAAAAGCGTAGCAAGGATATTTACACCCGTGACTGCAACCGAGTACGTGATTCATTGTGTAATCGCCATACTCAACGCCCGTTTTGTAAAGCATGGTCTTGCGTGTTATGCATTCCAAAGAGATACACCTCTAAACAAAGTCTATGTTGTTTCTATGGATTTTACAAAATCCCATAGACTTTAGTTCTTTCTTTATGTCATTCTTATAGTCTACGGTCGGGAAAATAGGATGTTCGTCGACGAGAGCCCATATTTTTTCTAAGGGCACTGCCTTTTGTCCTTTGAAATGATTGACTATGTAGTTTGCTATATCGCTGATGTAGTAGCATTGCCTGCTGTCTTGCACCTCAAAGAGTGGCATTTGTTTTTCTTTTCCGTGTGTATTTTGGTTAGAAGACTTGTCTCCAAAAGTCTTCCATGCGGTTGTTTTGAATAGCTTGAATCCTTCTTCGCTTTTAGTGAAAAAAATGATGTTATAAATTCTAGTATTAGTTTTTATGAAAAATGGAAAAGAGGCAAGATAGTATTCTCGGTTTAAGATGCTCCCTAGTTCTTTGATTATATTTTCTATAAGCTTGTCGTAAGCATGTTTGTCAGCATGTAGATTTACTAATTCTTCGATAGCTGTTAAGTATGTTTGTTGATATTTGTCTTTTGTTTTAGAACGTTTGACCGATGGTATTGCTCTAATGGTGTCAGAAACCACGTGATTGAGTATGACTTCCCCCCAACCAAAGAAGTAAGGTGCAAGAGCTACCCAATCTATTGAAGCATCGTAAGGGTCGTAGAAGAGAAGATAATGGACATTGGGTTTTCTCAAGATTTTTGAACTCAATCCTTTTATTAAATCATTTCCATTTTTGCAACTCAGACAAATCTGGTAATTTCCCGTATCATCAGGCAAGTGTTTTTTTAGCTCATCAATTTTGGTAGAATCGCTATCGTTGAAGTAGAGAATAGCTTTTTTGTCAGAGTATTTCTTCATAGCATCAGATATAATTCGTGCGACTCGAATAGGTGTCCCGTCTATAATGGTTCCGTTATCGTCAATGTAACGCCCGTTATTGCACATACAGTCTATAAAACAAATTTTTTTACACTGCGAAATGCCACCACGTCGATAGTTCATCAATTTCTCTATCCAGGATTTTACGTAACCTTCAATTATCTCAAATTTTTTTATGGTGTGAGGATTGGCTTTATTTTCCATGTTTTTGTGTCCTCCATAAGAACGGTAAGGCTTGATTGAGATTACATAAGTTTTGAATCATATGTCTCTAATGTCAATTTGTTTATCAAGCGAAAAGATTTTTTTGACTTCATTATGACTGTATGGTTTGATGGCGTTATTCTCAACCATTTTAATGAAAACAGTAACGGGCATAGCAGAGCCGTTTACTTGAGACAGTCTTACGACTTCATTTAATGGATGGGCAATTGTATTTGAAAATCCCCCCGCAATGTACGAGAAAAATCCTATTGGCAATTTGCTTGAGCTGTAATTTTCGATGTCGGGCAAGTAATGATAAATCATTCTATCCCGATGTGTGCTGGGCAAATCATAGCGGCTATATGCCTTTGTGTCAATTATTGCCTGAAAGCCAGCGTTGTCGCTGACGAGCAAGACATCTGGAACCTCTCTGCCGCTTGCCGCGCTACCGAGCCATATAGAATTGAACCTAAAAATTTCACGAAAGATGTTTGCAGTTGCTTCTTCAAACTGCCGACATTGCTCACGACCGGAAAACGCCATCTCAAAGTAATTTACCATGAACGCTCCTATCGAGCCATGCGGGAAGTTTTTCTGTAGGACTTCAGTAACGATAGATGACTTTATCCCGCTTTGTTCTGTAATTCGTTCAATCAGAGCCGGAGTAATTGCACCAATAGGTTCTTTCAAAGCTGTACCGATAAATACTTTTTTAACCCTAATTTCAGCAATCATAAAAGGAGTCACAGTTCTAGTCGCAAGTAAATTTCGTGTGTCTTTAATGTGCATTGTGTCCAAGCCATAACGACGCTGAAAAAATTCGTGCTCGTGGGGACGCCCAATGAATGGTATAGGTCTGCAAACGATTTGCACGACTTCTTCAGCGCGTTCCGGCAGAATTTGTAGCCGATTATCTTCACGAATAACCAGCTGAGTATATTCAAGCCAGTTAGCAATCGTGTTGGCAATATCCAGGAGATGTGCAAAGGGATTAGCGAAGTTCACATTGCCTTTGGAGGAAGTGTACTTCAAGGCAAAATCTTTTTCCAAGCAAGCATCACCAAAGGTTACGAAATGCAATCAAGCGCGAAACTATTCGCTCATAGCATTTATCCGACTCGTCCTCTGCCTCAATGATAATTATCTTTGCTATTTCCTCTTGCGTCAGATATTGTATTCGACGGTCGTTCAGCAATTTAAGTAAGAACCAGAACGGATGAATCTTGAAGCGTTCGTTGACATTAACACCGTGTCCAACAGAGAACGCTGACGGAAACTGATACTTCAAGATTTGGCTCGTCAAAATCTTTACCGGCGACTCACCGTTTAGGATAGCCTCACCAGCTAAAGTCAACTGTAATTTTCGTGTCGATTCTTGAGTAAAAATCAATCCTAAACTAACAAGCCACGCTTTATAAGTCCGACCGCCGCCACCTGTCTGGTCACGCCTATCACCTGTGCGCTTCAACCCGCTCTTTTCCAGTTCGCTTTCCAAAGATAAATGCGTACCACGCGATCCAACCCAAATCGCTTCCGTCGTTGATTCAGCAACAACAGCCAGCACATCAGGAATAGAGTTCAATTTTCTTTTCGGACGAGTAACCCACCAATAATTAAGCACAATTTTTTCACCAACTCTAGATTTTTATGTTACATGGAATTGACTCGTAGTCCATACCTTCCATAGTTCGAAGAATCGCCTCAAAAATAATCTTAGCCCCACGACAAGGAACCGCCATTCCGATTTGTCGACGAACCTTTTCGCGAGTTCCGAAAAATTCGTAATCGTCGGGAAAAGTTTGGAGCCTAGCTCCCTCGCGATTAGTCAGAGCGCGATCCTCTTCGTAGTGAGTGAGTACCGCCGCCGCCCGAACCTGTCACAGTATAAGCAGGTTTATCCGCTTCAAGACGCTTGTAAATTTGGCTTATCTTCGCTCCCTTAACGTTTAGCCTCATACCTTCCGGCATATCAGCGTTAAACACGTTCTGCCCTGGCTTTATATACCGAAGCCGCTCGACAACCTTATCCGACATGAAAGGTATCTCATGATTAAAAGCCATATCATCAATCGGCGGATTGTTTAACGCAGTCCTGACCGAAATATCTATATCCTTGTAAGGCGTCGTCGAAGGCGGTCTAAAATCGCACGGTAAACCATCTAGAATACCGACAATGATAATCCTGTGTCGTGCCTGCGGAACCCCATACTCCTCGAACTTGTACATATGAGGAAAAACCTTATACCCTGCAGAAATTAAATCAGCCAAAACTTTTTTGAAAGCGAATCCCTCATTGGCACTGGTTAAACCGCTGACATTCTCGGCAAGGAACCATTGCGGTTGAAATGTGCGAAGAACCTCGACGCCGTAAGTGTACAGAGCACCATAACTTCCGTCAAAGCCTTTCTGTTCACCGACAATAGAGAAATCATTGCAAGGGAAACCAAAAGAAAACGCGTCAATATTCGACAAGTTTTCGCGACTGATTTTGAGTTCACGTACATCTTGGCAGATTACACTGTCGGTATAATCATCCTTACATATATTGTGACGGTAAGTCTGGCAAGTTAAGTTATCAATATCATTCGCCCATGCATGAACAATTCTTGTATTCCAGTCGCCAATATCCGCGTTTAAAGCTCCCCAAGCAAGTCCGCCCGGACCACAAAAAAGTTCCCCCATTCTGTAAACCATAACAATTCCTCTTTTTCCCACGTAAGATTTTTCCTTAAAAAAGAAAAGCTAAATGTCTGGCACGCAATCAAAATCGCTTATCGGCTCTCCTCCAAATTCGTCCTCCACAAAATGATTGAACATCGCACACAATAAGTGAACAAATCGTTCGCCTTATTAAATCTGCGCACTGGCGTCTACTGAATCTATCGTGGACACGTCGTCGCCATCATTACTCCTATATTGAGATTTAAATCTAGCAATAGTATCACGATAATCGGCGATGACAGCTGTGTTGTTCTCCACGACTTCCCGTAATATCCCGCAAATAAAATTATTTGTTGTGGTCTGATTAATACGTGCAAGCGTCGTTACGTCTTTTGCTAAATCCTTTGGCAAAAGCAGACTAATTCTAGATTTTTGAGTAGAAGCATTTGTGTTTTGCATAGCATTCACCTTCCTTTTTATTCAGTAGCCGAATACTATCAAATTCATTTGATTTAGTCAATCCCAAAAACAAAAAAATATGTAATTTTTTAATGCAATATAATAATACCATTCTTTGCCCAGAAATTGATAGTTCGATTTGTAACGCCGAGAAGCTTTGCAACTTCGCCGGTTTTAAGATATTTTTCGGCTTCCAAATAGTTCACCTCCTCGAATAAAGAGAAAAGACGACACTCATCTTGTCCGTGAATGCCGCCTTCTTGAAAAATCCGTTTATTTTACTCTTGCCAAAAATTTTATTGCGATATAGAATACATTTAGCTCGTTAAGAGTGAATGTGTACCGACATTCGCGATTAACAATATGGGTGGTAATGAAGCCTACGGGGTTCCAAGTGAATAGCGATTTCACAGAGGAAAGCTCTACGATGTTTACGAGACAGCGTGGAGCCTTTATTGCGTTTAGAACAAAATTCTAACAGAAAAAGTTTGATTTAATGAGTGTTAAGGTGTATAATACTTGTTGTAATACAACACTGGTGTTATTCTAGTGCCATTTTAAGGAAAAGTCAATAGCAAAAAAATTTTAAGGGAGAAATGTATAATGACGGAAGAACAAATGAAAGAATTAAAAAACATTGCTCAACAACGCCGAGAAGAAGCAAAGAAAACTATCATTTCATTACGTCTTAACAACAAGACACTTGAAAAAGCAAGGAATTTAGGAAAAGGCTATACTGGTGTTTTAAGTCGTTTGTTAGATTTGGCGATAGAAGACCCTGAAATGTTAAAGAAGTGCGTCTGACAACAAACGATTTTTCTCGAAAAAAAGACACCGTTGCTCACGATGTCGGTTGTTTAATTATTATGCGGGAATTGATGAATAAAATTGTTCTTGGAAACGATGAATATAATTCTGTACCGTAGTATGTGAACTGCCAGAACGTCTTTCCAACTCTCCAACTGAAATATTTTGATTATGGATTTTCAGCTGAATAATTTTGCAACCGACACTATCCGAATCCAAATACGAATATTGCTTAAGCGCGAACAACAAATTTTGATAGCCGGACAATTTCACTTTGAGGGAATGTAAAGTGCGCTCGTCTGCCTTGCCGTATTCTTCGAGGAAAACTATTAGCCGTTCCAGCGTAAAAACTAGCGTTCCGACTTTGTTTAGCGAGAAAATATCATCGACAAGTAACTCAAAGTCAATCAAAGTCGCTATCTCCTGCAAGAACTTGTCCCGCCAACGTTGTAAACCGTTCGGATGAACATTTAGTTCCAAGCCTATTTTGGTAAATGAACGACCAAGACGATATTTGTTGTAAAGGAATTTAAATTCTTCGGACGAAGCGTCTGCAAGAACTGCCGCGACAATTAAGTCATTGTTATCAAGCGTAAGCACTCGCAACTTCAGTTTCCAGATTTTCTCCGAATCGTGCCGGATACAAAACAAGTGGAGAAAATTGACTTCTTCGTTCGTCCAGTAGTCGTTTTGAAAGAAATGAACGATAGCCTGTTTTGCGAGGGTCATTTTCATTTTTGGTATAGCAGAGTTCAATAACACCAACTCCCTAGTCTTTAACCAATAACATATCCTCTAATTCATGTGTGATTGAACGCAGATAATTGATAAAATCGAGTAACTTGGCGCGTTCTTCTTCGCTGTAATGATAAATTGCAATTTCTTTTGTCAGTTGCGCAATATAAAAGTCGGACATGGACTTGTAGTCGTGAATAATGTGTGCCATCGGGGAAATATCGCAGAAAGCCAGCAGATGTTCTAAGGAATGGCAACGGTTTTGCAAATCGGAAATTCTTTTAGAATCAGCTTGAACTTGCTTTTTTAGTGTAGCGTAATCGGAAGGATAAACTTCGATAATGCGTTCGACGTTTGGACTATTTTTGTGCTCGTTAGGAGCTTTTGAATTCAAAATAGAAGTCACCACCAAAAGTATAATAGAAGAATAACAAAAACCGCATGAAGTGTAGCACAAAAACGAAAAAAAGCAAGGGCAATCAGTCCTTGCTTAATTTTTCTATATTATCAGAAAGATTTATCGAGAAGAAGCCGCTCGACTGGTGCACTCTTCCAACATGTTATGAACGTCTTCCTTACTCGGAACGGTCGGAGAAAATTTGATAATAGTATTGGAAACGTTATCTTTGCTGAATCCTTCGTCTAAAAGGAAGGTAATGGCTTTTTTGTCGCAGATGTCAGACCAATCATCATCGGGACTTTGAATTTCTTTCTTAACGAAGGAAAAGAAGTATTTAGCGCACAAAGAATCTGATTCACCATTAAAAATGGCGTTAAGACGGCGTTGTTTTTCAAAATTCAGATTGGATTTTTCTTTTTCATCGGAATCAACGTCTTCATTGAGCAGATGAGAAAGTTCTGCGGAGCGAAGTGAAAGCCGCTCGAATTCGTCTTGTTGAGGAAATGGCGCGGCGAGTTCTGTTTTACCGTTTTCAATTTTATTGCAAAGGTCGTCAATTTCGGTTTGAGTGTCTTTGGCATATTTGTCTCGACCAGTAGCCATTTCGATGATTCGGTTGATGTTGTCGCCCGCAATCGCAGAGGAATTCTTGCGTAAAGTTGTTTGCCCCGTCAAAACAATTTGCTCGTGCAAGAAAGGTGACTCGAAAGCAGTAGAGATATGCAAGCCCTTATATTCGCCGGATAAACCGCGCAACGGACAATGAGAACCGGAATTTTTCTTGAGTAACTCGGAAATAAAGTTACTGGCTTCTTTTTTTCGCTGAAAGTCTTTCCATTTAGCAGAATAGAGAATTTTTCTTGTCCAGTTTCGTCTACGACAGTATTTTTTTGAATCGTATCAATATCACGGTTAATTTTTTCGAGAAGGTCTTGAAGTTCGCGTATACGCTTAGGATAAGTGTGAAAAATTTTGTGCTCAAGTTGCTCGTGAGCGTGAAAAAATTCGGATTTAGCCATTTTAAGGCGTTCCAGTTTGACATCAGTATCCATTTTTTCTTTTATAAGAGGATTACCAGTGGCAATGGCTTTAATTTCGGCATAAGAAAGAGTGGCTTCGTCAATATCGTCAGCAGAACGAGCAGGCGTTTTTGAAGTCATAATTTGAGAAATGAATCGCTGCTTATTTTCTAAAATTTGCCACAAATACGAATCAAAAGTTGATTCGGTGACGTAGCGAAAGATTTTGACATGTTTATTTTCATTGCCTTGACGAATAATTCTGCCGGAACGTTGCTCAAGGTCGCTCGGTCGCCACGGTACATCTAAGTCGTGCAAAGCTATAAGTTTGTCCTGTACATTCGTGCCAGTGCCCATCATTACTGTAGAACCAAGAAGAATACGAACTTCCCCTTTGCGGACTTTCTCAAAGAGCGCATCTTTCTCCTTTTCATTCTTAGTATCTTGAATGAAAGCGATTTCATTTGGTTTTACTCCTGCCGCAATCAGTTTTTCGCGAATATCATCGTAAACGTTGAACATTTTCGACGGCGTAGACTGGTCGCAAAAAATCATTTGTGTTGACCTTTGTTCTTTAGTCTCCTCGTAAACTTCGAGAACATTTTTGACGCAGATATTGACTTTGCTGTTTGGGTCGTCAGGCAAATCCGGATTGATTAACCTTTGGTCGAGAGCAAGTTTTCTACCATCATTGACGATTTTAAGCATATTGTCTTCTTCCGGCTCAACGAGTTTTTCGCGGACTTGACGTGCCCTGTCAGCTAATTCGTCAACAATATCTTTCTGCGCGGAAGACGCGGGAACTTTGTTAATGATAAATTCGGCTTCGGGCACATCGAGATTGAGTTGGTCAGCTGTTTTTATGTCGTCTATTTCTTTGAACATGGACATTAACTCAGGAAGATTGTAAAATTTGGCAAAGCGAGTTTTTGTTCTAAAGCCTTTGCCTTCAGGCGACAATTCTACGGCTGTGACTGTTTTGCCGAAATTAGATGCCCAACTATCGAAAAAGCCTAAGCCCTCATAACGTAATCTATCGGGTTGCAGATAGCGTTGCATTGTATATAGCTCGCACATCGAATTGCTGATGGGGGTACCGCTGGCAAAAATAATACCACAACGACCGCCATTTATTTCGTTGAGATATTGGCATTTCTCGTACATGTCAGTAGTTTTCTTAGCGTCAGTAGTGGTAATGCCTGGTATATTTTGCATTTTTGTGTAGGTAAAAAGATTTTTATAGTAGTGAGCTTCGTCAACGTAAAGTCTATCAACGCCGAGTTCCTCAAAAGTGATTGTGTCATCGGTTTTGTCATTTTGAAGAGCTTCAAGTCGTTCAGTCAGACTTTTTTTCTTCAATTCAGCTTGCTTGATAGAAAATTTCTCGCACCCTTCTTGCCGCATTTCTTCTATAGCGTCAACCAATTCATCAACTTGTGTTTGTATCAAAGATTCAAGTCGTTCTTTGCTGATTGGAATTTTTTCAAACTGAGTATAGCCCATGATAACGGCGTCAAAATCTTGTGTCGCTATTTTCGAGCAAAATTCTTTCCTGTTCTCAGCAGTGAAATCTTTCGCCGTTGCTACGAGAATTTTAGCATTGGGATAAAGCTGAAGAAATTCTGTGCCAAATTGTTCCGTTAAATGCTTAGGAACGACAATCATAGACTTTTTTGCGAGACCGAGCCGCTTAGCCTCCATTGCCGACGCTACTATCTCAAATGTTTTTCCTGCACCGACGCAATGCGCCAAAAGTGTATTGCCTCCGTAAAGAGTGTGTGCAATGGCGTTTTTCTGGTGGTCACGCAGTTTTATTTCGTTATTCATGCCTGGAAAAATTAAATGGCTACCGTCGTATTGACGGGGCGAAATATTGTTGAAGTGGCGATTATAATAAGCAACGAGTCTGTCTCTCCTGTCTTTGTCTGCGAAAATCCATTTTGTAAAAGCTTGTTTTATCAATTCTTGTTTTTGCTGAGCGACGATAGTTGCCTCGCGGTCAACTATTTTCTTTTCTACGCCGTCAATATAAACAGTCTTGTGAATTTTCGGCTCCTTCATATTCAATGCCAATTCAGTCAGTGCAAGCGCATTCATTTGCTTTACACCATAAGTTATCTCGGCTTTCGCCGATAAGTGCGGGTAATTCTTAGATTCGACGCGCCAAACGCCAGTAATCGGAGAAAAATGAACTTGCATACTCGAATGAAATACGTCGAAAGTCTCACGGATAAATTTTTCGATGTCTTGTGTTGGAATCCACGTAGCTCCTATTTCAACGTGAATATCGGCAGCAGTTAAATCTTTCGGTTTTACCTCTTCCAATGCCGCAAGATTTTTTTCAAGACGCCCTTTTTTCTCCCGCAAATGTTCTATTTCGGGATTAACTTTATCCTTTTCAATATTTTCTGGCGTTGGTAATCAATTTTATATTGTTGCCAGTCCTGCTCAATGTTATTCATGTCCGAACGCTGATAATAATTGTCTACTTGCTCGCGGATTGCTTGAATATCGTTTTCGTATTTTGCCAAGCGTTTTTTTAGAAAGTCATAAAGCATTAAGTCATGTTCGGAACCGGTGTGGTCAAAACTTTCATAATTTTTGGCGTCGGAGACCAGCGACTTTAGTCGTGGGAGGAGACGCCCTTCACTTCCTTTCTTCTTGACTTAATTTCTTAATTAACTTATACTTAAAAAGTATCCGGTCGGCAATGTAGATATACCGTTGACGGATTGAATCTCGGTCGAAATCCGATACCCGCGCCGTCGTAAAATCTACAGCGTTAAGGCGTCAGGATAGCGAGACACGGACGAAGGGCTAAGACACTCGAAGTCGAGAGAACCGAGACAGACCTAGTGATGTTTTTTATGGTTAAGGTAACGGGCTTGGGATATATTCTCAAGTCAAAGCGGGCGAAGTCAACCGCCCGATGATGTCTGACCTATGAAGGAGCGAACGCGTTTGAACTTCACTAACTGTAAAGACAGTTTATGGTATGGACAAGCCCGCGACTTCAGTCGTGGGTAGTTGACTCATTGTTCGTAGACAAGCAAGAATCAATAAATCGGCTTGCTTAGCGTAGCCGACATCTCTGCCAAGTCTAATAGCTTCCAGCGCGAGTAAGGGCTTGTCAGCTAAAAGTTCAGCGACATCATCACGTCCGGAATAAATTCCTTGCCTAAGCGCGACTTGCAACATAAAATCTCGATTATCTTTCTGCGTTTCGATATAATCGCTGTAACGAATTTTTTCTTTTTCATCGTAGTAATTCGCGAAAGAAAAATAATGCTCCAGATTCGGATTACTCTCGATAATTTTCTTTTCAAGCTCATTTTTAGGTTCGTAAGTTGGAGGATTTCCGATTTTCAAAACGGCAGACGCAATTTTTCTATCTATCTCCGCGTCAATCTGCTGAATTTCAATTTCTGTCGCCTCAATTTTAGCCCGAACATCGCCGGAAAGATATTCTTCTGCCAGCTGATATTCTTTCTTTTGAAAATCGAAGAAAATCCTATCAAACTCTAATGCCTTGATAATTTCTTCCTCTGTTTGTCCGGTTAAAGCTTTCATGTAATCGAGTTCGACGCGCCCAACTTCTTGCATGGAGATAGCCAGCGCATCGGCAGGACTGTCCGCATGTGACGGTTTTTGGTGCGGCTCAATCATGCGCTTGCTAAAAATCGGCGATTTGCCTTTATAACCTTTTTTATCGTATTCTTCAAGAGAACGCAGGAGTGGATAAGCCGAATCATTGCCGAAAAGTTTTTTGAGCGAAGCATCCTCGCAAATATGTCCGTAAATTTTTATGTACTTGTCGTAAACGTCGTTCAAAGTTTTTTGCGCATTTTCCAAATCGGCGTCGCTACCGTCATTAACTTGAATGTCGATAACTTTGCGCACAGAGTCGCGCATATCCATTGCCAAAAGCATTTGAGCACGGTCTTTAGCATTTATCTTGACACTCTCGACCTTAATGCCGTCATAGAACTTGAGTTCGCCATTTTCAATGAAAAAACTTGACGAGCGTTTATCTTCAACGTTGGGCATTTGTTGCGGAAGAGGCAATGCCGTCGCGCTCGGCTGATAAATCTTCGGCATGGACTGCATAGCATCGCGCAAAGATTCATCAATCGAACGATTTTCATCGGCTTTACAAGTCAAATCGAACCCAAAAGCCGTACTTGTCTTTTCCAGCTTGCCTAAAACATCTTCAGGGTGCTCAGTAAAATAATTATTGATTGTAATGTCACGTTCGCCGTTGAAAGAATGGACGTTGACCCAATTTGGCAGGTTCTCTTCGTCGCGAATCTTATCGAGTTTGCGGAAAAATAAAATGTCACTGGTTACTTCCGTTCTGGCATTCTTGAAAGCGTTATTCGGCAGACGGATTGCGCGAACAAGGTCGGCTCGGTGGGCAAAATATCTTCTTGCTCTGCTGTCCTGCTTGTCGAGAGTTCCTTTCGACGTAATAACGGCAACCAAACCATTAGGGCGCACTTGGTCTAGCATTTTCGCGATAAAGTAATCGTGAATCAAAAAATGGTGCTCATTGTAGCCTTTATCGTTGACGTGATAATCTCCGAAGGGCACATTTCCGACTGCAAGGTCGAAAGAATTATTCAAATACCTCGTATCCTCAAAGCCTTGCACATTTATTTCCGCGTCGGGATAAATCGCCTTTGCAATGCGACCGGTAAGAGAATCAAGCTCAACGCCGTAAAGATGACTGCTACTTTTCATTTCGTCGGGCATATTGTCGAAAAAGCCGCCTACGCCCATTGATGGCTCAAGGATTGTCCCGCTATTGAAGCCGAGATTCTCTAAGCCGTTATAAATTCCTTGAACAATCTCGCCAGAAGTGTAATGCGCGTTCAAAGTTGAAGCTCTGGCGGCGTTATATTCTTTATCGGTGAGCATACTCTGTAAGAGCCACGCCTCGCGATTCCAGTTCGGGTCATTCTTATCGAAAGCTTTAGGAATACCACCGAAGCCTGCATATTCTTTCAAAGCTTGCAATTCTTCTAGCGTTGCGGGTCTTCTTTCGCGCTCTATTTGTTGAAGTGTGCGAATAGCGATGATATTTTTGCGAAAAATATTTTTCTCGACGGAATTGCCACGAATGACCGCCATATCTTCAGCCAAAATTGTCTGCAAGTCGGGCGTAACATCTTCTGTAGGTGCTTCGGTAGTAGAATTTTCTTCTAGCGTTTGATTCTGTTCGCTTATTGGCTCTGGATTAGGTTCAGAGGAAATATTTTCTGCTTGAGAATCCTCTTGCGGCGGAATTTCAACCTCGTTTTGTTTTTCAATGGTGCTGGGCAGAATTTCTTCTTCTTCGTCCATTTCGTCTAAGTCGTAATCGGAATTATTTTGCTCATCAGTCGCCGTATCAATCGGAGTGTCGTCAACAACTTCAGACACCGTTTCGGGAACGGAAATTTCTTCGACAGGTTCCGAATCAGCCAGTTCAGTTGTCGTTGAAGTATTTTCTTCTCCTACAGTCTTATCAGGCGTATTTAAAGTTTCATCAGCATTCACATTATCATTATTTGCTGTGTAAGAATCAAAAAGACCAAGTTGCATTGGCTCTTCTTTAAATGTCAATTCTAATTCTGCCGTTTGTTCGATTTTCTCTGTGGCTTGAATGACGCCGAATTCTTTCAGCAATGGATTATTTTCCGGAATAGTTACATCTTCCATTGATTGTTGTTTCAAAGTCCTTTGCATGGCGTCGAGAAAAATTCTTGCGCTGGATTGTGTTTCTTCCAAAATTTTTGGTATGTCATGGTCTTTAAAAGACAATCTAGCTAGTTGTCGTGTCGCGTTCTCGGTAGTTAATCCCATTCGTTCCAGAATTACGCTCTCGATACTCAAGGCAAGCAATTTTTTTGACTTATCATCAATGGAACTGCGATTTGCTAATTCCTCCGCGATAATTTTAAGCTGTCGTTCGGTTTTACTTTCGCCAACAACTATTGCGTTAATAAATTTTTTGTGGTCGGTGTCGTTGTATTGCCACAAATTAACTGGTATGGGCTTTGGGTCGACACTTTCTGTTTCCGAGACATCATAATAGACAGTTTTCTTGCCGTCTTTAATCAAAGTCACGCCTTTAGCCGTTTGACTTATCTTGCGACGAAAATGTTTAGCCCAAAGTTCTTTACTCGCCACTGCCGTGAACATTGCAGGAGCTTCCAGTGCAAAACTCGTTAAATCTGCGACTTCATATTTGTGAAATCTCGCCATCGTTGACAAGAACGACAGATATTTTCCGATATTGCCCTGTAAACCTTTTAAATATTCTTGATTTCTTTCCTCAATTTCTGTTGTCGTTATATCCGACATAAAAATCCCCCCAAAAGTTACTTTCAAAAATCGTAACACTTGAGAGGATTTGCAAAGTCTTATCTTTTTGCGAATTCTAGCTACTAAGTTCCGCTATCAGGATTTCTTTAATGCGTGAGCGAATATTGTTGACGCGACCGACCCATTCCAGCGGATTTTTTACTTTCAATGCCTCATCAACGCCTTCGCGTTCCATTTGACGTTCTACCATTTCCTCGAATCTGTCGCTATAACTGTCCTCTATGCCTGACAAATATTCAATCAGCATTTTTTCTTCCACGAGTTGAGCGTAGTCTTCAGGTTTTTCCGCCAACAGATAATTTTTCCGTAAATCAGCCCACATACCCATATACGGAATGTCGTCCTTTTCAAAATCCATTGTAAAATCTCCTTTCAAATGCAACCTTTGTAATTTTCTCCCCCGTAATGTGCAATGGCATTAACTTAAGCGACACGATAATTAAAACTGACGGGATGTATGTAACGAGTTTTTCTTTGGAAACACCTGCCTGGTCGAATAGGATGCCGATACAACGAAATTTGTTTTATCAATTCCTTGAAATCAAAAGAATATTTTCTGCAAAAATCTTGGACGATATGGCAAGAATTTTTGAAATTTATTTTATACTCGTAATGGCGATTTTCTTCTTTTGGAGTCGGAATTTCTTGAATTATGTGAGCGGTCAAATTAAATCTGATGATATGAGCGAAAA
>CAJOFR010000023.1 GCA_905234195.1 uncultured Selenomonadaceae bacterium
CCATTGAGAATAAGGGCGCACGTCAGCGAATAAGGACTGACCTCTACAGAGTTCAAACTTCTCAAGAATCCCCCGCCTTTAGGCGTGGGGAGTGTCAAAGGTCTCATATCGCGTTCTTAAATATCTAACAAATCAGGAATTTCAGCGTATAATTTGTAGAGAATGATTTGGAGGTTGATAAGTATGACTGAAGAAAAGAAAAGCACGCTCAAGCAGCAAGAAGTTGCTGAAAATGCTAAAGAGGAAAAAGAATTGGGCGCAGATGAACTCGATGCGGTTGCCGGCGGTACGGAGTTGGCTATGGATTCGGCGGACTCGACGCGTACTTTGACTTTGGACAACAGCATTTTGGTGAGACAGCGTTAAAATTTTTCATCAGATAGAGCGCGCAACCAAATGATTTGGAGGTTGCAGGCGGCTGTTTGCCATAGTCTGTAAATGCTAACATTTGTTGGAAAAAATTTCTGAAGGCTTTGCTAAAATCTAGCGAAGTCTTTTTTAGTGGCGGCTGTTCAAGATAATTTTCATGACCGCCTTGCAAAGTTTGTCGGGATCGTGGCGTCCGGCGTCAGTCTCGCTGACTAAATCCGCCTTGATTAAACCCATACCCATTGCGTTAATTTTGTCCTCGTCGACTTCGACGGGCTTTGCGCCGCCCTCACAAAACTGCGGAGGAATCGGCGCGGAATTAACAAGCACGTAATCAATAGTGCCGCGCCCCGTGTGATCCAAAATCGCCTTTGCATGAGCGGCGGCGGAATAATTATCCGTTTCGCCCGGCTGTGTCAAGACATTGCAGATATAAATTTTTATCGCCTTAGAATTTTTCAGCGCGCGGGCAATTCCTTCGACCAAAAGATTCGGCATGATGCTCGTGTACAAACTGCCGGGCCCCAAAATAATTGCGTCGGCAGTTTCGATAGCCTCAAGAGCGGCGGGAACTGCGGGAACTTTTTTTGGGAAGAGTTGGACGCGGCGAATTTTTTTGTGCGCCTCCGGAATTTGCGATTCGCCTTCGACGACGGTGCCGTCCTGCATAATTGCATCAAGGCGAATAAATTTTTTGCTCGCGGGAATGACGCGCCCTTTCACCGCCAAAACTTTTGACGACTCTTTCAGCGCGGTTTCCATATCGCCGGTGACTTCGTTCATTGCGGCGATAAATAAATTCCCGAAACTGTGACCGGCAAGCGCGGTTGAGCCCTCGAAACGATACTGAAAAAGTTTTTCCATAAGCGGTTCGGTGTCAGCCAGAGCGACGAGACAATTTCTTAAATCACCGGGCGGAATAATTCCCAGCTCTTCGCGCAGTCTGCCGGAGCTCCCGCCGTCGTCAGCGACAGTCACGACGGCTGAAACGTTGCTCGTTGAAGATTTTATTCCGCGCAGGAGAACAGAAAGACCGTGCCCGCCGCCAATGACAGTCACTGCGGGACCCTTGCTAAGTTTTCTTTCCTCGTAAATTGTATCAATCAGCCGCCCCGACCTGTCAGGGATAAGCACGGCGATAATTGAACGGATAATGGAGCGCGTCGACCAAAGCATAATCAACGAGCCGATTATCACGATACAAATTCCGACAATCATTGTCACCGCGTAGTTGTAGCTGCCGACGCTCATATAAACGAAGCGGAAAATTTCTTCTTCCGCGCGCCCCAAGTATTCGTAATTAAAAGCGAGTGCCGCCCCGAAACTTGCCATTAAAACCCCGACGGCGAAAAGCAGTAACCAGCGTTTCAATTTCATTCCGGGATAAAGCCATTTTAAAAGATGAAGCATACTTCGCTCCCTTCGTCTTTAGTGGTTAGCGGCTAGGGTTAAGGGGAAAGTTTTAAGAGAAAAAATCTTATCCCTTATCCCTTGCCCCTTGCCACTTATCCCTTAATACTAGACTTCGCGTACGTCATTTTTCATAAGGTCACGGTGCTCAAGATTAGCGGAGTAACCTTTTTTAACAAGCAAGTCGAAAATATGGCGGGCAATAAAAACGCTCCTGTGCATGCCGCCCGTGCAACCGACGGCGATAACGAGCTGGCTTTTTCCCTCCTTGACGTACTGCGGCGCAAGAAATTCTATCATGGAATCAAGACGCTTTAAAAATTCTTGAGTGACGGGTTTTTCTTCAATGTAAGCCGCAACTTCGGGGACACTGCCGCTTTTGTGGCGGAGCGATTCAATGTAAAAGGGGTTGGGCAAAAATCTGACGTCCAGCACCATATCAGCGTCGAGCGGCATCCCAAATTTAAAGCCGAAGGACAAAACGGAGATGTTCATTCCCATTCCTTCGTGCTTGCCGAAAAGCTGTTTAATTTTTTCGCGCAGGTCGCCCTTCCTCAAATTTGAAGTGTCTATGACGTAAGTCGCCTTGCTGCGAACACTTTCGAGGCGCGTGCGTTCTTTGGCAACGCCGTCCGAAATTCTGGAAGAAGGAGCCATCGGATGACGACGACGAGTTTCTTTGTAGCGGCGAATAATCGCGTCGTCAGTGGCGTCCATAAAAAGCATCTCATAATCTTGATTTGCCTTGTCCATGTCTTCGAGAACTTGCAGAAGCTTATCAAAAAATTCGCGGCTGCGTGTATCGACGACGAAGACGACGCGATTAACGTGGCTTGCGGCGTGCGAACAAAGTTCAACGAATTTGGGAATAAAAATCGGCGGGAGATTATCGACGCAAAAATATCCGAGATCTTCCAGCAGGCGGCAAGCTTGAGTTTTTCCGCCGCCGCTCATTCCCGTCACGATAATTATGCGCGGCTTTTCAATCTCTTTATCGTCATTATTTTCGGGGCTTTCTACCGGCTGAACGTTTTCATTTTGGTTTTGAGTTTCCACAACTGTCACCTCGCAGAAAATTTTTATCTGACTTCTTCCCGCAAAATATATTACAATGCGGCTAATCTTGCAAGTAAAATTTTCTTCGTCGCTCGTCGAATTTACAACGGCGGGATAAAATGATAGAATGACTAATAAAAAATTTTTGACGGTGTAAAAATGATGGTTAGTGTCTTTGGAGGAATGGCAGGTGCTTTAAATCCGAATAGCCCTGAAGCGGAAGAACACGCCGCGCGATATTACGGCTTAGTGCGAAGTATGAAAACTGATTGTGCAAGAATCGCGGCGAATACCGGATTTAGAGAGAAAAATATTTGGCGGGTGAAGGATCATATTTTTTACGAAGAGCACGAGCTTTATGACGGTGAGGTTGGCAGATTTGAGTCCAGTTATTATATGGCAAGGTCGTGGCAAAGATTGATTGAAGGTAAAAGCATTGAAGAAAGGGACATAATTCTTTTGAATCATGAGTTTTTGGAAAGTATGTTTATGGCGGAGGGTCTTTCTGCTTTTTCTGCGCACAGAAAGGCGGAAACTTTTTATAACTATTCCATAACTTTGAAAGGTGGTTGATTTAATATGGTCGGCTGGTGCAAATTAATTGAGGACGACGAAAAAAAGGCGGTCATTGCGTACAGTTTGGAGGCTAACGAAACGTGCGACGGTACGTTAATTTACGATAAGCACTCGAAAAATTTTACGGTGGCGAAAAAAACGACAGGAGAGCACAATTATTTGACGGACGCTTTTATTTGTCCTCTTCGCAGTCGCATGCGCAGGAACATGGAAATAGGAAAAAAATATATGGTAATGACAGGCTGAAAAAATAATTGAAGGAGAGATTTATTTGTGGACAATCGAATCAGAAATTTTTCAATCATAGCTCACATAGATCACGGAAAATCGACGCTGGCAGACAGGTTGATTGAACTTACGGGTACTGTAGAAAAGCGCGAAATGTCCGAGCAACTTTTGGATAACATGGATCTTGAACGCGAACGCGGCATCACGATTAAGGCGCAGACCGTTCGCCTGAAGTACACCGCGCGCGACGGAAAAACTTATCAGCTGAATTTAATTGACACGCCCGGTCACGTCGATTTTAATTACGAAGTTTCGCGCAGTCTTGCCGCGTGCGAAGGCGCGTTGCTCGTCGTGGACGCGACGCAGGGAGTGGAGGCGCAAACTCTTTCCAACGTCTACCTTGCACTTGACCACGACCTTGAAATTATTCCCGTCGTCAACAAAATTGATTTGCCCAGTGCCGACGTCGACCGCGCCTGCAACGAAATTGAAGAGACTATCGGGCTGGACGCAACCGACGCCGTAAAATGCAGCGCGAAGACCGGCGAAGGTGTCGACGAAGTCCTTGAGGCTATCGTCGAAAAAATTCCGCCGCCCTCCGGTGACGAAAATAAATCTCTGCAAGCTTTGATTTTCGATTCTTATTTTGATTCTTACAAAGGCGCGGTTGCTCACGTCCGCCTGATGAACGGGAAAGTTCGCAAGGGCGACAAGCTGAAACTCATTGCGACGGGAAAAGAATTTGACGCGACGGAGATTGGGATTTTTACGCCGAACATGACTGAAGTCGACGAGCTGACGGCGGGCGAAGTCGGTTACATTTGCGGCAGTCTGAAAGATGTCCGCGATGTCCGCGTCGGTGATACGATTACGAGTTTGCAGAATCCCGCTGAAGCCCTTGCCGGTTATCGTGCGCCGGTGCCTATGGTTTTTTGCGGGCTGTACCCGACGGAAAGCGTTGACTACGATAATTTGAAAGAGGCCCTCGAAAAACTTCAGCTTAATGACGCCGCTCTTGTCTACGAGCCGGAAACTTCTGCCGCTCTCGGATTTGGTTTTCGTTGCGGATTTTTGGGACTTCTTCACATGGACGTCGTGCAGGAGCGTCTGGAGCGCGAATATAACTTGAAACTCGTCACGACCGCGCCTTCTGTCGTCTACAAAGTCAATAAAACTAACGGCGAAGTTTTGACGATTGACAACCCCGCCGCCCTGCCGCCCGTCACCGAAATTAAATCCATTGAGGAGCCGACGGTCAAAGCAACGGTGATTGTTCCCAGCGATTATATCGGCGCGGTCATGGAGCTTTGTCGCGAAAAGCGCAGCACTTATAAAAACATGGATTATATCGACAAGACGCGCGTCATGATAACCTACGAAATTCCACTGAATGAAATTATTTATGACTTCTTCGACAAACTCAAGTCGATGACTCGCGGCTATGCAAGTCTCGACTACGAGCCGGAAACTTATCGCGAATCCGATTTAGTCAAGCTGGATATTTTGCTGAACGGCGATTTGGTTGACGCGCTCAGCTCCATTGTCCACCGTAGCCGCGCCGCGAAAGTCGGGAGGACTCTTGCTTTAAAACTGAAAAGAATTATTCCCGAACAGCTTTTCGATATTCCGGTACAGGCGGCGATTGGCGGGCGGATTATCGCGCGTGAAACCGTCAAGGCGCGTCGCAAAGATGTTTTGGCGAAATGTTACGGCGGTGACGTCACTCGCAAGCGCAAACTTTTGGAGAAACAGAAGGAGGGCAAAAAAAGAATGAAGGCGGTCGGTAGCGTCGAACTCCCGCAGGAAGCTTTTATGGCTGTGTTGACTGTGAATGACGAGGTGTAACGTTATGAAAAACTTTTGTAAAATAATTTACAGCTTGGTAATTTTTATTTTTCTGCTTGGGAATTTCACGGCGGAGGCGGCAAGTTACGAGACGAAAGTTTTTCCGCTGGAAAATAACGGCTACAAAATTTATTTGAGCAAACTTCAAACTTCAGACGGCGCGCAAAAAAAATCTGTCTTGTTGATTCACGGCTTGACTTACTCTTCGCATGTTTTTGACGTGGATTTTGCAGATTACAGCTTTGTAAAATTTCTTGCTCGCAACGGCTACGCTGTTTGGCGGCTGGATGTTGCCGGCTACGGTCGTTCGCAAGCCGTCACCGATGGATTTTTGCCCGATTCCGATTACGCGGCGAAAGATATTCTTGCGGCGGTGAATTTAATTTTGAACGAGACCGGCGAAAAAAAAATTGACGTTATCGGCTGGAGTTGGGGGACGGTGACTTGTAGCCGTTTCGCGGCGAAAAATCCCGAACTGGTGAATAAAATTATTTTGTACGCTCCGATTTTGAGCGGGCTGGGCGCGGAAAATGTTACTGCTCCTTTCCATAAAAACGATTGGGTTCACGCCGCTGACGATTTCCAAAAATTGAGTGACGGCAAAATAAATCCCGCGATTGTTGAGCCGGCGGTCGCCGCTACTTTTCTTTCAAACTGCTGGCATTACGACAAAGATTCCAGCCCGAATGGAGGGCGGCGCGATTTGATGACGCCCGCGAGCAACCAACTGATTTTTGTCGAAAATTTGAAAATGCCCGTCATGATTATCGAGGGCACTAACGACGGCTACATTAACCGCGAAATGCTGAAAAAAGTTTTGCCGAATTGTCCGGAGGGTTCCGAGTTCGTCGAGATTGAGGGTGGCGGGCACGCGATGATGATTGAAAAACCTTTCTACAAAAATTTTCGCAACGCCGTCCTAAAATTTCTGAAAAGATGACTTCGATTTATATTCACATTCCGTTTTGCGCGGCGAAGTGCAATTATTGCGCGTTTAATTCAAAAGTTAGCGGCGATGACGAGCGGGCGGCTTACGTCGACGCGCTGACGACCGAAATAAAAAATTGCGCGGCTCCCGAAAAAATCAGCACGATTTATTTTGGCGGCGGCACCCCGACAATTTTAAATCTCGCGCAGCTGGAAAAAATTTTTCACGCTGTCGAAGGAAGTTTTTTTGTGGAGGACGACGCAGAAATTACCGTCGAGGCAAATCCCGGCACCGTCGACGAAAATTTTCTGCGCGGTCTGAAAAAAATTGGCTTTAACAGATTAAGTTTAGGCGTTCAAAGTTTTAATGACGAGCTGTTAAAAATTCTCGGCAGGATTCACGATTCAAGGGGCGCGCTTGAGACGATTCACTTTGCGAAAAATTTTTTCGACAACGTCAGCATCGATTTAATGTACGGTTTGCCGAATCAGACGCTTGAAGATGTTCGCCGCGCCGTAAAAATTTCTGCCGCGCAAAAAATTCAGCACATTTCTATTTACGGCTTGGAAATTGAGCCTAAGACAAATTTTGGACGCCTGCACGCCGAAAAAAAATTAAATCTCCCCGACGAAATTTCCTGCGAAAAAATGTACGATCATATCACTAAAAATTTGCCGAAACTCGGTTATCGTCGTTATGAAATCAGTAATTTTGCAAGGGACGGCTTTGAAAGTCGACACAATCTCGGCTACTGGACGGGCGCAAAATATTTTGGGTTCGGGGCGGGCGCGCACGGCTACGACGGAAAATTTCGCGCGTCGAATATCGCTGACGTTGCGACCTACATAAAAAAAATTCGCGCCGGTGAAAATGTTTCCTCTGTTGAAGAAATTATCACACGTAGCGCGGCGATTGAAGAGTTTTGTTTTTTGGGATTGAGGACTGCCGAAGGTCTCAACGCTCAAAAATTTTTTAACAAGTTCGGTGAAAATATTTTAGATGTGTATGGAAAAGTTATCGATAAAAATATTAAACTTGGCTTGCTGGAAAATTCCGGCGGGCGAATTTTTTTGACTGAACGCGGGATGAAATTCGGCAATGTTGTTTTCGCGGACTTCCTGTTATAAAATTTCGGTAATGGGCACGTCGACAATTTTTTTCGGCAAATCGGCGGCGGCTTGTCTGTCCAAAATTATAGTTACGTCTTGATGAAGTTGCAAAATCGACGCGGGGGCTTCGGGGGTCACGCTGCCGCAAATCGCTTTGTAAACGGCGGCTGACTTATTTTTCCCATTGGCGAGCAACACGACGCGCCGAGCAAGCATAATCGTTTTAATTCCCATACTTATCGCGTACTTCGGGACTTCGTCGACGTTGCTGAAAAATCTCGAATTGGCTTTAATAGTTTCGTCGTCAAGCTTAACTTTGTGGGTCGTCGCCTCGAATTTAATATCCGGCTCGTTAAAACCGATATGCGCGTTTTGCCCGATGCCCAAAATCTGCAAATCGATGCCGCCCTTTGAACGAATCAGCCTGTCATATTTCAAACCTTCCGCGCCGACATTTTCAGCCGTGCCGTCGGGAATAAAAATATTTTCGGGCTTAATGTTGATATGGCGGAAAAAGTTTTCGTGCATGAAATAATGGTAACTCTGCGGATTATCCGCGCTCAAGCCGATATATTCATCAAGGTTAAACGTCGTAACGCGCGAAAAATCCAGCCCGATAGTTTCGTGGACGGCGACGAGAGTTTCATACATTTTCAGCGGCGTGCTCCCCGTTGCGAGACCAAGAACGCTGTCCGGCTTAAGGTAAATTTGTCCGGCGACAATCTTCGCCGCCTCCGCGCTCATTTGTTCGTAGGAATTTGTGATTAAAATTCTCATGACACTACATTTTTTTGACGGGGACGGGACCGCGCGAAAGGGCAATCGCTCCGGTTCGTGCAATCTCAACAATTTCGTAATCGCTCAAAACTTCGCAAATGGCGTCGATTTTTTGTTGGTTGCCGGTGAGTTCGATAATGACGTTTTCGCTTGTTACGTCGACAATCTGCGCGCGGAAAATATCGACAACGCTGACAAGGTCGGCGCGCGCCTCCTTCGACGCCTTAACTTTAATCATGACGAGTTCGCGGGCAATGGAAGGCACCTTGCTCAAGTTCACGATTTTAATCACGTCGATTAATTTGCCGAGCTGATTAACGACCTGGTCGAGTTCGTTTTCGGATTCGACGCTGACGACGATATTTATTCTCGTGACGCTGGGTTCTTCGGTGTAGCCTGCGGAAATACTTTCGATATTAAAAGCGCGGCGGCTGATAAGTCCGGACACGTGCGTCAAAACTCCGGGCTTGTTATCGACGAGCACCGCCAATAAATATTTTTCCATATCAATCACTCCTTTTTAAGGGTTAAGGGGCAAGGGTTAAGGGATTAGTATGAAGTTAGGAGAGAGGCCGCCCAAGGATGGGCGGCCGCCCGCATTTGGTCGCGTGATGCGACCTCTGCGGGCAGTTTTCTTTTGCTTCTTTTCTTTTGCGCCAAAAGAACCCTCTCAAGGGGAAAGGGATTAGTGGAAAGGGTTAAGGGAAAAGAATCTTATCCCTAAAAACTAGTTCAAGACCATTTGGTCAAGGCGTTTGCCGCCGGGAACCATAGGAATAACATTTTCGTCCTGCGGAACATAAACGTCAATGACAGCCGCGCCCTGCGAATTCAAAATTTCCGGCAGCTTAGTTTCAAGTTCCTCCGCCTTCGTGAGACGATAGCCGCGAACGCCCATAGCCTCTGCAATCTTTATGAAGTCGCGTTTTAAATTCAGTTCGGAGGCGGAATAATGGTGGCTGTAGAAAAGCCGCTGCCACTGCCCGACCATTCCCAAAATAAAATTGTGGACGATAACAACTTTAACGTCAATGTCGTGGTCGGCTATCGTCGCAAGCTCCTGAATGTTCATCATAATGGAGCCGTCGCCGGTGAAGAGGACAACTTTTTTTTCGGGACAAGCAAGTTTCGCACCCATAGCGGCGGGCAATCCGAAACCCATTGTGCCGAGCCCGCCACTAGTCAAAAATTGTCGCGGAGCCTTCGTCTTGAAAAATTGCGCCGCCCACATTTGGTGCTGACCGACGTCCGTCACGGCGATTGTATTTTCGTCGCAAAGGTCGCTGATTTTTGAAATAAGTGCGCCCGGTTTTATGACGTCGCCTTCAGATTTAAAACTGAAAGGATGTTTTTTGCCCTCGTCGACGGCTTGATTTTTCCACGCGGAAAATTTTTCGGCGAAATTAATTTTCGAGGCGTTAAGTTTGTTTTTGAAAAGAGGCAACGACCATTTTAAATCGCCGACAACTTTATAATCGACTTGAATATTTTTGTTGACTTCGGCGGGATCAATTTCAAAGTGCACGATTTTCGCATTGGGAGCAAAATCCGCAACGCGCCCCGTCACTCTGTCGCTGAACCTCATGCCAATCGCCAAAAGCAAATCACAATTTTGAATCGCCATGTTCGCGCCGTAAGAGCCGTGCATTCCCGCGAAACCGAGATAACCTGCGCGCTCCGGTTCAATGCAACCGAGCCCCATTAAAGTGGAAGTGGAAGGGCAGCCGAGACGATTTAAAATTTCTCTGACGTCCTCCGAAGTCTCCGAAGAAATCACCCCGCCGCCGATAAAAATTAAAGGACGCTCACAATTTTCGACAGCCGTGACAATTTCGTCTATGGATTTTTCGTCGCCGATATTTTTATCGGTATAGCCGCGCAGATTTATTTTGTCGGGATAATTAAAATCAATCTCCGCGTTAAAAACGTCAGCGGCAATATCAATGGACACGGGAGCTTTCCTGCCCGTCCGCGCGATAAAAAAAGCTTCCTTAATGACGCGCGGCACGTCGTTCACATTTTTAACAAGGTAGTTGTGTTTCGTGATTGGCGTGGTGATTCCGCAGACGTCGACTTCTTGAAAAGAATCCTTGCCGATAGCGTGATTGGCAACCTGCCCCGTGATACAAACCAGCGGCACCGAATCCATGTTCGCGGTGGCAATGCCCGTGACTAAATTCGCCGCGCCGGGTCCGCTCGTCGCAATGACGACGCCGACTTTTCCGGTCGCGCGCGCGTAGCCGTCCGCCGCATGCACCGCGCCTTGTTCATGCCCCGTCAAAATATTGGGGAACTTCATTTTATAAATTTCGTCGTAGAGTTTCAGCACGACTCCGCCCGGGTAGCCGAAAACCAAGTCAACGCCTTCTTTTTTCAGGCTCTCCAAAACTGCCTGCGCTCCGTTCATCCTCAAAACTTTTCCCTCCAAATTAATCTGGTTTTGAGGAATTGTATCATAAATTTTTTTTCTTGTGTAGAGATTTTTTTATTGCCGCCAACCTTCAACGATTTTCAAAATTATATCGGCAATTTCCTGTTCCTTTTGCTGATAAGTGTGACCGGTTTTTTCTATGAAGACCAATTTATTTTCCGAAGAAGTTTTCATGTGGTCGTTAATGTTCTCCAAAAAATTCGCGGGGTTGCCGCGTGTGAACTTGTCATAAGTTCCGATAACCATTGCGCCGTTGTGGGTGATTTTTTCAATTTGGTTGAAATCCCCGTCAACTTCGGTGTGAACATTATTTAGCGCGCCGGAAATCCAATCGTAAGCAGTATTCGCCGTGCACTGCACCCAGCCCATAAAATAAAACGGCAAAATTTTTTCGCCCTGCTTGTAGTTCACCATGCGCCGGATAATTTCTTTTTCGGAAGCCGTGACATTTTCCATCATGTGAGTTAAATTCGCGGGGCTGAGAAAAATAAAGTGCTCCGGCTTTTTTTCGTCGTGGTGCCCCGAAAGATAATGAATGACTTTGTTCGCGCCGAGAGAATGCCCCGCCAAAATTATGTGCTTGTAATTATTTTTCTCCGCGAAATCCAAATAAGCTCCAATGTCGTCGTCGGTGTAAGAAAATCTTTCGTTCCACGAGCCGATAATTTCTTTCGCGCTGGTCTTCGCGTTGTACGTCTCGATTTTCCCGAAAGCGTCGTTCGTCTGCGCGTAAACAAAATCAATTCCGTTCGCGCTCAAAGTGTCGCCGATATTAAAATAAAAAGGATTTGAATAAAAATTTCCGTGAATCCCCGTTATCGCAATGACAACCGTGTCAGCATTTTCCGCATCAAAAATCACGCCGTCTAAAACCGTCCCGCGCTCCGTTGCGACCTCTAACCCTTTCATCTTATCACCTGAATTTTTTTCGCGAACCAGCCGCGTTCAACTTCCACGATTTTTATTTCTCCGTTCTCGATTAGCGGTGCGATAAATTTTTTCACTTCGTCCATGCTGCCAAAGTCAAATGCCTCGCGCAATTCTACGGACGAAATCAGCGGGTGCCTCTCCAATAATTTTCGCAAAGCCCTTTCCAATTTTTCCGCGCCCTTCGGTTTTACCGCCCCGCCCGTCAATTTTTCGATAATCCTTATAAAATCTTCATAGCCGAGCAATTCTTGAAACAAAACTCCTTCGCCGTTGTACTCGATTAGATACGCCGGCAATGTTCGGATTCTCAACTTGTACGCAAAATTTAAATCCTCTTTTAATTTTTCCTTCGACGTCTCGCCTTTGAAGTGCTTTAAAAATTTTTCTTCGTCGAGTCCGGTTTTTCTCACGACGTTTAATATTTCCTCAAGCCGCGTCGTTTGTTTGCAGTCGACAATCGTTGCGTATCTCAAGTTATATAAAAATTGTTCCGCCTTCGATTCATCGACGAGTTGCGCGGATTTGTAAGCTAAGTTCAGCGGCAAAGATGTCGTCTCGTGAATCGAAAACAACTGAAAATCCGTCATGATTATCGGCATTCCGCTGATTGATTCTTCGCTCTCGTAAATCCTTGCAAGTTTTGCATTGTAATTTTTCAGCGCGAACTCTCTGCTTATCGACAAGTCTGCAGGGTTTACAAAATCGTAAACGTTTTTCACGAGCACGCTCATTAGATATTTGAACTCGATTTTTTCTGCAAAGTGCGTCTCCAATTTTCTGAAGACAGGTTCGCTCTCGTAAGATAACCCCATCATCGGATCGGTGAAGGTTATCACCGTGACTTTATCGCTCATTTGTAATCATTCCTATCGAAATTAACTCCGCCTACGCCCCAATCTTTTATGTCGTCGTATTTCACGTAAATATTTTTCAAATTAATTTGGAGTACTTCGCTAAAAATTTTCGCAATCTCCGCCGTCAATTGGTCGTAGCCGTAATGAACTTCGTTGCCAAAAATGCTGACTTTGACATAAGCGACCGGCTGATTTTTATTTCCCCTAAGATAAATTCTGCAATTATCCTCGAAGCCGACCATTAAATATTCTTCGCTCAAACCAGGCAACAACTCTATCGCCTTGCCGAGCCTCGTTTTTAATTTAATCTCTTGTTCTTCGCTAATCGGGACGTCAACTTTTGAAAACATAAACGGCAATTTTATTACCTCCCAATTATTTTTTGCCGCGCAGGACGAAAACGCACTTGTGCCCGGGCGTCCGATAACAAGTATTGCAACCAATGCAAGCCGACGGTTTTAAATCCCCGCTCTTCCAACGATTAACAATATCCGGCTCCCTGACCAAAGCCCTCGACAACGACAAATATTCAATGTCCTTCTTGAGCAAAATTTTATTCATGCTCTCCGCGCTCCTGTGACCGCCGACCAAAATTATCGGGATGTCTACTTGAGATTTCACCATAGCCGCATATTTTTGGAAGTAACCTTCATTCGCTCCGGCGCGCGCCTCTCGCGAAGTGTAATTGCCGCTAATTTCTACCGCATCCACTCCGTGCGCCTTCATAGTCTGGCAGGCAACAATGCAGTCGTGAATATTCAAGCCGCCGTCAGAAAAATCATCGCAATTAATTTTTGCAATCACGCAGAAATTTTTGCCGACGACCCCGCGCACTTCGTCCAAAATTTTTCCGAGAACATGTGCGCGTTTTTCGGGGCTGCCGCCGTATTCGTCGTGCCGGTTGTTGTACATTGGGCTGATAAATTTGCTGAGAAAAAAATTATGCGCGACGTGCAACTGAATCCCGTCATAGCCCGCAGATTTTGCACGCGCCGCCGCATCGCGGAACAAATTTACAAACTCGTTGATATGTTCCGTCGTCAGCTGCCCGATTGGAATTTTATAAAGGTCTTCGCCGATATAAAAAACAGAATCAACCATCGCGGTCTGCATAAAAATTTTGCAGTCGTATTCGTGAATCATGTCCGTGAATTTTTTGTGCTGCTCGATAAATTTATCGTCGTGAAATTGCGCAATCCCGTCGAGGTAAGCATCATGAGGGGAGACCGTCGTTATTCCCGTGACAATCGCGGCGACTCCTCCCCTTGCAAGTTCGCGGTAAGTTTCAAAAATCGGCTCAGTTAAATTTCCGTCGTCGTCAGCAAGAGCCAACCACGTTGCCGAACGGAAGAGACGATTTTTCAAATCGAGCTGATTTAATTTCGTTTTATCAAAAATATTTTTCACTTTACTCACGCCTTTATCTTTTCTTTCGCACATAATATAGCCGGAAAAATTTTTATTCAAGAACGCAGTTTTTTCTGCCTTACCTTTTCAAACGAAACTGTTGACAAGTTTTTTTTTCGCGCTACAATAATTTTGTAATTAATAAAATTACAAGGAAAAAAAATCATTTCAGGGGGATTTTATCATGAAAATAGCAGTCGTAGCGGCAAACGGAAAGGCAGGAAGGTTGATTGTTGAAGAGGCGGTAAATCGTGGTATGGACGTCACCGCGATTGTCAGAGGTGAAAACAAGACCGCAGCAAAGAATTTTGTCATCAAGGATATTTTCGACATTACAAGGGAAGATCTTGCCGGGTATGATGCTGTCGTGGACGCAGTCGGCGCGTGGACTCCCGACACTGTGCACATTATTCCCGATGCGGCGATGCATTTGTCCGACCTTTTGAAGGGCACTGATACCAGGCTTGTTGTCGTGGGTGGCGCGGGCAGTCTTTTTGTTAATCCCGAACACACCAAAACCGTTGCGGATGTTACTGCCTTCCCTGAATCCGTAATGCCCGTGTTGAATGCTCATAAGGAAGCCCTTGATAAACTTCGTGCCCGCAATGACGTGAACTGGACCTATGTCAGTCCCGCCGGAGATTTTCGGGCTGACGGAGCAAGGACAGGGAAATACATTTTGGGCGGAGAAGAGTTGGTGCTCAATGGCAAGGGCGAGAGCGTGATTTCTTATGCCGATTATGCGGTTGCTATGGTCGACGAAATAGAATCTGGCAAGCATATCAAAGAGAGAATCAGCGTCGTCAGCGAGTAAAATCATTGTTGATTTTTTTGCAGGTAGCGTGGAGGGGTCGCCTTGAACGAAAATATTTCTTATCCGATAGATCGTTCCATGAAAAATATTTCCAAACAAAATTGTCCGATTGTTCACGCGCTCAGCGTAATCGGTCAAAAATGGAAACTGCCTATCCTTTGGTATCTTCACGAGAAAGAAAAAACCAGGTACAACGAACTTAAACGGCGCATACCCGGTATCACGAATATCATGCTGACAAAATCTCTTCGTGAGCTGGAAAATTCTGGGCTTGTCTTTCGTTGCGAGTGCGATTCAAATCCGCCAAAGGTCGTGGAATATTCTTTGACGGCTCTTGGTTTGCAACTTATCCCCGCGCTGAACGAGCTATACAATTGGGGATATAACCACATGATTAATTTTCCGAACGACTGATTTATTTTGCGTCGAAGGTTTTGCAGAGGTGTTGCATTAAAAGTTTTGCTATGGGCGTAAAAATTTTGTGCTTCTTCCAAATAATATGCATGGGCGATTCTTGTGCGGGACTCAACGGACGAAAACAAAGTTCGCTGTCGTCTCCTGTGTAAATAATTTTGTCGTAGCCGAGAGCGCAACCGATATTTTCTTTAACCATAATCGACGCATTGAAAATCATGTCGTAAGTCGCGGCGATTTTTATTTTTTCTCTGTCGTCACCAAGCCAACCTAAAAGCTCTTCGCTAAGACCTTGACGCGAACAAATCAGCGGGATTTTCAAAATATCTGCGCGAGTAATTTTTTCGTTATGCGCCAGCGGAAAATCTTTTCGCATAATCAACCCCCAAAGATTTTTCGTCGGGAGGGTGGCATAATTATATTTCGTCAAGTCAATATTTCCGTGCGCGATTATCGCAAAATCCAATAGCCCGCGATCTAATTTATCCGTCGTCGAATCGCTGTCACTGCTGTAAAGGTGAAAGCGAACGCGCGGATAATTTTTTTTCAGCTCGTTGAGAACGCGGACAAAATATTTAAAGCCGTCCGCCTCCGCGCAACCGATATGAATATCTCCGCCGGTTACTTCGTCCAAAGATTTAAATTCGTTTTCGGTTTTGTGGACGAGTTCGATAATTTCTGCGGCGCGCTGTTTTAGTAGCAAGCCTTCTTCCGTCAGCGAAAGCCCCCTGCTTTTTCGATTGAATAATTTTTTGCCGAGCTCGTCTTCAAGTTCCTGCATTTGTTTTGAAAGTGCCGGCTGTGCTATGTGCAAAACTTCCGCCGCCCGCGTCATGTTGCCTGTCCTCGAAATTTCCAAAAAGTTTGTCAGCGTCTTGATGTCCATAAAAAATTCCCCCGCCGAAAATTATATCACAAAATAGTTTTTTGGTATTTTCAATCGAAAAATTTTTGTGGTAGAATTTTTCAAAACGAAGGGGGAATTTGAAATGACATTGGAAGAACTTTTAGAAACTTTTGCGGACGAAAATCACCCCGCGATAAATAATCCGGGACGCCTGGATTTTTTTCGCGAGCTGTGTCAGGATTCGCGCCGCATCGAAATGGAACTCAACACGAAGTACAACACGCCCGAAGAAATTATCGAAATTATGTCGCGGCTTACTCGAAAAAAAGTTGATCCGACTTTCAGACTTTTCCCCCCGTTTTATGCGGACTTCGGAAAAAATATCACCTTCGGCAAAAATGTTTTCGTCAACTCGAATTGCCATTTTCAGGATCAAGGCGGAATTAAAATTGGCGACGGCGTTTTTATCGGGCACAATGTCGTTTTGGCGACTGCCACCCACGATTTAAGCCCGCACATGAACAGAAAACTTTATTACGCGCCGATTGAAATTGGTGACCATGTTTGGATTGGTTCCAACTCGACGATTTTGCAGGGCGTCACGATTGGCGAATGGGCTGTTGTGGCGGCGGGCGCGGTCGTCACGAAAAACGTTGAGCCTTACACGGTTGTCGGCGGCGTCCCCGCGAAATTTATTAAGCGCGTCGATACGGACGAGGACGCGAAAATTAAAACGACTGTGCTTGACGGAGAAATTTAACGTGAAAAAATTTTTCTTATCGACTTTAATTTTGGCACTGATATTTTTGACGGGTTGCGGTGAAAGTCAATCGCCTCCCGCCGAAAAAATTTCACCGCCCGCCGCGCAGGAGGAGGGAGTTAATTTGAAAATAAAAATTCGTATCGGCGAAAAAGTTTTCGACGCGACACTTGAGGATAATTCTTCGGCGCGGGAGTTCGCAAAAAAATTGCCGCTCGAAGTCACGATGGAAGAACTCAACGGCAACGAAAAGTATTACCGTTTTAGCGAAAATTTTCCGTCGAAAGATGAGCGCGTCGGGAAAATTCAAGCCGGCGATTTGATGCTTTACAGTTCAAGTTATGTCGTGCTCTTCTACAAAAATTTTTCGACGAACTACAGCTACACGCGACTTGGGAAAATTGATAATCCTGCGGGCTTGCTTGACGTCGTCGAACGTGGTAACATTCTCGTTAAGTTTGAAAAATAAATTTCGAGGAGTGTTTATCATGTTAAAATTTTTATTCGCGCTGATTATGACGGTTGTCCTGACTGTTCCGCTGACTTCATGCGCGCAGAGCCGTAATGTCACGATTGACGGGGATCACGGAAAACTTTCGGCGGTGATTCAGACGCCAAAGGGAAAATTTTTTTATCCTATGGTGATGATTCTGCACGGGCTCACCGGCAACAAGGACGCTACTCTTGTGAAAAATATCGCCGACGATTTGGAGGCGCAGGGCATTGCGTCGATTCGTTTTGACTTCAACGGGCACGGCGAAAGCGACGGAAATTTTCAAGACATGACGGTTTTGAACGAGCTTGAAGACGCGCGGCACGTTTACGAATATGTTCGCGATATGCGCGGCGTGACGAGTGTTTCTATCGCGGGTCATTCTCAAGGCGGGGTCGTGGCGAGCATGCTTGCCGGCGAACTCGGCCAAAAAAAAATAAAAGCTATCGCGCTTATGGCTCCGGCGGCTGTCCTTCGTGACAACGCAAGGGCGGGCGAAATTTTCGGGACGAACTACGACGCGGAAAATCCTCCCGAATACGTCGAAGTTTGGGAACACAAAATCGGGCGCAACTACATTAAAACCGCGCAAACTTTGCAAATTTACGAGACTGCAGAAAAATTTCAAGGTCCCGCGCTGATTGTTCACGGCTCTGCTGACGATGTTGTTCATTACGGTTACGGTTTTCGTTATCACGATATTTACAAGGGCAGCGAGATAAAAATTTTGCAGGGATTCGATCATGGTTTTACTCAAGATGAAAAATTGACTGCAGAAATAGTGGCGGATTTTTTTGCCCGTCAGCTAAAATGAAAAGGAGCGATTAAATTGAAAAAGTCTTTGAAGAAATTTTTGGCAGGAGTTCTTTGTTTTGGAGTTGTCGGAATTTCTGCGGCGGGCACTGTCGACGCGGCTAAAATTCCCGATTCTGCCGGCGCGGAAGTGACGGGCAAAATTACCGCCGAAAAATTGACGCTGACTAAAAATTGGGACAAAGTTTTCGCGAAGAGCGATAAAGTCAATCACAGAAAAGTTACCTTCGTCAATCGCTACGGGATAACACTTGCCGCCGATTTGTACGAGCCGAAAAATTATTCCGGCAAACTTCCGGCGTTGGCAGTTGCGGGAGCGTTCGGCGCGGTGAAGGAGCAAATTTCCGGACTCTACGCGCAACAGATGGCGGAGCGCGGATTTTTGGCAATAGCTTTTGATCCTTCGTTCACCGGCGAAAGTGGCGGCACTCCTCGTTTTATGGCGTCGCCCGATATTAACACGGAAGATTTTTGCGCGGCGGTCGATTATCTTTCCACGCTCGACAACGTCAACCCGAATAGAATTGGGATTATCGGAATTTGCGGTTGGGGCGGTCTCGGCTTGAACGCGGCGGCTATCGACACGAGGATTAAAGCGACGGTCGTCACCACGATGTACGACATGAGCCGCGTCATTGCGAATGGCTATTTTGATTACGAAAAAGATGCAGAGACTTTGAAGCGCGAACGTCAGCAAAATCGAATTAACTTGAACGCGCAGCGCACAGCCGACTACAAGGCGGGCACTTACAAGCGCGCGGGCGGTGTCGTCGATGATCCTTCGGACATGCCGCAGTTTGTGAAGGATTATTACGCTTACTACAAGACGGAGCGCGGTTATCATAAACGTTCGCTCAATTCAAACGGCGGCTGGAATGTGACGAGCGCAATTTCCTTTACGAATATGCCGCAACTGACTTACATTGACGAGATTCAAAATCCCGTGCTGATTGTTCATGGCGAAAACGCTCATTCGAGATATTTTTCTGAAGATGCTTTCGAGAAAATGACGGGCGTCAAACGTTCGGGTTTGGATACGGTTGCCGGCAACAAGGAGCTGTTGATTATTCCCGGCGCGACGCACGTTGACCTTTACGACAATCTTAACGCGATTCCCTTCGATAAGATAGAAAGTTTTTTCAAAGCTAATTTGAGATAAAATTTTTCCCTCTTTGAATCTAGCATCTACTTTTCTTTTGGCGCAAAAGAAAAGTAGCAAAAGAAAACTGCCCGCAGAGGTCGCATCACGCGACCAAATGCGGGCGGCCGCCCATCCTTGGGTTTCATACTATCCCCTTGCCCCTAATCTCTGGACACTAATCCCCAGATATGGTATGATTGATTAAAATAATTTTGGAGCAGGAGGAATTTTTTTGATGAAGATAGGAATTTTGGGCTACGGAAATCTTGGGCGCGGAGTCGAGTTCACCGTTAAAGAAAATCCCGACGCGGAACTTGTCGCAGTCTTCACGCGCAGAAATCCTGCCGACGTGAAAATTAATACGCCGAATGTCCCCGTCGTCAGAGCGAACGACGCCGAAAATTGGATTGATAAAATCGACGTAATGATTCTTTGCGGGGGCAGCGCAACCGACCTCCCGAAACAAACTCCCGAATTTGCGAAAATGTTTAACGTCGTCGACAGTTTCGACACACACGCGAAAATCCCCGAACATTTTGCCAACGTCGACGCGGCGGCGAAAAAATCCAATCACGTCGCGATAATTTCTGTCGGCTGGGATCCCGGACTTTTTTCATTGGCGCGCGCATATTCCTCCGCGATTCTCCCCGACGGCAAGGACTACACTTTTTGGGGCAAGGGCGTCAGTCAAGGTCACTCCGACGCGATTCGCCGCATTAAGGGCGTGAAAAATGCTAAGCAGTACACCATACCGATTGACGCCGCGCTTGAGGCTGTCCGTAGCGGAAAAAATCCGGAGCTTACGACGCGACAAAAACACCTGCGCGAATGTTTCGTCGTGCTCGAAGAAAATGCCGACGCCGCCAAAGTCGAACGCGAAATTAAAACCATGCCGAATTATTTTGCTGACTACGATACGATTGTAAATTTTATCAGCGAGGAAGAACTGCAAAAAAATCACAGCGGGCTTGCGCACGGCGGATTTGTCATTCGTTCGGGCAACACCGGCGAAAATAAAAAGCACAACCATATTTTTGAGTTCAGCCTCAAGCTCGATTCAAATCCGGAGTTCACGACGAGCGTTTTGCTTGCTTACGCGCGCGCGGCTCACCGTCTGCAAAGAGAAGGTAAATCCGGCTGCATGACTGTGCTCGACGTCCCGCCCGCTTATCTTTCGGCAAAGGACGGCGCGGAACTTCGGGCGCACTTGCTCTAAAAAATGGCACTGACATTGCCGAAGCCGCCTACCCCGCCGACGCCGCCCGCCGTCGACAAAGGAGAGGCAGCACAGTCGACAGACTCCAACGCGAAAATCGACGCGCACCAATTTTTTCAGATACCTTTTCAGCGCGAAACGCAAGAGGAAATCCCCGCCGAAGCTCCAAAAAAAAATCCGCCCGCCGTTAATCGAACGGTCACGACGCCGGAAAATATGGCACGCGACGCCGTTGCGAATGGGGCGGGCGCGCTGACGAAAAGAACTGTCACAAAACCGAACGACGAAAAAAATTCCGACGCGCCTAAAAATCAACAGGTCATTCAAGTCCCGCCAAACTCCAATCTTGCCGTTGACGATTATGATCGCGGCAAGGAGATTCTGCGCGAATTTCAGCAGGAGGATTTACAAAACGCCGGCAACAATCAGACTTCGACGGAGACGCCGCGAAATTTTAATCCGCATCTCAATCAGCCCGAAGAGCACAGCGGAATTTATTGGATTGTCACTTTAATTATCGTGGGTGCGATGAGTTTTGCCCTCGTGAAAAAATTTTTGCTGACTAAAAATCCTAAGCTCAAGAAGTCCGATTTATTCAGCGAGCAAAGTGAAAAGTTGCAGGCGACGAAAAATAAAATCGTCAAGCCCGCGAAAAATCCGCCGCCCGTTAAACCCGTTAAGCCGACGAAAATTGTTAAGCCGATTCGTCTTCCGAAGAAGGACGACGACGACAAGGGCAAGCACTTTGAAATTAGAGTCTAGTGGATAGGGATAAGAGGATAGAGATAGTGTAAAAAAAGAGAGGCCGCCCAAGGATGGGCGGCCGCCCGCATTTGGTCGCGTGACGCGACCTCTGCGGGCAGTTTTCTTTTGCTTCTTTTCTTTTGCGCCAAAAGAAAAGAAGAAAGGAAAAAATTTCTCTAAAAACTAACCTCTAAGAGTGTTGGACGAGGAAAATTCCCGACAAGACCATTGCCATGCCAAAAATCATCGTGACGGTAAGCGGCTCTCCTAAACAAATTACGCCGCTTATTACGCTGACAACCGGCACTGCCAAAACCGAAATTGAGGCCTTGCTCGCGTCCATGTGCATCAAAATGTAAGCCCAAATGAAAAATGCCAACGCCGATGCCAAAATTCCGTTGTAGAGCAGACAAGCGACCGCCGTCACCGTCCAATTAACTTGAGTGTTACCGAAAATTAGCGTGTATGTTGCCAACAAAATCGCCGCGATTGTCATTTGCCACGTCGTCAAAGCTACCGGCTCGCAACCCGACAATTTTGCTTTCATTATGACGTTGCCGACTGCCCAGACCACCGCCGCCAATAACGCCAAAAGCATTGCGAAAAATCTGCCGCTTAAATCGACGTTCATCAAAACGCTGACTCCGAATATGCTCAAGGCGATACCGAAAATTTTTTTCGCGGTAAGCGGCTCTTTCAGGAAGAAGTACGCCAAAATCGTTACCCAAACCGGCATCGTGTAGTTCAGCATGGAAACTAAGCCGGCGTTCAAAAACTGGAAACAAAATTGCACCAACATGGAGCAGAACGAAATTTGGAACGCGCCGCTCAAAAAAATCCAGCCCCATAATTTTTTGGGAGGCAACGGCAATTTTCTGATAAAGGCAACCAACAAAAGCACCGCCGCCCCCAAACTGAATCGGCACGTCACGAACATTTCGGGCGAAAAGAAATTGCTTGCCGTCTTCATGACGACGAAATTAAATCCCCAAATCAGGCAGAGTATGCTTAACGCGCGTAACATTATTTCAAACCGGCTTGTTCGCGCAAAATTTCTGCCTTGTCCACGCGCTCCCACGAGAAGTCAACGTCAGTCCTGCCGAAGTGTCCGTAAGCGGAAGTCTGACGATAAATCGGGCGGCGCAAGTCAAGCATCTTGATAATCCCCGCCGGACGCAGGTCGAAATTATTTTTGACGAGCTGCGCGATAATTTTTTCGTCAACTTTATTCGTGCCGAAGGTGTCGACGTTCACCGCGACGGGGTGAGCCACGCCGATAGCGTAGGCGAGCTGAATTTCGCACTTGTCGGCAAGACCTGCCGCGACGATATTTTTTGCGACGTAGCGCGCGGCATAAGAGGCACTGCGGTCAACCTTCGTGGGATCTTTCCCGCTGAACGCGCCGCCGCCGTGACGAGCAAACCCGCCGTAAGTGTCGACGATAATTTTTCTGCCGGTCAAGCCCGAATCTCCTTGCGGTCCTCCGATTACAAACTTGCCGGTCGGATTCACAAAGTATTTCGTCTCCGCCGTCAAAAGTTCTTCGGGAATTGTCGGCTTGATGACGTATTTAATCATGTCGGATTTAATTTGTTCAAGAGTTACGTTCGGATTGTGTTGCGTCGAAATTACGACGGTATCGACGGCGACGGGTTTGCCGTCCTCGTAAATCACGGTGACTTGAGTTTTTCCGTCGGGGCGCAAATAATTCAGCTCGCCGGTAACTTTTCTAATCTCTGCAAGTTTGTAGGCAAGTTTATGTGCAAGAGAAATTGGCAGCGGCATATATTCGGGCGTCTCGTTCGTGGCGTAGCCGAACATCATTCCCTGATCTCCCGCGCCGATTGCGTCTTCGATTTCCATATTTCCTTCGCGGGATTCCAGCGCGCGGTCGACGCCCTGCGCAATATCAGGCGATTGTTCGTCAAGCGAAATTAAAACTCCGACTGTATCCGCGTCGAAGCCGTAAGAAGAATTTGTATAGCCGATTTCTCGAATCGCCTCGCGGATAATTCTGGAAATATCAACGTAACAATGCGTAGAAATTTCCCCGACAACGTGAACTTGCCCGGTTGTCACGACGGTTTCGCAGGCTACGCGCCCTTCGGGGTCGCGCTCAAGTATCGCGTCCAAAATGCTGTCGGAAATTCTGTCAGCGACTTTATCGGGGTGTCCTTCGGTAACTGATTCAGATGTAAATAAAGTTCTTGTCAAATCTACCACTCTCTTTCAAAAATTTATTGACTTCAAATATTTTTCAAGGTAACATATTTGCGCGGAAGTGTCAACCAATTTTATCGGTGACAGGCAATAACTGAGTGGAGGTTTTTAACATGAGCTTTATTTACGAAAATTTTAGCAACTTTTCAGTCCACACCTACACCTCTTCTGAAAAAGGCTACCACGTCAACAGCCACATAATCGAGACGAAAAATAATCTCGTCGTGGTCGATACTCAATTCCTGGTTAAAAGTGCTGAAGAAGTTTTCGCATTTGCGAAGGGGCTTAACAAACCCATTGCGCGGGTGATTATCACGCATGCGCACCCCGACCATTGGTTCGGCACTTCGATTTTTGACGGCTGTGATATTTTTGCGTTGCCGTCCGTGAAAAAAGACATGGAAAAAGATGCGGTCACTGCCTTCGAGAGAAATAAACCGCACTTGGGAAATTTGATAGGCGACAAAGCTGTTTTGCCGAACAAAATACTTGAGCCGGAATTTTTTATCGACGGCGTTAATTTTAAAGTTCGCGAAGTCAAAAACACGGAAGCAACGATAATGGCACTTATCGAAATTGAATCAGAAAAATTGTTGTTGGCGTCCGACGTCGCGTACAACAAAATTCATCTCTACATAGCCGAGCAACATTTGGACGAGTGGGTAGCCGAGTTGAAAAAATTGCAAGCCGAAAATTTCAAGTACGTTTTGCCCGGGCACGGCTCCTCCATGTCGCCGGAAGTTTTGCGGCAAACGGAAGAGTACCTCGAAAAAGCAGGAGTCGCTCTGAAAAATAGCAAGACCTTCGACGAATTTGAAACGGCGATGCTGAAAAATTATCCGGACTACGAAGGCAAAACTCTGTTGCACGCTAACGCAATGTTTTTAAAATTTTAGTAGGACACTCAAAAAAATTCAAGGGGGAAAATTTTCATGATAAACAACTGCAAAGCCGTTGAGGTGGCGAAAAATATTTATTGGGTTGGTGCTGTCGATTGGTCGTTGAGAAATTTTCACGGCTATGAAACTTCGCGCGGCTCCAGCTACAACGCCTATTTGATTCTCGACGAAAAAATTACGTTGATTGATACGGCGAAGATTGATTTCAAAGACGAACTGCTTGCGCGAATTTCTTCCGTTGTTGACCCCGCGAAAATCGACGTGATTGTTTCCAGCCACGTTGAACCGGATCATTCAGGGGCTCTGCGCGAAGTTGCGGGGATTGCGAAGGACGCGGAAATTATCACGACGAACCCCAACGGCTTGAAGGGATTGACTGCGCGCTACGGAAATTTGAATTACAAGCCCGTTAAAGCCGGCGACGAAATTTCTATAGGCGCGCGAACTTTGCAATTTGTTCCGACGCCTATGTTGCATTGGCCGGATTCTATGGTCACTTATTGTCCCGAAGAAAAAATTTTATTCTCGAACGACGCTTTCGGGGAACACCTGGCGACTTCGATGCGTTTCGACGACGAAAATAATCTTGAAGTGATTCTCCACGAGGCGAAAAAATATTACGCGAATATTTTGATGCCGTTCGGCAAGCAAGCTCAAGCCGCGCTGAAGGCACTTGGAAATTTGGAAATTAAAATGATTGCGACGGGGCACGGTGTCATTTGGCGCAAGAACATTGAAAAAATTCTCGACTGCTACAAAATTTGGAGCAGCGGCGCGGTTAATGAACGCGTGGTCGTTGTTTTTGATTCTATGTGGCATTCGACGGAAATTATTGCGCAGACTATTGTTGAGGCTTTTGCCGCGAGGAAGATCCCGGCGGCTTACTACGACGTAAAATTTACGCCGCTTTCGGAAATTGTCACGGATATTTTCACGAGCAAATATCTTGCGGTTGGTTCGCCGACGATTCACAATCAGATGATGCCGACGATTGCGCAATTTCTCTGCTACATTAAAGGACTGCGCCCGCTGAATCACAAAGCTTTTGCGTTCGGCTCTTACGGCTGGGGTGGGCAGAGTGTCGCGCAGGTTGAAGACGAATTGAAGGCGGCGGGCTTCGAGATTATTTTGGACAAAATAAAAATCGCCAATCTTCCCACGAAAGATCAGCTTGACGAAATTACCGAAAAAATTTTGGCTCTTAGTCTTTGAAAAATTTTTCTCTCTTTTTAAATCTAGCATCTACTTTTCTTTTTTAGAAAAAGAAAAGTAGCAAAAGAAAAATCGCCCGCTGAGATTGCATCACGCAATCAACGCGGGCATGGCCGTCATCCTTGACGGCCTCTCTTTTTTTTAACTAATCTCTAAACACTATCCACCAAAAACTAGATCAGCTGACTTTGAATTTTTTAACTTCCTGTTGCAATTCGCCTGCCATATGTGCAAGATTCGTGCTCTCGTTCGCAATTTCATGAACGGAAGCCGTTTGCTCCTCTGTCGCCGCGCTGACAGTCTCCGCCTCTTCAGCGGCAGTCTTGCTTGCCTCGCCGATTGTGCGGACGTTATCCACAATCTTTTCGCCGTTTGTCGCCATGTCGCGCGTCTCTGACGAAATATCCTGCATTTGCGCGCTGACTTGCTCGACGATACCGATAATTTTTCTGAACGCCTCGCCCATCGAAATAATATTTTCCGTGCCGACTTTGACGACCTCCGCGCCTTCTGCCATATCGTCGATAGCTTTGTTGGTATCCTCCTGCGTGACTTTAATCAAGTCAGAAATTTGTTGAGCTGCCTCGTGGCTGGACTCGGCAAGCTTGCGAACTTCGTCAGCAACGACAGCAAAACCTCGCCCCTGTTCGCCGGCGCGCGCCGCCTCAATCGCCGCGTTAAGTGCCAGCAAATTTGTCTGCTCCGCAATTCCGCTGATTGTCCCGACGATATGACCAATCTTTTCGGAATTTTCGCCAAGAGCCATGACGGCGTTTGTAGTCTGCCGTGAAGAACGCTCGATAGTTTTTATTTGGTCGATAGCCTTTTCAAGTGTAGCTCCACCTTCGCGCGCGACGTCCGACGCCTCACGACTTTTCAGGGCGGCCGATTCAGAATCTTTCGCCATGAGCTGAATAGTCTCATTCAATTTTTCGATAGCCGCCGTAGTTTCGTTGACCGCGTCGAGTTGTTGGCTGGTGCCCTCCGCAACTTTAACAATGGACTGCGCGACTTGATTCGCCGCCAATGCCGATTGTTCGGTTGTTGCGTTCAGTGCTTCAGCGGACGAAGACAAACTTTCCGCCGAAGAATTTACCGACCGCATGACTTTTGAAACCCCGCTCCGCATTTCGCGCACTGCCTTTGCCAACATTCCGAGTTCGTCCCGCGAATCAATTGCCGAAGGTCTGTCGCGGAAATCTCCCTGCGCCAACTTGTGCATCTCTTCCATCATCAAGCCGAGCGGGCTCATGACTTTGTTGACCGTTATCCAAATGCCGGCGGAAATTAAAATCAAAAGCAGGAGCGAAATTCCCGACATAATCTTCAACATATTTTGCACGGGCGCAAAAAGTTCGTCCTCGTAAGCAACGGTTGCCATGCTCCAGCCAGTCGCGGTTATCGGCGTATAAAAAGCGATGATATTATCGCCGTCCTTCGACTTGTAGCGGTAAACGCCCTCTTCGCCGTTCAGCATGTGGCTGCCCAATTTCGCAACTTCGGGATCTTCGTCCTCGTTAATTTTTTTCTGCATAATCGCCTCCTCGTCAGGGTGAACGATATAAACACCCTCCCTAGAGACAAGCAAGCTGTAACCCTTTTCGCCGAGTTTGAACGACTCGACTTTATCCATGACGGCTTGCACGTAAATTGCGGCAAGAATCATTCCGACGGGTTGCCCGCCGTCATTTTTTATAAGAGCTATAGAATTGACAATGATTTTTCCCGTCGCCTGCGAAATAACCGGCGAAGACATAAAAGATTCTTGCGTACCGGTCATTGTCTGTTTGTACCAAGCCTTCTCCTGATTGTGCATCTCCTTGAAGCCGTTGGAGGTCTGCCCGTACAAAACACCGGAGCCGTCGAACGGTCCCCAGCTGACGCTGTCATAAACACCGGGATAGCGCGCCTGCATCAACTTCAAGCGATTAATATTGTTCTGGTTTAAAAGTTCGGTGTTCATGGTTTTTGCGGCGGGTATCGACGCGCTTTGGTGAGTTTCCATCATTCTCTTGTCCAGCCACTCCGAAACTCCGTCCGCAACTTCTTTGGTGTTGCTCATACTGCTTTGAATAATCTGCGCCTCAAAAGTATTGTGCATGTATTTAAAAATCACGCCGGATAAAATTACAAGTCCCAATACGACAATCGGCAGTACGAAAATTAAAATTTTTCCCTTGACTGTTTGAGTACCCAACTTTTTTTCCTCCCTCTACAAAAAAATTTTTCGGTACAAGTTTAAATCAAACGGCGGAAAATGTAAATAAAAACAATCGCCCCGACAAAAAATAATTTTTAAGAAAAATTTTTGCTCCCAACGAAAAAAAACTTGACTTTAAAACTTTATCGTGGTATACTGCGCGGCGTTGGGGACGTAGCTCAGCTGGGAGAGCATCAGGTTCGCAATCTGGGGGTCGAGAGTTCAAGCCTCTTCGTCTCCACCAAACAAGTGGCGCTATCGTCAAGTGGTTAAGACACCGCCCTTTCACGGCGGGTTCGTGGGTTCAAATCCCGCTAGCGTCACCATTTTTTTATTTAATAAAGAAATTTACAAGTCGCCTTCACCGGCGGCTTTTTTGTATGTAATAAAATTTTATAAGCCAAAGAAAAATCTCTTTACAACGGCGGCAAAATTTCTTAAAATATCACTCAAAGACGAATGACAATCGCGCGGCAAATTTTTCGCGTGTGCAGTTGAGAAGAGGGGGCAAATTTTATGATTACAGGAGCGATAGCGGTAATGACTTCGGGCGGCGATAGCCCGGGAATGAACGCGGCGGCGCGTGCAGTTGTCAGGACTGCGCTTTATGAGGGCGTCAAAGTTTACGGCATTAACAACGGCTACAAAGGCATGCTCGCCGACGATATTGTTGAGCTTACTTCGCGCAGTGTAAGTGACTTGATTCAGCGCGGCGGAACTTTTCTCGGCACGGCTCGTTGTAAAGAATTTAAGACTGAAGAAGGACGCCGCAAGGGTCTCGAAAATCTTCAGAAACACGGTATCGAAGGTCTTGTTATAATCGGCGGCGACGGCAGCTTGACCGGCGGCTCTCTCCTGTCGAAACTCGGCGGCATTCCCATTGTCGGACTTCCGGGCACGATTGATAACGACGTTTGGGGAACTGATTATACAATCGGCTGCGACACGGCGGCTAATACTGCAGTCGACGCGATTAACAAGTTGCGCGACACCGCGTCCGCTCACCGCCGTATCATGATTGTTGAAGTTATGGGACATACCTCCGGCTGGCTTGCAATGGTTTCCGGTATCGCAAGCGGCGCAGAATATATTATCGTGCCGGAAGTTAAATACGACATTGACGAAATTTGCGCGGAGATTGTCGAATCCTACGGAAAAGGTCGCCGCTACAGCATTATCGTTGTTGCAGAAGGTGCTTGCTCAGGCGTCGGCTTGAAAAACGTCGTGCAAGAAAAAACCGGTATCGATACGCGCGTTTCTATTCTCGGACATATTCAGCGCGGCGGCTCCCCGACAATGGAAGACCGCATTAAAGCTTCCATGCTCGGCGAACGCGCGGCTCTTGCTCTGATTTCCGGCGTGTCCGATGTCGTTTTCGGTTTCGACGAAGGAAAAGTCGTCAGCATCAACCTTTTCGATTCCGTCAACAACAGAAAGCCTCTCGACCCCGAACTCGTGCGCTTGTCTCACGTTCTCGTGTGATTAAAAATTTTGTGCGCAAAAATTTTATCCCCGACTGTCTTTAATCGGGGATTTTTTGTTACCACTATATCTTTTTCAAAAGGGTTATGATATAATCGTGGAAAATTTTTTGATTGAAAGGGATTGAAGGAATTGGATGTTCTATTTTTTGCGGCGTTAGCTCCGATTTTCTGGCTAATAATCGCGCTAATCGGCTTGAAATTGCCGGCGTATCAGGCATGCACTGTTGCACTCGTCATCGCTTTTTTCACAGCGTCCAGCTTTTTCGGAATGACTTATCGCGATACCCTAACCGCCGCGTTGGAAGGCTCAACAATGGCAGTGTGGCCAATCATTTGGGTTATCATTGCCGCGATTTTTACTTACAATCTTTCGGTTTTTACGAAGGGTATGGACACAATTAAAACAATGCTCGGCTCCGTCACGACTGACGAGCGCGTTTTGGTGTTGCTTATCGCGTGGGGCTTCGGCGGATTTTTGGAATGTATGTCCGGTTTCGGCACGGCGGTCGCTATCGGCGCAAGCATGCTGGCAAGTATCGGTATAAATCCAATTTCGGCTATCATGGTTTGTCTTTTGGCAAATGCTGTTCAATCTTCCTACGGCTCAATCGGTTTGCCGCTCACGACGCTTGCACAGCTGACAGGCTTTGAAGGTTCACAAATCGCCACGTTCACCACAATGCAACTCGGATTCATGATGATTATAATGCCGTTTTTGATGCTCGTAATATTTGGCGGCTCCTTCAAGGCTTTAAGCGGAATGATTCCAATGTGTCTTATCGCGGGCTTAGGATTTTTCTTGCCGGCACTCGGCGCGGCGTACTTTATGGGCGAAGGACTTGCGGGCGTCGCGGGCGCAATTATTTCAATGGGTTTAATCGTCTTCTTCGCGAAAAAATTTCCCACTCACAATCCGGAGTACGAAATAAAATCTGTGGAAGTAACTGACGAGATAACACCCGAAAAAGGAATTAAGGCATGGTTGCCGTTCATTTTGATTTTCGTATTTTTAATCGTCACGTCGAAACTCGTACCGCCTGTCCACGAATTTTTGATTCAGGTGAAAACTTCAATCGCGATTTACACGGGCGAAGGCGCGGGGCTTTACACGTTCACCTGGATTGTCACGCCGGGCACGCTTATCATGTTGGCGGCGATAATTTCCGGCGTCGTGCAGGGCGCAACAGTCAACGATATGTTAAGCGTCCTTAGCCGAACGATACGGACAATGACACCGACTTTCATAACGATGATTACGATTATCGGCACGGCAAGAATCATGGGCTACAGCGGAATGATAACGACAATGGCAACCACGACGGTTGACGCAACGGGGACACTTTACCCGGCAATTTCTCCGCTGATTGGCGCGGCAGGTTCGTTTATCACGGGGTCTGCCACGACGAGCGGAGTACTCTTCGGAAAATTGCAGGCGGATTCGGCAATGGCAATAGGCGCGAACGAAACCGGACAGGCGTGGATGGCGGCGGCAAATGCGGCGGGCGCGTGCGTCGGCAAAATTATTTCCCCGCAGTCTATCGCTATCGGCGTGGCGGCTGTCGGTATTCGCGGCGTCGAAGGGCAAATTATGAAGTTCGCCATAAAAGTTTTCTTGCCGTTCGTAATTTTAATGGGCTGTGTGGTTTATTTCGGACAAGCTTTTGTTGAATGATGAAGACGAAGATTTATTATTTTTCGGCGACGGGAAATTCTCTTTACGTCGCCAAATTTTTGCAGAGAAATTTAAATGCGGAGGTTCTTTCCATTCCGGAGGAGCTGCGCGAAAAAAATTTCAAGGTCGGCGCTGAAAAGGTCGGCTTTATTTTTCCGTTGCACTACGGCGGTTTGCCGATGATTGTTGAGGAATTTGTCGGCGCGCTGGATTTTTCGAGCGTGGAATATATTTTCGCGATTGCCACCTGCGGGATCCCTTACTTTGGTCGTCCGTTCACTGACCTGGACGAAATTCTTGCCGCGAAAAATTTCAAGCAACAGGCAAGCTGGTTTGTTCGTCTTGTCTCGAATTATTTGCCTTATCGCGACACGGCGGCGGATTGGCGGATAAAAATTCGCTACTGGTTCGCCGATAAAAAGTTGCAAAAAATTTCCCGCGCTATTGCCGAAAATGCGGAGCACACAACTTGGGAAGTCGGGAAGGAAACTTGCAAGAAGATGCACGACGATTGGGAAAATCGCCGCGCGGATTTGGATGAAAAATTTTTCTGCGACGTTGAAAAGTGCGTGAAGTGCGGCGCGTGTGAAAAAATTTGTCCGGTGAAAAATATTTTGCGCCCGAATGGTTCGCCGGTGTGGCAGGGGCATTGCGTGGAGTGTTTGGGGTGTTTGCACGTCTGCCCGAAACAGGCAATTAATCTCGGCGAAGTCACGCGCGGGCGCAAACGCTACATTAATTGGAATATAAAACCGAAAGAACTTTTTCATTGACAAAAGTTTTGATTGGCTTTAAAATAAAGACGATTTTTTTTGAACGGGGTAGTGACGTTTTCGGCTAAACCTGTCCGATTTGATACATTTGACTTGTGTCTTTTCAGCGGGTTAAGCCGAATTTTTTGTTTGCAGGTGTCGAGAAATGACAATCAAGAAAATTTTTAACAACAACGTGATTTTAACTGAAAACGAGGCGGGGCGTGAAGTCATTGCCACCGGCAAGGGCATCGCTTTTAATCGCCGCGTCGGTTGTGTTGTGCCTGATTCGGAAATTGAACGGATTTACACTTTGTCTTCTTCGGATATGCTGAACAAATTCAAGGAACTTGTTGCGAGTCTTTCTTTCGATTATTTGCAGGTCTCCAACGAAATTATCGACTGCGCGCAAAAAATTTTGGGGTGCAAGCTGAATGAAAGTATTTACGTTGCGCTGACGGATCATATTCATATGGCAGTTCACCGCGCCCGCAACGGGATAACGATTAACAACATGCTCCTGCTTGAGATAAAAAAATTTTACGAGCAAGAATATTCTATCGGGCTGAAGGCGGTGGAGATTATGAATCGCCGCTTTAACGTCGAACTGAACGAAGACGAGGCGGGCTTTATCGCCATGCACATTATCGACGCGCAACTTGATTTCAAAAAGCCGCTGTCAAATAAAATTATTAACCTGATTCAAGAAATTACGAACGTCGTGCGCATGACTTGCCGGGTTGAGTTCGACAAAGATTCTCTTGCCTATTATCGCTTTGTCACTCACGTAAAATTTTTTGCGAAGAGAATTTTCAGCGGGCAGGAGACTGCGGGAGACATTGAAGACGAAATTCATTTCATGGTTAAGAAAAAATATCCGCAAGCTTATTCCTGCGCAGAAAAAATCGCCGAACTTATCGGCACGAAATATAATTACAAAGTCAACGCTGACGAAAAATTTTACTTGACGATTCATATCGCCAAAGTTGTACAAAAATCATAAAAGGGGAGGGATATTTGAAGTTCGTTTGTCTTTGTTTTGATTGTTACATTCAGTTGGCAAAACCTCCAAAGTTTACATACATAACCAGCACTTAGGAGGAAAAGACATGAAAAAGAAACTTTTGGTAGCGGCGTTGTCGTCAGCAATAATTTGCGTGGGTGCACATGTGTCGGCGTCGTCAAACTTTTTTGCGGACGTGCCCGCAGATGATTGGTCTTATAGTGCAGTAAATGAATTGATCGCAACGGGGAAAATTGCAGGCTACACGGAAAAAATTCCCGACGGCAGAATTATGAGCCGATTAGAAATGGCGATGATTGTCGACGAGGCGCAGAAAAATTTATCCGCCTTCAACGAAACTGAAAGGGCGACGATTGAAAGACTCGGCAAGGAATATTTTTATGACGTAAAAAAAGTTCAGCTGCTCAATAAAATCAATACCGCCGACGAAAAATCTTTGGAAGATAAAAAACTTGACGAAGAATTCACGCCCGAAGAAAAATCTAAAATTAAGGCACTTGCGGACAAATTGGACGTTGGTGGCTATGTGCGACTTAGGAATGACCATTACTTGACCGACAGCGGAAGAACCACACGCGCCAACATGGTTCACGTACAAGTTAATACAACTTACAAAGTCAACGACGATTGGCAAGCGCACCTTGACATGGGCTATCGTAACTCTTTAAGCGGATTTGACGAAACGAGAAATTTAGCGTTCAGTGACAGCGGAGAAAACGAAACCGGTTTTAAAATGGATACGTATCTAACGGGCAAACTGTTCAGAGACGCTTTGACCGTCAAGCTCGGCAAATGAAATGAGTGGAATCCCTTCGGCTGGGGCATGGACATTGACTGCGATTTTTCCGGCGTGCAACTTGTCTACGGTAAAAAGGATTTTAAAACTTTCTTTACGTTTGGTAAAATGGACTTGTGGGATAATTTCATGGGTGGCGACCGCGACCACGAACATGTTACAAGTTTGCGTTTCTTCTACCCGTTCAGCAGAAAGGCCGATGTCAATTTCGGTGTAGCGTACACTTCCGGAATGAAGAGCCGCTATCAAGATCCGGACAAAAGATTTTTCTCGTACTACGCTCACGCCCATTACAAATTCGACCACAACTGGGATCTGCGCGTCGGCACAATCAACAGCAATGCAAAACGTGATAATACTGCCATCGCAGGAACAAAGACAAAAAGACCCGGTCGTTGGGTGCAACTGCAATATAAAGACGTTGACTTGCAAAAACCCAACTCCTATTCTATCACGGCGGATTATCGTTACGAGCCGGCTTTGAATTGGGTCACGGTTACTGACTGGTGCGGGCTGAACGAAAAATTCTTCCGCCTTGGTGTCTCTTATGTCCCCGCGAAAAATATCTTGCTGAATTCTTTCTACACTTGGGCGCGCGAAATTGACACCAATGCAAAAAATGATCTCTACCGTTTCGAGGCAGACTATTTCTTTTAATTAGAGAGGTGATTGAATATGGCACGCAAGTATGAAAAACTCGCGGCTGATATTGTAAAAAATGTCGGCGGCAAAGAAAACGTAATCTCTTTGGCGCACTGCATTACGCGTCTTCGTTTTAAACTCAAGGACGAAAAAAAAGCCAACACTGATATTTTAAAGGCAATGGACGGCGTCGTTACCGTCGTGCAGAGCGGCGGACAATATCAAGTGGTTATCGGAAATCAGGTGGGCGAAGTCTTTGACGAAATTTTGGCGTCGCAGGGCATTCAAGGCGCGGGCGGACAAGATGCTGCTGAAGAGGACGACGCGCCGAAAAAACCGCTTGATATGTTTATCGACACGGTCAGCGGAATTTTTACGCCGGTGCTCGGAGTTTTGGCGGCGTCCGGTATGGTCAAGGGCTTGACTGCACTTTTGGCGGCGTTTGAAATTATCGACACCAAAAGCGGAACTTATCAGATTATGTCGGTTATCGGCGACGCATTTTTCTTTTTCCTGCCGATATTTTTAGGATACAGCGCGTCGAAAAAATTTAAGATGAGCGAATTTGCGGCAATGGCAATAGGCGCGGCGTTGGTCTATCCGAGTTGGGCACCGCTGTTGCAGGGCGAACCCCTCTACGAAGTTTTGCAAGGCTCGATCTTTCATTCGCCCGTCCACCTGGAATTTTTGGGGATACCGGTTTTGCTGATGAATTATGCGTCAAGCGTTATCCCGATAATTTTAGCGGTGTGGGTCGGCGCGAAAGTTGAAAAGTTTTACGCGGGAGTTATCCCCACGCTTTTAAAAGGCTTCGGCATTCCGTTTTGCACGCTGTTGACGATGATTCCGTTGACTTTGCTCGTCGTCGGCCCCATTGCCACATGGGCAGGGCAAGCAGTCGGCGCGGCGGCCACAGGTATTTTCAACGTAAGCCCGATTCTTGCAGGATTGTTTATCGGCGGATTCTGGCAAGTATTTGTAATGTTCGGTCTTCATTGGGGGCTTGTGCCTATCATGATTCAAAATATCGTCACGTACGGCGCGGATCCTGTCGTTATCACGATGTTTGGTACGACCTTCGCGCAGATTGGTGTTGTCTTGGCGATTATTTTGAAAACCAAAGATCAAAAGCTGAAGGGAATTGCTATCCCTGCATTTTTGAGCGGCATTTTCGGCGTGACGGAGCCGGCAATTTACGGCGTCACTCTCCCGCGCAAAAAATTCTTCATCATTTCCTGCATAGGCGGCGCGATTGGCGGCGCGTTGGTTGCGATTTTGGGCGTCAAGCTTTTTATTTTCGGCGGGCTGGGCGTCTTCCAGTATCCTTGCTTTATTGACCCAGCGACGAACGACGTCAGCGGAATGTACAGTGGCATGATTGTTTCGGCGGTTGCTTTTGCGGCGGGTTTCGCGATGACGTTCCCCATCTACAAAGATGAAATTGTTGCAGCTCCTGCGGCGGCTGCTCCCGCTCCCGTCGAAGAACCTGCGGAAGAAATTCCTGCGGAACTCCGGCGCGAAGTTTTGGCAAGCCCGCTCACCGGCAACCTTGTTGCTCTCCCCGACGTACCCGACGAAGTTTTTGCAAGCGGAGTGCTCGGCAAGGGAATCGCCGTCGAACCGACTGTAGGAAAAGTTTTTGCTCCCGCTGACGCCGAAGTTACGACGCTCTTCCCGACAGGGCACGCTATCGGACTCAAAACCGTCAACGGCGCAGAACTTTTAATTCATATCGGCATGGACACCGTCAAAATGAATGGCGACGGTTTTAAAACTCACGTCGCGCAGGGCGATAAAGTTACGAAAGGTCAGCTCCTCATTGAATTTGACATTGACAAAATAAAAAAAGCAGGTTACCCGATTATTACGCCGGTGCTCGTCACCAACACCGCCGCTTACAAAGATATTGTCACCGTTGAAGGAAATAAAATAAACAACGGCGAAAATTTAATCAGCACTGTTATTTAATTTTGAAAGGAGATTTTATAAATGGCGTTTCCAAAAAATTTTTTGTGGGGCGGCGCGACTGCTGCCAATCAGTGTGAAGGTGCTTACCTCGAAGGCGGCAAAGGTCTTTCCGTGCCCGATATGTTGCTGGGCGGCGACGTGAACACCCCGCGCACTTTTTGCCCGAAGATTGAGGACGGCGTTTTCTATCCCTCCCACGAGGCAATCGACATGTATCATCATTTTAAGGAGGACATTGCGCTTTTCGCGGAGATGGGTTTTAAATGTTATCGCACGTCGATAAATTGGGCGCGCATTTTCCCGAACGGAGACGACGCCGAGCCGAACGAAGAGGGCTTGAAATTTTACGACGAACTTTTTGACGAGTGCAAGAAACACGGAATTGAACCGCTTGTCACTCTTTGTCACTACGAAATTCCCTGGGCTATCGTCACGAAGTATCACGGCTTTTACAACCGCAAAACTATCGACCTCTTCGTAAAATATGCGACTACCTGTTTTGAACGCTACAAGGACAAAGTAAAATATTGGTTGACGTTTAACGAAATTAATATGCCAATTATGGAACCGCATATGGGAAATCTCTACGGCGTCGGCGTCATGCAGGAAGAGGATTTGAAACGTACTGCGCCTTGCAAATTCCCTGAACTTATCGATATTCCGCAAGAGAGAATTGAAGCGGTGCATAATGAGTTCGTGGCGTCAGCGAAGGCTGTCATTGCCGGTCACAAAATTAATCCGGACTTCATGATTGGCAACATGATTTGTCATATCACCTGGTACCCGCTCACGCCGAACCCGAAAGACATGCTCGAAGACCAACGCCGCGATTCTTTCTGCAATGACATTTGCGGAGATGTTCAAGTACGCGGTGATTATCCTTCCTTCGCGAAAAAATTCTATCAGGATATGGGAGTCGACACGGCTTTCATGGACAACGAGGAAGACAAAAAAATTCTGCGCGAAGGCGTCGTAGATTTTTACACGTTCAGTTATTACATGTCGAATTGTGTGACGGTGGACGAGAATGCCGAGCAGGTAAAAGGCAACATGATGGGCGGCGCGAAAAATCCTTACCTCAAGGCAAGCGATTGGGGTTGGCAAATTGATCCGGACGGCTTGCGCTGGACGCTGAATAAACTTGCGTCGCGTTATCCGGGCACGCCGCTCATGGTCGTTGAAAATGGTTTCGGCGCGTTTGACAAAGTGGAGGCTGACGGCGCGATTCACGACGACTACCGCATCAGTTATTTCCGCGAACATATCCGCGCGATGGGCGAGGCGGTCAAGGACGGCGTTCCGCTGATTGGTTACACGACGTGGGGACCGATTGATTTAGTTTCCGCCGGCACCGGACAATATGCGAAACGCTACGGATTTATCTACGTCAATCGTCACGACGACGGCACGGGAGATTTTTCGCGCAGCCGCAAAGATTCTTTTTTCTGGTACAAAAAAGTTATTGCCTCCAACGGCGAAGACTTAAACTGATTCTTTTCCCTTAAAACTTTCCCCTTATTCTTTACCTCTTTCCCCTTGAGAAGGATCTCTTCTTTTCTTTTGGCACAAAAGAAAAGAAGCAAAAGAAAACTGCCCGCAGAGGTCGCATCACGCGACCAAATGCGAGCGGCCGCTCATCCTTGAGCGGCCTCTTTTTTTTACTAACGCGAAGTTCGCCGCGCAAGTAGAGAGAGTTTTGACGACGGCGTGGAACGGGATGACCTACGATAAAAGAATCAATCTGAACACGAACAAAAAGTTGGCAGGGGCATTAAGAGACGCGCTTGCACAGGCGGTGCATCGCGGGGAGTCAATTCAAAAGTTGTCGAAGGAACTGTCGAAGAAAGCTGACGTCGGATATAAGGACGCGCAACGGCTGATTCAGACAGAATTAAATTTTGTTCAGAATCAAGCGGCAGGGCAAGCGATAAGAGACGCCGAATTAGGATTTTATCAATTTATTGCGGTGCTAGACCACAGAACAACACCTATGTGTCAGAGTTTGGACGGGCAGATATTTCCGATAGAGGAAATGAATCAAGGGGAGAATGCTCCGCCGATGCACGTCCGTTGTCGGTCGACGATAGCCGCCGCTGACGGAGAAGGCAAGAAGATTTCGGGCAGAAGGGTAGCACGTGATAGCGAAGGCAGAAATATTCGGATACCGGCGGAAATGAGTTATCCGGACTGGAAGAAAGTCTATATCGATAAGACGATGACGCTTGACGAGTGGAAAGGAATCGAGCGAAAGGCGTCGAAGAATAGCACTGATGAAAAGTTGTTTTTTCGCGAACTAAGCAGAAAAAATTCCAACTTAGGGGCGTTTGTCGATTTAAAAGTTCCTATGCAGAAAAAAGCCGTCACTCAGATTTGCCGCAAATATGGAGTTGACATTTCAGGACTAAAGATTAAAATTCAACGTGAGGAGTATTTGTTAAAATTCCCGATAGCTGGGTCTGCGGCTCCTGAAGATATTGGCAGAATAGATTTGTTACCGAATGCTTTCCAGACTAACGAACAACTTTTACGAACGATTATACATGAAAGTTGTCACGTCAAGCAGTTCAAAAAATACGGGTCTGATTATGTGCAGGAAAATAGGCATGAAATGGAACGTGTAGCCTACTGCTACGAAGAATTTTTCTATCGAATAATTAACAGGCGGTATAATAATGAAAAATAGATTGTTGGATTGGTTGAAAATTATTGAAGATTTAAAGGCAGGGAATGAACCAACTTGCCCGTGCTGTGGGGAACATAATGTGGATTATGGATATGTTGCTTTAAGCTCAAAGGAAGGGTACGGAGCAGTTTGGTGTAATGATTGTAGGCACGCGATTTGGCTTTCAAGAGTTTTTCTTAATGCTACAGAAAAAAAGGAAATCCGAGATAACTTGCCAAGAAATTTGATTTTAGAAAAGTGGTAGGAGGGATTAACGTTGGTCAGCATTTTCGATTTAGCCCAATACATTTTAAAGAAAAAGGGTGAAATGAGCACTTGGAAACTTCAAAAGCTCTGCTATTAT
>CAJOFR010000024.1 GCA_905234195.1 uncultured Selenomonadaceae bacterium
AATGAAGATTTTGTCAGCAGTATCCTAAACGATATTGTCGGGGTGAACGAGCTGAATGCTTACGTCGACAAGTACGGCAGAATAAATCAGGACGGAATTGCGCGCGTGAAACGAGCACTGTTTTCTTCAGCGTACGGCGACGAAAATTTAATCGTGCGAATGGCAGAATCGAGTAGTGATAACGTCAGGAATATCACTAACGCTTTGATGAACGCCGCGCCTATTTTGTCTTCGGTTCAGCAGGGAATGAAAAACGGCTCCTTGTACAAGTACGACCTGTCAGATATTTCCGCCGCCGTGCAAAAGTTGAGCGCGTTGCGCGACGAAGGGAAAACCGTTTCGACTTATCTGAACGAGCAGACTTTGGATTTGGACAACGTCGAAGAAGACAGCGCGGAGATGAAGGAAATTCTGTCGTTCATGGACAAAAATAAACGCAGTACGAGAAAAATTTCTAATTTTTTGAAGGGAATTGCTGAAAGTATTCGCGAGCAGGGTGATCCTAATCAGTTGAGTTTTAATTTCGGCGAGGAGTTTGAGACTGGGCAGGTTCCGCTGATAGATATTATTAAATCGGCGAAAAATAGAATCGAAGAGCCGGATTTATTCGCGCAGGAGTACGAGAAAACCAATTCTGCAGAAAATAATTTATTCGCGCAGAATAACGAAGAAACTAAACCTGCAGAAAATATTCAACAACCGAAAATCAATCAAGACGGCAAGAAATTTGTCGTCAACGTCGGAGAAAACGCGGATTTAAAATCGTTGGGGGAATTGGCTAAAACGCGTCAAGGGAATTATCGAAAGATCGATTCGAGTTTTGAGTTTAACAAACCGAGTGGCGCGCAGTCTTTTGCGACGGCTACCGAGATTTCGAGAATGCCCGAAGGAGAATTGAAAACCGCGTACGAAAAAGCTCACATTGCCGATTATTCCGCGCTGAAAAATTTAGTCGAAGGCAACGACCAGGAAAAATTGAACACGCTGAAGAGGTTGCAGACTTACGGCGATAAAAAACTTGCCTCTACAGCGATGCAAAACTTGGTTGAAAATTATCAAGGCGATAACGAAAATCTTCAGCGGGCTAAAAAAGTTTTGAATCAGTTTGAAAAAGGTACGGCGGAGGAAAGTCCGCGAAAGGTTTACAACAATGTTGCGGATTTGCTTTACGGCGAAGTTAAACAACCTGCCGCTGTAAGAGAAATTCCTGCGGAAGAAAATGTTTCTAAGGAAAAGCCGGAGAATCAGCGTCCTAAGTTGGTGAACTTTGTGGACGACAGCGACGAATCTTTGGCGCGGGAACTCGAAATACTGAAGAAGGAACTGGAAAAACCTGCGGAAGAGAATAAGGCTAAGTCGGGAAAGATTTTCGGCGACGAAGAGGAAGTCGAACGCGAATTGCTTGAGGCTTTCGGGATTAAGCCTAAGGAAAAGCCGGAAAATCAGCGTCCCAAGTTGGTGAACTTTGTGGACGACAGCGACGAATCTTTGGCGCGAGAACTTGAAATACTGAAAAAGGAATTGGAAAAAATTTCGGCTAATCCTGTTTTCAATCCCGCCGTTTGGAAATCGGGTTTGAAAATTGGCGCGATATATGTTCAGCGCGGAATAAACAATTTCGCCGATTGGACGACGCAGATGACGAAAAGTGCAGGCGAAAAAATAAATCCGTGGTTGTCTTCGGTTTGGACGACGATTAATAATATTCCCGAAGGGACGAAATTCGACGATAACCAGGTAACGACAATCGCGAGGTATATCGGTTCCCTGCAGGAAAACGAAAAAATTAAATCTGTTGAAGACGTCATAAATCAGCTGGAAAATAAAATCGGCAAGGAAGAAACAGAGAAAAATATTCCGATGATAAAAGCCGCTTATGAAGGTATCCAGAAATTTTTCGAGGAAAATAAAAAATCCGCCAACAAAGGCGAACAAAGTACTTCAGCCGCTACACTTCCTGAAGGGTACAAAACTGAATCCGGCAGAAGTCTTCAAGACGCTGACGCGCAGGAGTTTATCATTAAACCCGACGGCTCTAAAGATTTTGGCAGGATAGAAGAAGATATAGTGGCTGCCGCCAATGACAAGTTGCGGGAAATCGGATCGACGTTTACGTTGAAAGTTGCGCCCATTCGTTTGCAGGTCGGTATGGAAGATAAAGCAGATTCTGAAGGTTTTGGCTACAAACATATCACCAATCACTTGGACGATATTCAGCGCAGAGGTTTTGAAAACATCCCCGAATATATCAATCATATCCTTAAAAATTTTAATCAAATTTACAAAGCTAACTCAGAAAAAAATAGGATTATTCTTTACTGTAAAGATGACGAATCAAAAGGACTTATGCCTATTGACTTAGAGCTTGAAAAAGGAGATGACGATTTTTATACCATTGTAACTGCTTATCCTCGTCGAAAAGTGAGAAAAGAAGAAACATTACTCGTTGACACGCGCCCCACAAACGTATCCACCGATGCCATATCGGTGCCGCATCTTAAGGATAGCAACAATAAAAACGGCGTTGCGTCCCAGCGGGATATAGCGGTGAGTAATGTTTCTTCCAATAGGAATATAACACAATCGGAAGACGAAGGCAAGAGAAATAAAAAAATCGAAGAGGGGGAAAATGAAAATGTCGATAATGACGGCACCCGCGTCGTGGCTGAACGAGCTGGCAGAGGGAACAATCAAGACGCAGTGGGGAGAAATGATGAAAACGGAGAATCCGGCGGAAGAATCGTACCGGAAAGTATACAAGAGGCTGGAGAAGAAATACGGGCACAACGTGGCGTACGCGTTCGGGCAGGCGGCACCGCTGATAGCGGAAAGGTTGGCGATAGCGGAGTACAAAATGAAAAATCCGCGAATAACGGCAGTGGCACCGGAAGTGTTGAGTTACCAGGAAGCGTTAGAGACAGTCTTGCCGGACGTGAGGTTGACGACGGAAGAGAAGCGGCAAGTCTTGGAGTTGCTGAAAACGGACGAGTCAATGAAAGAAAATCTGAAGTAAAGAAAATTCCGTACAAGGCGGGGGATTTAGAGTCAATCAAGTCGGATTTGCCGATGCTTTTTCCGGAACAACAGGAAGATGTTGCGTTCATAGAAAACAGGCTGTTGAATAAAGGTGGCGGCGGAGTACTTTTGACGAACGGCACGGGCACTGGCAAAACATATTCGGGATTAGGCGTGGTCAAGAGATTATTCGACAGCGGTAGAAAAAATATTTTAATCGTATCGCCGACCGAAGATATAAACCGGCAGTGGCAAGAGACGGCGAAAAAAGATTTTAAGCTGAATATACATATGCTGGAAAATATCACAGACAAGGGCGAAGATAACCAAATTAGCATAACGACTTACGCTAATTTTCAGCAAAACAAAGAATTGATACACAGAAAATGGGACGCGGTGATAGCGGACGAATCGCACAATCTGATGCAAAATGCGCAGGGCAAGAAGTCAGGCGGGCTGGAGATGTTGAGAAGTATCACGTTGCACCCGCGCGAATGGTATAATCGCTGGAAACTTTTAAATCGCACTAAAAAAATTCGCGGGTATGAAAAGGAAATTGAGGAGCTGCAGAAACAAATCACAACCGCGAAGAAAAATAAGGATATGGGGAAGATTGACGAGCTAAATTTGCAGATTAAGTTGCTCAAAGAAAAAATCTATGACGAATATCAAGAAATGGACGACAAATGGAAGTCGTTAAAATCCGAACTTGAAAAAATAAATCCCGAAGACCGACCAAAGGTCGTTTTTTTATCGGCGACGCCTTTTGCTTACGATAAGGACGTGGATTATGCGGAAGGACATCTTTTTAATTATGACAAGTCGGGAAATGGGCTGAGCGGTTTTGAAGACTTCATGGTGAAAAATTTTGGTTATCGCATCCGGTATCACAAGCTTACCCGTCCGGAGGCTACAGTAGACAACAGAGTTATGGAAGTAGCATTTTATGATAAGCTGGTAAACTCAGGAGTTTTGCGCGGACGGCAGATAAATATCGACAAGGATTATGATCGCGGATTTATTTTGGTTGACAGCGGAATAGGCAAAAAAATTGACGACGGTTTCACGTGGCTGTCTGAACAGCGCAAAAAATATCCGAGACTTTATGATTTTTTGGACAGTAACTTTGATCGCAGAAAAAGACGTTATTTGTTGGAGTCGATAAAAGCGCGGGCGGCAATTCCGATAGTGCGAAAATATATCGCGCAAGGAAAAAAAGTTGTCATTTTTCATCAAGCAATGACCGAAAAAGAAAACAACGAGCCCTTCACAATCGACGTAAACCTTGTAAAAAAATTGGCGCGCGAAGGAAAAATCGTAGACCCCGCCGAATTAATGAGGCAGTACAATGACTTCGCGCAAGAGCGTCCGGATTTAGTCGGCTTGAATTTAGCCAATCTCCCTTCGCCGATGGAAACTTTCAAAAAATCTTTCGGGGAGGACGCGTTGTATATCGACGGAAGCGCGGAACACAAAAAGGGCAGAAAACAGGCGATAAAACTTTTCAATGACGACAACAGCGGCAAAAATATTATTATTTGTCAGCAAGACGCCGCCAACGCGGGGATTTCACTTCACGACACGACGGGCAAATATCCGCGCGTTTTGATTAATATCGCTTTGCCGGAGCGTCCGTCTTACGCAATGCAGATTGAGGGGCGGATTTATCGCGTGGGCAATGCAAGCAACGCCGTTTTTCGTTATCTTGCGACGGGAATGAATCTTGAGAATCAATTATTTGCGCGGACAATCGGCGGGCGCGCGGAAACTGTCGAAAATCTTGCGCTCGGCAATGCTGCAAGAGGATTGCGCGAATCGTTCACGAATTTGTACATGGAAACTTTGACGGGGGATTGGAAGAGGCGCAACCCCGGTCACGCTGAAGAAGGCACGGGCGGGAAGGAATTGGACAGCTCCGCGCGCGTGGAATTAACCGAATGGGAGCGGGCGAAGTCTTTTTACTTCGGTCAAGCGAAAAAGAACGCCAAAACCAAAGAGCAAGAAGGCGTTGATTATTTCGCGACTCCGGAACCTGTGGGCTTGAAAATGGTTGAGTGGCTTGGCGTACAGGCGGGCGAACGTGTTTTGGAACCTTCGGCGGGGCACGGCGCAATTTCAAGGTGGTTTTCTCCGAACACTCAAAACACAATCGTAGAGCCGAGCAGTTATCTTTTACCGCTTGCGCAAATGGTTACCCCGAATGCAAAAGTCGTGAATGATACTTTCGAGAATTTTAATCCCGTTAATAAATTTGAAGGAATTGTTATGAATCCGCCTTTCGGGAGAAGTGCAAAAACGGCTTTGGAGCACATCAAAAAAGCATACGACCAACATTTGGTGGAAGGCGGGCGTTTGATAGCCATTGTTCCCGATAATGCTAAAATGTCCGTTATTCAAGACGCGACGTTGATGGCGACGATTCATTTGCCGGTTGTGACTTTTGAACGCGCGGGGACAAAAATTGCGACAAAAATAGTTGTCCTCGATAAATACGGAAAAAAGGCACTTCGACAAGCAGGGCTTGAAGTTGATTTAAGTCGGTGCAAGGATATTAATGAACTTTTCGATAGGCTTGAGAATTTGAGTTTACCGGAGCGGATTAAATCTGAAAATCCATTCGCCGAACTTGAGGAAACTTTTGAAAAGATAACAACTAAAAAAACTAAAAATGGAAATACTTTTTATTATATCGACGGCAAGCGCGTTTCTGAAGTGAAAGCGATCAATCTCAGTAGGGAACAAGCCCAACAAAAAGCGGATATTATTTTTGACAGTTTCAGCGAAAAGAGCGGGATACCTCGCAAAGGAACAAGAATTACTAATAACCTAAAAATAAAAATATCCTTTGATTCTTCACTCGGGATAATGGACAGTTGGGAAGATTTTGAGACAGTTAAAGACGCTATCAGATGCGCGCGATTCATTCAGCAAAATTATTCTGGCGTTGTTGTAGGAGAAGGGATTCAGGTAACTCACAAGGATATAAAGCATTTTGAGATTAATCCGGAAACAGGCGAAGAAAAAGTCATCACTGACGAGGCTAAAAAGATTGTCGCTGAATTGGATGCCGAAAACGAATCATCGAATGAAAATGAATTGCCAACAACTGAAAACCCCTCTGACGGACAAACGACAAAACCTGAATCAAAAAAAATAAGAAATAATGAAGAAATTAAGAAGGATTTTATAAAAAAATTCTCCGAAGAAGAATGGAAAAAGAGACGAGACATTTTAGCTGAATGGCAGTCCTTAAAGATTGATGAGGATTTAAGAGAACGTCTTAAAAGATCTTATCCTAATATTACTGAGTATATTGATTATGTGTTCGAGCTGGCGAAAGACGCAAAGCCGGTAGAAAGAAGTGCGATACACACTTGGGAAGAGGCAAGAAAAACATTAGCGGGTTGGGTAGCCTCCTATACGCCGGAGGAAAATATGTACCGCGCATGTTTTCGTTTGTCGAATTTCTGGAGCCTACAAAATAATCACCCCAACAGACCAATGAGTAAGAAAAATAACGGAAAGTTTCTTTGCTCTTTTGTCAATTTTTTGCTTAATCGGCGTAATGATTTCGGATTGGCAAAAGTATTTCCATGATTGTCCGTGCAAAATTCTTTTAAGCCGACATCAAGACCAAATTGCTCGCCCTCATTCTACCGCGAACTACCTACTATATCCTCTTCAACACATAGCGATACAAAATATTTATCTGTCGCGTGAAGAAATTTTAATAGGCGGCGTCCAAATCTCGAAGTGATTGTTGCAATGCTATGCTGTCCACTTCTTTTAGCCACAGGTGATTTTCGTCGGATTTTAATTGCGTCATCAATGCGCTTGTTTCGTTATACGAAACGGATTTTTTATCTTTTGCCCAACTGTTGCGCCTAACCGAAAGGAAATGATTGAAAATGAATCGGCAACAGCCCAACGTCTTATTCAGCAAGATTGTTTGTGTCTTGTTCGGATATAAACGAAATTTGTAGCCTTTTGTATACTCCACGTCCTCACTGCCTTTGCGATGTTTTTTGATTTTCGACGTACTACTTTTTGACACCCCCCACGCCTAAAGGGCGGGGTCTTACGGCGTGAATGATAAACACGTCCATTCGTCGGCAAGGGATCTCTCCAAAAAATTTCGTCGAAACTTTTAAACGCTTGCCGCCAAAAATCTTTTGACCAAAATTTCGGCGACAATTCCATCGACGGGCTCCGGCGGCACCTGCATGGACGTCGGCAAAAATTTTCGCCAACCTTTAGGGGGATTTTTTTTCCAGTATTCTTTTCGCGCCTCTTCAGTGGTGAATTTTTCGTCGACGACTTCCGCAGATAAATTCAGCGCGCGCAAAATTTTTTCAACGGATTTATGAGTAGTGCCGTTGCCCAAAATCGCCCGCTCAATTTCAAAATCACGCAGGAGATTTTTCAGCGTCAACTCAAGCTCGTCCGTCGCGATAACTCTTTCAAATTTAACTGCGCCGTCAAAATTCAAAACAGCAATCCCACATTTATCCCTGCCCGGGTCAATTCCCAATACGCTTTTCAAAAAAATTCTCCTCCAAAAAATTATATCGCCTTGAGCAATTATCAAACCGCCCGCCGTTTTTGTCAAGGAAGGCACAAAAAAATATCCTGCACGAAAATTTTAAAAACCTTCGCGGAGGCTGACAACTTATTTCGCGAACTGCTGACAAATTAATTTCTTAATGATATAATTGCTCGAAAGATGTGAGGTGATTTTATGAGCGGGGTAAAATATTTCAGCGGCGGCGAAAGTCACGGCGCGCGGCTCGTTTGTATTTTGGAGGGGCTACCCGCCGGATTGAAAGTCAGCAGCGATTTTGTCAACGCCGAACTGAAACGGCGGCAAGGAGGTTACGGGCGCGGCGGGCGCATGAAAATTGAGTCCGACAAAATTATTTTTAGTTCCGGCATTCGTTTTGGTGAAACGCTGGGCAGTCCGATAACTTTAATCGTCGAAAATCATGACTGGGAAAATTGGCGGGAGAAGATGAGCGCGGAAGGAAGTCCTTGCGGCGAAAAAGTTACAAACGCTCGTCCTGGACACGCCGATTTGCCCGGCGCGCTGAAATATTCCCGCGATGATGTTCGTGATATTTTGGAGCGGTCGAGTGCCCGCGAAACAACAATGCGCGTCGCCGCCGGTGCCCTGTGCAAAATTTTTCTGAAGGAGTGCGGCATAGAAATTTCCGGAAAAATTTTGAGCGTCGGCGGGGTCACCGGAGAAGACGAAATTAAAAATCGGATCGACGTTGCGAAATCGAAGGGCGATACTCTCGGCGGGATTTTTGAAATTAAAATCACCGGCGCGCCCGTCGGGCTCGGCAGTCACATTCAGTGGGACAAAAAACTTGACGCGAAATTTGCGGCGGCGTTCATGTCGATTCAGGCGATTAAAGCTGTGGAGATTGGCGACGGCTGGGATAACGCAAAAAAATTTGGCAGTGAAGTCCACGACGAAATTTTTGTTGACGACGATAAAAAGATTTTCCGCAAAACCAATCGCGCGGGAGGAATTGAGGGCGGCATGACGAACGGGGAGCCGATTATTATTCGCGCGGCTATGAAACCCATTCCGACTTTGATGACGCCGCTGAAGACGATTGATATTGCCACGAAGAACCCCACGACGGCAAGCAAGGAACGCAGCGACACCTGCGCGATTTTTGCGGCGGAGGTTGTGGGTGAGGCGATGGCGGCGATTGTCACGGCAGGTGCGGTTGTTGAAAAATTCGGCGGCGATGCTCTCTGCGACACTCTCGAAAATCTGAAAAACTATCGCAAAAGAATTGAGGGGTAACATGAAAAAATTTTTCGCGTCGTTTTTCGCGGCGATAATTTTAATCGGCGGGGTGTGCAATGCGGCGGAAGTCAGCACGATAAAAATTCAGCCGCGAGCTTTAGGTTTGTATTCCCACTACGATATAACTTTCGCGCAAAATTTTCAGTGGCCGAGCTCTCGTTTAAGGATGGATATTCTTCAGCCCTTCGGTGACGGCAAAAAATATCCAGCAGTTGTCATGATTCCCGGCGGTTGGTGGCTTGTTGCCTACAAGGAGGCGGAAACTCAACGCGCCGTCCATATCGCGGAGGCGGGCTACGTCGTCGCGATGATTGATTATCGTCACGTGCCTATCGCGAAATACAAGGACGCAATTTCTGACGTGAAGTCCGCCATTCGTTATCTGCGCGCCCATGCTGACGATTTCAGCATCGACAAAAATAAAATCGCGGTGTTCGGAACTTCGGCGGGCGGTTATCTTGCAGCAATGACCGGTGTCACTAACGGGCTGAATGATTTTGACGTCGGCGAAAATTTGAATCAGAGTAGCGAAGTGCAAGCGGTCGTCGATATTTTTGGACCGAGTGATTTAACGAAGATTGGCGCGGATTATTCTGCCGCCGCGCAGGAGCCGCGAAAGTCCGCCGCCGCCCCCGAATCTCTCTTCGTGAATGGTATCGCCGGCTTCAGCGGCAAGGGCGAGAATATTTTTTCCAACCCCGAAACTGCCCGCGCCTCCAATCCGATTAATTATATCACCGAGAAGACGCCGCCGTTTTTGATTATGCACGGCAACAAGGATATTACGATTTCGCCTAGCCAAAGTAAAATTTTGCACGACGCTTTGATTCAGCGCGGCGTTAAGTCTTCGTGCTACATAATCGACGGCGCGGGGCACTCCGATATTTATTGGCGGCAACCCGAAGTTTTGCGGATTGTTATTGATTTTTTGGACGGCGTGTTGAAAAATTAAGGTGAAGTTATGAAAGAAAATGTGATTCTGATTGGATTTATGGGCACGGGCAAAACGAGTTTGGGCAAACTCCTTGCGAATAAACTTGGGCGCGGTTTCGTCGACGTCGATCAAAAAATTGAGAGCACGGCGAAAATGTCCATACCGGAAATTTTTGAGACTTACGGGGAAAAATATTTTCGCGAGCTGGAAAAAAATGCCGTCAAGGAAATTTGCACGCGCCGAAATTTGGTTATCGCGACAGGCGGCGGCACCGTCAAGGACAAGGAAAATTTTCGCCTGCTGAAAAATTCCGGAGTGATTGTCTGCTTGACGACGGAGCCCGAAGAAATTTTTCGTCGTACCGAGCGGCGCGGCGAACGTCCTGTCCTCGACGGCGGCAACGACAGACTGGAGACGATTAAAAATCTTCTTGCCGAACGACAAAAATTTTACGCGCAAGCCGATTACACAATCGATACGACGGATTGGTCGCCGCTACAAATAATGAATAAGATTTGCGAACATTTTAAACTGTAGACAAGAGGTGATTTTTATGACGAACGTGACAAAGGTGACGGTTGATTTAGGGGAGAAGAGCTACGATATTTTAATCGGCGAAAAAATTTTGGGGGAGGCGGTTCATTTTATCGCCGACTCTGAAAAATTCACCGACAAAGTTTTGGTGGTGACCGACGAAAACGTAATTGAGGATTGCGGTGTTGAACTTTTGGCGGCGTTTGAATCGCGGGAGATCCCGTTTGCCGTCGCTACAATTTCTGCCGGCGAAACTTCAAAAAATCTGCGCGAAGCCGAAATGCTTTACACCGGAGCGATTGAAATGGGGCTGGACAGAAATTCCGTGATAATCGCGCTGGGCGGCGGCGTCGTGGGGGATCTTGCCGGATTTGTCGCGGCAACTTATTTGCGCGGCATCCCTTTCGTTCAGGTGCCGACGAGTTTGTTGGCGCAGGTTGATTCGAGCGTCGGCGGGAAGACTGCCGTAAATCACGAACTGGGCAAAAATTTAATCGGCGCGTTTCATCAGCCTAAGGCGGTTTTCATTGACCTGGACGTACTGAAAACTTTGCCCGACCGTGAAATTAAATCCGGTCTTGCCGAAGTCATCAAGTATGGAGTTATCAGAGACGCGAACTTTTTTTCCTACCTTGAAGAGAACGTCGACAAAATTTTGAGCCGCGACGTGAACGCCTTGACGAAAATTATTCAGCGTTCCTGCGAAATTAAAGCGGAGATTGTCAGCAAGGACGAGAAGGAATCAAATTTGCGGAGGATTTTAAATTTCGGGCACACTGTGGCGCACGCCGTCGAAGAGGAAACGGATTTTGTGAGGTATCATCACGGCGAGGCCGTTGCCATTGGAATGCTTGCCTCTGCTCTAATCAGTGAGGCTCTCGGCAAAATTAATTATTACGACGTCCGGCGGCTGAAAAATTTGCTGGAAAGGTTCGGGCTGGATACTTACTGCGAAGGTTGTAACATTGAGAAACTCTACGCGGCGACACTGCGTGACAAAAAAACTCTCGACGGGAAAACGCATTGGGTGCTCATGAAAAAATTTGGCGAAGTTGAAGTTGTCGACGAGGTTCCCGAAGATATTGTTAAGGGTATTTTAAAAGAAATTGTTCGTTAAAGTTAGGAGATGTTTTGAATGGCTGAAGTCAGAATAAGTGATGATTTCGATTTGAAAAAAATTGCGGAAAGCGGGCAGTGTTTTCGCGCGAAGGAAATTTCGCCGGGCTTGTTCAGATTCGTTACAATGGATCACGCCGTTTACATTAAGAACGTCAGGGAAAAAGTTTTCAACGTAAGTTGCAACGAGCTGGAATGGGAAAGCACTTGGGCGGATTATTTTGACCTTGAGACGAATTACGCCGCCGCCCGCGAAGAAATTGTTAATCTCGGAAAAAATAAACCCTTCGGCGAATATTTGAAAAAGGTTACGGATTTTGGCAAGGGCATCCGGATTTTGAAACAGGAGCCCTTTGAAACGCTGATAAGTTTCATAATCAGCCAGCGCAAAAGCATTCCGGCCATTCGTCATTCCGTCGAGCTTATCTGTGAAAAATTCGGCAGACCCATAAAAACTGAACGCGGCAGAGTTTTTTCGTTTCCCGGTGTCGTCGACATTGCGGGGGTGTCGCCTTTTGAACTTTCGAGTTTCGCGCTGGGGTATCGCGGCAGCTACGTCAAGGACGCCATAGAAAAAGTTCGCAACCGCGTCGTGGCTCTTGACGAGATGAGAAAATATTCGGATGAGTCTATGCTTGACGAGCTGAAAAAAATTCGCGGCGTCGGCGATAAAGTCGCCGCGTGTGTCGCGCTGTACGCATATCACCGCATGAATATTTTGCCGGTTGATGTTTGGATTGGTCGCGCGATTGACGAAGACTTTAACGGCGAAAATATTTTCTCGGAGTTTGAAGAAAAGGCAGGACTTTTGCAACAATACGTTTTCTTTTACAAGAGAGCACATTCTAAAGATTTTGAAGTGATGCAGGACGATGATAAGAAGTAAAAATTTTGCCGCAGTTTTGGCGGCGGGAATTTTGTGGTTCCATTCGATCGCCTTCGCGCAGATTGAAGTTTACCAGCGAGATTATGACCCCTCCGCCGGCGAAAATGCGTACGACGACGATTTTAATACGGACGGGAATTTTGACGACTACAACGAAAATTTTCAGGAGGATGGCGGAATTTCGATAGACCCGCCAGAAAATCCTCAAGAGACGCCCGAAATTTTTCCGCCGGAAATTTCCGAAGACGAGGGGCTTGAATTTTATGTTTACAATCAAAATGGAGTCATGGCGTTCGCGATAATCGCCGCCCACGAAAATTATAAAATTCGTCCGGTTTTGGCGCGCAATCAAATTCGCGGGCTTGCCACCGTCTCGAACATGAGCGAAAATATTGACGACGTCGCCACGATAAACGCCAGCTACTTCGCGCCGGACGGGAGCCTCTACGGAATCACGAAGATTGACGGCACGATTGTTGCGACGGATTATTTTAATCGTTCGGCAATCGGAATTTCTAAGGACGGTTCAATAAAATTCGGGCGCGTTCGTTATCAAGGCAAGCTCAGTTTTCGCGGCAAAAGTATTTTCGTCGGCGGCGTCAACAGTGTGCGCGGCGTGAACTCTGCCGTTATTTACAACAAATATTTTGGCAAGACCACCGGCACGAATGAATTTGGAATTGAACTCGTCGTGAAAGACGGAGTGATTCAGGAAATTTTCCGCGACAAGGGAAATAATTTTATTCCGCAGGACGGATATATTGTCAGCGCGCACGGAACCGCCGCAGAACTTTTCGAAAATGCGAAGGTCGGCAATAAAATTTCCTTCGACGAAAAAATTTCCAGCGACGACGCTGATTTTGATTCGATACCTTACGTTTTGGGCGCGGGTCCTCGTCTCGTGAAGGACGGGAAAATTTTTGTCACCGTCGCCGAAGAACAATTCCCCCCAGATATTCGTTTTGGGCGCGCTCCTCGTTCGGCTTTCGGCGTGACAAAATACGGCGATTATATTTTCGCGGTGGTCGACGGTCGGCAAGCTCACAGTCGCGGTTGCACGTTGCAGGAGTGGGCGGATATTTTGCTGAATCAGTTTGGCGCGGTCGACGCGATTAATTTGGACGGCGGCGGCTCGTCTGAACTCGTCGTCAAAGATAATCTCGTCAACAGCCCCAGCGACGGCAGAGAAAGATCCGTCGGCAGTGCGCTTATGATTTTGCCGAAGGGTTATTAAATCGAGGTGGACATTTTGTTTAAGTACAGGCAGGCAACTTTTGCGGACGTCGAAGAAATTTACAACCTAATCGCCGGTTACGCGAATCAAGGTATCATGTTGCCGAAGCCGCATAACATTCTTTACGAGATTATCCGCGAATTTATCGTGGCTGAAGAAATTGACGGCGGGAAAATTGTCGGGGCGGGCGCGTTGCATTTGACGTGGAATGAGCTTGCGGAAGTTCGTTCGATGGCTGTCAGCAGAGACCACACGCGAAAAGGTATCGGCGGCGAAATTGTCAAGCGGCTTTTGGACGAAGGCTTGAGGGTCGGCGTAAAAAAATTTTTTACGCTGACTTATAGCCCGCAATTTTTTCAGAGCTTGGGGTTCGTCACGGTGCCGCGCGAATCACTCCCGCACAAAATTTGGAAAGAATGTATCGATTGCCCAAAATTCCCGAACTGCGACGAAATTGCAATGATACTTGAGGTAAAATCATGAACTTAGACGGATTTTCCATGCGCCCGCTGACTTTGGAGCTGGCGAATTTTTTAATCGGCGGGCGCGTCGATAAAATCACCCAACAAAATAAAGCGAACCTTACGATTTCCGTGCGCAATTTCGGGGAGAGCCGCCTTGTAAGAATTTCCGTCGCGCCGCAGAATCCTTCGATACATTTCGTGAAGAAGCCGCCGGAAAATTTGCCGGAGCCTCCAACTTTTTGCATGGTGCTGAGAAAAAATCTGGAGGGCGGCAGAATCGCGGACGTTCGTCAGCACGAACTCGACAGGATTATTTTTATCGACGTCGACACAATCGGCGCGGGCGGAAAAATTCAGACGCTCACTCTTGCCGCAGAACTTATCGGGAAATATAGCAATGTTATTCTGATTTCTGAAGGGCAGATCGTCGACGCGCTGAAGAAGGTCGGCACGAACTCAAGCCGCGTCCGCACCGTCCTGCCCAACCAAATTTATCAGATGCCGCCCGCGCAGGACAAGCTCGACATTTTTCAGACGGACGTCGCGGAAATTATTTCGCGGATAAAATCTGACAAAGGCGCGCGTCTCGACAAGGCCGTCATGAATTTTTGTCAGGGCTTTGGTCCGCAGTCGGTCAAGGAGACGATTTTTTCTGCGGGACTTCCGAACGAGATAAAAATTTCCGAACTCGACGACGCGGATTTTTTCAGCCTTGAAAATTCCCTCGTCGAAGTTCGTGACGCCGCAAAAAATCCCGCGCCTTGTATCGTTGAGGACGCGGGAAAAGTTTTGGCGATTTCTTCAATCAAGCTGAATTATTTTTCGCAGGGGCAGGTAAAAATTTTCGACACGATTTCCGAAATGTTGGAGATCGCCGATAATTTGATTGGGAGCTACACGCCGCCCGACAAAGAAAAATTTTCCAGGCTTGTGCACAACGAACTGAAACGCGCCACAAATAAAATTACCGTGCTCGAAAATGAACTCACCGCCGCCGAAAATGCGGACGATTGGCGGATTCGCGCGGACAATCTTTCAACTTACCGCTACCAATTTCAAGACCACGCCGACGACGAAATTTCTGTTGCGAACATTTACAGCGAGACCGGAGAAAAAATTTCTATTCCCCTTGACCGCCGCTTGACTATCGCCGCCAATGTTCAGAACTTCTACAAAAAATATGACAAGCTCAAGCGTTCGGCGCATCATATCCTTGAACAGATTGACAAGTGTCGCGAAGAAATTGTTTATCTCGAAAGCGTCGAACATTCTTTGACGGCGTGTAATTCTCTTGTGGAGATTGACGAGATTCGCGCGGAACTTGTCGGCGGCGGGTATTTGAAGGAGGGCAGAAAAAAAACGGCGTCCAGCAAAAAGCCGGAACCGTTCAAATTTATTTCGCCGGACGGCACGGAAATTTTGATTGGTAAGAACAACGCGCAGAATGATCGTTTGACTTTCAAGATTGCCGAGCCGGACGATATTTGGTTGCACACGAAAGATATTACCGGTTCGCACGTGATAATTCGTTGCGGCGGCGTTGAGCCGAGCGAAGAGACTTTGATTTTTGCCGCGCAGCTTGCCGCGAAATTTTCTAAGGCGGCGGATTCGTCGAAAGTTCCCGTCGATTACACGTTCTGCAAATTTGTCAAGAAACCTTCAGGCGCGAAACCCGGCTTTGTAAATTTTTTTAACCAGCACACGATTTACGTGAATCCCGCTTACGAAGTCGCGCAGGTTTAAAATTTTTCCACTCTTCGTCCGTAATTTCCGGAATGTCGCTTAAATCAATTTCATCGTCACTCATCTTTGAAAGTTCGTAGAGTCTTTTGATTTATTCCTTCGTGAGCGGCGGAATTTCTTTAGTCATAAAACTGCTCATAATATCTCGCCTCCTCTTTACTAGTAGCCTTTCGCGCTGAAATAATTCTGTTCCTGTCTCCGCGTTCAGTGTAGATAACTGCCAAAACATTTCTCACAAATCCTACAGTTTTGATTCTGTCTTCAAAGTTGCTATGAAACTCATCAAAGTCATCGTACCTGTAATCATCCAGAAAAATTCGCGCGGCATCTTCAAATTTTATCAATCGCGCCGTAAGCCCCCGCCCTTTAGGTGTGGAGAGTGTCAAAAAGGAAGTGATGACGTGGAATACATGAAAGGCTATAAATTTCGCTTGTATCCTAACAAGGCTCAAGCAATCTTACTGAATAAGACGTTGGGCTGTTGCCGATTTGTTTTTAATCATTTTCTCTCAGTCAGACGCGACAGTTGGGAAAACGACAAAAAATCCGTCTCGTATAACGAAACAAGCGCATTGATGACGCAATTAAAATCAGATGAAAATCACTTGTGGTTAAAAGAAGTGGACAGCATAGCATTGCAACAATCACTTCGAGATTTGGACGTTGCCTATAAAAATTTCTTCAAATACAACAGAGGCTACCCAAATTTTAAATCAAGGCGAAATCGTCGGCAAAGTTACAGAACACAAAACAGCGGCAAAAAAATTCGAGTGGAAGGTAAAAGAATCAAGTTACCAAAAGTCGGACTTGTAAGATTTGAACAATCACGAGAAATAAAAGGTCGAATTTTAAATGCCACAGTCACTAAGACGGCAACAGACAAATATTTCGTATCGTTGTGCGTGGAAGAGGATATAGCAGACAACTTGCGGCAAAACGACGGTGGGCAAATTGGGCTCGATGTCGGCTTAAAGGAATTTTGCACGGACAATCGAGGAAACAGGGTCGTCAATCCGAAACCATTAAGCCGCTTAAGCAAGAAATTGACCAAAGCTCAAAGAAAACTTTCGCGGCGCAAACTCGACAGTCATAATCGAAATCGACAGCGGATAATATTGGCACGTGTCCACGAAAAGATAACAAACATAAGGAGAGATTTCCTGCACAAATTGACGACTAAACTTTGTCGTGAAAACCAAACGATAGCGGTTGAATCGCTCAATGTGCAGGGAATGATGAAAAATCACAAATTGGCGCGAGCAATAGCAGATGTCAGTTGGGGCGAATTTTTTAGGCAGCTACAATACAAAGCGATTTTGTACGGGTGCGACGTGATAAAAGTCCCGACGTTTTACCCGTCAAGTCAAACATGTTGCAACTGCGGATATAAAAATTCGCTAACGAAAGATTTAAGTGTACGACGCTGGATTTGTCCGGTATGTGGAACTGTTCACGACCGTGACCAAAACGCCGCTGTAAACATTTTGCGAAAAGCATTGGAAATGAAAAGTTCAGCTTGAAGAATAAAAACTACCGTGGGACACACGGGAATTTACGCTTGTGGAGAGAGTGTAAGACGTAACCTTCGGCGCAGTTCTCTATGAAGCAA
>CAJOFR010000025.1 GCA_905234195.1 uncultured Selenomonadaceae bacterium
ACCGCTGTTTCAATTTTAAACTACGTATTTTTTAAAGTCAATATTTGCGGCTTATATCCCCACAGCTAAAGCTAGGGGTTTTACGCCGCCTTTTGATAAACCACGAACACGAACAAGACAACCGCGACGCCCATTGTGACATAGCCGACGCGCTCCACCCAAAGCCCTTGAGTTTCGGTGAGGTTTGCATGCCGCCGCGCGTAAGTCGTCGAAAGAGAAACAGTCAACATGACGTAAAGCGCACGGTTATAATTATCCAAGTTCGTCCAGCCGACAATCATAAAGACTATCGTCAAGGAAAGTATCGCGATTAAAAGATAATCCTTGCCGATTTTCTCCGGCTTTTTATCGGTCTTGTTCTCTTTTGGTTTGAGTTTCTTCAAAATTTTTTTGTACTGCCTTGCCATAAATCAATCTCCCGCGTTGTAAATTTTGCACTGACACATTTTCATGGCGTTGAGTGCATTTAGATGACTTTCCGGCGTGACGCCCGCGCAACAAGCCGCGTCGACACTCACGACTTGTTCAGGATAAAAAGCTTTGAGCAGGAGCGCGTTTGAAATTACGCAAATATCCGTGCACACTCCCACGAACTCAACTTCCTCGTAAGGCTTCAGGAGTGACGGCAGGCGCGTCGAGCCAAAAGCTTTTTTTTCGACGACAGCTTTTGCGTACTGCGTGAATTTTGCAAGTTCGGGGACAATTTCCCAGCCTTCGGTTTTTTTCACGCAATGCACCACCGGCAAATTTTTTCCCTCTTGTGTTTCGAGATAATTTTCCGCGTGAGTGTCCTGCGTAAAAATTATGTCGGCCGCTTTATCCAAAACGACCTGCTCAACTTTTTTTACGAGGCGCGGCAAAATTTCTTGCGCCTCCTTCGTGCCGAGCACACCATAGACAAAATCGTTTTGCATATCCACGACGACCAAAGCTTTTGCCATTTTCATTCTTCCTTTCGTTTAGTATTTCAAATAATTTGTCAGCCAATCTTCCACAGCGCGCCCGATAATCTGTTTTCCTTCGGCGTCGGGGTGCACGCCATCCAATGACAAATCGTAAATCAAATTGCCGTCCTCGTCGGTGAACTCCTCCGAAATATCTATGTGATATTCCTGTTGCAAAATCCAATCGCAGATATATTTTCTGTGCTCGCGCCAATCTGCGGGCGGTCTCTCCACAAATTTGACCTTGCGAATCAAATCCGGATTAATCGGTGTCGGCGTGATAAACACCGGAATAATTCCATACCAATCGCATTTTTCTTTTATCTTCTTCAAATTTTGCACGGAACGCCAGCCGCCAATCCCACTGCGATAATCATTGACGCCCGCCAAGATAAATAAAACTTCGGGGTGAAAAGTCACGACGTCGCGCTCAAAACGATTTAGCATTTGTTCGGTGGTGTCGCCGCTCTTGCCCAGATTTTTAATCGGCATCATGCAATAATATTCCCAATTGTAAATCACCGAAGAGGGCGGAACGGAAATTGCGCCGCCGCCGTGCGTGATACTGTCGCCCAGCGCGCAAAACCTTGCACTCTTAATCACGCTGAAACGGTTGCCCGGATTTTTTGCGGACCAGTCGGTTATCGGCACATTGTTTGCAGAAATCCCGCGAACTCTCCAAAAATATTCTCCTTCCTCAAAAAGAGGAGTGTCGTCATAAAAATCAAACTCGTCGTCCTTAGGATTAAACACCGTGATAAAATCGCGGACGACGGAATTATTTTTCAGCAGTTGAATTTCGTAATGGTGCGCGTCTTTCACGGGTATCCACGAATAAACGAGATAGAGCGGCGCAAAATTCATCTTGTCAAACTCGCTCGTCGTCAATGGATTTTTCGGATTAGTCTCCGCAGAAATAATTCTTACGTCGTCTTTAACAATTTCGTTATCAAAATTCAGCGCGGTCACGTGAAAATCGCTGTCGACACTCTGCACAGAAATTTCTATGCCCGTCGTGTAAGAAATATCCTCCGTGCCCTCGTAGGTGACTCTGTATTTGACGGCGAAGGGAACAACGTCCCACGTCAGCCGCAAAATATTTTCGTCGGAAATTTCGGTGTCATCCTCGTCCTGGAAATTTTTTACTTGCGAAATACTCTTAGTTTCGGTATGATTAATCGTCAAATTTTTTTCCGGCGCGCCCGCCTCGCTGATTGACATAAAAAATAAAAAGTTCGCCAAAACAAGCGGCAGAAACTTCATCCTTGAAAATTCCCCCTACTATTAAAATTTTATTGGTATTGTACTATTATTTTTTCGTCTTGGCAATTTTTTTTCGGCGGGAAATTTTTTGCGAAAAGTTTGGAATATTGTACTCCTGCAGGAATTATGAAAAATGTTGACGAATTAACAAAAAAACAGTCACGCAGATTGGAGCTTGTGTTTTGCTGAAAAGGTTTATCGATTTTTGTCAGACCGAAAAAATTTTCTCGGTAAATAAAATTGTCGTCGCGGTATCCGGCGGCGCGGATTCTCTTGCGTTGGCTGATTTACTGATTCGTTCAGTCAGGAGGTTTAAGCTTGAAATTTGTATAGCTCACTACGAACACGGCTTGCGCGGAAAAGATTCTGCGGACGACGCCGAATTTGTCGAGACCTTCGCGAAAAATGCCGGCGTTAAGTTTTTTTGCGGGCACGGTGACGTTAAAAATTTCGCGGCGGAGAAAAAAATTTCCGTCGAGACGGCGGCGCGCACTCTTCGCTACGAATTTTTGTCCGCAGTCCGAAAAAATCTGAACTTCGACGCGATTGCCCTTGCTCACCACGCGGACGACCAGGCCGAAACGATTTTGATGCGGCTGATTCGCGGCTCAAGTGTCGACGGTTTATCCGCCATGAAATTTTCCACGCGCACGGAAGATTACGGCTTGCTGATTCGTCCGCTGTTGCGCTTTAAAAAAATCGAGCTGGAAAATTATTGCAGGGCGCGCGGAATTTTTCCGAGAGTCGACGCGACAAATTTTGAAACAGATGCGACGCGAAATAAAATTCGCCTGGAACTTTTGCCCGCGCTGAAAAATTTTAATCCGGCGATTGTCGACAGCCTTTGCAGATTTGCGGAGACCGCCGCCGAAGAATCGGATTTCATAAATTCCGAAGCCGAAAAAATTTTTTCTAAGGTAGTCAAAAAAAATTTTGCGACGGGCAGGATTGAACTCCTGCGCGAAGAATTTTTAAAACTTCCCGCCGCCGTGCAGAGAATCACCGTGAAAAAATTTATCGAGCTTGCAACGGGCAGCGTCAAAGATTTTGGATTCGTCCACTTCGAGGCAGTCAGAAAAGTTTTGATAAATGGCTTGACAGGCGTCGAACTTCCGCATAAATTACGGGTAGAGTTGCGGCGCGGAAAATTGACAGTCACCGAAAATTTATTTGCGAATTGCGCATCATAAAGAAAGGGATGGTTAAATTGAAAACCAAAGAAGATTTCATCGAGCGTGTAGTTTACACGGAGGAGGAGATTGCGGAGCGCGTCAAGGTGCTCAGCGCGAAAATCAGCGAAGACTACAAAGATATTTCCAAGCCGCTGTTGACTGTCGGAATTTTGAACGGCGCGGTTATGTTTTACACCGATGTTGTTCGCCGCCTGACAATCCCCGTGCATTTCGACTTCCTCATCGCCTCAAGCTACGACGCTAACACGCAGACGAGCGGTAAGGTCAACATTTTGAAAAATATCGACAACGACCCCAAAGGGCGCGATATTCTTCTCATCGAAGACATTATCGATTCCGGTACGACGATGAATTATCTTATCAACTACTTCAAGGACAAGGGCGCGACGAGCGTGAAGACTTGCACGCTTTTGAATAAACCTTCGCGCCGTAAAGTCGAGGTGCCCGTTGATTATTGCGGCTTTGAAGTTCCGGACGAATTTATAGTCGGCTACGGTTTGGATTTCGCGCAACACTATCGTAACCTGCCGTATCTCGGAATTTTGAAACGCAGCGTTTATTCTAAGTAAGTTAAAATTTCGGAAGACAAAGGAGCGTTTTTGATTGAATAGTTTTTTACGAAACGTCGGCTTTTATTTGCTGGTGATATTCGTTGCAATAACGGCTTACGATTATTTTTCTGTAAAACCGCAGACAATCGAAGAGACAAGCTATTCGCAATTTCTCCACAGGGTTGAATCGGGCGAAGTGTCAAAAGTTACCTTGACGCGAAATTCTATCAAGGCAACCAAAACAGACGGGACGGAATTCACGACAACTGCGCCGGATTCGCCTATAGGCGACGAATCACTTGTGAGTAAGTTGGAGGCTAAGGGCGTCGAAATAACTGCGCAAAATCCCAAAGAACCGCCTTGGTGGATGACGCTCCTTTCTTCCTTCCTGCCGATTTTAATTTTAATTGGCGTGTGGTTTTTCATAATGAATCAAACGCACGGTTCGGGCAGCAAAGTCATGTCGTTTGGCAAAAGCCGCGCGCGTCTTTCCAGCGGCGACAAAGTCAAAGTCACTTTCAACGACGTTGCCGGCGCGGACGAGGCGAAAGAGGAACTTCAAGAGGTCGTCGAGTTTTTGAAGCACCCGAAAAAATTTAACGATCTCGGCGCGCGTATTCCCAAAGGCGTCTTGCTGTTCGGTCCTCCCGGCACCGGCAAAACTCTTCTGGCGAAAGCTGTTGCAGGGGAGGCGGGCGTCGCTTTCTTTTCTATAAGCGGCTCGGACTTCGTGGAAATGTTCGTCGGTGTCGGTGCGTCGCGTGTCCGTGATTTATTTGCGCAGGCGAAAAAAAATTCCCCGTGCATAATTTTTATTGACGAGATTGACGCCGTCGGACGTCAGCGCGGCGCAGGACTGAGCGGCGGGCATGACGAGCGTGAACAAACTTTGAATCAGTTGCTTGTCGAAATGGACGGCTTCGCGGCGAACGAGGGGATAATTATTATCGCGGCAACCAACCGCCCCGATATTCTCGACCACGCGCTTTTGAGACCGGGCAGATTCGACAGGCAGATAGTCGTTGACAAACCCGACGTCAAAGGGCGCGTCGCTATCCTGCAAGTTCACTCGAAGGGCAAACCCATTGCGCGCGACGTCGACCTTGATGTTTTGGCGCGCAGGACTCCCGGATTTACCGGCGCGGATTTGGCGAACCTGGTCAACGAGGCGGCACTGCTCGCCGCACGCAGGAACAAGCACGAAATTAATATGACCGAGCTCGAAGAATCAATCGAACGTGTCATGGCAGGACCGGAACGCAAGTCTAAAGTCATGAGCGAAGACGAGAAAAAGTTGACGGCTTATCACGAAGGCGGGCACGCGCTTGTTGGAATGATGCTTAAGCACGCCGACCCCGTCCACAAAGTCACGATTATCCCGCGCGGAAGAGCCGGCGGTTATACTTTGATGTTGCCGAGGGAGGACAGGAGTTACGCCACGCGCTCCGAACTTTTGGACAGGCTGAAAGTTTCTATGGGCGGGCGCGTCGCTGAAGAGATTGTCCTCAACGAAATTTCGACCGGCGCGTCGCAGGATATTCAGCAGGCAAGCCGCATTGTTCGTTCAATGATCATGCAGTACGGAATGAGCGATGTACTCGGTCCCGTCGCCTACGGAAGCGATCAAAATCAGCAGTATTATTTCGGGCAGACACAACGGAATTATTCTGAAGAGGTCGCCGGCGAAATTGATAAGGAAGTCCATAAATACATGGAGGAAGCTTACGAGGCGTGCAGGGATATTATCAACGAGAACCGCGACAAACTTGAGAGAATCGCGCAGGCTTTAATGGACAAGGAAACTTTGACGGCGGCGGAGCTGAAAGAAATAGTTTTCGGGAGCACGAATACGACAAGCCCACTCGTTCAATTATCAAAACACATGACGCCGGAGCCGGTTGACTTGTCGAAGGACGACGAAAAAATTTCAACACCAATTTTTGATTCAGATAATTCCAGTCCGACTCCCGTTGGCTGAAAAAATTTTTATAGGAATTTGCGGACGGTGATTAGAAAAATTTTTTCCGATTGACCGCCCGATTTTTTTTAAGGAGTGATAATTTTTGGAGGAAAAGAAAATTGCGGTAATCATTCAGAAGACAAATGAAAAACTTTGCGCGGCGACCGTGAAATCAATCAACCAGCTTGCCGCACCCGAAGGCTACAAGGTGGAAATTTTGACGGTGAAAAGCGCGTCAAGGTTTATCGCCTATGATACCGCAATGAAAAAAATGGATGCAAAGTACAAAATTTATATCGACGAGCAAGTTGAAGTTGTGCAGAAAAATATTTTCGAGGAAGTCCTAAAAATTTTTCAGTCAGATGAAAAAATTGGTGTCGTCGGCGTGAGCGGCGCAATAAAACTTTCAACGAGCGGCGTTTGTATAAATTCGGCGAAACGATGCGGAAAAATTTTTCTCGGTATAAAAAAAGGCGTCAAGGATTGGAAAAATATTACGGAAGATTTTCGGGAAGTCGAAGCGGTTGACGGATTTTTTTTCGCGACGCAATACGATATTGATTGGCGGCAAGATCTGTTCAAAAAAAATACCTTCGGCGAAACCGCGCAGTGTCTCGAATTTAAACGCAGGGGTTATAAATCCGTCGTCCTCAATTCAAAAACTCCCGCGATTTGGTGCAAGACGAGCAAGTTTGCTATCGACGAGACCGGCAGGAAAAATTTCCTTCAAGAATATTCTGCGGAACTTTTCCCGCTCGTCAGCGTGATTATTCCCACGTTCAACCGCCCGAAATATTTTAAACTTGCGCTTGAATCCGCGCTCAATCAAACTTATCGGAATATCGAAGTCGTTATCAGCGACAACAGCACCGAAGACGACACGGAAAATCTCGTCAAGGAGTTCATGGAAAAAGACCCGCGTATAAAATATTTTCGTCACCAAAATTTTAACGCCGACGACAACTGGAATTTTGCGCGGCACTATAATAATCCCGACGCCGAGTTTGTGAATTGGCTAATGGACGACGATATGTATTATCCGAAAAAAATTGAAATGATGATGGAAGTTTACCGCAACAATCCCGATATTTCGCTGGTGACTTCCATGCGCGATTTCGTCGACATGAACGGCAAGCCCATTAAAAAAAGTCGGCAAGTCATGAAAATGTCCGGCAAGATGGACGGGCAAAAGGCGGGCAGTCTTCTTTTCATTTCGGATAATTATATCGGGGAGCCGACAACCGTTTTGATTAAGAAAGAATTTCTGCGCGACAACGACCTTTGTTGGCTGGAAGACGAGACCGGATTTTTTTCGCTCGTCGATGCGTCGACCTGGTTGCAACTTTTGACGAAGGGCGATTTGTATTGGATTAAGGAGCCGTTGAGCGCGATGCGTCTTCACGAAGGACAGGCGACTTTCACCGGCGGCACGGGAATAATCATGGTGATTTGCTGGGCGCGCCTTATGAAGACCGCGTGGGAGAAAAAAGTTTTTCTGAAAACCGAAGACGAAATTCGCCGCGCGTTCATTCACTGGATGCGAATTTTGTCGTTGAAGTTGAGCGAGGCGCAGAAGGCAAAATATCACGGCGAAGAAGTTTCTATCCTCGAAGATTTTTATATCGCAATGGCAAAAGCTTTGAATAACGGTTATAATATTGAGTTGCCGCCGATAAAATATTCCGGCGCGAATAAATTTACGAAGACTGCTTGAGGTGAGGAAAAGTTTGGACGCGAAAAAAATTTCTTTCATAATTTATAAGACGAACGACGAAATTTGCGAGGCGACGAAAAAATCTTTGGAGCAGATGACTGCCGGAGGTTATGCCGTCGACGTGCTGACAGTGGAGGGCGAAAATAAATATGCCGCTTATAATTCCGCGCTGAAAAATTCCGACGCGAAGTATAAAATTTACGTCGACGAGAAAATCGAAGTGCGGCAGAAAAATTTTTTGTCCGACATTATAAAAATTTTCAAGTCCGATGAAAAAATCGGAGTTATCGGCGTGAGCGGCGCGGTGAAAATTTCGACAAGCGGCGATTGTTTTAAATCTGCGCGACGTTGCGGGAAAATTTTTCTCGGAGAAAATCGCGACGCTAAAGATTGGAGCAGTGTTGACGGAAAATCTAAAGAGGTTGAGGCGGTCGACGGGTTTTTTATCGCGACGCAATACGATTTGGATTGGCGCGCGGATTTGTTTGAAAAAAATTCCTTCGGCGAAACTGCGCAGTGCCTTGAATTTAAACGCAACGGTTATAAAATCGTCGTGGCGGCGCAGAAAAAACCTTTCCTCTGGTTTAGAGCGGACGACCTTCCCGCAGACGACGCCGACAAGAAAAATTTTTTGAACGAGTATTCAAAGGAACTCTTCCCGCTCGTCACCGTGATTATTCCCACGTTTAATCGCCCGAAACTTTTTGAGACCGCGCTGAAATCCGCGCTCAATCAAACTTATCGCAACCTTGAAATTATTATCAGCGACAACAGCACCGAAGACGACACGGAAAATCTCGTCAAGGAGTTCACGGAAAAAGACCCGCGCATAAAATATTTTCGCCACAAGGATTTTTCCGCCGACGACAACTGGAATTTTGCGCGCAGCTACGATAATCCCGACGCCGAGTTTGTGAATTGGCTCATGGATAATAATATTTTTTATCCGCGCAAAATCGAAATCATGGTTGAAATTTATCGCAACCACCCCGAAGTTTCGCTGGTGACTTCAAAGCGCGACTTCCTCGACGCAACCGGAGCGGTGAAGTACAAGGGCAGGGCTATCGCGAAACAATCCGGCAGGCTGAAAGGCGACGACGCCGGCAAACTTTTATTTACGATTGAGCAGAAAATTTTCGCCGCTACAAAAAATCTGAAGGGCGAAATTTCTTACACGACGCCGGCTTTTTCTTCGGATAATTATATCGGCGGTATGACGAACGTTTTGATTCGGAAAAAGTTTTTGCGTGAAAATGATTTGTGTTTCGCCGAAGACGAGAAGGGATTTTATCCGCTGGCAGATCTTTCGACGTGGGCTTATCTTTTGACGCAGGGAAGTCTCTATTGGATCAGCGAACCTTTGAGCGCGTCACGCGGGCACGCCGAGCAGGCGACGTACCACGAAGGGCGCGGGTCACTCAACGCGCTTTGTTGGCTGAAGCTGATAAAAAATCTTTGGGACAAAAAAATTTTCCTGAAGACGGAGGACGACGCCCGCAACGCGATTTTTAATTGGATTCGCACCGCCGCTTTAAAATTTGACGAGGCGCGGATAAAAAAATATCACGGGCAAGAAGTTATCGCGCTCGAAGAGGCAAACATAGCTGTGGCTGAATCGCTGGTGAACGGTTGCAAAATAGAGTTGCCGCCGTCAGTGCAAGCCGAGTTTGAAAAATTTAGATGAGGTGAAAAATTTTGGACGAAAAAAAAATTGCCGTTATCGTTTACAAGACGAATGACAAACTTTACGAGGAGACCGTCGGCTCCATTCAACAACTTAGTACGCCGGAAAATTTTTCTGTTGAAATTATTTTGGCTGAAGGCGCGAACAAATACGCGGCGTTCGATTCGGCGATGAAACAGAGCGACGCCAAATACAAAATTTATCTCGACGATTGTATTTCTATTCGGCAGAAAAATATTTTGTCGGAGATTGTCAAGCTGTTCAAGTCCAACGAAAAAATCGGCGTTATCGGCTGCAGCGGGGCGACTGCGCTTTCGACGCACGGGATTTGCTTGACGTCGGCTAAACGTTGCGGAAAAGTTTTGATGGGCGCGAACAGAGTTGCGAAAGATTGGGGCAACGTCGACGGAAATTATCAAGAAGTTGCCGTGCTTGACGGCTGGTTTATGGCGACGCAGTATGATTTGAATTGGCGTTCGGATATTTTTAAAAATCGTTCGTTCGGCGAGGCGGGGCAGTGTGTCGAATTTAAGCGCAAGGGATATAAAGTCGTCGTCATTGCCCAGAAAAAGGCATGGATTTGGTTTAAGCCGAAAGAAATTGCCATTGACGAAGAGAGCCGCTTAAATTTCTTGAAGGAATATTCCGAAGACCTCTTCCCGCTGGTCAGCGTGATTATTCCCACGTTCAATCGTCCGGAATATTTTAAAATCGCGCTGGATTCCGTGCTGAATCAAACTTATCGCAACTTTGAAATTTTGGTCAGCGACAACAGCACGAACGACGACACCGAAAACATGATGAAGGAGTACTGCGCGCGAGATAAGCGGATAAAATATCACCGCCACCACGATTTTACCGCGAACGACAACTGGAATTTTGCGCGCAGCTACAATAATCCCGACGCCGAGTTTGTGAATTGGCTCATGGACGACGATATGTTTTATCCGCGCAAACTTGAACTTATGGTCGAGGCTTTTCGCAACAACCCGGATGTTTCGCTGGTGACTTCCGTGCGCGACACAATGGACGCGGCGGGGAATATCACCGGCAGGATGCCTGACCCCTTGCCGAGCAAAATTTTGTCGAAGAATGTCAAACTCAAGGGCGAAGATGCCGGGCGGTTGATGTTTAACACGGGCAAAAATTATATCGGCGAGCCGACAACCGGTTTGATTCGGAAAAAGTTTTTGCGCAACAACGACATGTGCTGGACGGACGAAGAGGGCGGATTTTATTCGCTGGTTGATATTTCGACGTGGTGCCAGCTTTTGGAGCACGGGAATATGTTTTGGTTTGCCGAGCCGCTCAGTGCCTTCCGCCGTCACGAAAAACAGGCGACGAATTGGCAGGGCAACGGCGCGATTTTTGAAATAAGTTGGGCGCGTCTCTTCAAAACGTCTTGGGAGAAAAAAGTTTTCACGCACACCGAAGACGAGATTCGCGAAAGGATTATCAACTGGATTTACAGCGCGTCACTTCGTCTGGTCAATGCCCACAAGACGCGCTATCACGGCGGCGAAATTACCACGCTGGAAAAAACTATCGTCTCTATGGCGCAGGCTCTTTCCAACGGCTACCATATAGATCTTCCTCCGCGCGAATACGGCGACAAGACCAAAGCCGGCAGGATTTCCTAGTGGCTAAAGATTAGGGATTATTGTGAAAAAGAAAGTGGCCGCACAGGGATGTGCGGCCGCCCGCGTTGATTGCGTGATGCAATCTCAGCGGGCGATTTTTCTTTTGTTACTTTTCTTTTTCTAAAAAAGAAAAGTAAATCCCTTTATCAATGGGAAAGTGTTTAGAGATTAGTGGATAGGGATTAGCGTGAAAAAGAAAACTGCCCGCATTTGGTCGCGTGATGCGACCTCTGCGGGCAGTTTTCTTTTGCTTCTTTTCTTTTGCGACCAAAAGAAAAGAAGAATGCTCATTCAAAAGAGGGAGAAAAATTTTAGAAGAAAAAAATTCCCCCCTAAAAACTAAAGCTCAATCGCATTGCCGTTTTCGTCAATGGGCTCCGTCAAAAGAAACAGCGCACTCAAATCGACGTGGAAAATCACGCGGTATTCGTCCTCTTCGTCTTCGGACTCGTTGCCTTTAAATCTGTTGCTGTACAGGAGCGAAACCGCGTGGCAATAATCGTTGACTTGGTCGTTATAGACGTCCATTTTCTTGCTGCAAATCGGCTCTTGAAATTTAAAAACTGTCCCGACGGGAAAATAACCTTCGATAAAAACTTTTTGCGGCAGATAAAAATTGTCCTCCACAAAGGGAATGGGAACTTTCGCGCGCAGAAATAAATTTTCAAAATCTATAGCTTTAATCATGGCGATCTCCTAAAATCCTATAACCAATTTTTTCTTGTTCGGTTCCTCTTCCATAGACAACAGCCGAGAAAATCCCGTCATGTCCAAAACTTCGCGGACTTCGCGCTTGACGTTCTTGATATACATGTTGCCTTGATTGTTCATGCGCTTTTGCATTTTGAGCAGGATACGCAAGCCCGCCGACGCAATGTAATCCAGCTCCGCCAAATCAATAACTAAATCTTTGACGCCGTCGAGTGACTTCGACAAATCTTTATCAAACTGAATTGCAGTCACCGCGTCGAGCCTGCCGACTAAAGCTACGGTGAGTTTCGAGCCGTCGCTGATTTTTTTTATCTCCAAAATTAGATCCCCCCAAAAATCTTTTGGTAAGTCTACCACAAAAAATATTTTTCCGCAATTCACAGTTGCCCCAAATAATAATTCACGAACTGTTGAGCGGTGCGCCCGTTCCTGCCCGAATGAGACATCTCCCAGCGCAAACCTTCAATGCGTAAAGTTTCGTCGTCAAGGGCGATATTTTTTTTCTTCAGCATGTGCCGGATAATTTCCAGGTACTCCGCCTGCGTCGGCGCATAATAATGGACAATAAGCCCGAAACGATCCGAAAGCGAAATTGTTTCGTTCACGCTGTCGTCGCGATAGAGTTCGTCCTGCCCTTCCGCACGATCCCGCCACGTTTCGCGAATCAGATGCCGCCTGTTGCTCGTCGCATAAATCAAAACATTTTCCGGACGAGATTCAACGCCGCCCTCAATCGAAGACTTGAGATATTTATATTCGGACTCCGATTCCTCAAAAGAAAGGTCGTCAAGGAAAATTATAAACCTCTTGCTCGAAAAATTTCTAAGCGCGTCCATAATCTCCGGAAGTTTTTTCAACTGCGGCTTTGTAATTTGCAGGAGACGCAACCCGCGAGCATAATATTCATTGACGAGAGCTTTGACGCCGGAAGATTTTCCCGTACCGCGCGCCCCGACAAGCAAAACATTATTCGCGGGCTTGTGCTCAATAAAGGCGACCGTGTTTTTCGTAAGCAACTCTTTTTGGTGCACGTAACCAACCAAATCGTCGAGGCGAATTTTTTCAAAATGCTTTATCCCGACGAGATTTTTATTTTCCGAATCCCAACGGAACGCGCGATAAGCGGCAATATCCCCGTAACCAAATTTTTTGTAGTGCTCAATAAAAGTTTCTACAATTTTTTCGGCGTCGCGCAGATTTTCCAGACGGCTTTCGAGTTCGGCAAGGGCTTCGATTTTATTTTTTTCCGTCGGCTGATAATTTTTCAAAATCTTTAAATCAAAATCCCCGCCGCCCTCAAAAGCGCGAAACAAAATTTCCACGTCGTGCTTGAAGGCGTCACGAAGACCGGCACCGATTTTTCCGCCGTGCATTTCGACGGTTTTAGAAATTAAATTCGGCTCGTGGGCAAGCGCGTAAATCAGATAGCTGCGATAAAGATTTCCGCTCAAGCCGAGATATTCAGCCCTCTCGATAAGTTTCGCGGCGATTTTCATTTTTTCGGTCGAGCTGTCAAAAATTTCGTCGTCAAGCAAATTTCGACAGACAATCAAATTTTGTAAATCCATTTTCCCTCCAACAAAAAAGCGGCGAGCTTCGGGTGCTCACCGCCGAAAATTTTTTAATCGATGTCAACTGTAACTTTTTTGTTGTCGCGAGTAGCAGCAGATTTAACGATAGTGCGGATAGCTTTCGCGATACGCCCCTGCTTGCCAATAACTCTGCCCATATCCTCTTGAGCAACGTGCAATTTTAAGACCGTACGATCATTTTCTTCGACGGCTTCGACTTCTACTGCGTCGGGATTTTCAACGAGTGCTTTTGCTAACACTTTTACGAGTTCTTGCATAATTCATTACCTCAACTTGCCGGAGCAAAACTTTTTAAGCTTTGCTCTTGCGTTCTTCGTGAATTTTTTTCATGATACCTTTTTTACTTAAAAGAGAACGAACTGTATCGGTCGGCTGTGCCCCATTTTTAATCCAGCCGATAACTTTTTCTTCATTTATATTGACGATAGCCGGATTCTTCGTCGGGTCGTAATTGCCTACGATTTCGATAAAACGTCCGTCACGCGGCGAGCGGCTGTCCGCCACAACAATGCGATAGAACGGCTGCCTTTTTGCGCCCATGCGATTCAGTCTTATTTTTACCACAATATCACCACCTTTCGCCGAAATAATTTTATTTCATGAAAGGAAACTTGCCGAGACCGCCCAACAATCCGCCGAGATTCGGCACCTGCGGACGAGCCTTTTTGGCTTTACCCTTTTTACCCTTAGCTTTTTTCGACGCCTGTTGCTGTTGCGCCTTAGCACTCATCTGCCGCATCATCTTCCGCATCTCTTCAAACTGCTTGAGGAGTTTGTTCACGTCAGAAACTTTCGTGCCGCTGCCCATTGCAATTCTCTTGCGGCGTTTCGCGTCGATAATGCTGATATCCTGCCGCTCTTTCGGCGTCATCGACAAAATTATCGCCTCCATGTGCTTGACTTCCTTGCCGTCAAGATCCAAATCGACGCCGACAAGTTTTTTCTTCAGCCCGCCCAACCCGGGTATCATTCCGAGCAAATCATTTAACGAGCCGAGTTTTTTTACCTGCTGAAGTTGTTCGAGAAAATCCGCCAAAGTAAATTCGTCCGACTTGATTTTCTTGACCATCTTTTCGGCGGTCTTCGCGTCAATCGTCGACTGCGCCTTCTCAATAAGAGAAAGCACGTCGCCCATTCCCAAAATCCTCGACGCCATTCTGTCAGGGTGAAAAACTTCCAGCGGCTCAATCTTTTCGCCCATACCGACAAATTTTATCGGGCAACCCGTTGCCGCCTTAATTGACAGTGCCGCACCTCCGCGGGCGTCGCCGTCGAGTTTCGTCAGGACAACCCCGTCAATTTCCAACGCCTTATGGAAAGTTTCAGAGACGTTTACCGCCTCCTGCCCAATCATCGAATCGACGACGAGCAAAATTTCGTGCGGCTTGACGGCGGCTTTAATATCCTTCAGCTCCTGCATCAACCTGTCGTCAATCTGCAGACGCCCCGCCGTATCGATAATCAAAACGTCTTTGGCGTGCGAATTTGCGTAATCGAGAGAATCTTTCGCTATCTGCACTGCGTCCTTGATGTCCTCGGTGAAAACCGGTACGTCAATTTGTTCGCCGACAACCTGGAGCTGCTTAATTGCCGCCGGTCTGTAAATATCCGCCGCGACGAGTGCCGGACGCTTGCCTTGCTTTTTCATGGACAGCGCGAGCTTGCCCGCCGAAGTCGTCTTGCCGGAGCCCTGCAACCCCACCATTAAAATGACCGTCGGCGGGTGCGAAGAGATATTAATTTTCGCCGCCTTGCCGCCCATTAGCGCGGTCAGTTCCTCGTTGACGATTTTTATGACGGACTGCGCGGGGGTCAGCTTGCTCAAAATTTCGGTGTCGACGGCGCGCGCCTTGACGTTCTTTTCAAATTGACGAACGATTTTATAATTGACGTCCGCCGAAAGGAGAGCCATACGAACTTCGCGTAGGGCTTTATCGACATCCTTTTCTGTCAGCTTGCCGTGCCCGCGCAACTTGCGAAAGGCTTCTTGTATGTTTTGAGATAAATCTTCAAACAAGAAATACACACCGCCTTCCCTAACACAACAAAAGCACTACCATAAGCAGTGCCAAGATTTACAAGATTGGAGGCGACACCCAGAATCGAACTGGGGATAGAGGTTTTGCAGACCTCGGCCTTACCACTTGGCTATGTCGCCAAAAATAAATGGCGACCCGGATCGGACTTGAACCGACGACCTCCGCCGTGACAGGGCGGCATTCTAACCAACTAAACTACCGGGCCACTTTGTTGCCGATTCACTTTCAACAAATGAATCATTCACGAGGGGAAGTTTAGCACACTACGCAATAAAATGCAAGTTTTTTTTTAGATTTTATTTTTGCCGACGCCAAAAAAATTTTTAAAATTTTTCTTGACAAATCGAACACGAAGTACTATAATGCGCCTTGTCAGTTGGCAGTCAGCTAACGGGCAGTGAGAAGCGGAAGTAGCTCAGTGGTAGAGCACAACCTTGCCAAGGTTGGGGTCGCGAGTTCGAGCCTCGTTTTCCGCTCCAATTTTTTTGCGAATCCTTCGGTCTTGTGTCTGAAAGGACCCGTAGCTCAGTTGGTTAGAGCAACCGGCTCATAACCGGTCGGTCCTAGGTTCAAGTCCTAGTGGGTCCACCATCTGGAGTTTAGTACAAAAACACGTAGCTCAGTTCTCAGTTGGTCAGAGTAGCCGGCTTGCAGACAGTCGGTTCTAGGTTCAAGTCCCAGTGAGTTCTCCATTTGGGGTTTGGCACAAGAAATAGAATATGTGGCCTTGTAGCTCAGCTGGATTAGAGTATTTGACTACGAATCAAAGGGTCGGGGGTTCGAATCCCTCCAAGGTCACCAAAGTTACTAGTTGGGTAGGTGCCCGAGTGGTTAAAGGGGGCGGACTGTAAATCCGTTGCGTTTGCTACGATGGTTCGAATCCATCCCTGCCCACCACCGAAAGTTTTGACGGAAGTCTTTTATAAAAAATATCCTCCCGCGCGGGGGATATTTTTTTGCCGCTAATTATTCGTTGACTTTTTCGGCGCGGTTTTGTATAATTGCCCTGTTCGTAAGAACCGGCGCATTGCCGAACAAATTGAGTGTCGAAAGACTTAATAGAGAATCCGGTCTGAAGCCGGAACGGTCACGCCACCGTAGCGGGGAGCGAATCCGCATAAGTTATGTCACTGGAAAAATTTTCTGGGAAGGCGCGGAGGAACTGGGATCCGAAGTCGGGAGAACTGCTCAATTAATAATCACCGCTTGACCTGCGAGTGACGGGGATGGGGATTCAGACTGACGACTTTTTTCGCGGAGGCGTCTTCGTGATTTTAGAGTTGTAATCGGAATCCGGCCGCGTGTCGGATTTTTTAGTTGTGTCTTGATCCCGATTTTAGGTCGGGATATTTTTAATTTTGGCGGTAAATTTTCCCTGTGAGAATTTTCGCAAGGAACATTGCTCATACATTTCAAATCGCCGGGGGTTCGGCAAGACTTCATCTTTTGTTCGATGAAGTTTTTTTTATCAAAAAGCGGCGTAAAACCCCTAGCTTTAGCTATGGGGATATAAGCCGCAAATATTGACTTAAAAAATACGTAGTTTAAAATTGAAACAGCGGTTAGCCTTCCGCTTTAACAAAAACGTGTAACAAATATCAATGGTACGTGTCTTGCAAACAGTGGTACCGTTTTGGAGTGGGGTCACCCCTTACACTAACCCGCACCGCAGCGCGACACTTAGAGGTTTTTTCTCCTGACTTAGTGAATCGTGACGGGTGTAAATAAGTGTGCTGCAAATAAGGAAGAAAGGCAGGAAATAAAGTAGAAAAAGTAAGCTGAAGCCGAAAGGTAACAGTGTAGAGGCAACTTGGCATTGCC
>CAJOFR010000026.1 GCA_905234195.1 uncultured Selenomonadaceae bacterium
CGAAAGGTAACAGTGTAGAGGCAACTTGGCATTGCCATTGAGAATAAGGGCGCACGTCAGCGAATAAGGACTGACCTCTACAGAGTTCAAACTTCTCAATAATCCCCCCCCTTTTAGGCGTGGGGAGTGTCAAGAATCGGACTACAACAAATTTTTTGAGGACGCCGTTTTTGAAAATCCCGCGCTGGAAAATTTTCAGCCCGAAATTATTATCGTCTTCACGAGCGTTGTGAATATTTTAAACCTTCCCCAACTGGACGACACGCCGGCGGAAGTCGACGAAAAATTATCTGCGGAGTTTCAGAGATTCAAAATCATTTGGGAAAATCTTTCGTCGAAGTACAACGCGATAATCGTGCAAAATAATTTCGACGCGCCCTGCACGCAACCCGAAGGAAACTTGGATTCTTTCTTGCCGCAGAGTTTGTCGAGATTTGTTGCGCGGCTGAATGAAAAATTTGCTGACTACGCCACAAGCCACGCGGGATTTTATTTGAACGATATTAATCGTCTTGCGGCGGAAGTCGGCTTGAGTCGCTGGCACAATCGCGCGCAGTATCACGCCTACAAATTCGCGATGGACTACGATATTTTTCCCGCCGTCGCCAAAAATCTGAAGCGCGTCATTTGCGCCGCCTTAGGCAGGGTGAAAAAATGTCTCGTGCTGGATTTGGACAACACACTTTGGGGCGGGGTTATCGGCGAAGACGGCGTCGCGGGTATTTCTCTCGGCAACGAAACTGCGGAGGGCGAAGCTTACACCGAATTTCAGAAGTACGTTAAGCGGCTGAAGAATCGCGGGATAATTTTGGCGGTGTGCTCGAAAAATGATGAGGACGTCGCGAAAAGCGGGTTCAGTCATCCCGACAGCGTTTTGACTCTCGAAGACTTCGCGATTTTCCTTGCGAACTGGGAGCCAAAAAATTTGAACGTCGCAAAAATTTCGCGCGAACTTAATATCGGATTGGACAGCCTGGTTTTTCTGGACGACAGCCCCGCCGAACGCGAGATTGTCCGAAAAAATTTGCCCGAAGTCGCCGTGCCGGAAATTGATTCGGCGGATGTTTTTTCATATATTCGCGCGCTGGAGGCGGAAGGTTATTTCGATACGCTTGCCATTTCTGCGGACGACAAACGGCGCGGGGATTTTTATCGGGAAAATCAGAATCGGATTGCCGCGCGCGAAAATTTTATCGTCGTTGGAGGTGATTGAGTTGCAGGAGGTAAAAATTTTCGGCTACGACGAACTTTTTGTCGGGCAGAGTGCAAATTTTTCCCGCGAAGTCACGAACGAGATGCTTGAAAGTTTTCGCGCTTTGTCCGGTGACGAAAATCCTCTGCACAGCGACGAAAATTTTGCGAAGGCGAGCGGTTTTAAATCGCGCGTGGTTTACGGCATGTTGACGGCGTCGCTTTATTCCTGCTTGACCGGCGTCTATCTGCCCGGCAAGTATTGTTTTTTGCACAGCGTCCGCGCGGATTTTTTGTCGCCGGTTTTTGTCGGAGATATTTTGACTTGCGAGGCGAAGATAATCGAAAAGCGGGATCTCTTCCAACAAATTGTCATCAAGGCGTACATTCGCAACCAGGACGGCAAAAAAGTTTCGCGCGCGATTATCGAAGCGGGCGTCAAGAAAAAATGGGGGGGGGTAGCTCGTGAGCAAATTTTTATTTTTGGGCGCGTCTTCGGAAATATGTTTGGAGTTTATCCGGCGGCATGCGTGGCGGGCTGAAGATGAAATTATGGCGCAGTATTTTCGGAACAAGGACAGATTATGCGAACTGCAAAGTAAAATTCCCGCGCAGATGAAAATTTTTCAGGCGGATTTTAATTCCGAATCGGACACGAAAAATTTTGTCGACGTCTTGCTTGCAGAAAATTTTGTGCCGACGCATATTTTGCACGCGCCGGCTGTTCCGGTGAATTACCTGCGTTTCAGCGAAATGACGTGGCTGGATTTTGAAATTCAAATTAACGTGCAGTGCCGCTCAATTGTCGAAGTGCTCGGAAAATTAATCAAACCAATGGCGAAAATCGAGCGCGGGAAAATAATTTTGGTGTTGTCGTCGTGCTCAATGAACGTGCCGCCAAAATTTTTGTCCACGTACGTCACGGCGAAATACGCGCTCATGGGATTGGGCAAGGCGTTGGCGGCGGAGTACGCGCCGAAAAATATCCAGGTCAATATGATTTCGCCTTCGATGATGGAAACAAAATTTCTGCAAAATATTCATGAATCAATCGTCGAAAAAAGTGCGGCGGCAAATCCGACGAAACGCAACGCCGCGCCGAAGGACGTCGCAAATTTGGCGGAATATTTGTTTTCGGAAAAAAATTCTTTCGTGACCGGCGCGAACATTCCGGTTGCGGGCGGGGAGGTTTTTTAAATGGACGAGGCAAAAATTTTTGAGGAGCTGACACCGATTTTTCATGACGTCTTCGACGACGAAGAAATTATTCTCAAGCCGGAGACGAACGCCGCCGATATTCCCGATTGGGATTCCGTCGCGCAGATTCGGCTGGTCGTCGCGATTGAAAAACGTTTCAAGATTAAATTCAAGACGAAAGACCTGGAGGATTTAAAAAATGTCGGCGATATGGTGGAGCTGATTAAAATTAAAACAGCTTGAAGTTTTTCCGATAATCTGCTAGAATTAGGAGACTCTTGGGGCGAGGTGAAATTCCTCACCGGCGGTAAAAGTCCGCGAGCCAAAAATTTTTCAGCAAGACCCGGCGAAATTCCGGGACCGACGGTAAAGTCCGGACGGGAAAGAGCATTTTGAGTTGGCGTAGAAAATTTGCCGCCCGAAGTGGTTTGCTTCGAGGCGGTTTTTGGTTGAGGAGGAAGATTTTGTTCACGGGGATTATTGAAGAAATTGGGCGGCTGAAAAATTTTGACGGCGGGCGCATCGAAATTTCTTGCGCGAAAATTTTGGACGATATGAAAATCGGCGACAGCATTTCGACGAACGGAATTTGTTTGACTGTCACGGATTTTGGGGAAGATTTTTTCGCGGCGGACGTCATGCCCGAAACTCTGCGGCGGACTTCCCTTGCGGAAATTCACGGCGGCGGCGGCGTCAACTTGGAGCGCGCGCTGAAAATCGGCGACAGGCTCGGCGGGCATATCGTCAGCGGGCACATTGACGGCGTCGGGAAAATTATCAGAGTTCGTCCCGAAGGCAACGCGATTTTTTTTGACGTGGCGGCGGAAAATTTTTTGTTGCGACAAATCGCCGCGAAAGGTTCTGTTGCCCTTGACGGGATAAGCTTGACCGTCGTCGACGCGACCGCCGAAAATTTTAGCGTGTCCATGATTCCGCACACGCGCGAGGTTACGAATTTTGGCGGCAAGCGCGCCGGCAGTCTTGTCAACATTGAAACGGACGTCCTTGCAAAATATGTCGACCGGCTGATAAATTTCAAAGCCGCGTCGCAAAATTTGACACGAGATTTTTTAATTGAGAATGGATTTTAAAGGAACGGTGCCATGCGAAAAATTTTTCAAGCCCTTTTTCTGATTACGTTGACTTTATTAAATTCGAGTTGCGCCAGTCAAAACGACGTCGGGGCGGCTAAAAATCCTCCCGCCGAAAAAATTGAGACCGCTCCCGCTGAAGAAGTCAAGCCCGAAGAAAAATTCAAGCCGGTTGTGATTTCTTTCGCCGGAGACTGTACGCTGGGAAGTTTTTCCGGCGCGGAAAGTGACTTTGAATATTATTGGCGGCACGGTCCGGAATATTATCTCGGCAACGTCAAACCGATTTTCGCGGCGGACGATATAACCTTCGTGAATTTGGAGGGACCTTTGACGAACAATCCGCAGACCGCGATTAAACAATTCACTATTCGCGGCGAACCGAAGTACGTAGAAATTTTGACCGCCGGCTCTGTGGAAATGTGCAACCTTTCCAACAATCACATTTACGATTGTGGCGCAATTGGTTTCAAAGACACGGTTAATCTTTTGATTGAGAACGGGATAAATTTTTGTGGGGAAGGTTATTCAGATTTAGTTGAAGTGCGCGGCATGAAGATTGGTTTTCTCGGCTATCAGGGCTGGGAAAATACTCCCGACCTGCGCGAAAAAATTTCAGCGGACATAAAAAATTTGCGCGACAAAAAATCTGCTGAAGTCGTCGTCGTGGAATTTCATTGGGGCGGGGAAAAGGAATACTTCAGCGACGAGATTCAAGACGCCATTGCGCATTTCACGATAGACAGCGGCGCAGATATTGTCGTGGGCGCACACCCGCACGTTATGCAGGGTATCGAACTCTACAAGGGGAAAATTATCGCGTACAGTCTCGGCAATTTCTGTTTCGGCGCGAATGTTAATCCCAGCGACAAGGAAACTTTTATTTTGCAGGCGTCGATTGACAGGCGAGGCGAAAATATTTTTATCACGCCGAAAATTATTCCCTGCAGAATTTCTTCGACGGCGGCTTACAATGATTTTTGCCCGACGTTCGTCACCGGACAGGAGGCGGAACTGATTTTGGAACACCTTGCCAAATCTTCTAAGATTTATCCGAAGACGATTGACTTTGAATAAAATGGAAGGGAAATTTTTATGAGCGAATTTGCAACGATTGAACAGGCGATTGACGATATTAGGAGCGGCAAGATGATTGTCGTTATTGACGACGAAGACCGCGAAAACGAAGGCGATTTAATTTGCGCGGCGGAAAAAGTCACGCCCGAACACATTAATTTTATGGCGACTTATGCGAAAGGGCTGATATGCACGCCGATTATCGGCAAGCGGCTTGACGAACTCGGCATAAGCCAAATGGTAATGAACAACACCGATAATCACGAGACGGCGTTCACGGTTTCCATTGACGCCTTCGACACGGAGACGGGTATTTCTGCTTACGAACGATGCCGCACGATTAAACTTATGTTGGATCCGAATGCAAAGGCGGCAAGTTTCAGAAAACCCGGTCACGTTTTTCCTTTGCGTTCCGTCGAAGGCGGAGTGCTTCGGCGCGCAGGACACACCGAGACGACGACGGACTTGGCGCGGCTTGCCGGACTTTATCCCGCCGGACTTTGTTGCGAGATTATGGACGACGACGGGCACATGATGCGCACCGAAAAGCTGAAAAAATTTGCCGCGCAACACGGGCTGAACATTATCACCGTTCGCGGGCTGATTGAGTACCGCAAAAACACTGAAAAGTTTGTCAAGCAGATTGCCGACGCCGATTTTCCGAGCAAGTTTGGACATTTCAGGCTGAAGGCTTACGAAAATTCTCTTGACGGAAAATGTCATCTGGCTATCGTCAAGGGCGACGTTGCCGGCAAGGAAAATGTTTTGGTTCGCGTTCATTCGGAGTGCTTGACGGGCGACGCGCTCGGCTCTCTTCGTTGCGATTGCGGCGAACAACTTCAGACTGCCTTGAAGAAAATCGAGAAGGAGGGTCAAGGCGTCGTCCTGTACATGCGGCAGGAGGGGCGCGGTATCGGGCTGGCGAATAAAATCCGCGCTTACGTTTTGCAGGACGAGGGCAAGGACACCGTCGAGGCGAATGTTCTTTTGGGATTCAAGCCCGATTTGAGGGATTACGGTATCGGCGCGCAGATTCTTGCGGATTTGGGATTGACTTCGATCCGGCTGATGACGAACAATCCCGCAAAACGCGCGGGGCTTGAAGGACACGGCTTGACGATAACCGAGCGCGTGCCAATAGTCGTGGCTCCAACAAAATTCGACAAAAAATATTTAACCGTCAAAAAAATAAAGATGGGTCATATTTTCGGGGAGGACAAAAATTCATGAACGTTTACGAAGGAAACATGAGCGGGCGCGATTTAAAAATTGCTATCGTCGTCGCGCGGTTTAACGAATTTATCACGAGCAAGCTTTTGGGCGGCGCACTGGACGTTTTGAAAAGACACGAGGTCGCTGACGAAGATATTTCCGTTGCGTGGGTGCCCGGCTCTTTTGAAATTCCTATTGTCGCAAAAAAAATGGCGTCGAGCAAAAAATTCGACGCGGTGATTTGTCTCGGCGCAGTCATTCGCGGCTCCACTACTCACTACGATTATGTTTGCAACGAAGTTTCAAAAGGCGTCGCGCAGGTCGGCTTGACGACGGGCGTACCCACGATTTTTGGCGTCGTCACGACAGAAAATATTCAGCAGGCGATTGAGCGCGCGGGTACGAAGGCGGGCAACAAAGGTTCCGACGCGGCAATGTCTGCTATCGAAATGGCGAACCTTCTAAAAATTTTCCCGCAGTAATTTTTTTTTAAATCATGTGTACCAGCGGGTATGAATTGAGCGGAATGCTGTGCGCGTCTGACAAAAATGCAAGCGCGTTCAGAAAATCTTTCCCTTCGACGAACCCCGCCTTTGTCAATTCAAATCCTAACGTACGGTAATCCGCAACGAGTATGAAAAAAATTTTTTTGCCGCGAGATTTTTTCATGGAGTCTATTAAATTTTGGAAAGACCCCTGCGCGCCGGCGGCAATTATTTCTTCGCTGTCACTTATGGCGAAGATTTTTTTTGCCGTGTCGAGATTTTCCGGCGGTATGAAGAAAGCGCGCTCCTTGCCGGACATTGCCGCAGAAACTTGTATCGCGAAATTTTGCCGCTCAATAAAAATCTGCCGTGTGCCCTCGTAAAGGTGACTGATTGTCTCGACGCTGAACCATGGAGTTTTCGCGAAATACCCCAGCCAAAGCCTATTAAATTCGTTGTGAATATCGAGTGTCAAGGAAGCACCGACATAATGATAAATTTTTTTCTCAACAATATTTTCGCCGGTCTCTTGTGCAAAATTTACAAACCTGTTGAATTTTCGCGGCAACTTCACGTAGTCATTCGAGAAACAATAATTCAAAACATCTTGGTCAAAAGATCTGTACCTTAAATCCGAAGCGATAAGATTCATTCCTTGACATATATGTTCATTTTCATTTCTCATCTTTTCCAAATTTATGACGAGTACACCGGCGTTGAAATAGTCTTCGATTTTTACAAAATTATTTCTGCACAAGAAAAAAGAATCATTCGTATCTACGCCGTTTGAAAATTCAGGAACGGCCGCCAAAATATGATCGCCAATACAAATTTGCCAAAGCTCGTTTATATTTAAGTCTACTATCGTATCAGCGTCGAGATAAATAAATTTTTTTATATCCTTGTCAAATACGAAAGGAGCCAAGAGCCTGTAAAGTGAGGCAACGCTGTAAGCAGTACTGGTTATTGATGGCATCAGTTGCAGAAATTCTTTAATCTTATCCGCGCAAATTTTTTCGACGTTGTAAAATTTTACGACCTGCCCATAACGCCCCGCAATGTAAACAAATTTTTCGCGGTTATCTTGCGTCAAAGTGTTGTCGTGCAAAATATGTATCGTAACCGACGGGGGGGGGGTTAGAAACATTCTCAAATAGAGATAACATAGAAGTGCCGGTAAATTTCGAGTACCGCCCGAATTTATCGTAGAGCCCGTAGCAAACGTGAATCATAAAAATCTCCTTTACATTATTTTTACCAGCGGGTATGAATCGAAATGAATGCCGTGCGCGTCTGACAAAAATGCAAGCGCGTTGAGAAAATCTTTTCCTTCGACGAACCCCGCCTTTGTCAATTCAAATCCTACCGCCTGAAAATCTCCAACGAATATGAAAAAAATTTTTTTGCCGCGAGATTTTTTCATGGAGTCTATTAAATTTTGTAAGGACTCCTGCGTGACGGCGGCAATTATTTCTTCGCTGTCACTTATGGCGAAGATTTTTTTTGCCGTATCGAGATTTTCCGGTGGTATGAAGAAAGCGCGTTCCTTGCCGGACATTACCGCAGAAACTTGTGTTGCGAAATTTTGCCGCTCAATAAAAATTTGTCGTATGCCCTCATAGAGACGACCAATTATATCAGAATTGAACCAGGGAGTTTTCGCGAAACACTTTACCCACAAACGATTGGGAGCCTCGTCCATATTCAGCTGCAAGGTGCCGCCCGCGTAGTGGCAAATTCTGTCTTCAGCATGCAGACTGCCGTTGATACGTTTGCTGCCGACAAGCCTGTTAAATTTTCTCGGCAACTTCACGTAGTCATTCGAGAAACAATAATTCAAAACATCCTGGTCAAAATGAATGTATCGCGGGTGTTGACTTTGAAAGGTAAATCCTTTTTTCAAGGTCTCTTCTTCCCTGCGCAACCTCTCCAAATTCATTACCATGACTCCGGAATTAAAATAATTTTCCCCCTTCACGAAACCTTCTCGACAAATCGGGAAAAATAATTGCGGATCAATCGACTCGTTTGCAATTTCGGGAACAGCCGCCAAAGGTTTATCGCCTATATCAATTTCCCACAAAGTTTTTATATCCAAATTAATGATAACGTCCGAATCCAGGTAGATAATTTTTTCTATCTCCTTAGGAAATAAATTTAAAATCATAAAACGAAAAATCGAACCCACCGTGTAAGCCAGATTCATTTCCTTGAAATACGAAATTTCATTCGCGCAGAGCTGTTCGACGTTATAAAATCTTACAGCTTGCCCATAACGCCCCGCAATGTAAACAAACTTGTCGCGGTTATCTTGCGTCAAGGTGTTGTCGTGCAAAATGTGCACCACAACCGACGGGGGGGGTTAGAAACATTCTCAAATAGAGATAACATGGAAGTGCCGGTAAATTTCGAGTACCGCCCGTCTTTGTCGTGGAGCCCGTAGCAAACATGAATCATAAAAATCTCCTTTCAGTCGTTGCGAATAAAATCTTGAATGGTGAGTTTACGGCGCGTAGTCAATTCTCGCATGGGTGTGCTGTTCGCCGGAATTTTTACGCTTGGCAAAATCGTTTCGTTAATATCTTTTTTTATCGGGACTTCAACGCCGCTGGTCGAAGGCAAAATCGTACCGTCCGGAGCCTTCAAAATAATTTCGAGGGTATCGCCGTCGCGCATGGGTGAGGCAAAATCTGCGGGGAGGTCGTTTACTTTTATGGAAAAACTTATGCGGCTTTTCGGTGGCGGCGGCTGAAAATCAACGGCAAGCAACGCATCCGAAACAGTCACCGCATTATTTTCAATCTTCCTGTAATTAATCGTCGCGCCGTCATTAATCAGCGTGTTCATGTTCGCGGGGCGGTTGTTGACGGTCAAAGTTATGCTTGCCATCGTCGGAATTTTGAACTCTTGCCCGCCGTAGAAAATTTTTATCGAAGAATTAATCTCGGAAATTTTTATAATGTCCGCCGCCTTCGGGCTGTCGTTCGCGTAGTACTCAATTTTGTCGCCGTCGTGAACGGGCAGGGAAATTTGAACTTCGCCGTCGTCCATTAAAATTTTCGGCGTGCAAGTGTAGCTGTACTTCTTCCCGTTCAGCGTGTAAGAAATTTTTCGTCCGGTGGGAGGATAGCCGGTCAGACGAAGTACCTCGCCAATCGTGCGCGGCATAACCGTTTGAATAACGTCGCCGTCTTTCAGCAGACGAGTAGGCAGGCTGACTTCGTCGTTGACGGTGATTTTCGGCGAAATAATTTCTTCAAGCCCGTTAATTTCGACGGTAATACCTGGTTCAGGCGTCACGACGTCGCCGAGCCGCAGTTCGGGGATTTTTCCGTCCTTGCCGCGCTCAATATTTATGAAACATTTATTTTTAATCGGCGTCTCCAGCGTCGCGGGTTCCCCGTCGACAGTGACTTCAGCCAGCGTGCCCATGCTCCCGCGAAAAAATTTCCTCTCGCCGTCGACAGTGATCATTAAGCCGAGCCCGGGTTTGCCATTCCATTTGCTCAGCCGAATCCCCGCGTTCAAGAAGGCGTCGCCAATCGTCAAATCTTTGAAATGGAAGAGGCTGTATTCCACGTCGTTTATGTAGACCGTCAAAAAATGTAGCGTATGAATCGACGCAACCTTCAAAATTCCCAGCGGGGTTATCGCGTCCGGCGAATAAAGTTCGCGGGGAATATTGACAATCCCTTCGACGACGTCGGGCTTGCGAACACCAACGCGCGGTTCGGGAATACTCAACGCGGCGGCAACATGCTTTTGCAAATTCGGAGTCAGCGCACCGCCACCCACGAGCATCACCGCTTGAGGAACTTCACCGCCGTTCAATTCGAGCACGGTTTTTGAAATCGCTTCGGCAAGACGAATAATGCTGTCGGTTATCGCGGTGACAATCTCCTCCGCCGTCAAATCGTGACTGCCGCCCAAAATGTCCGTGAACTTAGATTTTTCGCCGAGCGCGGATTTTCTTTTTATGTCTTCGGCAACATTGAAATCGAGCAGAAATTTTTGGCTCAACGCCTCTGTAATTTCGTCGCCGGCAACCGGAACCATTCCATAGGCGATAACCGAACCGTTCTTCGTAATGGCGACGTCCGAAGTGCCCGCGCCAATATCGACGAGCACCAAATTTAAATGGCGCATCGTCGGCGGAATCAAAACATTAATCGCGGCGATAGGCTCCAGTGTCAGCGCGCGCATCTCCAGACCGGAATATTTCAGCGCGCTCTGCATTGAATCGATAACTTGACGCGGCAAAAAAGTTGCAATGACCCTCGCTTTGGCAATCCTCCCGCGCTGACCGACCAAACTTTTTAAGCGACTGCCGTCGAGTTCGTAATTTATCACGCTGAAGCCGACGCAGTAATAACTCATCTCGTCCGGAACTGCCCGCGACTCCGAAAGTTGAGATTGAGCAAGCTGCACGCCCGCGAAGTCCAAATTACTCTGCTGCTCCGCCGTAACAAGCCCGTGCACTTCCGTTTCAGCAACTGCCGTCATTGTGTAAAGAGCACGCCCCGCCGCCGCCACCGCCGCGCTGGTGAGTTTGCCCACTTTCTCCTCCAGCTCGTCACGTACTTGATTGATCACTGCGGCGACTTGCGGCACGTCATGAATCTGTCCGTCAAGCATCGCGCGGGTGGTGTGCTCCCTGCGTCTCGTTGCAATGATTGTCAGCCGCCCGTCCTCTTCCTGCTCGGCAACAATCCCGATAACACTGCGCGTACCAATATCGAGGGCGAAAATTTTTTCACGCCCGTCGTTTTTGTAATCAATCTTAGGAATTTCTTCGACTTCCGTAACTTTTGGTTCTTCAGAAATTTTTTTTGCGCGGGTGCGTTTCGGTTTTTCAACAACAGGAGTTTCAGAATTTTTTCTCCTTCTGCCGCGCCTGGGTTTTGGTTCTTCAGCAGAAATTTTTATTTCGTCGTCCATTTTTATTCTGGGCATGAAAATTTCCTCCCTCTTTTAAAGGTGATTTTAGTTATTTCGCGAATTACATACGATAATCCTTTTAATTTTACAAAAAAAGGCGGTGTGGATATGACGGGTAGCAGGGAAGTTATCACCGGCGGAGATTTTAAGCGCATGGTCTCCGGAGCGTACAGCGAATTTTTGCTTGAGTACGAAAATATAAATTCACAGAACGGCGCGGGGACTCTGCCGGGGACGCACATTTTAAGGACGATGGGTGCCGCCGTGATGCCGCTCGCCGACGCAAAAGACGACAGTATCGGCGGCTTGAGTCGAAGAGTTGCAACTGCGGCGGTCTTCGGCGCAAGGGGAAATGCCGGCGTCGTTTTGGCGCAGATGTTTCGAGGAATTTCGACGGGCTTGACAGGAAAATACGACGCCACCGGTTCAGAGTTCGGCAAGGCTTTTCAATATGGTATCCTCTACGCGCAACGTTCGATACCCGAAGAGCCGGAAAGCCCTTTTATCACTGTGGCGAAGGCGGTGGCGAAGGGAGCTTATCACGCAGTTCGTGATGGGATGCCTATTTCTGAAATTTTGGAAAGGGCAATCTCTTCCGGCGAAAATATTATCAACGACGCGGGAAAAGATAATGCCGGCGCAAATATCATGTTGAGTTTTTTGAAAGGCTGCCTTAAAGGTCTGGACGGGAATTTTGTTTCGCCGGCGGTAAGTCTGTCGCTCGGTCTCGGTATCCACAAAAATATGCCCGACCCGCGAAATGACCGCGTCCGCCCGTATTGCATTCGCCTGCGCGTGAAAAGTATCAAGGCCAGCGTTTCCGAACTCGAACGGCAAATGAAAGACTTCAGCAGTTTTTCGATTGTCGAGAGGATGAGCGGCGGCGTCGACGTCCATTTGCACACTGACCACGTCGGCAAGGCGTTGGACCAGGCGTTGGGCTGGGGTCCGCTCCGCGATATAAAAATCGTCAACATGAGCGAAAGTCACGTGCTCCCTACCGGTGATACGCTGATGAAAGTCGCGGCGTTGGCAGTCGCAAGAAATTCCGAAGAGGCGCAAAAACTTCAGGACGCGGGCGCATCGATTTTGGTTTCGGGCAGCGAAGAATCTTCCCCGTCGACGGCGGAAATTGTCGGCGCGGCTCACTCAGATTTGGCGGCAAATTATGTTTTGGTTTCGTCGAGTCCAGATTACCGTTTGGTCTTCAGGCAGGCGAAAAAACTTTTGGGCAACCGCGTCGAACTCGTCTTGAAAAATTCTTTCGAGGAAGCAGTTGCCGCTTTGAAAAAATTTTCCGCCGGCTTATCCGCAGCAGAAAACGCAAAAATTATGTCGGAGTAGAGGTTTTTATTTTGGCTGAAAAAAATTTTATGTATGGCGCGGCGGAGAATCTGCGCACGAAAATGAGCGATTCAATCGACGCGGGGAAAAACCCTTTTGAAATTTTGTTGGAGCTTGCAAAAATGCTCGGAGAAATTTCCGGCGAAAAATCTTTTTACCAAACGACGCACGAAAAAATTAACGCCGTGTACGGTCTCGCGCTGAACGACGATTTTGTTTTGGAAAAGGAGATTGCCGAAGTTGCCGCGCGCCTGAAAAAAATCGAAGCGGCGTACGAAAATCCGGACTTCACCGAAGACGAACGCAAGCGCATTGGTTTCGCGCTGGCTCGTCACAAAAAAGAACTCGAACGCCTGAATTTGATGCGCGCGCAATGAAAAATTTCTCTTCGTTTTTTTTCGACGTTCAAACTGTCATGTGGCGCGATTGGATCGTTTTGCGCCGCCGCCTGAAAAAATTTATCCTGTCGCGGCTGGTGACGCCCGTGCTGTATCTCGTCGCCTTCGGCTGGGGTCTCGGAAAAAATATCTCGCTCGAAAGCGGAACTTACCTGGATTTTCTCGTACCCGGCATTATCGCGCTGAACACAATGAACGTCAGCTACATGAGCATTATCACCGTCCACACCGAAAAAATTTATCACAAAAGCCTTGAAGAATATCTTAGCGCGCCGATTTCGCCGGTTGCCTACGTCGTCGGCAAAATAAATTCGGCAGTCCTGCGCGCGCTGATTTCGACGGCGTTGATTTTGGGCGTGGCAATAATTTTCGGCGCGGAGCTGAAATTTTTCTCAAGCTTCGGTCGGGCGGCAGAATTTTTTTTCGTGGTTGTACTCAACTCAATAATTTTCGCGGGCGTGGGATTCTGCGCGGCAATGCGCGTGCAAACCTACGAAGAACTTGCGCAAGTCAACACGTATTTTTTGATGCCGATGAGTTTTTTGTGCGGAACATTTTTTTCTGCGCAACAGCTCCCCGAAATTGTCCGCGTCGTGATAGAAATTTTGCCGCTGACTCACACGAGCGAACTTTTGCGCGCAGGATTTAACTTGCCGTCGATTTTCGTTTTGATATTCTACGCCGCCGCGCTGTTAAAATTTTCCTGCCGCGAATTTAAAAAGTTGGTGAACTGATTGAAAAAACATCACAAGGCAAAATTATGCGAAACGCAAGTGGAAAATTTCGGCGTGCAAGTCGGCGAACTGACAATCTTTCAAGACGTGAACTTCACTTTGCACTGCGGGGAGCTGACGGCGTTAATCGGACCGAACGGCGCGGGAAAATCGACGCTGTTAAAATCCATTCTCGGCGAAGTCCAACACACGGGCAAGCTGAATTATTTCGACGCGAAGGGAAAACATTTGCGCCCGATAATCGGCTACGTCCCGCAGACTTTAAAATTCGACACGACGTCGCCAACTTCGGTGCTGGATTTATTCATGGCGTGCTTGACGTGGCGGCCGGTGTGGCTGTGCCCGTCGAGTTTTATCCGCGAAAGAGTTTTGAAAAATTTGCGGCGCGTGCAAGCAGAATATTTAATCGACAGGAGGCTCGGCGCGCTTTCCGGCGGAGAACTTCAGCGCGTGCTTTTGGCTTTGGCTCTCGACCCGCTGCCGGATTTGTTGTTGCTTGACGAACCTGTCAGCGGCGTCGACAAAATCGGAATGGAAATTTTTTACGAACTCGCGGCAAAACTCTGCGCTGAAGAAGATTTGGCGATACTTTTAATCTCGCACGATTTAGACATGGTTGAAAAATACGCTGACAAAATTATTTTGCTCAACAAGCGCGTTTTGAAATTCGGCAATGTGCAGGAAGTTTTTCAATCTGACGAAATGAAACAAGTTTTTAGTGGTTAGAGATTAGTAGTTAGTTTGAAGATGAGAGTAGCCGCCCAAGGATGGGCGGCTGCCCGCATTTGGTCGCGTGATGCGACCTCTGCGGGCAGTTTTCTTTTGCTTCTTTTCTTTTGCACCAAAAGAAAAGATTCAAAAGAAGGAAGAGATTAGGGGAAAGGGGTTAGTATGGCTAAGAAAAAAACTAAATACGTTTGTCAAGAATGCGGCGCGGAGTCCGTCAAGTGGCTGGGAAAATGTCCGACTTGCGGAAATTGGAACACTCTCGTTGAAGAAACTTTCGAGGAAATAAAATCTCCTCACGCTTTGACGACGGCATACGAAATTCCGCGCAGGATCGCCGAAGTTGATTTAACGGAACTGCCCAGATTTTCGACGGGCTCCGGCGAACTCGATAGGGTGCTCGGCGGCGGATTAATTCCAGGCTCGATTATTTTAATCGCGGGAGATCCCGGCGTCGGCAAGTCCAGTTTGACGCTGGCGGTCTGTGCTTTTGTCGCGAAAAATAATCGGCGCGTCCTCTACGTCACCGGCGAAGAAAGTTCCAGGCAAATTCGCATGCGCGCCGAACGCCTCAACGCACTCGCCGACGAGCTTTTCATTTGCGCGGAAAATAATCTTGAACGGATTGTTCAGCACGTCGAAAAAATTGAGCCCGAACTTCTGATTGTCGATTCCATTCAGACGATTTATAAATCCGATATCGAAAGCGCGCCGGGCAGTGTTTCGCAAGTTCGCGAATGTTCGGCGGCATTAATGCGGCTGTCGAAAAGTCACGGCGTCACGACTTTTATAATCGGTCACGTCACGAAGGACGGCAACCTTGCCGGGCCGCGCGTCCTTGAACATATCGTCGACACGGTTTTGTTTTTCGAGGGCGAAAGAAATGCTGACTTCCGCGTTTTGCGCGCGATAAAAAATCGTTTCGGCGCGACTTCGGAAATTGGTCTGTTTGAAATGCGTGACAGCGGACTCGTTGACGTGCCCGACGCCTCCAAACTTTTCTTGCCGGAAAAAGCCGACGACATTGGCAGCGTGATTGTCCCGACAGTCGAAGGAACGCGCCCGTTGCTCGTCGAAGTTCAAGCACTCGTCGCGCCGACTCCCTTCATGCCTCCGCGCAGAACAAGCGATTCAGTCGACATAAAACGAATCCAACTTTTGCTTGCCGTGCTGGAAAAAAGACTGCACCTTAGTATCGGTTCCTGCGACGTCTACGTTAAGACGGCGGGCGGAATAAAAATCGACGAGCCGGCGGCAGATTTACCAATATCCGTTGCGCTGGCGTCCAGTTTCGCGAACAGAAAACTCTTGCCGCAATGCGCGATATTCGGCGAAGTCGGATTGGGCGGGGAAGTTCGCGCGGTGAGCAAGGCGCGGCAACGTGTGGACGAATCAATCAAAATGGGTTTCGCAAATATAATCCTGCCGAAAAAAAATTTCGCCGAAGTCTCAAAAATGCAGACTTCGACGAAAATAAATTTATTGCCCGTCGAAAATTTACGCGACGCGCTGAAAATCTCAATGCCGCGCGTCAAGGAGGGAGAATCATGACGCAAGGGCTTTTAATCGTTCACACCGGCGACGGCAAGGGCAAAACTACTGCCGCGCTCGGTTTGGCACTGCGGGCTTTCGGCGCGGGCTTGAGGGTTTTAATTTTGCAGTTCATTAAAGGCGGGCAACGTCCCGGCGAAATCGACGCGCTTGACTTGCTCGCGAAAACTTCCGCCGCTCTTTCCGAAAAGAAAATCGAAATTCGACAGTGCGGGCTCGGTTTCACCAACAAGGGCGAAATTTCTCAACACAAGTCCGCCGCAAAAATCGCGCTCGAAACTGCGCGGCAAGAAATTATTTCCGGCGATTGGGATTTAATTATTCTCGACGAAATAAATTACGCCGTCAAGTTCGGATTAATCGGCGAAGAAGAATTAATCGCGCTTATCGAAGACCGCCCGCCGCAACTCCATTTAGTTTTGACGGGACGCGACGCCACGCAAAAATTAATAGACATTGCAGACCTCGTCACCGAAATGAAATTAATCAAGCACCCGTTTCAAAAAGGGATAGTCGCGCAGCGCGGAATAGAATTTTAAGGGAGGATTCACCATGAAAAAATTTTTTATCCTGTTGCCGATTTTTTTGCTGATGTTTTCTTGCACGACCTTAGCCGCTGAAAAAACTTACAGCAAAGTCGGCGTCGTAATAATCGGCGGCACGGAATTTAAGACCGAAGATTATTACAGGCGCGTCGAAAAAATTTTCAGTGCGCCCAAAGGTCCTTTCTGCAGAGTTGGCAAGGACATGCAGACGAAATATCAAAAGTTTTTGCTGAACAATGACATTATCGGAGAGACGACAATCCGCAGGCAAAATTTGGTGGGCTTCGTAAAAGAAAGCGGCTGTCAAAAAATTCTCTTCCTCGTCGTCGAAGAAAATATCGACAGCCAAAATAATTCCGGCGGCCGCCAAAAAAATCGAATCACCGTTCAAGTTGACGGCTACCTTTGCAACGATATGAGCGTCCTGGAAGTCACGACCTCCAGCCAGGATTTTAAATCGAAGACCAGCAACCTGCGCGCGCGTCGCGGGGCTTTTGAAAAATGTTTGGAGGAAATTGCACCGACGATTAATCCGTTAATTGGCGTACCCCTTCGCGAGGACTAAATTTAGCGCGTTCAAAGTGTCGTCGACGTCCTGCGCGGTGATAATAAGCGGCGGCTGGAAGGCAAGAACATTTCGTCCGACGCCGTTTTTGCCGACGATAAAGCCGAGATCTTTTAACGCCTCAATAATCGCATCCGTTTCCCTGACGGCGGGGGATTTGTCCGCGTGGACGAGTTCCGCGCCAATCATTAATCCGATACCGCGCACGTCGCCGATAATCGGATATTTTTTTTGCAGAGCCAACAACCCGTTTTTAAGTTGCTTGCCGCGTTCAAAGGCATTGCGCATCAAATTTTTCGACGCAATGTAATCGAGCACGGCAAGCCCCGCCGTCGACGAAACAGGGTTGCCGCCGAGAGTCGACGCGCCCGGTCTTATGTAGTAGTCGGCAATTTCCGCCGTCGAAATAAACGCGCTAATCGGTTGTCCGTTGCCCAGAGCCTTAGCCATGCTCATTATGTCGGGGACGACGCCGAAATTTTCGATGGCGAACATTTTCCCCGTGCGCGCGAAACCCGTCTGAACTTCGTCGATAATCAAAAGCGCGCCGTACTTTTCCAGAATCTCCTTGACGCGCTTAAAATAACCGGGCGGCGGCACGACGATACCCGCGTTGCCCTGAATCGGCTCGGCAATCATCGCGGCGGGTCTGCCGCTCGTCGCCGTCTGAATAATCGTTTCAATTTTATTCGCGCATTCCAAATCACATTCGGGAAATTTTTTGCCGAGCGGACAACGATAACAATAGGGATTCGGCGCAAAACTAATTCCGCCGACGGGATTAGGATCCGTCCTCCACATGCCAATACCCGTCAAGCTCATCGTGAGTTTCGTCCTGCCGTGAAGACCGTTTTGCAGCGCGATAAACTCTGAACTGTTCGTGTAGATTGTCGCCAACAACAGCGCGCCTTCGTTCGCCTCCGTGCCCGTCGAACAGAAAAAACTTTTCTGCAAATTCCCGGGCGTGACTTCGGCAAGACGTTCAGCAAGATTAACAAAATGCTCCGTCAAATAAATATTGCACACATGCTGAAGTTTTTGGATCTGCTCGACGATGCGCCGCGTGATAAAAGGATTGCAGTGCCCGCAATTTATCACGGAAACCCCCGCGTACATATCGAGATATTTTTTGCCGGTGTCGTCGAAGAGAAATTGCATGCGCCCGCGCACAAATTCCGGCGGGTTCGCGTAAAAATGACCGAGACACGGCATGATATAATTTTTCTTTTTTTCCAAGACGCCCTGCGCGCCGATATATTTTTCCATATTAAATCAACCCTGACTAACGTAGCTCCTCTTGCTTGCGGGAATTTTATCCCACTCAATTTGGTTCGCCGCGATATTATTTTTCAAACCGTAGGCGGCCGCAATTCCCGCCGCCTCACCGATACTCATGCACGTCGGCTGAATTCTCATGGACGCCTGCAAAATGAAACTCGCGCTTATGCAGCGTCCGGTGACGATAAGATTTGAAATTTTGTCGGAGATTAAAGCGCGGTAAGGCACTTCGTAGAAACCGCCCGCCGGAAGTTTTTCCGAAACTTTTTCCCCGTGCGCGTCTATAAACCACGCGGTGCGAACGACAGCATCGGCAAAACGGCTCTGATTGTGGTAATCGTCTTCGACCATGTAATACTTGCCGATAATTCTCCACGATTCACGCGCGCCGAGCATCACGGCCTCGCGGCTGATATACGCATTTTCAAAGCCGGGCAGGTGACGAATTAAATACTGCGCGGTATTTCTCATCATCTTTCTCCCGTAAGCAACCGCCCTGCTGTAATCAATCGGGTCTGTCGATTTAAACTTCACGGGAATTTCGGGGAAGTTCATGCTCATTACTCCATTCTTGCCGATAATGGAATAAGCTTGCATGTACTCGGCTTCCTCTTGGGAAATTTCTCCGCTCTCGACTCCGCGCGCCATGAAATCTTCCAGCTTGTAGCGTTGAGTTCTGTGCATGGCTTCGGCAATTTCAAAGTAAGGCGGCTTGCTCTTGCACCAATCTTCTTTCAGCTCAATGGCAACGTACTGATAAAGCCGGTCAATATCTATGCCGCCCATTTCAAAACGAAAACTCAACGGCTGATTGTTGCCGGTCTTTTCGTAGCCGCGCTCGTGAGGAACTCCGACCGTTCTTGAAAGGTAAGCGTCGCCGGTTGAATCGATAAAAGTTTTTGCGTGGACTGCCGCAAGCCCCGCGATAGTCTGAACGATACAAGTTGTGATTTTTTTGCCGGAAGTCAAAGCGTCAACCAAAACAGTCTCGTACAAAATATTAACTCCGGCGTCTTCGCACATTTCGTCATAAATCAGCGTTAAAGTTTCGGGATTGTGCCAGGTCTGTTGAGTGACGCCGTCGAAAGGTTCAATTCCCTTTTCGCGAAGACGACTTTTAATTTCGGCAACGTAAGGCGTATCACTGTTTGGCGCGTGCGTATCCATAAACGGATAAACGCAACCCAAAGTTGCCAGCCCTCCGAGCGCGATACTGCGTTCAATCAAAACGACTTTCATTCCGTTTCGCGCGGCATTAATCGCCGCCGCCGTCCCCGAAGGTCCCCCGCCGCAAACACAAACGTCAACGTCGTAAAGCACGGGAATTTTTTTGCCGGCGTAGCTGATACTTTTGCCCGAAACTTTTTCTGCCGCTTCGGTCTTCGGCGAATCACCATTGCCGCTCAAAATAATTCCCGCCGTCGTCAAGCCGGCAATCTTCATGAAATCCCTGCGGCTTATAGGAATGGAAAAAGATTTTGTCATTGAAGTACTCCCTCCTGTAAATTAAAATATATATCATCATAAAGCTCCGAGAAGCCCCCGCCTTTAGGCGTGGGGACTATGACACCGGATCGTTCACAACAATATTTGGAGCGTTATACTTTTTATCGAGCTTGAGGAATTTATTTTCAAAGACGTTGTAGCGGGCGTGAGCGTAATAAATATTTTTGAGTTTCACGCCGCCGGAAAAAGTCACGTCGTTTTTCGCAACGACATGAACTTTGCCGTAAAAATCCGCGATGCCGTCATCCCAATTAAAAGTCGCGCTCTCGGCAGTGACCGTGACGCGCTGTTTGTTTTGAAATTTAATTGCGCCGACCGCCTCAACAGATTTATCGCGCGCCTGCAAAAAAGCCCTGTCGCAAGAAAAAACAATGTTCCCGTAATTAAAATCGACGTTGCCCAGCGCGTAACAACTTTGCGCCGAAAGATAGACCACTGCTTTATCGGCGTTGACCGTCGCTTGAAAGCCGTGATTGTCTATCCCGACGCGGACGTTATCGCGCAAAATATATCTGCCGTTCAGAATATCGAACTCCGTCGAGCCGGCTTGAATATCGGGAGCCGCCGCAAAGCTTTTCCCGAACGTGAAGAGAATCAAAAAAATCACCGGCAAAATTTTAATCAGTCTCATTAAAAAATCTCCTTTACTCATTGTCTTCAGAAATTTTGTGCTGACCGAGCATAGTCGTTAAATTTTCGCGACTAAACCTGTACTGCGCGGAAGAAAAATCCTGCGTGGCGTCGTAGTTGTTCGATTCAGCGTTCATAACTCCGCAAATCGTATCATAAATCAAATCGTTCGTAAAGTATTCTTCGCGGCGGTCGGAAAGAATTTTCGCGCGCGCAGGGAAAATTTTTTCGTAGTCCTCCGAAAAATAAATGAACATTGGGATTCTTACCATGTCGAAGCTGAAAACGTCGGGGTTATGGGAAATTTGCAAGTTCTCCCCGTGATCCGAAAAGTAAATCATCGCCTGCAAGTTCAAATTTTTTTCGGCGTAGTCAAAAATTTTCGACAGCACAAAATCCGTGTAGAGTATCGTGTTCGCGTAGGCGGGGACGGAAGTCATCATGTCGGTGCCGTCCTTCGTCACCCACTTTTTAAAACTGCGCGGATAACGGTTGTTGTAATAAATGTGGCTGCCCATTAAATGCAACACGACAAAATTATTTTCGGCGGGGTTGAGTTTTTCGAGGAACTTTATCAAAATTTCGTCGTCCTTGTCCGAAAAATCAAAGGTATCGTCCGTCCACTCGGCAACGTCCGCAGTTTTCGCGACGAGTGTAATTGCGCTGTCATATTCCCCGTAACGCCCTTGATTGCTGAACCAAAAAGTTTTGTAGCCGGATTTTTTGGCGGCGTCGATAATCGAGATTGAATCATAAAATTCTTTTTCGTTGTACTGGCTTTGCTCGGTTAAGGCGCGCTGGAGCACGGGCACGGTTTGCGACCAGGAAGAATAAGCGTGGGGGTAGACGATAAATTTTCCGGCGGTGTTTTCCAGGCGCGGGGTATTTTTTTCTGTAGCCTCGTAGTCTTCGTTCACTTTAACGAGGATGTCAAGCGGCTGTGTCGGGGGAATTTTTTCGGCGGCGGGGATTTTGCTTTCGAGCCACGTCGTATTTTCAAAAGGGAAGTTCGGATTAAAGCAATGCATATAAGTTCGGCTGGCGGATTCGCCAATGACAACGACGACAGTGCCCGGCAGTTTCGCGGCAAGCGTCTGACTTTTGTCTATCGTCAAATTTGCAAAGCGTTCGTCGTAAGTTTGGGAATACCTTTGAGTTTCGGCGACGTAGTCCGTGACGGTTTTCCATAGCCCCGCGATTGAAGTCTGCGGCAAAAAATATATCAGTGCCCACGCCGCGCAGATTGACGTTACGGCCGCCGCGCAGATTTGTTTTGCGTCGAAGGTTTTCGCCAAAAAATTTTTGTGCACTCCGTAAGCCTTCCACAACAAAAATCCAATCGCCGCGAAAATTATCAACAAGACCGGCAATCCGAGATTCGCCTGGATAAAATTTATGCTCTCCTTCCAGTTCGTCAAGTACAGTGCCATGAGTGACGCCGGCGACAGGCAATGCCAAAACATGCAGTAATAGACGGCTTGAACGAAAGGGATTAAGCAAAACAAAAAATTCAGCGGACACATGAGCGCGGCGGTCAATCGTACCGGCAAAATTTTTGCGAACAATATTTCGACGCTCGACAAGAATAAAAAAATTGCCGTGCCCACGACGAAATCGTAGCAGATTAGCGACATGAACCACGGCTTTTCATAAGTCCACGTGTAAACCAAAATGAACGTCATGCACCACGCAAGCCCCGTCAATAAATTTGGGAGGAGGCGGCGCGAAAAAATTGTTTCGCCGAAAGCAAATTGCCCCAGCGTCAGCGCGGCGACCATCGGCAAAATCGACGGCACAATATAAGTTGCGCCCATGACCTGCCCGATGTCGATATAGAACACGTTCATTAAATAAAAGTACAACAGCGCGAAGCCGCCGTACTTTTTTATTTGCGATATATGATTCGTAAGCTTAACCTTCTCAAAAATTACTGCGTGTCGATTATAACTTTTTCTCGTGGCGGTGTCAATTATTGTGTCGATTAATTTGCGAAAGTTGCCGAAAATTTGAGTAAAAAAATATTGCGGCATAAACTTTTTTTGTGTAAAATATTGAAAATTAATTTCGGCAGCAGAGGAGGAAATTTTTTTGTTAAGACCTGATAAACGACAATCAAACGAAATGCGCGAAGTTTTTTTACAAAGACGATACCAAATTCATCCGGCGGGCTCGGCTCTAATCGAAGTAGGAAACACAAAAGTAATTTGCGCGGCAACAATCGAAGACAGAGTACCGGCTTTTGCGCGGGCGAACGGCGGCGGCTGGTTAGGCGCGGAATATTCCATGATACCCAGCGCGACGCAAGTGAGGACTGCCCGCGAATATAAAAAGCCGAGCGGCAGAACTCAAGAGATTCAAAGATTAATCGGGCGAGCACTGCGCGCTGTGGTGGATTTATCGGCTTTGGGTGAAAGAACTATCACGATTGATTGTGACGTTATTCAGGCGGACGGCGGCACGAGAACCGCCGCAATAACCGGCGCGTTTGTTGCGCTGGTGGAGGCCTGCGAAACTATTTACGAGGTCGGCAACGTTTTTCCCGTGAAAGATTTTGTCGCGGCAATTTCTGTGGGAATTTCTGAAGAGGGCGAAAAAATTTTGGATCTTTGCTACGAAGAAGACTCAACAGCTGTCGCCGATTGTAACGTTGTCATGACCGGCGCGGGTGAACTCGTCGAAGTGCAGATAACCGGCGAGCACAAAACTTTTTCCCGCGCAGATTTAAATGAACTTTTGGATTTGGCGGGCACAGGAATTGCCGAGCTTATCGAATTACAAAAAGACGCGCTCGGCAGAGATTTAGTTTGGCGTGTAGGGAGGGTTGGTTAGTGAGAAAAATTTTAATCGCAACTGGAAATAAGGACAAGCTAAAAGAAATTAAGCTTGCGTTCGACGGATTGCCGTTGGAAATTTTATCGTTGTCGGATTTTGAAAATCTGCCGGACGCTGTCGAGGACGGAAAAACTTTTGAAGAAAATGCTCGAATCAAAGCGAGATTTTTCAGCGAAAAAACCGGCCTTGCCTGTATCGCTGACGACTCCGGTCTTGAAGTCGACGCGCTCGGCGGAAAACCCGGCGTACATTCTGCGCGGTTCGCGGGCTATCACGCGGACGACGGCACGAATAATCAAAAGCTCCTTGACGAACTGAAAAAAGTTGGCGTGAAAGAATCCGCCGCCGATTATCGTTGCGCGCTGTGTTTTGTGGACGTGGACGGCGACGAAATTTTAACGTCGGGGATTATCAAAGGCACAATCAAAAATATTCCGCGCGGCACCGGCGGCTTTGGTTATGATCCTTATTTTTACGTCGATGACTCCAAAACTATGGCGGAACTTACTCCGCAAGAAAAAGATAGAATAAGTCATCGCGGCGAGGCATTGCGAAAAATGATGGCGAAGTTGAAGGAGCGATTAACGTGAACATTGGAATAATTAGCGACACTCACGGAAATTGGTCAGCTGTGGATAACGCCGTAAGCATCGCGCAAAAAATGGATATGTGGTTGCATCTGGGGGACTGCACGCCCGACGCCGAATACCTTCAATCGCTGGTGGATGTTCCCGTTTACGGCGTGGCGGGGAATTGCGATTGGCCGACAGGTGACACTTGTTACGAAAGGGTTGTTGACGCGGCGGGGCACAGGATTTTCATGACGCACGGGCATAATTACGGCGTCCGCTACACGCAGGAATATGTTATGGAGGCGGCGGAATCACAGGGGGCGGATATTGCGCTTTATGGTCATACGCACGTTGTTGAGTATTTACCGGGTCCGCCTTTAGTTTTGAATCCGGGTAGCGCATCTCGTCCGCGTGACGAAGATCGCGGCTCTTTTATGATAATGGAACTTTTAATTAACGTCGAACCCAAAATAACCGTTATAAGAATGGCTAATTCGCGCAGGTGATTGACATGAACGTTATTATTGCGATTGATTCTTTCAAGGGTAGTCTGACTTCGTGGGACGCGGGCAATATTACCGCCGACGCTGTCCGTGAAGTTTTCAGCGACGCGGATATAAAAATTTTTCCTCTTGCCGACGGAGGCGAAGGGACTGTCGACGCGCTGATTAGCGGGCTCGGCGGAGAAATTGTTTCGACAAAAGTAACCGGTCCTCTCGGAGAAAAAATTTCTTCCCGCTACGGAATTATTAAAACTTCTAAAACTGCAATTATTGAAATGGCGGACGCGGCGGGCATTACGCTCGTCCCGAAAAATAAATTGAATCCTCTCAACACCACGACTTACGGGCTGGGCGAATTGATTTTGCAGGCGGCGGAAAGTGGTTGCCGCGAATTTATTATCGGTATCGGCGGCAGCGCAACGAACGACTGCGGGCTGGGTATGCTCACCGCTTTGGGCGCGAAGTTTTTCAAAAGCGACGGAACACCTGCGGGAATTTTCGGCGGCGACCTGAAAGACATTGCGTCAATCGATCTGAAAAATATTTCCCCCGCGATAAAAGATTGTCGTTTCAGAATTGCTTGCGACGTGACTAATCCTCTCTGCGGCGAAAAAGGTTGCTCGGCTGTCTATGGTCCACAGAAGGGAGCGACGCCGGATATTGTCACGGCGATGGACGGCTACATAAAAAATTTTGCCGCTCTTGCCGAAAACCAACTGCACTTGTCCGGCGCGGAAATACCCGGCGCAGGTGCCGCCGGCGGTCTCGGCTACGCTTTCCACACTTTTTTGCATGGTACTCTTGAATCGGGAATTAATTTGATTCTCGACGCGATAAACATTAAAAAATTTTTGCCGGCGGCTGATTTTGTCGTGACCGGTGAAGGTTGTCTCGATTTTCAAACGGCTATGGGCAAAACTCCCGTCGGCGTCGCGAAGCTTGCGAAAAATTTTAATCCCAACGTAAAAGTTATTGCCGTCTGCGGTTGCGCCACACGTGACGCCGTCGAAGTCAACCAAAACGGAATTGATGCCTACTTCCCCATTTTGCACATGCCGTCTACCGTCGACGAGGCTATGGCTTTGGAAAATGCGAAGACCAATTTATTTCAGACTGTCGCGCAGATTTTTAGACTCCTGCGCTGAACGGAGGGACTACCATGAATATTGCCGCACTGGGCACCGGAAAAATTATCCCCGAAGCCATTGCCGCTATGCAAGCGTCAAAAAAGTTTAACGTCGTCACGATTTGGGCGCGTCCTCACAGCCGCGACAAGGCTCAAGCTCTGGCAGAAAAATTTCACGTCGAAAAAATCAGCACAGACCTTGACGAAGTTTTGAACGATAGGGCGATTGATTTTGTTTATGTCGGGCTGGTGAACAGCGTCCACTACGAATACGCGAAGAGGGCTCTCGACGCGGGCAAGAATGTTATTCTCGAAAAACCCTTCACCGTAACTTCTGAAGAGGCGCAAAATTTGATTGACCTTGCCACCGCGAAGAAACTCTATCTTTTTGAGGCGGTGACTAACTTGCATATGCCGAACTTCTACGCTCTTCGTGACGCCGTGAAAAAAATTGGCGAGATTAAAATTATTCAGGCGAACTACTCCCAGTATTCCAGCCGCTACGACGCTTACAAGGAAAAAAAAGTTGCGCCCGCCTTCGACCCGAAAACTTACGGCGGCGCGTTGCGCGATTTGAACGTCTACAATATTAATTTGGTCGCCGCGCTTTTCGGGATGCCGAAGAAAATTAATTACACGGCGAACATTGGATTTAACGGCGTCGATACTTCGGGCGTTGCTGTCCTGGAATACGACGGCTTTGTTGTGAATTGTATTTGCGCGAAGGATTCGGCAAGCCCTTGTTATTTCGTGGTGCAGGGCGACAAAGGTTTTGTTCGCGTCGACGGCGGCTCTAATGAATTAAATTCCGTAGAGGTTGCCATTCGCGGCGAGGAAGTTCAGAAAATTAATCTGAATAATTTTGAACACCGCATGGTTCACGAATTTATAGAGTTCGGGGAAATTTTTGAGGCGGGCGATTATGAAAAAGTTGTTGCCGGCTTGAAAACTTCCCTGCTCGTCACGAAAATTATCGAGCAATTAAGTGGTAAGGGGTAAGGGGTAAGATTTTTTCTTTCTAAAAATTTTTCCTCTCTTTAAATTTAGCATCTTCTTTTCTTTTGGCGCAAAAGAAAAGAAGCAAAAGAAAACTGCCCGCAGAGGTCGCATCACGCGACCAAATGCGGGCGGCCGCACATCCCTGTGCGTTTTTGGAGATATTAATTTTTTTGGAGATATTAATTATTTTTCAGCGTTTGCAGCTTTGTTCTCTTCGATAATTTTTTCGGCAAGCTTATCCGGCATCGGGTCGTAGTGAGAAAACTTCAGGCTGTAGGAGCCGCGCCCTTGAGTCTGCGAGCGCAAATCTGTTGCATACTTGTAAAGTTCGGACGCGGGGATTAACGCCTTGACTTCAGTCATGCCTTTGCCCTTCGGATCCATTCCGAGAATCTTCCCGCGCTTTGAATTGAGTTTGCCGATAATGTCGCCCATGTATTCGGAAGGAACGAGCACGGTAATTTCGTCAATCGGTTCAAGCAAAATCGGTTCGGCGGCAAGGACGCCCTTCTTTATCGCGATAGCCGTTGCCATTTTGAACGCCGCCTCCGAAGAATCGACGGGGTGATAGGAGCCGTCATAAAGATTGACGCTGACATTAACGACGGGATAGCCCGCGATAATCCCCTGCGCCAAAGTTTCATAAGTTCCCTTCTCGACAGCGGGGAAATATTGGCGCGGAACACTGCCGCCGAAAACACTTTCCGAGAACACGACGTTAAACGGCTTGTCGGTTTGCTCTTTGTTCGGACCGATTTTCAGCCAAACGTCACCGTACTGCCCGTGACCGCCGGATTGTTTCTTGTGCTTGCCCTGCACTTCGACGGACTTGCGAATAGTTTCGCGATAATCGACGCGCGGTTCGCCGAGTTTCATTTGCACGCCGAACTTGCGCTGAATTTTGTCGCTGAGAATATCGAGATGAACTTCACCGACGCCGCTAAGAATCGTCTGTTTCGTCGCGGGGTCTTTCACAAGTTTAATCGTGGGGTCTTCGTCCTGCTGGCGGGTAATCGCGCCGATAACTTTATCCTCTTCGCCCTTCTTCGTGGAGCTGACTGCCATTGCGAGCATCGGTTCCGGATAATCAATGCGCTCGTATTTAATCGCCGCGCCTTTTTCGCAGAGGGTGTCCGCAGTTTTCGCATTGGTGAGCTTAGACGTGACGACAATGTCACCGGCGTGAGCAACCTCAAGCGGAATTTGTTTCTTGCCCTGCATCGTGAAAAGCCCGCTGATTCTCTCCTGCCCTTCGGAATTTTCCCCGATAAGCTGATAAGTTGCGTCCGCCTTCATATCTCCGGTGAACACGCGAATATAAGACATTCTGCCAACGAAAGGATCGACGAGCGTCTTAAAAATCTGCGCGCTGAATGCGTCGGTGACCTTGCGCTCAATCGGTTCGCCGTCAGCGGGATTCGTACCGGTATAATTTTTTGCATTGGGCGCGGGCATATCTTCGACGACGCGATTCAAAAGTTTGTCGATGCCGATATTTTGAAGAGCAGAGCCGACGAACACAGGGAAAACTTTCGCTTGACGAACACCCTCCGCCAAAGCCTCCGCGATTTGTTTTTCGTCCAGGTCTTCGACTTCGCCTTCAAGATATTTTTCCATAAGCTCGTCGTTGTATTCGGCGATAATATCCAGCATCTCAAGGCGCGCGTTCTCCACTTCGTCTTCAAGGTCAGCGGGAACATCATTTTTAACTGCGTCAGAAATTTTCGTGTACGCCGTAATTAAATCTATAACGCCCTTGAAAGAATTTTCCTTGCCGATTGGGAGCTGCACGGGTACGACGTTATTCCCGAACTTAGCTTTTATATCGTCGAGTGTCTTTTGAAAATCGGCGTGCTCACGATCCATTTTGTTGATAAAAAATGCACGCGGCAAGTTCAAATTTTCGGCAAGAGCCCACGCCTTTTCTGTTTCCACTTCCACGCCGGCATTTGCAGCGACAATTATCAGCGCGGAATCGGCGGCCTTCATCGCGCCCATGACTTCCCCGACGAAATCGGGATAACCGGGCGTGTCAATGAAATTTATCTTGTAGTTTTTCCATTCAGTCACCGCGAGGGAATCGCCGATAGTCATTTTGCGTTTCGTTTCTTCCGCCTCGTAGTCAAGCAAGCTAGTCCCGTCGTCGACTTTGCCGAGACGTTTAACCGCGCCGCTGTTATAAATGCAAGCATCAAGCAAACTCGTCTTGCCGGTTTTTCCGTGACCCGCAACCGCTACATTTCTGATAAATTCGCTTGTGTATTCTTTCATTCAAAATTACCTCCATAACTTTTTACAAACTCGAAGTTTAATTCTCTTAAAATTTACATTATCCTGCCTTGAAAAAGTTTATGTACAGGAATTAAAATTTCTGCTAAAATTATCACGAAAAAATTTTCCGGAGGTTTTATTATGGAGCTGTGGTTTTCTGAACAGCACACGCCGAACGTAAGATTTTCTATCAAAGTCGACCGACAACTTTTCAGCGAAGTCAGCGAATTTCAGCGCGTTGATATTTTTGATTCGGCGGAGTTCGGAAGAATACTTGTCCTTGACGGTTGCGTTATGCTCACCGAAAAAGACGAGTTCATTTATCACGAAATGATCACTCACGTCGCAATGTGCGTCAATCCCGAAATAAAAAAAGTTCTTCTCGTCGGCGGAGGTGACGGCGGAACTGCCCGCGAGCTTTTGAAATACGAGACCATTGAAAAAATTGACCTCGTCGAAATTGATGCCGTCGTCGTTCAAGCTTGCAGGAAGTTTATCCCACAAACCGCCGCCTGCCTCGATAATCCCCGCGTCAATATTTTTTTCGAGGACGGCTTGAAATTTATTCGCCGCGTCGAAAATGAATACGATTTAATTATCGTCGACTCCACCGACCCTTTCGGACCCGGCGAAGGGCTTTTCACCAAAGAGTTTTACGGAAATTGTTGCAACGCCCTGCGCGCCGAAGGTATCATGGTCAATCAGCACGAAAACCCCTACTACGCCAAAGACGCCTTCGCCATGCAGCGCGCCCACAAAAGAATTGTCAGCTCCTTCCCGATTAGCCGCGTCTATCAAGTTCATATCCCCACTTATCCTTCGGGGCATTGGCTTTTCGGTTTCGCGTCTAAAAAATTTCACCCGACCGCCGACGTCGATTTTAAAAGGTGGAAGGCTCTTAACCTGCAGACAAAATATTACAACACCAAACTTCATCGCGGTGCCTTCGCCCTGCCAAATTATGTCGAAAAACTTTTGCGCGAAGTCGAAGAAATTTAACGCCGCCTTATTAAAATTCTGTCGTACAAACGTTTTGGCTTGCCGTCTTGCGTGACGTAAAAGCGACCTGGATTTTTTTTCAGCTTGCCTTCAATGACAATATCGCCCGCGAACATATCACTCTTGCCGACAATTTCAAATTGAGTGGGACAATATTTATCGAGGAAAGTTATCGGCACGCCCATGACGCCAAAATAATCACAGGGAATTTCCGCCGTCCTTGAAACTTCTATCGCGTCGTAGTTATCATATTTCGGATATTTTTCCGGCGAATAATTGAACACCAAAAATATTTCTTCCTGCAATTTTTTTAGCGGGATATTCGTATACCACAGGCATTGATTAGTTGCAACGATTCTTTTGCCGCGTTCGTCAATTCCCGCTTCAGTTCCGTAAAGCCCATAATATTTTGGAACTTTGAAACCGGAAATTGCTCTACCCATTCCATAACCCAACCAAATTTTATTTTTCATAATCAGCGGAAAAATTTCTTTGTAGGTTAGCGAATTAATGTTGCCGATAATCACAAACTTTTTATCGTAGTCCATTAGTTGCTTGACGTATTCGCGAAAGAGACTGAAGGGCGGATTGGTCACGACGACATCTGCTTGCTTTAAAATTTCGACACATTCCGCCGAACGAAAATCCCCGTTGCCTTTCAGCGGCGTGATAATTTCGGGATGCCCTTCGATAAATTGCTTGACGTCTAATAAATCTTCGCGCCCGTCGCCATTCCAATCTTTCAGCTCGGAAATTTCGACCTTGTAGGCAATTTCGTTTCGGGGACGCGAATAAAATTCCTCCATGCCGGGCAAAACAAGCTCGTTGCCGGAAATGGGGGAGCCGGAATAACACGTGGCGATTAATTTTTTCAGCTCAAGCGCGTTAAAGTTCATGGCGAAGTATTTAAAAAAATCGCTCTCGTAAGGATCGTCGCAGTTGCAGAGAATAATTTTGCCGCGAAAAAATTTTCGATAATCTTCGTGACGCAGTTCGCGCTCAATGTGTAGAACTCGTCCTTCTTGGCGCGCGCCGCCGCGTTGAGATTTTTATTTTTGTTCAAAAGAAATCACCGCCCAAAAATTTTTTTCAGTTTACCAAAACGAAAAAGTTTTGTAAAATTTTGGCGGGAAAAATTTTTTGGAGTGATACGATGCTGAAAAAAAATGTTGAAACTTTTTTGGGCTGTGACGCGGATTATGACGAGGCGCGGCTGGTGATTTTCGGCGCGCCTTTTGATTCGACGACTTCTTACAGACCCGGCGCGCGTTTTGCGAGTCGGGTGATGCGCGCTGAATCTTACGGGCTGGAAACTTATAGCCCCTATCAGAATCTTGACGTGACTGACTACAAAATTTTTGACGGCGGGGATTTGGAACTTTGTTTTGGCGATACCGAACTTGCGTTGGGGGACATAACGCGCCTTGCCGAAAAAATTTTGGGCGACGAAAAAATTCCGGTGATGCTTGGCGGCGAACATCTGGTGACGTTGGGGGCGATTCGCGCGGCGGTGAAAAAATTTCCTACGCTTGCCGTGATTCACTTCGACGCCCACGCGGATTTGCGCGACGATTATTTGGGCGCGAAACTTTCACACGCGACTGTTATGCGGCGGACTTATGATTTGGTTGGCGACGGGAAAATTTTTCAGTTCGGGATAAGGAGCGGCGATCGCGCAGAATTTCTTTTCGCGGAAAATCACACGCGCCTAAAAAAATTTGACTTCGGCGGGCTGGAAAAAGTTTGCGCCGAAGTCGGAGGGCTCCCGATTTATTTAACGATTGACCTGGACGTTTTGGATCCTGCGGTTTTTCCGGGCACGGGCACACCGGAGGCGGGCGGCGTGAATTTTTTGCAGTTGCTCCATGCCGCGCTGAAAGTTATCCGCAGTTGCGACGTCGTTGCGCTAGATTTGGTAGAGTTATCGCCGCCGTATGATCCCAGCGGAATTTCCACAGCGACTGCCCTAAAAATTTTGCGCGAGATTCTGCTCGCCCTGTCTTCAAAATAACTCTGAAAAAAAAAGAGGCCGCACAAGGACGTGCGGTCGCCCGCATTTGATTGCGTGATGCAATCTCAGCGGGCAGTTTTCTTTTGCTTCTTTTCTTTTGCGCCAAAAGAAAAGAAGAGATCCAAACTCTTTGGAAGAAATTTTAAAGTTGGAGTTCAGAAATTTTTTGATTCAATTCGTTAATACGAATATTTTGCGCGGCGTTGATAATCCTAAAATGCGTCGTCTTCGTGAAAAAATAAGACAGCAACGAAACATTTTCAGCGGGATTAACCGAAAAAATAACTTTGCGGAAAAAGTCATCAATCTGAAACGGCTCAAGGTGATCAATCCCGTAAAGGCTTTGGCAAATCGTGTCGAGGCGGTTTTGAATGTACCAATCAAGAAAAATATAACGGAACTTCGGATTTCTGTTAAAGTACTCCGTTCTCGTCATGACCTTATCCATCGCGTTGACGGAACCTATCATATTTTGCGTCATCTCTACGGCGTCGCGCCCCTTGTGCGAAAGCGAACCGTCACGCAATCTGTAGAAATAAAAGACATTCGGGACGCGGAGATATTTTTTCGCCTTGAGCAAGCAAGTAAATGTAAAGACTAAATCTTCCCACGCGGTGATATTCGGGAATTTAATGTCGTGCTTGACGAGAAAATCCCTTCGGAAAAGTTTATTGGCCGCCCACCAAAGAGTTTGGAAGTTCACGAACCGCATGATACGCTCGCCAATGTCTTCAGTCTCGAACGTCGGTCTGTCGACGAAAGTGCCCCGCTGGAAAGTGTACACGGAAATATTTTCCACGTCGCCGTCTTTAAAGGAAAAACATTTTTCGGTAGCGATAACTTCGGCTTGAGTTTCCTCCGCGATATTGTAAAGTTCTTCAAGGGCTGTCGACGAAATAAAATCGTCGCTGTCAACAAAAGTTATGTACTTGCCGCGCGCAGATTGCATGGCGGTATTTCTCGGCAAACCCGGAAAGCCGCTATTTTTTTTCAGCTTAATTAATTTGAGTCTGCCTTCAAACTGCGGTGCCATTTCGGAAACTACGTCGACGGATTTATCGCTGCTGCAGTCGTCGACGACGATAATTTCAAAGTCCTTGAAAGACTGATTCAGCAGATTGTCAAGACACAGTTTCACGTACTGTTCCGCGTTGTACATGGCGATTATCACGGAAATTGCTGGAGCTTTTTTTACGTCTTTTGGTTTTGCCATAAAAATTGTCCTTTCTACCTTGTTCTGAAGGTGTCGCCGCGCGTCGGGGTATCGTCCTCGTAATTTTCGGGGACAGTCCTGCGCTCAATTCGCGGCGTGATACTTTCCGAGCGGCTTTCGTAATTCGAGCGGTCGTTATAATTTGACGTGCGGTCTTCCAAAGTCTGACGATTGTTTTCATAATTCGACGAACGATTATCATAATTCGAGCGGCTGTTCAAATTTGCGTCGTCATAATTTCTGCGCGTCGAGGAAGTTCTGTCGTCGCGGGAAGTTCTTTCGTCGTAGTAGGTTGAAGAATTGCGGCGGGCAGTCGAATTTTCACGAGAAGTTTCAGTTTCGCGGGAGCCACGAGAATTTTCGGAGCGGCGGGCATTTTCGCGGACGTCACGAAGAGTTTCGCCGGTGTCACGAGAATTTTCAGAGCTGCGATAAGAATTGCGCGGGTTGCCGATATTTTCCGCGCCTTTGGAAATTTCACCGGCACTCGAAGGAAGTGACTCCTTGTACTCGTTGTCGTCCTTTTCGGCGCGCTTTTTCAAATCGGAATTCATGGAAACGCCCAGCCCTTCGGCCATCATGAAACGCAACTCCTGCACGTTCGGAATCCAATAACTTATCTCGTCGATATAGAGCGGATAACCGGGCACCATATCCGTCGTCAATCCGTTCTGTTGCGCCTCCTTCACCGCGCCGGCAATTTCCAGGAGCTGTTTAAAAGTCATGTCGGTATCGACGGCGGCAAGTACTTCGCGGAGAATGGAAGGGATATGAGTAATAATTTCCGGAGAAGTGACTTTATCCATACAAGCCGCCATAAATTTTTGCTGGCGTTTGATTCTGCCTATGTCGCCTTCGCTGTCACGGTAGCGGACGTAAGTCACAGCGGTTTTGCCGTCCATGTGTTGGAGACCGGGAAAAAGATTTATAAAAAGTCCGCCGTCGTCGTCCCAAGGATCTTCGTAACGCATTCTCTTTTCCACGTCAATATCCACGCCGCCAATCGCGTCAATAATTTTTACGAAACTGCGCGTGTTGATTATAACGTAGTGGTCAATATCGATGCCCAAAAGATTTTCGATAGTCCTTTCGGAAAGGGGCTCGCCGCCGTAAGCATAAGCGGCGTTAATTTTATCGAAGCCGTAGCCTGGTATTCTGACGCGGGTATCGCGCGGCACAGAAAGTATCGACGCTTGATCATATTCAGGGTCAACCGTCGCGACCATCATTGTATCGGAGCGACCGACGTCATCTTTTCGCACGTCGACGCCCATAATCAAAACCGTCGTCTTGTCTTTCGCCTTTATGAGTTCGGTATCCATATTCTTCCGCTCGTCCGGAGTAATCACGGGCTTTTTAGAATCGAACAGCCCCGAAGACGCAAGCAATGCTCCTGCGGACGCGGAAACTACAAAACAAAAAATTAAAAATATTATCGGCAAGACACTGCGTTTTTTTTCATGTTGTTTATGCGGCATCATATTTGAATTCTCCAATTCGGCATCACCTCTTGCGGTGTGATTATATCAAAAGCAACTGCGATATTCAAACTTATTTATTTTTTTTTGCAGGTTTTCGACAAATTTTTTTCGCAAGAAAAAAGCCGACCGGATTTAAAATCCGACCGGCGGGAAATAATATCGAGTATTATACGAGACCTTGAGCGGTCATCGCTTCCGCAACTTTTTTGAATCCGGCGATATTCGCGCCCATAACCAAATTGTCGGGGTCGCCGAACTCTTCCGCGTTTTTCTTCGCGTTCTTATAAATATTTTCCATAATCTCTGCAAGCTTGTTGTCTACTTCCTCAAAAGTCCAGCTAAGACGCTCGGAATTTTGGCTCATCTCCAGCGCGGAAACAGAAACGCCGCCTGCGTTCGCAGCCTTCGCGGGAGCAAACAAAACTTTATTCTTCAAGAAATAATCAATCGCTTCGAGCGTGGAAGGCATATTCGCGCCCTCGCCGACGACCTTACAGCCGTTGGCAACCAATTTTTTCGCGCTCTCCAAATCAATTTCACTCTGCGTCGCGCAGGGCAATGCAATATCGCACTTGACACCCCAAACGCCGAAACAGCCTTCGTGATATTCAGCGTTCGGACGGTAGTTGACATACTCTTTGATACGCCCGCGATGAATCTCTTTAATCTCTTTAACAGCCGCCAGGTCAATACCTTCAGCGTCGTAGACATAGCCGTTTGAATCGGAGCAGGTGACGACCTTCGCGCCGAACTGCTGCGCCTTTTCGATAGCGTAAGTCGCAACGTTACCGGAGCCGCTGATAACGACAACTTTATCTTTCAAGCTGATTCCCTTATCGTCGAGCATATTTTTCACGAAGTAGAGGAGACCGTAGCCCGTCGCTTCAGTGCGCGCCAAACTGCCGCCGTAAGTCAAACCCTTGCCCGTCAAAACTGCCGAGTCATAAGCGTCACGAATGCGCTTGTACTGCCCGAAAAGATAACCGATTTCACGACCGCCGACGCCAATATCGCCTGCGGGAACGTCGACGTGCGGACCAATGTGGCGATAAAGTTCCGTCATGAAAGCTTGACAGAATTTCATGACTTCGTTATCGGATTTGCCCTTCGGGTCGAAGTCGGAACCGCCCTTGCCGCCGCCGATTGGCAGACCTGTCAGCGAATTTTTGAAGACCTGCTCGAAAGCCAAAAACTTCAAAATGCTAAGATTAACGCTTGGGTGAAAACGAAGTCCGCCTTTGTAAGGACCTATTGCCGAATTCATTTGCACGCGATAGCCGCGATTGACTTGAGTTTCATTCTTGTCGTCCTGCCACGCCACGCGGAAAGTCACCACGCGCTCCGGCTCCACGATGCGCTCAAGCAATTTCTGCGCCTTGTACTGAGGATTCTTTTCCAAAAACGGCACGATTGAAGTCAAAACTTCCTTAACCGTATTTTGAAATTCGATTTGGTCGGGGTCACGCTGCTTAATCAATTCGAGAATATCATACACGTACTGTTTCATTTCAGACATTTAAAATTCCTCCTTACTGTAGAGGATTTTACCACAATATAATCTTTTTGTATAGTACCTTTGCCGAAATATATTGTATACAATTTGGCGACTAGGGATTGGGGTACGTTCGTTGCCGGTCGACGATAGCCGCCGCCGAAGGGTAGCTCGTGACAGCGAAGGCAGAAATGGAAAAATATTTTTTTTAGACGGAATCGCGACCGAAGGTTACAGCGTGGATTAAGCTTGCCGAAAGCCGAATCTGCAAATACTTATTCGGAATCCAGAAATGCAGTCAAAAAATTGCCGTGAGCATCAATTCCCGTAGCCAAAAGTGATTTACAACGCCCGCTTTTTATAAAAGCCGCGCCCAATGACACGTTCAGCATATACCCGCCGCCGAGTGTCTCCCCGAAATATTTTTTCGCGTCAATCAGCTCCGCAGTCTTAAATTTTTCCTCAAGCACAGATTTTTCTACCTCGTCGAAGTAACTGCCGTTGCATTGCGGCAAAATAACTTCAGGCTCTTCGTAAACCGAAAAAATTTCCGATAAAACCTTCGCGCTGTCATTTTTATCTATTCTGTGAATATAAGGGTACGCCGACAGCGAATCCGAAGAGAATTTCGTCAGTCGGCAATAACTTTTTTCCGCGTCGGCAGAAAGAATTAACACCGCCGCGCCTTCAGAGATATTTTCTTGCAAAATTCCACACGATTTAATCGCGGTATCCAGATCCTCGTTGTATTCATCTATCGCGCCGCAAAAAATTACGTCTGCTTTTCCGGTCGAAAGCAAAATTGAAGAATATTCCAAAGGATCTCCGGCAGTCAACATTGTGCCGAATCCCGTAAAGCCGTTCAAAATGCAAATTTGTCCGACGCCTGCATTGGCAACTGAATAGGAAAACAAAATCGGGCTTATCGAATCCGGTTTGCCGGGTGCCAGCGAATCCGAAATTTCTAAATCACTTTCCAAAGAACCAAAACTGCTCGCAAATATCGTTCCGATACGTGCTTTGTCGAGTTCGGCAGTTGAACTACTCCCGCCTAAAGAGGCGAGAGATTCATGAGAAGTTTGATAGCCTAAGCTACCCTTATTCTCAAAGGGTTGTCCAAGAGCCCTATACACAGTCGCTCTAAGTCGAGTCTCTGCTTACT
>CAJOFR010000027.1 GCA_905234195.1 uncultured Selenomonadaceae bacterium
CGGACACACGTAACTTCATGAATAGTTGAACTTATACGAAATTCATCTACCGTAGGGACTACGGGAAGTCAAGCCTGTATGAGAGGAAATAAGACGCAATCTTCGGCGCAACCTCAATGATTCAGGAAGCTTCCGCCTCTATAGGCGGGAGTAGTTCACAGCATCTAACAAGAATCTTTTTCCTGCGTATAATTTTTGAAAACCGAAGGGGAAAAGATTTTTTTTAGAAGGAGGAGATTATCTTGAACGAAGAGATTAAAAAACTTTCTCAAGAACAGATTGCCCAAGCAATGAAGTGCGAAACTGTCTAAGAGTTTATGGCGTTGGCTGAAAAGGAAGGTATAAAGATTACTGAAGAACAGGCGCAGGCTTTTCTTGACGAAGTGGGCAAAGTTGACTTGTCGGACAAGGATTTGGAAAAGGTTGCCGGCGGTACTCCGGATTGTGCTTTTACGTGTCGGGGTGATATAAATCCTGTTAATCAGTGTTTCATTACGACGGCGGTTTGTGAGTGCTACGGCTTGCCCGACGACTGCGAAGAATTGACGACGCTCCGCGCCTATCGTGATAATTGGTTGAAGAAACAACCCGACGGCGGGGCTCTTATCAGCGAATACTACGCGATTGCGCCTGGAATTGTTCAGCGTATCAAGTCTTCTGCGGATTGTGAAACTTATTGCCGCGAACTTATGGAGAAATATATTCGCCCGTGTCTCGATTTGATTGAGCAAGAAAAGTTTGTGGAGTGCAAGGAACTTTATATTAAAATGGTAGGTCGCGCGAAGGAAATGGGCGCAGAAAGTAAAATGGTTGCTTGAAAAATATTTGAGGAAGTTGTTACCATGAACGAAGAAACGAAAAAGCTTTCGGAAGAAAAAATTTCTCAAGCGATGCAGTGCAAAACCGTCGAAGAGATTATGGCTTTTGCAAAAGCGGAAGGTATTAATTTGACTGAAGAGCAGGCGAAAAAATTCCTTGCCGAAACCGGCGACGGCGAATTGAGCGAAGAATTGCTGGAAAAAATGGCCGGTGGTGGATGGTCTGATTATACCGGAGCCTGGTAAGAGATTTTTAAAGGGGGAGATTATTGTGAACGAAGAGATTAAAAAATTTTCCAAAGAAAAAATTTCTCAAGCAATGCAATGTGAAACCATAGAAGAGCTTATGACCTTTGCTGAAAAGGAAGGCATCAATTTGACTGAAGAGCAGGCGAAAGAATTCCTTGCCGAAACCAGTGACGCTGAATTGAACGAAGATTTGTTGGAAAAAGTTGCCGGCGGATACGGAAGTTCGGGGTGCCGTGAGTTTCAACCTTGTTTCATCACGACGGCGGTTTGTGAGTGCTACGGTCTGTCCGACGACTGCGAAGAATTGACGACGCTCCGCGCCTATCGTGATAACTGGTTGAAGAAACAACCCGACGGCGAGGCTCTTATCAGCGAATACTACGCTATCGCGCCTGGAATTGTTCAGCGTATCAAGTCTTCTGCGGATTGTGAAACTTATTGCCGCGAGCTTATGGAGAAATATATTCGCCCGTGTCTCGATTTGATTGAGCAGGAAAAGTTTGTGGAGTGCAAGGAACTTTATATTAAAATGGTAGGTCGCGCGAAGGAAATGGGCGCAGAAGTCAAAATGGTTGCTTGAAAAAATTTTTTGAGAATCTCTAACAGAAATATCTTTCCTGCGTATAATAGTTTGAAGGTCTAAAGGTAAGATCTTTTTAAAAGAGGAGGAAATTATCTTGAACGAAGAGATTAAAAAACTTACTGAAGAAAAAATCGCTCAAGCGATGAAGTGCGAAACTGTCGAAGAGCTTATGGAGTTGGCAAAAAAGGAAGGCATCAAGCTGACTGAAGAGGAGGCGCAGGCTTTCCTTGACGAGGCCGCCAATACCGAATTGAACGAGGATTTGTTGAAAAAAGTTGCCGGCGGTTTTGACTCTACCTACAACTGCACCATGTAAGAAGTGAATGGGTTGGTAGTACTTGGGTCTACGATTGAAAATCAGTAAAAATTTTGAGGAGGAGTTTAGTCATGGCAGATAAAGCGAAAAAATTTTCGGAAGAGCAGATTGCTCAAGCAATGAAGTGCGAAACTGTCGAAGAGCTTATGGCTTTTGCAAAAAAGGAAGGCGTCGAGCTGACTGAAGAGCAGGCGAAAAAATTCCTTGCCGAAGCCGGTGACGGTGAATTGAGCGAAGAAACGTTGTCAGCAGTTGCCGGCGGCGGTGGCGGTTATCCCGATACCGGTACTCCGGAATGGGAGAGACAATAAAAATAATGGGGCAATGTTTGTGCGAGAAAATCAAAGAATAGACATTATAATTCCGACTTACCGGGCTCACAAAACTTTATCGCGAACATTGGACTCAATAAAAGCGCAGAATATTTTGCAAGACCTTGATATTCTCGTTGTAGACGACGCTTGTCCCGAAGGAAATTATCGGGACACCGTCGATTTTTTTTCGCAGTTCATGAAAGTTCGGACGATACGCCTTGCCGAAAATTCCGGTCCCGGTCAGGCGAGGCAACACGGTATCGACGCGACGAAAAATCCGTACTTCACGTGCATTGACGCGGACGACACTTTTTGCGCCGATAACGCGCTGGAAAATTTGCGCCGCGTCCTGGACGAAGATAAAAATATTCAGTGTTGTTCGGGGAGTTTTGTTCGGCTCGATAAAAATGGTGACGAAGGAATTATTTGCAAAGACAATATGGTTTCTATGGACGGGAAAATTTATCGCCGCGCCTTTATCGAACGCTACGATATTCGTTTCAATCACACGCGCGCCAACGAGGACACCGGCTATAATATGCTCGTCAAGTTGCTGTGCGATAACCCGAAGGAGCAGATTAAATTTTTGCCGGAGACTGTTTGTCACGTGCACTACAGTGCGAGTAGCATGACGCAAAATAATGACGCTCAGTTTTTGTGGGATCAAGGGTTCTGCGGGCTGATTGACAACGCGATTTGGGCAATAGACACGGCTAGAAGTTATCGCCCGTTCAGTTTGGCGATTACGCCGGAAATTTTTCGCGGGCTGGTCACTTGTTACATCTACTGCAGTGTAATTTCTGAAAGGAAGCCGATTTTCGCCGCGCAGGCGTGGGAGTACGCGAAAAAATTTTATCACAGGTGCTACAAGAAATTTTATCGTCCCTCCTACAAAAATCTCGAAAGGCACCTTGCGTCGATGACGAGCGATAAAATTTTCGAGGAGGCCGCAAAAATTCATAGTGCGACGTGGCTGAAAAATTTTGTGCCGCCGATGACGCTTGCCGAATTTTTGGAGCGGCTTAGTGCGGAAAGCTACGACGAGAATCAAATTTACGAAGTCTGGGCGGAAATGAACAAGTCGCCGGAGATGAAAAATTTTATCCGCAGTAACGAGTTGACCGGCGTTTGTCCGAAGGGCTACGCGGATTTTTTGACACGCGGGGAAGGGATTGGCGCACCTTGAAAGAAATTTTGATTTGCGCTTTGATTTTCGGCGCGCTGATATTTTTCGTCTTGTTGCGTGACGCCACGCGCCTGCTGAAAAAATTTCCTATTCGGGAGTATTACGAAAGGGCGCGGCGCGTAAAAAATTATGTGCCGCTGGAAAAAATCCCGCCGGAAGTCGCAAAAATTTTCGTGGGCTGTGAAGATCCCATGTTCTATGAACATCACGGAGTTGACTTTAAAGAAATTTTTAGGGCGTTCGTCCAAAACATTCGCAAGCGTCAATTTATTTACGGCGGCAGCACGATTACCCAACAGCTTATCAAAAATATTTATTTCGCGTTCGACAGATCTTTTCGGCGCAAGTTGGTAGAAATGTTTATCGCGTTGTACATTGAACTGCGCGGCTTGCTGTCGAAGGACGAAATTCTTGAGCTGTACTTAAACTGCGTGCAAATGGGACCGTACGTTTTCGGGCTTGCGGAGGCGGCGCATTACTATTTCAGGAAGACTGCCGACAAGTTGACGCTGAATCAAGCGATAATTTTGGCGACGGTGTTGCCTTCGCCTCGTTGGCGGCGTCCGATAGAAATGCCGCTTTTTTTTTCGCTGAAGAGGCGCAATAAATTAATTTGGCTCGTCTTGATAAAATATTTGACGCTGGAAGAAGCCAAAAAAATTGACAAGAATTACGGCATGAAAAATTTTGATTCGGAACTGCGCAGCAAGGAGGAGATTAGCGCGAGAAATCCTGCGCCGACGAACAGCGGGCTTGTAGAATTTGCGCGCGGGCAAGTCGGGGCTGCGTATTGGTGGGGTACGTTCGGGCAGGTAGCGACGCCGGGTCTTTTTAATTATTGTCGCATGAATTATCCACAAAAATTTTCAGACTTGAGTTACTTGGACGATTTAGGTAAGCGCGTTTTTGATTGTAGCGGTCTGATTAAAGGTTATCTTTGGTTTAACGAAAATCTGGGGGGTTCGCGCCACGACAAAAAAACTGATTGGTCGGCGCATATGTTTTACGAAAAATCGGAAAGGCGCGGCTCGATTGAAATTTTTGATTTTGTGCACGGACGTTTGCTTTACGTTGGTGATACTCCGGAAAATATTTCGCACGTCGGAATTTATTCAGAGGAGGGTTTAGTTTATCAGGCGAAAGGGCACGAATTTGGAGTTGTGGCGATTCCTTTTCGGCAGGAGGATTGGAATTTTTGGAGCCAATGCCCTTTGATTCCAGAATAAAATTTTTTGCCAAAGATTTTGGAGCTCTACTTTTCTTTTTTGGAAAAGAAAAGTAGCAAAAGAAAAACGCCCGCAGAGGTCGCATCACGCGACCAAATGCGGGCATGGCCGTCATCCTTGACGGCCTCCTTTTATTTACAACACTAGCAACTAATCAAAGATCGTCTTCGTCTTCGGCAGGAGCGTTGAGTTCTTCGTAAGTCGTCTTCGCGATACCTTCCCTGCCTGCCTCAATCGCCTTGTCCATGAGCGTATTAATGTCCGCCGAGCCGTCGTCAGTCATTTGCTCCTGAACCATAGCAATGAGCATCGGGAAATTCACGCCGGCAACAATTCCGTACTTTTCGTCACCGACAGCCAAAGTACTTGCCGCGTTGTAGGGGGTGCCGCCGCGCAGGTCATTCAAAAACAAAACGCGATCGGGATTGCCGAGATCTTCAATCGCTTTTTTATACTTCTCGATAACATTTTCGGGACCTTCGCCGCGCTTGAGAGTGACAGAGCGGACGCCTTGTTTAACGAGCTCTTCGCCGAGAATCATTTCGCAAGATTCAAGAATACCCGCCGCAAATTCGCCGTGAGTTCCAACAATAATTCCAAACATTTAAAACGCTCCTTTCAAAATTGCCTTGACAATCGCCATGGAAATAATAACACATTTGCCGAAATTTGCAACAGCCGAAAAAATTTTTTAGCCGTCGATATTTTTCGATAGCCGATAATAAACGCCCTTCCTTTTCATTAAATTTTCATGCGTGCCCTCTTCAGTGATGTTGCCGTGTTCCAAAACTAAAATTCTGTTGGAATTTCTGACGGTCGCCAAACGATGAGCAACGGTTATCGTCGTGCGGTTCTCCGAAAGTTTTTGCATCGCCTTTTGAATTTGGCGTTCGGTTTCGTTATCGAGCGCGGAAGTTGCCTCGTCGAGAATCAAAATTTTCGGATTGCGCAAAAACATTCTCGCAATAGCAAGACGCTGTTTTTGTCCGCCGGAAAGTTTAACGCCGCGTTCGCCGATAAAAGTATCGTAGCCGTTGGGCAGCTCCGAAATAAATTCGTGGGCTTCGGCAAGACGCGCCGCCTCGATAATTTCTTTTTCGGTCGCGTCGGGATTTCCGTAGGCTATGTTGTCCTTGACGGACGCCGAAAATAAAAACGTATCCTGCTGAATCATTCCGACTTCCTTGCGTAAACTTTCGGTCTTGACGGTTTTAATGTCGCGCCCGTTAATCGAAATTTTTCCTCCGTTCAAATCGTACATGCCGAGAAGAAGTTCGCAAAGGGTGGTTTTGCCGCCGCCGGTCATGCCAACTATCCCTATATGTTCGCCCGCCGCGATACTCAAATTAAAATCGTCGAAAATCGTCAAGCCGTTTTCGTAAGCAAAGTTCACGTGAGAAAATTCAATCGCCTGGTTTTCGGCGTCGCCTTCGATTTTCAAAACACGTTCCGCAGAAATTTCTCCGGACTCCGGCAAATCCATCAGCTCGCGATAACGATAGACGCCCGCCATTCCGCGCTGATAAACTTCCGTCAACATCATCATCAGAAAAACGGGGCGCATGCAAATCATCATGTACAGCAGGAAGGCAACAAGGTCGCTGATTGTCATCAAGCCGAGACTGATTAGCGCGCCGCCCAAAACCGTTATGACGAGATTCATTAGGTTGGAGAAAAAATCCATGCCGCCGTGCAGTCTGCCGACGGTGCGGAAAGAATTTTTCTGGACAGCAAGAAGATTTTCGCCCGCCCGCGTCATTTTTTCGAGTTCGCGTTCTTCGTTGTTGAAAATTTTTACGAGACGGATACCCTGCAGACTTTCGGAAATTTGTCCGCTTAAATCTCCGGTGTTTTCGCGCGCCTTCATGAACATTTTTTTCATATCGCGATTCATTTTTGCCGCCTGCCACGTCTTGAAAAGCAACAACGCCGTCACGACGATTGCAAGTTGCCAATTCAAGTAGAATAGCAGCGCGATTGAGCCGACCATAGTTATCGCGCAGGTAACGAAAAGGTGCGGGATTGCGAACATGAGGTTGCCGACTTCCGAAATGTCATTGACGAGCCGCGAAAGAAGTTGTCCGCTCTGCGCGTTATCGTAAAAAGAATAGCCCATTCGCAACAGGTGACGGAAAAGTTTTTCGCGCATATCAAATTCGATTTTCGCGCCCATGCCGCGCCCGACGCATTCCACTTCATAATCAAGAAAATAACTCGCCGCGTAAACGAGGAGCAAGCCGCCGGCAACCGCCGCCATGTGCAGGGAAATTCCGTTTGGCAAAAGCTCGTCCATAATGTAGCGGATAATCATTGGCGAAAGAAGACCGAGCCCCGCGCCCGCCAGCGAACCGAAAATTACGAACGCCACAGTTTTTTTTTGAGACTCGTAGCACTCCGCAAAAAATTTCAAATGATTTTTGAGCATCCCGATTCCCCTACCTTTCAACTGTCGAAAAAAAAGACACCCGATAATATTATCGAGCGTCGTTAAGATTTTCAAAAGTTTGTTTCGTCGATTTAATCTGCCTAAAAAATTTTTAATCTCGTTCTAAAAATTCAGCGCGTCGAATTATTTATCAGACTTGTTCATAGAGCCGAGCATGTTTGAAGTTCTGCCGAGCGCGTTTCTAAGTTTGTTAGTCGTCGCGTTTTTGATAGCGTCGCCCGCGTCGGAAATTTTTTCCCTCGCGCTGTCGATTTTATCTTCGACGCCCGCTTTAATATCGTTTTTCGTCGCGTCGATTTTATTTTTGACGGCGGCTTTCATTTCGTCTTTCGCCGCCTTGAGTCTTTCGTCAGCCGCATTGACTTTTTCCTTGACGTCCGCAACTTTTTCCTTCGCGTCTTCTACTTTTTCTTCGACGGCGTCTTTCGCGTCAGAAATTTTTTCGTCTGCAGAATTTTTAGCCGCGTTGATATTTCCTTCGACGGTATTTTTTACGGCGTCGGCCTGCAACTCGATAGACTCTTTAGCTTCGGATTCTGCAGCGTCAACTTTCGATTTAAAATCTTTCACGTCGGATTTTGCGTCAGAAATTTTTTCGTCGACGGAACTTTTGACTTTGTCCGCAACATTTTTCAAAGCGTCTAACATAATTTCACCCCACCAATTTTTTTATAATGTTTTCAGCGGCGTCGAACATATCGGACAAGCCGTCGGGATTTTTGCCGCCCGCCTGCGCCATATCGGGACGCCCGCCGCCGCCGCCGCCGATAAATTTTGAAATTTCCTTGACGATTTTGCCCGCGTGCACGCCGAGCGCAACAGCTTTTTTGTCGGCCTTGACGACGAGATTAACTTTGCCGTCATTGACCGCCGCGAGGACTGCGACGCCGCCTTCAAGATTGCTGACGAGAAAATCAGCCACTTCGCGGAGCTCGTCCATATTTTTCGTTTTAGCGACGCCCGCCAAATAATTCAGTTCGCCTATTCCTTCGACGCCCATCAAAAGTTTTTGGGCTTCGGCTTTTTCTTCCATAGCCTTAACCTGCTCAAGTTGTTTCTTCATGGATTTATCTTCGGCGAGAATTTTTTCAACCTGCGCGGGCAAATCATCTGCGCGAACTTTTAACAGCGTCGACACAGAATTTAAAATCGCGGTCTGTTTATTTGCGTCCTTAATGGCGGCGCGTCCGGTTATCGCCTCGATTCGACGAACGCCCGCCGCAACCCCGCTTTCGCTGACGATTTTAAATCTGCCAATCTGCCCGACGTTCTTGACGTGGGAGCCGCCGCAAAGTTCGCAACTGAAACCGGGCACGCTGACAACTCTAACGACGTCACCATATTTTTCGCCGAAGAGAGCCATTGCGCCGAGTTTCTTAGCGTCGTCTATTTTCATGTGCTGTATCTCGACGTCGTCCGCCTTCAAAATTTCCTCGTTGACAAGTTCTTCGATATCAGAAATTTGTTGCGCGGTGACCGGCTCGAAGTTGGAGAAGTCAAAACGAAGACGTTCGGGCGTGACGAGGGAACCGGCCTGGTGAACCTGTTCGCCGACAATTTTTCTAAGTGCCGCCTGCAACAAATGTGTCGCGGTATGATTTCGCGCGGAAGAAAGTTTTTTGTCGCGGTCGATTTCAATTTTGACAGTCTCGCCGATTTTCAGCTGACCTTCCTCGATATAAGCCTCGTGGTAAACCGTGCCGTCGGGAAGTTTTTTTGCGTTATCGACGCGGATTTTTCCGACTTCGCCAAAAAATTCTCCGGCGTCGCCGACTTGCCCGCCGCCTTCCGCGTAAAAAGGCGTGCTCTCCAAAATTATCCCGACTTCCGCGCCGTCATGAACTTCGTCCACGAGTTTACCTTCCTGCCAAATGGCAACGACTTTAGACGCGGTAGTTTTCTCGTCGACCTTGAGATTTTTCGTATCGATTGACGAGAGATCCGGGATAGCCGCCCATTCGTTTGCCGCACGAGCTGCGCGCGCGCGTTGACGTTGATTTTCCATTGCGGTCTCGAATCCCTTTTTGTCCGGGGCAAGATTATTTTCCGCGAGAATTTCTTCAGTCAGCTCGAATGGGAAGCCGTAAGTGTCATAGAGTTTGAAAATGAATGCACCGTTGAGTTCGGACTTGCCGGAATTTTTCACGGCGGCTATCTCGTTATTCAAAAGCTCGGTGCCCTGCGCGAGAGTAGCGGCGAATCTGTCCTCTTCAATGCGGATAACTTTTTTAATGTAGTCAATGTTCGTGGCAAGCTCTTCAAAATCCTGGACGCCGGAATAAATTTTCGCGACGGCATCGACCGCGCCTTCAAGGAAAGCGTCTTTAATTCCGAGCATGCGCCCGTGACGAATCGCGCGGCGCAAAATTCTGCGCAGGACGTAGCCGCGCCCTTCATTCGAGGGCAAAATCCCGTCCATAATCATAACGGACATGCTGCGCGCGTGGTCAGCGATAACCTTAAAAGAAATATCCTTCTTCTCGTCGTCGCCGTAGTTTAAGCCGCAACATTTTTCGACGTACTCAATAATCGGGAAGAGCAAATCGGTTTCAAAGTTCGTCTTTTTATTTTGCAGGACGGAGGCGAGACGCTCAAGCCCGCAACCCGTGTCGATATTTTTATGTTCGAGCGGTTCGTACTTGCCGTCTTCGGTTTTGTTGTACTGCGTGAAAACGAGGTTCCAAATTTCGAGATAACGATCGCAATCGCAACCGGGCGCGCAGGTTTCCTTGCCGCAACCGCGCTCTTCGCCCAAGTCGATATAAATTTCGGAGTCCGGACCGCAGGGGCCGCCGGTGCCTATTTCCCAAAAATTATCTTCAAGGCGAACAATTCTTTCTTTCGTCAAGCCGGGTTGTTGGAGCCAAATTTTTTCTGCTTCCTCGTCCTTTGGATAGATAGAGACCCAAAGTTTTTCGCGCGGGAGCCCGCAAACTTCGGTTAAAAATTCCCACGCCCAAGGAATTGCGCTTTCCTTGAAGTAATCGCCGAAAGAAAAGTTGCCGAGCATTTCAAAATAGGTGTGGTGGCGCGCAGTCCTCCCGACGTTTTCTATATCGCCTGTGCGAACGCAGCGTTGGGAGGTGGTGACGCGGCGGCGCGGCGGAGTGACTTTGCCCGTGAAAAACGCCTTGAAGGGAGCCATGCCCGCGCCAATCATTAAAAGAGTCGGGTCATCTTTCGGAATTAAAGACGCGCTCGGCAGGTGCAGGTGCCCGTGTTTTTCCTCGAAGAATTTTAAAAACGCCGTGCGCAGTTCATTTCCCGTCATTTTGTTCAAATTATCAGCCTCCAAAAAAATTTAAAAACAATCGAAAGATTTAATCGCGCCGAACTGAATAAAATCGCTCGCCATAACGGGATCTCCGTTTAGTATCGCTTTTTCTGCCTTCGGAAGATTTTCTTCAGAAATTCTGATGCGCTCGTCTTCGATTTCGGATTTTATTTTCTGCCAAAGTTTTTTGCGCGAAGTCCTGGTATCGCGGTAAACTTTGTTATTGTAAAAAATATTCATCGACGATTCGTTTTTGTTGTCGTCGCAGTTAAAAAAAACAAAAACCTTGCCCGCCCCCAACATAAAAATCACCTCCATAATAATTTATTCCCAAAGCAGTATAGCATTTTTTCCCGCGCATTGCAAATTTTAGTGACTGGGGATTAGTTTTTAGGAGTTAGATAATTTCTTTTCCTTTTTAAAAATTTTTTCTCTTTTGAATGAACATTCTTCTTTTCTTTTGGTCGCAAAAGAAAAGAAGCAAAAGAAAACTGCCCGCAGAGGTCGCATCACGCGACCAAATGCGGGCGGCCGCACGTCCTTGTGCGGCCACTACCTCTTTATACTAATCCCTAAAAAGCTTGTTCGTTTGAAGATTGTTTGCTAAAATAGACAAAGTTTAGAATTTTTGACGGAGGCGAAAAATTTTTTGTCGGGCAACCAAAACACGAAGGAAAATAAAATTTTTCAGTCGGCAATGGACGGCGCGTTTGAACTTTGCGACGAATTCGTCGACAGCGAAGAAATTAAAATCATTGGCAATTCTTTTTTCGACCGCTCGTATTTCGGCACGCGCATTTTGATTCTTGCGCCGCACTGCGGGGACGAAATTGCCGTAGCCGGAAACACGATTTTGAATTTTACGGCGGCGAAAGCTGAAATTTTTATCGCATATTCGGCGGAGAAAAATTCTTCCGAAGAAAATATCGCCGCGCTGAAAATTTTAAACGTGCCGCGCGAAAAAATTATTTTCCTTCACAAAAAAAATTTCGACCGCGATTTAAAAAATCTGATTCTCGAATTGCGCGCGAATATAATTTTTTGCGTCGACTTCGACAGCGACTTCGAGCACAGGATTTTATCGCTTACCTTTGAAAAAATTATCGGAGAAATTTTGACCGAACGCGCGGATTATCGCCCCGAAGTCTACAAAAAATTTGCCTTCGCGACTGCGCTCGATTCCCCGCCGGATTTTTACGCGCCCAATCTTTTTTCGACGCGCCGCCCGAAAATCGGAGTCACCGACAACTATGATTTTGAGTTTATCGACCGCGCGAATTATCTTTGGAACAGCCGCGTTCGTTTTCCCGTACCCGAAGCCTGCCGAAAAACTCTGCTGAAAAATAATCCGCTGGCATCGGCAATTTCTTGCTACAGGTCTCGAATCAACAAAAGTATCTTGAGAATTTTAAATTCTGACGAGATTTTTTTCGAGCGGCGGACTGACAGCGTGGCTTATCTTGCGAAAATTTCGGCGAGTTCCGGCGAGGCGTCGAAGGCGCGCGATTTTAAAATTATCGACACGAAGGACGCGAAAAAAATTCCCGCGCAGGTGGAAAATAATTTTTGGCGTCCGGATTTTGACGACGAGAAAAAAATTTTGGCGTTCGATTGGGAGGAGGCGGTGCAGGTTCGGCGGATTGTGATTCACGGGAATATTCTCGACGACGCGCCCGCGAAAATAAATATTCGTCTTGAGACCGATAATTTTCGCGCCGCCATTGACAAGAGGGGAATTTCTTTAGATAATGTTTACGAAATTAAAACGAGTTTGCCGAATTGCGGGTGCCCGTTGATTTTGGACGTCGAAAAAATTTTTGTGCGCCGCGCAGAAATTTCCGTCGTGGAGTGCGGAAAAAATTTCGGTATCGCTGAAGTTGAATTTTTTTCCAACGCCGAGCCGCTAAGAAAAATTCAGCCCTTCGTGAAACTGACTGTCGGGAAAGATTTTTTTTACAGGTTCGATGTTCCCTACGAAGTAGAAAAAATTTCCGTCGGCTTGTATCGTTTTCACGTTGACGAGCCGGTGAAAATCTGCGCGGAGTCCGAAGGCGAAAATATTTTGACGGAGGTTTTTGCCGAAGACGAGGAGCTTGTTTTGAATTTCGGCGACGCGAAGGAAATTATTTTGACGGCGGAAGTTATTGGCAACCCGAATATTTACGACAGGGCGATTATTCGGCGCGTCAATGATCTTGAGCAAATCCGGTTGAAAATTTGGCAGTGGCTTGATAAACTTCGTACCGGCAGGATAAGATAGATTATCATTCGTGCCGTAAGACCCCGCCCTTTAGGCGTGGAGAGTGTCAAAAAGGAAGTGATGGCGTGGAATACACGAAAGGCTACAAATTTCGCTTGTATCCTAACAAGGCTCAAGCAATCTTACTGAATAAGACGTTGGGCTGTTGCCGATTTGTTTTTAATCATTTCCTTTCAGTCAGACGCGACAGTTGGGAAAACGACAAAAAACCCGTCTCGTATAACGAAACAAGCGCATTGATGACGCAATTAAAATCAGATGAAAATCACCTGTGGTTAAAAGAAGTGGACAGCATAGCATTGCAACAATCACTTCGAGATTTGGACGTTGCCTATAAAAATTTCTTCAAACACAACAGAGGCTACCCAAATTTTAAATCAAGGCGAAATCGTCGGCAAAGTTACAGAACACAAAACAGCGGCAAAACAATTCGAGTGGAAGGTAAAAGAATC
>CAJOFR010000028.1 GCA_905234195.1 uncultured Selenomonadaceae bacterium
GATTCAGGAAGCTCCCGCCTCTATAGGCGGGAGTAGTTCACAGGTGAATAAAAATCCAATCGCAAGACGCGGTTGGAATTTTTCTTGTGGAGGGATAATTTTGTTTGAAAGAAAATTTACTCGGCAAATTCAAGTTGGCAAAATTAAAATCGGAGGCGGCGCGCCAATCAGCGTGCAGTCCATGACGAACACGAAGACGACCGACACGAAAGCCACCGTCGAACAGATTTTGAGACTGCAGGACGCCGGTTGCGAAATTGTTCGTGTTGCCGTGCCGGATATGGCGGCGGCGAAAAATTTGGGCGAAATAATTTCCGCCGTCGACGTGCCGATAATCGCTGACATTCATTTTGACTATAAGCTTGCGCTGGAGTCGATTAATCAAGGCGTTGCGGCTCTGCGGCTGAATCCTGGAAATATCGGCGGCGCGGCTCACGTGCGCGAAGTTGTTGCCGCCGCGCAGAAAAAAAATATTCCGATCAGAATTGGCGTCAATGCCGGTTCTCTCAGCCGAAAACTTTTGCAGAAATACGGCGGCGCGACTCCCGAAGCTCTGGTCGAATCCGCGCTTGACCACGTGAAAATTTTGGAGGCGGAAAATTTTTTCGACATAAAAATTTCTCTGAAGGCGCATGATGTTCCGCTGACTTTGGCGGCGTATCGTTTAATCAGCGAAAAAGTTAATTACCCCCTGCACGTCGGAATAACGGAGGCGGGCACGCAAAACAGCGGCGTCATAAAATCTGCCGTCGGGATTGGCGCGCTTTTGGCGGAAGGGATTGGCGATACGATTCGTGTTTCGTTGACGGGAGATCCCGTTGCCGAAGTGAAAGTGGCGAACGAGATTTTAAAATCTCTCGGCTTGAAAAATTTCGGCGCGACGTTGATTGCCTGTCCTACTTGCGGCAGGACGAGCATAGACCTTGAGAAAATTGCCGCGCAGGTTGAAAAAAAATTGTCGACCGTCAAAAAAAATATCACCGTTGCCGTTATGGGCTGCGTCGTCAACGGACCGGGCGAGGCGCGAACTGCGGACGTGGGGATTGCCGGCGCGAACGGCGAGGGAATTATTTTTCGCAAGGGGGAAATTATTCGCAGGGTTCCCGAAAATGAACTCGTCGACGAACTTTTCAAGGAGATTGATTCGTTTTTATGTTGAAGGATTTTAAAATCGGGAACTCAATTTTGAAAATCGAAGTGGCTGACGGATTTTTCAGCCGCCTACGCGGGCTCATGGGCAAAAAAAATCTGCCGCAAGGTCACGGGCTTTTACTTTCCCCTTGCAACAGCGTGCACATGCTTTTTATGCGCTTTCCAATCGACGTGGTTTATATCGACAAAAATTTCGTCGTCAAAAAAATTGTTCGGGATTTAAAAACGTGGACGGGCGTTTCAATTTGTTTTGGCGCGTGGTCGGCGATTGAACTTGCCGCCGGTGAATCAGCCCGCTTGAATTTAAAAATCGGCGACAAAATTTTTCAGCCGATATCCTCCGCCGAAACATAGTAGTAGCCGTTGCGCCCGTTCGCCTTGACGTGATAAAGAGATTTGTCCGCAGATTTGAAAAGTGTTTCGTAATCCATGCCGTGTTGCGGCGCGATAGCAATTCCGATGCTTGCGGTTATGCCTGTGATTTTTCCGTCGACGGTGAGATTTTCGGTGACGTCTTTGATTTGTTTCGCCTTGCGCAAAATAATTTCCATGCCCGGCAAATTGTCGATGATAACCACAAATTCATCTCCGCCGAACCTGCCGATACAATCGTTGGGACGAAATTGCTTGCGCAGCACCCGCGCGAACTCAACGAGAACTTTGTCGCCGAACTGGTGCCCCAAAGTGTCGTTAATCTCCTTGAAGTGGTCGAGGTCGATAACGTAAAGAGCAAGCAGGGAGTCGGGATTGTCGCGCTTGCCGAAAGTTTCCAGCTTGACTTTACAAACAGTTTCGGTAGTCGTCTTGTTGTAAAGTTGCGTGAGTTTGTCCAGCTCGGATTCTATCCTGTAAACGTCGCGGGCGGAACGAATTTTATTGAACGCCTCCGCCATTTGTCCGAGCTCGTCGTCCGAAGAAACTTCAATCTTCTCGATATTTGTGTTGCCCTTAACGATTTTGTCGGCGGCATTTTTTATTTCAATAATGGGTTTCGTCACGCGAACTGAAAGCAAATAAGCAGTCACGCTGACAATGAACAACATCAATAGCCCGATTAAAGTTGAGCGGAAAATTTTCGTGTAGACCTGTTCCAGCATAAAGTGATACGGCTGAACGGTTACGATTGTCCAGCCGGTAAGTTTGTTTTTCGAGTAATTGACAAGGGCGGGTTCGCCATTAACTTGCATGTGAATCGAGCCGGAATCGCCCTTCGCCTCTTCGGCGATAAATTTATAACGACCTTCGCTTTCATGTTCCTCCAGGAAGTTCACAATTTTATTTGAGTAAGCAATAACTTTCCCTTGACGGTCGAGAATTAAAATCGAAACTTCGTTGCTGCCCTGCGTGTCAACAAAATATTGCAGTGCGTTGAGATTTAAATTTCTTTGGAGCATGCCAACAGGTTTGTAAACTGAATCCTTGACGGCGACTTCAGCGACGACAATCATTTTTCCGGTGGACATGCTGACAATGACGTCTGAAACAAAATCGCGCCCTTCCATTGCCTCCTTGAAGTGTTGCCGCTTTTTGACATTCACCAGTATGGAGTTGTCGGTGCGAAAAAGCTGGATGGCATTTTTTCCGGTCAACGCCATCAAATTTGAATCCTTAAAAACAGAATTTGTGTCCTTCAAAAGTTTTTCGATAACGTGATCCATTTCGCGCGTCGGCTTTTCCAGATATTGCACAATCGCCGGATTCAGAGCCAGCGCGTGCAACACGTAAAAATTTTCTTCCATTAGTTCGGTGACGTGCTCGGAGATAATTAAATTCCTAATCCTGCCGTTTTCTTCAGCCGCCTTTTCCAGTTCGGAAATTGTGTTCAGCGCGTCGACGATTATGACAAAAATAAAGGGCAACGCCCCCATTACGATTAATAGGAAAAATAATTTATCTCTGATGCTTTTCGTAATCGCCATGACACACAACCCCAGCCTATCAAAAAAAGTCCGCACAATCTAGCACGAATAATTATACCCGCTGTGTTTTTTAATTTCAACAAAAACTTTCAAAGACAATTTGCATTTTTTACAAAGTTTTGCGGCAAGTTCGATTGACAGAAAATTTTTTGTGTGATATTCTAAAGCCCGTTGTTAATGCCGCTCGATTCAGGTTCAAAATCAGTGTCTAGTAGTCAGAGAGTAGCGGTCAGGGAAAAAATCTTGTCCCTTAGAGACTGTACCGAAAATCGGCGAGCTCATCCGTTGGAGGTGTTTTAAAATGTACGCAATTATTAAAACCGGCGGCAAGCAGTACAAAGTTTCCGAAGGCGACGAAATTATTGTCGAAAAGCTTGAAGTCGAAGAGGGTAGCGCAGTGACTTTCGAGGAAGTTCTTTTCGTGGCGGACGGCGAAAATGTCAGAATCGGTACGCCGCTCGTGGAGGGCGCGAAAGTTTCCGGCAGCGTCGTGAAAAATGGCAAGGGTCCGAAAATTCGTATCTTCAAATATAAACACAAGACGAATTATCGCCGCCGTCAAGGTCATCGTCAGCCTTTCACGAAGGTTAAGATTGAAAAAATCGAGGGCTGAAAAATGATTGTCGCGGAGATTTACAGGCAGGCGGACGGAAAAACTACGGGCTTTTCGATTGACGGGCACAGCAACACTGCGCCACGCGGCTCGGATATTTTTTGCGCGGGCGTCTCCTCGCTGTCGCAGTCGGCGTATCTTTGCATTAAAGATCATTTGCACAGAGATTTTGACGGCGATAACGGCGACGGGCGGCTCATGCTCAAATTGAAAACGCCGCCCGACGATTTGACAGAAGCGGTGTTCCAGACAATGATAATCGGCGTCCGCGAAATCGAGAAACTCGCTCCGCAAGCAGTCCGCTTAACTTTCAGCAGTTAAAATTTTTTGGAGGTGAATTTCATGTTCAGTTTTGATTTACAGCGTTTTGCTCATAAAAAAGGTGTCAGCTCCACCCGCAACGGTCGTGACAGCGAATCCAAGCGTCTCGGCGTCAAAGAGCAGGCAAATACTTTCGTCAAGGCGGGCAGCATTCTCGTCCGTCAGCGCGGCACGCATTTTCATCCCGGCTTGAACGTCGGGCGCGGCAATGACGATACACTTTTCGCGAAGGTCGACGGCAAAGTTGCTTTCGAGCGCAAAGGTCGTTGGCACAGAAAAATTAGCGTCCACCCCGTCGAGGCAGCCGTTGCTTTGGCTAAGTAATCGACGTGACGCCGCGAAAATAATGACCGCGTGTAAAATTTTCCACTTCCGCGCCGCCGAACTTGTAAGCGCGGACAACTTGCGCGGTCTCCTCCAAACTCAAAGCACGGCAGTCGACGCGAATTTTTGCGACGCCGTCAAAATTTTTTCGGTGTTCAATCATCGACAACGTCCTTGAGTTCAGGATATGCATTCGGCAAAATTGATCCGTCACGACGGGGAAGAAAACATTTTCCCTGTCACGAAGATAAAAATTGTCCCTGCGACAAACGTGGGGGCAGTTTTTTTTGTCCAGCTCGCCGAGAAAACTCCCAAGCACGCAGTACGAAGAAATCATCAGTTCGGCGCGCCCGTGAACAATGCATTCCACAAGCAGCGGCGATTTTTTTGCAAGATTTTTGACTTGAGCAAGCGTCAGCTCCGGCGAAAGTGTGACGCCCGCCACGCCAAGACTTTTCAAAAAATTTATTGTCTCGTTGTTAAAAACAATCAGCGAAAAATCCGTGTGAATCGGCGCGCCCGCAAAATTTTTCGCAAGTCGAAGTGTCGCAAGATTGTGCACATAGACCGCGTCAAATTTCGCGGCAGTCAAAGTTTTTTCGAGCGCGGCAATTTCATTTTCGCGAACAATGCGCGGCGTCGACAGATAAAAATTTTTTCCGGCGGCGTGAACAATTTTTTCGGCTTGAGAAATTTCCCGCGCAGTGACAACCCGATTTTTAAAATTCTCACCGCCAAACAAAATCGCGTCCGCGCCGTTTTCGAGAGCGGAGTTAATTTTTTCGAGAGTGTCGACCTGCGCGACGAGTTCAAGATTTTTCGCGCGGTAGGGAGCAAAAATTTTTTCGGGCATCGGCTCGGCAGAAGTTTTCTTCGCAAATTTTGCAAGGCGTTGATTTTCGAGGGCGGCAGTGACTTTTCGGCGCACGTCGTTAATTTCGCTGACCGGCACCATTAAATTTTCTGCAATGTCCGCCGTCAAATTCCTCAACTCAAAAACGGAATTGCCCAGCCGCCCGATTTGTTTTTGCATCGTGTCGAAAGTCAGCGGGCGATTTTTCGCGGGCTCGGCAAGAAAATTCGTCGCGGCAGTCGCGGAATTTTTATCTTCGTCAATCATCGTCAAAGTCAACGGCTGTCCGATTGCGGCGGAAACTTTTGCGTCTACGAAAAACTTTTTGCCCGCGTCACCGACAAAAAATTTTCGGGCTTCGGAAATTAATTCGGCGTCGAAGATTTTAAAAGCGCGGTCATGAATTTTCACGCCGCGAGTGTCAGCAACTTCGACCGTGCAAAAATCCCCGTCAAGTTCAAAATTTTCCACAGCAAAAGTCACGCGCCCGCCGACCTTCACCCAAATTTCGATTTGGTCGCCCGCGCGGATATTCTCGGAAATTTTCAGCGTGATTTTATTTTTGTCGACGCCGGCAACGCGCCCGACGAGGACACCGCGATTATTCGGACGCTTGTCGCTGATTAAATTTTTGCCGGGATTTTTTTCGAGGTAAGCCGTCGTGAAGTCGCGATTAAAAATTTGCGCAAGGCGGCGTTGTTCGTCATTGGGCACGGAAAAATTTTTGTCCAGCGCGTCGCGATACACCTTGACGACAGTCGCGACATACTCGGCGCGTTTCATACGCCCTTCGATTTTCAGGGAGGTTACGCCGGCTTCGACGAAACGCGGCAAAAGTTTAAGAGTGTTTAAATCTTTCGGGCTTAGGAGGTATTCGCCGGCGGACTTCAGAAGATTTTGCCCGCCGCCGTCGACGAGCGCATAAGGAAGGCGGCAGGGTTGTGCACACCGCCCGCGATTTCCGGAGCGCGCGCCAATCATGCTACTCATCAGACATTGCCCGGACCAGCACACGCAAAGCGCGCCGTGAATAAAAATTTCCGTCTCGATTGGAGAATTTTTGCAAATGGTTTCAATTTCTTTAAGGGAAAGTTCACGGCTAAGGACGACGCGATTAAAACCGAGTTCCGCCAAAAATTTTACGCCCTCCGAATTATGAACAGTCATTTGTGTCGAGGCGTGCAAGGGAATTTCGGGAGCGACCTGCCGAATAATTTTTGCCGCGCCTAAATCTTGAACAAGGAGTGCGTCAACATTCGCCTGCTGCAAAAATTTTATGTACTCTCGAAAATTTTCAAGTTCCTCGTCAGCCAAAATTGTGTTTGTCGTGACGTGGACGGCGACGCCGCGCAGGTGAGCGAATTTAACGGCGTCGAGTAGATTTTCCCGCGAAAAATTTTGGGCGTAGGCTCGTGCCCCAAAATTTTCTCCCGCCAAATAGACGGCGTTTGCTCCCGCGTTGACGGCGGCTTTCAGTGCGTCGAAACTTCCCGCCGGTGCCAAAAGTTCAACCAAAAAAAATTCCCCCATTGCTAAAAAAAATTTTAAGACCTTCCGCAGTGATTTTATTTTACCACAGAAGGTCTTATTTGTTCACGAAAAATTTTTATCCAACAAGGACGTTATGTTTAACGCGCTCGTGTTCTTCAGATTTTTTTGCGTTATTCCAGCGGTCTGTTGTTCCGACCAGATATCCCGTGATGCGGCGGATGCGCTCGAACTTTTCGCCGCGCGCGTTATACTCGACGTCAACTTTTCCGTCGTCGCACAATTTTACTCTGACAGATTTCAGCGGAGTTGTGACGCGCTCACGAACATAATCAATATACTTCTGCGCCTCCTCTTCCGTAAAATTTTCAAGCCCTACAGCTTTAACTTCCACGCCGTCAATCATCATAAAAAAATCACCTCTTTATTTTTTGGCAAGCGATACAACTTGCTCAACATTTTTATTTTCATCAGGCATAAGAACGGTACGAATCGGGAAGGGAATATCTATCCCCTCTTCGCGATAACGTTTGCTGATTGCCTTAATGAACTCGTGTTTAATCAGAAATTGATTTTTAAAATTCGTCGCGTGCAGAATCGCCTGGAAGTCAATCGACGAATCTCCGAAGGCCTGGTAGCGGACGACCGGCGAAAGTGGATTAATATCCTTGCCGTTAGAATCAATCATAGGTTCGTAGCCGTCAACTGCAGCCATAATTTTTTTTGCAACGTCGACCGTGACTTTTTCGACATGCTCCAAATCGCTGTCGTAAGAAACTCCAATCGGCACAACGATAACAATATCGTCGCGGGGGCGTGAATAATTTGTCATGACTTCGCCGGCGATAGTTTTGTTCGGGATAACAATAACACTGCCGTCGTTCGCGGGGGTGACCGTCGTGAATCTGAAATTAATATCGGACACGCGACCTTCTGCGCCGGAACTCAACTTGATATAGTCGTTTATTTGCACCTGCTTAGTCAAAAGCAAATGAAGTCCCGAAAAAATATTCGCAACCGTTTCCTGCACGCCAAAAGCTATCGCCATACCGCCGACGCCCATTGCCGTAATAATAGGCGCGATTGAAATTCCGTAGTACTGCAAAATTATCAGCGCGCTTGACGCATAAATAAAAATTCTGAAAATAGTATTGAGCAAACTGGATTGAGAAACTTCGCTCGTCGAACCCATTTTCCAAATTATGAAACCCGACAGCGTCCGCTCAATGACGCGCGTCAACGTGAACACAATCACCGTGAACAGCAGATACGAAAAGATTTTCGAGATACCGGCGGGCAAATATTCCGACGTGCTGACAATCCAATACAGCGCGATAATCAGCGACATGGAAATTGGCAAACCGTGTAGCGCGTTGAAAAAAATGCTCTTGATTTTTGATTCGTCGTCGATTGCCACGCGCTCTTTGATTCTGTCTTTCAGCATGCCGTTTATCGCGATGCCGACGAACAGCGCGAAAATCAGAACGCAAGCCGGAACTATTAATTTGTCCGTGAATGACAACCAGTCAATGTGTTTTATTTGCTCCAAAAATATTCTCCTTTCAGCAAGTTGAAAAATTTTCCTCTTCGGCGTATTATTTGTACCGAAGGAGGAATTTTTTTATGAGTAAAATTTTGATTGAAGGAAGGCGGCTTAGACTTCGCCGCGCAGAAATTTCCGACGTCGATTATATTATCGAACTCCAGCACAAACCGGAAAATATAAAATTTATTGTGCCCTTCGAGGAAAAATTTCAGATTGACGCCGCGAACTCCGACGGCTCCGAAAAAATGAACATTATCGTCGAAGAAATTGCGACCGGCGATTCTGTCGGGTATTTCCTCGTGCAGGGACTCGACACCCACAAAATTGAATGGACACATGTTGTTATCGACAAAAAAGGTATCGGCTACGGGCACGAGGCTCTTCAGCTTTTGATGCAGTGGAGTTTTGAGATTAAAAAATTTCATCGCGGCTGGCTCGATTGCAAAACCTATAACGAAGTTGCTTTGCACCTCTACGAAAGTTTAGGGTTGGTGCGCGAAGGAATTTTGCGCGATACTATTTTTGTGAACGGCGTCTACGAAGATTTAATCGTCTTGGGAATTTTAGACAGCGAATATTTTGCGCGGAAGAAGGCTTAAGATTTTACGAACGCTTTGATTTTTTCGGCAACCTCTTTCGGTTTTTCCATTAAGATTAAATGCGTCGTACACGGAAAATTATTTTCCAGAGTGAATCCGCCTTTGACGTGCTCCTTGAAAAAATTTACCGTCGTCATCGAATAAAGCGGTGTCTCCGGCATGACGTACAGGAAAGGCACGGTGATTTTGTCAATTGCCGGACGCTGGTCAGTGCGAAAAAGCGAATACCAAAGACTTGCCGTCGTCAGCGCGTCGCTGCCCACGCCGCAAACTTTAATCATTGTCGGTTCAAATTCGGCGGGCGTGTTCGCAAGGGCGGGATTCATCATATTTTTTGTGATATACCAATTCGAGTAGCCGACGTCGTCAAAAATTCTGTCAAGGTCTTCAAGAAAATTTTCGTCCGTCCATTTGCCCTGCGCGATTCCGCCGGACCAAACTCCGTTGCGCATATAGGGCGTCATATCGACGGCAACAATTTTTTTCAGGCGGTCGCAACCGAATTGATTAACGTAGCTGAAAATCGTAGCCGCGCCCATAGAATGACCCACGACGGTTAAATTTTTTAAGTCCAGGTATTCAATCAGCTCGTTCATATCCTGTCCGAGATTTTTAATATTCATGTGGACATTGGAGCGGTCGGACGCGCCGTGCCCGCGCTGATCGTAATACACGCAACGAAATTCGCCCTTGAACTCGTCGATAAAATTTTTTATTTTGAAATGCGAAGAGTTCAAGCCGTGACTGAAGAGGATAGTTTCGCCTTGTCCGCAGTCTTCGTAATAAATTTTTGTTTCGTCGCGCATTGCAAGATACGGCATAATTTATCTCCTTTGAAAAAAAAACTCCGCTCTGAATTTTTGAACGGAGCATGTTGGTACTGAAAAAAGTTTTTTATACAGCTTTCGCCAAATCTTTACCGAGATTTTCGCATTCGGTAATAGTTTCGTCGTCGGGAGCGTTTTCAGCGACAACACTGCCGATAAATTTTGCGCCGGCCTCTTTCGTGCGTTCGGACCAATCGTCCATCCACGCGCCGCCGCCCCAGCCGTAAGAACCGAAAAGCGCAACGGGTACGCCTTCAAGTTTTTTCTCGGCGTCAGCGAAGAAAGGCTCGAAAGAATCTTCTTCCAAAACTTCCGCGCCCATTGCCGGGCAACCAAAAGCGAACGCCTTGTAGTCTGCCATATCTTCAACTTTGAAGTCGTCAACCTGGTAAAGGTCACAGTCACTTCCTGCCGCCTTGATGCCGTCAACTACAGCGTTTGCCATTGCTTCGGTATTACCCGTGCCGCTCCAAAATACGACTGCGATTTTTGCCATTCAAAATCCCTCCAAAAATTTTTCTGCCGCAATATTATCACAGCGGCTTTAATGCGTCAAGTTGCTAATATTTTTGATTTTAGTCGTTGACTCTGATATAATTCTTTTTAATTTCAAATGTTTTCACTACTTTTCTTTTGGCGCAAAAGAAAAGTAGCAAAAGAAAACAGCCCGCAGAGGTCGCATCACGCGACCAAATGCGGGCAGCCGCCCGTCCTTGGGCGGCTCCCAATACTTGTCGTAGATTTAAAAAAGGAGAGTTGTAGACGAATGAGAGAGTTGATGTTGGGAAATAAGGCACTCGCTCGCGGGCTGTACGAGGCGGGCGTTTGCTTTGTTTCGAGTTATCCGGGCACGCCGTCAACGGAAATTACCGAAGAGGCTGTCAAATACGACGAGATTTATTGCGAATGGGCTCCGAACGAAAAGGTTGCAATGGAGTCGGCGTTCGGCGCGTCGCTCGCGGGCAGGCGTTCTTTTTGCGGACAAAAACATGTTGGATTGAACGTCGCCGCAGATCCGCTTTTCACCATGTCTTACACCGGCGTTAATGCGGGGCTCGTGATTGTCGTTGCCGACGACGCGGGGATTCATTCTTCGCAAAACGAACAGGACAGCCGCCATTACGCGATAGCCGCCAAAGTTCCCATGCTTGAACCGTCAGATTCTGCGGAGGCTCTGAATTTTGCAAAGCTTGCCTACGAAATTTCCGAACAGTTCGATACGCCGGTGATTATAAAAATGTGCACGCGCGTTGCTCATTCCCAGTCCATTGTCGAGATTGGGGAGCGCGCAGAAATTTTCAAGCCGTACGAAAAAAATATTCCCAAGTACGTAATGATGCCCGGCTTTGCCAAAAAACGTCACCCCGTCGTAGAAGAACGCACGAAAAAATTAATTGCCTACGCCGAAACGACGCCGATTAATCGCGCGGAAATTTTTTCTGACGAGATAGGGATTATTACTTCGTCGACTTGTTATCAGTATGTCAAGGAAGTTTTCGGCGACAGTGTCAGCGTCCTCAAGCTCGGTATGGTCAATCCCCTGCCGCCGGAGCTGATTAAAAATTTCGCCGCGCAGGTCAAAAAACTTTTCGTCGTCGAAGAACTTGACGACGTCATAGAAAATTTTGTTAAGTCTCTCGGTCTCGAAGTCGAAGGGAAAAATATTTTGCCGCTCGTCGACGAATTTTCACAGAACTTAATCGCGGAGGCTTTCGGCAGAAAAATTCCCGCCGGCAAAAAACTTGCTGACGAAATTCCTGCGCGCCCGCCGGTAATGTGCGCGGGCTGTCCTCATCGCGGGCTTTTCTATTCGCTGAAAAAAAGAAAATGTATCGTGCTCGGCGATATCGGCTGCTACACTCTGGGAGCCGTCCCGCCGCTCAGCACAATCGAAATGACTTTGTGTATGGGCGCGTCAATCGGCGCAACTCACGGCTTTAATAAAATTCTCGGCAAGGAGAGCGAAAATAAAACCGTCGCGGTTATCGGCGATTCTACTTTCATGCATTCGGGAATGACCGGGCTTGCGAACGTTGCTTACAATCAATCCAACTCGACGGTTATTATTTTGGACAACTCCATTACCGGCATGACGGGGCACCAACAAAATCCGACGACGGGTTTCAATATCAAGGGAGATCCCGCCGGAAAAATTAATCTGGAGGCACTTTGTCACGCAATGGGGATTAATCGCGTGCGCGTCGTCGACCCGTACAATCTTAAAGAGTGCGACACCGCAATCAAAGAGGAACTTGCCGCGCCGGAACCTTCTGTGATAATTTCTCGTCGTCCCTGCGCGCTGTTGAAGTACGTCAAGCACAAGCCGCCGCTCTTCGTCGACGCGGAAAAATGTATCGGCTGCAAGTCTTGCATGAAGATTGGTTGTCCGGCAATTTCTATGAAGGACGGCAAGGCTGTTGTCGACGCTACGCAATGTGTCGGCTGTGGCGTGTGCAGTCAGCTGTGTCCGAAAAAAGCTTTTGCAAGTACGGCGGAGGTGTGAGCTATGGAGACGAAGAATGTTATAATCGTCGGCGTCGGCGGGCAAGGTTCTCTTTTGGCGAGTAAAATTTTGGGGCACTTGCTTTTGAATCAGGGCTACGACGTGAAAGTTTCGGAAGTGCACGGAATGAGTCAGCGCGGAGGCAGTGTCATTACTTACGTTCGTTTTGGCGATAAGGTTTATTCGCCGGTCGTCGACGAAGGACAAGCGGATTTTATCGTTTCGTTCGAGATTTTGGAAACGGCGCGTTGGCTGTCGTACTTAAAACCGAACGGGCAGATTGTCACGAACATTCAGCAGATAGATCCCATGCCGGTTATTACGGGCGCGGCTGCTTATCCGGAAAATCTTGTCGAGAAAATGAAAAACGCCGGCTTCAAAGTCGACGCGATGGATTGTCTTTCGTTGGCTCGGCAGGCGGGCTCTCAAAAGGCGGTCAATATTGTTTTGCTCGGAAGGCTGTCGCATTACTTTGACGTTGACGAGGCGGCTTGGCAAAAATCTTTAGAGGCGAACGTTCCGCCAAAATTTTTGGAGCTCAATAAAAAGGCGTTCGCGCTCGGCAAATCTAGTTGCTAGTGTTAAGTGTTAAGGGGTAAGCGGCAAGGGACAAGACTTTCTCTTAAAACTTATCCCTTTCCCTTTAATCCTTACCACTAAGAAAAGGAGTGGGTGTTTTGAAAAATTTTAACCTAAATGCGCGAGAATTCCCCCGCCTCTATAGGTGGCGGGATGAATCGCGTTTCTTGTTGACACTGAATAACATAATTGATAAAATCTTGTCG
>CAJOFR010000029.1 GCA_905234195.1 uncultured Selenomonadaceae bacterium
ACTAGCAAATACATTGTTCAGTTTTCAAGGAGCCCGCTGAGTGAATCAGCTTGCATATAATACTACCCCTTAATGATTTTGTCAACCCCCTTTTTAAAATTTTTTTTAAAAATTTTTCGGTCGCAAGAAAACCTTACAGTTTCCTAATCTCACAGGAAATTTTGTACTGCGATAAACTCTTCACGCCCGCAACCTTCGCGATTATCTTCCCTTGAAAAATTTTCGCTTCAAGCATTTTCGTTTCCGGCATCAAAATCAAAAACTGATTCTTCCCGTTCTGCGTCACACAATCGCTTATCCGAAAAGTATTCGTCAGCAGGTCGCGGAACTCGCCCAAAATTTTTTCGTCGTCGCTGTCAATCGTCAACGTCATAAACTGAATCTCGTTTTTGTAACTCTGCACAAGCCGCGCCGCCAGCCGATAAATAATTTTAAAATCGTCCGCCCCAACAAAATAAGCCTCCGTCGCGTTGTTTCTCTCGTCGAGAATTTTTTGTATGTCGGGAGAATTTTTTTGCGCCGATAAATCATTCTTCGCGCCGTAAAAAATACAGCCGTGCTTGCCGTTCTGTTTCGCCTCGTAAAGTGCCTTATCCGCCTTCTGATACAAATCCGCAAAATTCCTGCCCTCGTTCGGGACGAACACCGCGCCAATCGAAACGCCGAGCGGAATTTTCATATCGTCGCCCATGTAATTTTTCGCGGCGGCAATAATTTTTTCGTTGAGCAAGTTCGCCTTGCCGGAAATCTCCGCCTCCGTCGTCACGTTTTGGCAAAAAGCAATGAACTCGTCGCCGCCAATCCTGCCCGTCAAATCCGCAGAATCAACCGCACCATTCAGCAGCTCGGAAAATTTTATCAGAATCTTGTCGCCCATCGCGTGCCCGTGAAAATCATTGACGAGCTTAAAATTATCCAGGTCAATCATCAACAGCACGCCGCGCGCCTTCTCGCACAACTTGCCAATCTCGCGTTGAGCCGCAACCTTATTCAGCAAGCCCGTCATAGAATCGAGTTCCGCCGCCTGTTTCAAATCCTGTAGCTTGTCGAGATTGTCGAGGATATTCGATACGCGCCGTAACAAAATATCTGCCTTCAGCGGCTTGCGAATGTAGTCCGCCGCGCCAATCGCAAAGCCGCGATTTTCGCTTTCGTCGCTGTCGTCCGCCGTCATGAACATCACCGGCACGGGGCTTGCGGTTTTCGTCTGCAGTAGCCGATAAAGTTCGTAGCCGTCCATTTCCGGCATGAGCAAATCCGATAAAATCATGTCGGGCTTTTCATTTTCAAAAAGTTGCAGAGCTTCCGCGCCGGACGACGCACAAATTACTTTGTATTTTTTTGAAAGGATTCTGGACGCCATTTTCAACATCATTATTTCGTCGTCAACTATCAGAATTTTTTGCATTGCCGCTAACCTCCAGCCACTTGCCTATATCCGCGCGAAGTTTTTCATAATCCTCCATAAAATCCGCGTGATTCTGTTTCACGAAATCTATATTTCCGTCTTTTGCGGCAAGTTCCTGCGCCTTCGCCTTTTCGCTGAAAATCTGCGCGCCGATAACGAGCGAAGTACTCTTCAGCGCGTGAACGAGTATACGATAATTTTTGAAATCGTCTTCGGCAAAAAGTTTGCTGGCACTTTCAGTTTTGTCGTTCGCGTAAAATTCGCGCAACATCTCTATAAAAAATTCCTTGCTGTCCATACAATAATTCATCGCTGTATCGACGTCAATGCCCGCGCAAATTTTCTCAAGTTGTTCGCGCTCGGCGGAAGAAAAAGTATCGTCGTCCTCCTCTTCGGCGGGAATTTCTTCAATCGGAATTTCGGGCGCGGGAATATTTTTTTCGTCAGCGATAATTTCTTCGTCGGGAATTTTTTCGGCGTCGTGGTTTAAAATATTTTCCGGCAAAAATTTTTTCAAAGTCTTTTCCAAATCGTCGGGGTTGACGGGCTTAGAAAGATAGGCGTCAAATCCCTCGTTAATGTAAAACTCCTGCGCGCCGGAAATTGCATTGGCAGTCAGCGCAATAATAGTCGAGTTGTCGGCAAGGTGATCCGCCTTGATTATTTTCAGCGTTTCGATACCGTCCATTTCGGGCATCATGTGATCCAAAAATATAATGTGGTAATTATTTTCGGCGACGAGTTTCAAACACTGCTGCCCGCTGCTTGCCAAATCGGGGGTAATTTCGTTAAACTTCAGCAGACCGGCGACAACTTTCAAGTTCATGTGGTTATCGTCGACGACCAAAATTTTCGCGCCCTTCGCCTTGAGGAAAGTTTTATTTTTTTTGTCCTCGTGCCTGTCCTGTTCGCGCCCGTCGCAGTCACCGATAGGAGCCCTGTCGATAATTTTTTGCTCAAGCCTGAAAGAAAAAGTGGAGCCCTTGCCGTATTCGCTGGAGACTTCGAGCTTGCTGCCCATCATCGACAAAAGTTTTTGCACAATGGAAATGCCGAGCCCCGTGCCTTCAATGTGACGATTTTTTTCCTCGTCCAGCCGGCGGAAAGAAAGAAAAAGTTTGTCAATATCTTCCGCGCGAATGCCAATCCCCGTATCAGAAACTTTAACCTCAATTTCCAAACTGTCAGAATCAATCGAAATAATCTTGACGGAAAATTTCACGGAGCCCTTGTGCGTATACTTAACGGCGTTCGTCAAAAGGTTCGTGATAATTTGTTTAATGCGCATGTCGTCGCCGTAGAGCAGGCGCGGCAAATTCGGATCGATATCCAACAAAAATTCGAGCCCCTTTTTCTTCGTGCGCTCAATCGTCATATTTGTCAAGTCGTTAATGGCGGCGGCGGTGTCGTAGCGAACGGGGACGATGCTCATTTTTCCGTTTTCTATTTTTGAAAAATCCAAAATGCTGTTAATCAAAGAGAGGAGAGTTTTCCCGGCGTTCTGAATATTTTCTGCGTACTCGGAAATATTTTTGTCCTTGCTTTCGCGCAAAATCAATTCGTTCATTCCCAAAACGGCGTTCATAGGCGTACGAATCTCGTGAGACATCTGCGCGAGGAACTGAAATTTTGCTTGACCGGCGGCAATGGCTTCGTTAGCGGCTTCGCGTAATTTTCTGTTCGCGGATTGTTGCCACTTCAGCTGACGATTAATCAAAGTCGTCACGGAGGAGATACAGGTTATCAGCAGGAAGATAAAAAATATTCCCAGCGCAAAAATATTCCCGTAAATATCCCACCAGTCGTTTGCAACTATAATCGTGAAATTTGAAGACTTGTCCTTTTGGGAGTAGCAGGCGACATTTTTACCGCGATAGTCTTTCAGCATGAAGACCTTTCCGTTTTCCGCAAAAACTTCCCTGTATTCAGTGCTCTTGACGCTCATCATCATATCGATTGACATTTGATAAAAGGCGTTCGGGTGATTCAAAATAATTCCGTTTTTGTCGACGAGAAAAGCATAGGTGTCCTTCGTGTAGCTTTCGTCGAGGATATGAATCAATTTATCGAGGAAAAAATCTATTGCGAAGATGCCCAAAAATTCCCCGTTCCTGCCGTAAACAATTTGCGAAAGGGTGACGCAATAGACGCCGGTTTGGTCGTCGTAGTACGGCGCGGAAATATTAAAGCCGTCCAAAGATTTTTCGGTATCGATATACCATTGCCGCTGGTCGACGCGCCAATTTTCGTCGGGAGATTCCCAGCCGTTGTTCATGATAATTTGGTGTTCAAGGTACGGATTCGCGATATAGCACACGGAAATTTCCGGATAATTTTTCGCAACGTCATTCAGCATCCGGACGGCGGAATTATAATCATTCATCAATTCGGGGTGCTCGGCGACAATATTAACGAACATGCTCAAAATACTTTTGTGTCGTTCGGTCCACGTCGACAGCTGATATTCGTAGTTCGTGACTTCGCCTTTCATCTTCGTATCTCCCCAATTAATCGTCGTGTAAACACAAAGTGCCATGCTCAAAGTAGTAGCAACAATCAAAATCGAAACAATTCCCGTCCGCGCGAAACGACTTGCCTTTGAAAGTTCAAGACTGCGATTATTTTTTTCGTCGTCCGCAGAATTTATCTCGACGATTTTTGAGAAAGAAAAGAGATTGTCCAACATGTCGGAAAGTTGTAGCGCGGATTCTTTAATCTGCGCGGAAATTTCGGCGGGCTTGTTCGATTCAAAAGTTTCTATGTTGGAGATTCTCAAAATTTTTTTCAGCGGTTCGCGCAGTTCCGTCGAAAGGCTCGACAAAAATTCTTCCTTCGCGCGCAGAGCTTTTTCAGTCTGCAGACGATTTTTGACGCCGTTAAAATAAAAAGCAATAATCGCCAAAATCATGACGAGGCTGACGACAATCGTGATAATCATTTGCCTGTAGCTGTCCTGATAAAGCGTCCAATCCTCGACGCTCAAAATCATGTACCAGCCGTTGCTCGTTTCGCTGCTAAAAATCGTGCAAGAGCTGCCGTTCAGCTGCGCGGAAAAACTTTCGTGCGTGGGGTTGTCAACGACGCGCTGAAGAATTTTTTCATAGTCCGGAAGCTTTTTGGAAATTCTTTCGCCGACGAGCGACATATCGGTATAGCCCATAATCATTCCGTTTTTCGAGACAATAAGCGCGGTTCGGTTGCTGCCGGCGGTCATCTGCGAAATAGATCTCTGCATATCCAAAAAATTAAAATCGAGAGCGACGACCGTTTCATTATCAGAAAGCATCGTCGACATGGTGAAACAAATTCCGTTGCCCGCCGCGTCAATGTAAGGCTCGGTGATATAAACTTTGCCGGGATTTTCGGCGGCACCCAAATACCAAAGACGTTCGGGCGCGTGATAACTTTCGGGCATATCAAAATCGGGGATTATGGTAAATTTTTTGTTGGCAATGTACGTGTTAAAGCAAACGCCGTCCGTTAAAGCGTACTGCTCCTTTTTTTTCTGATAGAAAAATTTTGTAAGGTCTTCCTGCGAAATTTTTCCGTCCAACAAATTTTCCGCCTCACTCGCAATTTGCGTCGTGGCGTTTTCGGAGCTGATAATTTTTCCTTCGAGATCGATACGAATACTTTCAAGTTGCATGCGCCCGATTTCTTCGGTCTGGTTCGACGTCATTTTAAAAATCAAATTCACATTCATTGAGATTATGGCGAGGAGGAGCAGAGTTATTCCGGCTATCAAGGCGAAGTCTGCAGATTTCCCGCTACGAAGAATTTCCCATTCCTTAAATTTTGAATTTTGCATGACAGTTTCTCCTGACAAGAATTTTTTAATAGAAAACCTCGTGAAGACAAAGCCCGCAAGCGGGAGCGGTGGCGGGCACAAGTTTTCTGTCGCGGCTGTCGAAAATCCGCCGGAACTCCTCGACGCTCAACCTTTCGCGCCCGACGGCAACGACCGCCGCAACAATATTCCGCGCCATGTGATACAAAAACCCGCTTGCATGAATTTTTATCGACAAAATATCTGCGGCGAACTCCTCGGACGAAAAAATTTCCGCCGCGTAAATCGTCCGCACTGGATTCATATTAGTTTTATTTTCCGCTTTGAACGCAGAAAAATCATGAGTGCCGACAATCAAATTCAGAGCCGCGCGCATTTTCTCGACGTCCAGCGGATAACGGATATGCCAGGCGAATTTCGCCGTGAAGGGGTTGAGAGTTTCGCCGCGCTGAATTTTGTAGACGTAAATTTTACTCTTCGCGCTGTGCAACGCGCTAAAATTTTTGTCAGCCTCCCACGCCGCGCGGACAATAATATCTTTCGGCAGAAGACTGCTTGCCGCGCGCGGAATTTTTTCTATTTCGATTCGACCATTCGTAAAAAAATTGACGACTTGACCCAGCGCGTGAACGCCCGCGTCAGTTCGTCCGGAAGCCGTCAATTCAATTTTGTCGCCGAAAATTTTTTCCAGCCTTTCCTCCAAAATATTTTGCACGGCAACGCTGGGAGGGTTCTGCCGCTGAAATCCGTTGTAGTTCGTTCCGTCGTACGAAACCAACAGCGCAATATTTCTGCGCCGCGCTTTTAATTCGTCTTTGTGTTCAGACTTCATAACTCAAAAATCCTGTAGCCGCACAGATTAAAATCACGACGACCGCCGCAAAAAAATCTGCGCGCTTAAAAATCAATTGTTTCATGTGAGTTCTTCCCGCGCCGCCGCGATAACAGCGCGCCTCCATTGCCATTGCCAAATCATCTGCGCGCCGGAAACTCGAAAGGAACAGCGGCACCAAAATTGGCACCATCATTTTCAGCCGGCGAAAAATGTTCCCCGATTCAAAATCTACGCCGCGTGCTTTTTGCGCCTTGATTATTTTGTCCGTCTCCTCAATCAGCGTCGGGATAAACCGCAAGGCTATCGTCATCATCATTGCCAGTTCGTGGGAGGGCACGCCGAATTTTGACAGCGGCGACAAAAGTTTTTCCATCGCGTCGGTTAATTTTATCGGCGAGGTCGTGAACGTCAACAGGCTCGATAAAATTATCAGCAAGATTAATCGCAGACTTATCAGCACTCCGAATTTTATTCCTTCGTCCGTGATTTTGAAGATAAAAATTTCTGCCAAAACTTCGCCGTCGTGGCTGACCAGGTGAATTATCAGCGTGAATAAAATTATCCACATGAGCGGCTTGAGAGATTTCAGCACGGTGAGCGGCGGAACCTTCGACGCCAAAACCAAAATCGCCGTCGTGATTGTCAACAAGCCGTAAGCCGCGACGCCGTCCGCCACAAAAATTAAAATCATCATCACGAAGAGCAAAATTATTTTCGTGCGCGGATCCAGGCGGTGGAGTATCGACTGCCCGGGAAAAAATTGACCTAAGGTTATATCTTGCAGCATTTTAATTTTCAGTCTTCCGCGCGTTTTTAGCTGCGCGCCCGCGAGTAGCACGGTCGAGGACAGTTTTGCGCAGACGGATGCTCGTCGGCGTGACCTCAACAAGTTCGTCGTCGTTAATGTATTCCAGAGCTTGTTCAAGGCTCATGAATCTCGGCGGCACCAATCTTATCGCCTCGTCCGAAGAAGAGGAGCGCATATTTGTAACGTGCTTTTGCTTGCAAGGATTAATATCAATATCCATTTCGCGGGAGTTTTCGCCGACAATCATTCCTTCATAAACTTTTTGGTTCGGTTCAATGAACATTACCCCGCGATCCTGCAAATTAAAAATCCCGTAGCCGGTAGTTGTTCCCTCTTCAAAGGCGACAAGGCTCCCGCGACTGCGCCCGGGAATATCCCCCTTGTAAGGCTCGTAGCTGTGGAAGACGTGATTCATTATCCCGTTGCCGCGTGTGCTCGTCAAAAGTTCCGAACGAAAACCGATAAGTCCGCGCGCAGGTATCAAAAAATTAATGCGCATGTAGCCGGCGACTTCCGTCATGTCAATCATTTCAGCTTTCCGGCGACCGAGTGACTCCATTGCCGTGCCCATATAATCCGGCGGAACTTCAACCGTCAAAAATTCAATCGGCTCCAATTTTTTCCCGTCGACGATTTTATAAACGACTTCGGGCTTGCCGATTTGCATTTCGTAACCCTCGCGGCGCATAGTCTCAATCAAAATAGAAAGGTGGAGTTCGCCGCGCCCGCTGACTTTGAAAACGTCCGCCGAATCAGTTTCCTCGACGCGCAACGCAACATTTGTCTGCGCCTCCTTAAAAAGTCTGTCGCGGATATGGCGGCTCGTGACAAACTGCCCCTCCTTGCCGGCAAACGGGCTGGTATTAACTCCAAAAGTCATGCTCAGCGTTGGTTCGTCGACGCGGATACCCGGCAACGCCTCCGGATTTTCAAAATCGGCAATGGTATCGCCAATCGACGCTTCAGTTAATCCGGTCAAAGCAACAATATCGCCCATTGTCGCCTCGTCCGTCTCGACGCGGTTCAAGCCCTCGTAGGTGTAGACCTTGCCGACCTTAGCTTTTTTTATTTCGGAATCACTCATTAGCGCGACGACTTCGCCGGATTTAATTTTGCCGCGCTGAATCCTGCCGATAACAATTTTCCCGACGTAGTCATCCGCCTCCAGCGTCGTCACTACCATTTGTAGCGGCGCATCGAGTTCACCTTCGGGCGCGGGAATTTCTTCGATAATCGTATCCAGCAACGGCTTCAAATCGTGGCTGTCGTCGTCCATACTTTTTTTTGCGATACCGGCTTTGGCGGCGGTATAGACAATCGGGAAATTGAGTTGTTCGTCGTCGGCTCCCAACTCAATAAACAAATCAAGTATCTCGTCTTCAACTTCCTCAATGCGGGAATCGGGCTTATCTATTTTGTTGATAACGACTATGGGCTTGAGTTTTCGCTCGAAGGCTTTGCGCAAAACGTAACGGGTTTGAGACATGACGCCTTCAGAAGAATCGACAAGCAAGAGCACGCCGTCGACCATATTCAAAATTCTTTCGACTTCGCCGCCAAAATCCGAATGCCCGGGCGTGTCGACGATATTGAGCTTTATATTTTTGTAATGTATCGCGGTGTTCTTTGAAAGAATCGTTATGCCGCGCTCCCGTTCCAAATCCCCGCTATCCATGACCCGTTCGTTTACAACCGCGTTTTCTCTAAAGATATGGCTCTGTTTCAGCAACGAATCAATCAGCGTCGTTTTTCCGTGGTCTACGTGAGCAATGATCGCTATGTTGCGCAAATTTTTGTTAATTCCCATGAAAAAATTCCCTTCCGTAAAAAAATTTCTTTGACGAAACAAATTAAGACAATACATTCTAATACTCTCGCGCCTTTTTTGTCAATGGAAAGGCGGAGTTTTATATCGGGCGAAAAATTTTTTTGGCGCGCAGATTTAATTTTATGGTAAAATAATTTCCAAAATTCTTTGGAGGTTTTTTAATGGTAAGACAAAAATATTTAACACCGTCGGCGATGATAGCGTTCATTGCGTTTATGAATATGTACCCGCCGTTCGCGACGGACATGTATCTGCCCGCGCTGCCGGAAATGGTAAAATATTTCGGGGCGAGTGAATTTCTCGTCGGCTTGACGCTGACGATATTTTTTTTCACGTTCGCGGTGAGCATCGTTTTATTCGGACCGCTTAGTGACAAATTCGGAAGGAAACCGATTTTAATTTTCGGCACGTCGATTTTTTCTGTGGCGTCAATAATTTGCGTATCCTCTCCGGACATTTACACGCTGATATTCGGCAGATTTTTGCAAGCGGTAGGTTCGGGCGCGGTTATCACAGTTTCGACGGCGTTAATCCGCGACAGTTTTCGCGGGCGCGTCATGACAAAAATTTTGGCGATAACTCAAGCGTTGGGCGTGATAGGACCTATGGCGGCTCCGTTGTTCGGCGGATTTTTGTTGCGGTTCACGGACTGGCATGGCGCATTCTACACGCTGACTTTGATAGGCTTAATAAATTTATCAATCGCCTGCCTGCTGACTGAAACCTTGCCGAAAGAAAAACGCTATCACGGAAAAGTTTTAAGCTCGCTGAAACTTTTGACACACCTTGCAAGGCAAAAAACTTTCATGATAACGCTGGTTATGTTCGCACTTTTATCGACGCCGTTCATGTCGTATTTGAGCGCGTCATCATTTATCTACGTCGAACAATTTTCTCTGACGGCGCAAGAATACAGCTACTTTTTCGCGGCGAACGCGGCGGCGTCTGTTTTGGGACCGGTGCTCTATTTAAAATTCAAGAAAAATTTTTCAAACAACAGGCTTATACAATTATGCTACGTCGTCGCGGGAATCAGCGGACTTTTAGTTTTGATACCCGGTCAGCTTAGCGCGTGGGCATTTTTATTTTCGTTCCTGCCGTTCACGGTGATAGGCGCGGTGGCTCGTCCGTTCGGCATGGACGTGCTTTTAAATCGTGCGAAAGAAAACGTAGGGACGGCGGCTTCAATGATAAACTTTGTGCCGAATTTGTTTGGAAGTTTGGGGATGGCGTTGGGAACTTTGCCTTGGGGAAATTTCGTAAACGGAGTAGGCGTAATAATTTTGGCGTCAACAATTTTATCGCTGATTATGTTTAAATTCGTCGGCAAAATCTAATCCCTTTCCGCTTGTCACACCAAAGAGTTTGGAGCTCTTCTTTTCTTTTGGTGCAAAAGAAAAGAAGCAAAAGAAAACTGCCCGCAGAGGTCGCATCACGCGACCAAATGCGGGCGGCCGCACATCCCTGTGCGGCCCCTTTCCTTTCTAAAACTAATCTCTAATCCCTTTTCCCTAATCTCTAATCCATGGGTGCCTCATGATTTTTGCCCTCCTTGTTCGGTTAAACTCAAAATTAAATCGGCAATTTCTTCCGCCGCTTTTGGTCTGCCCAGTCTCAAACTTGCGGCGGACATTTTTTTAAGCTCGTCCGGATTTTTTAAGATCTCGTCAATCTGCGCGGACAAAACTTTTGAATTTAAATCCTTGTTCAGAATCATTCGAGCCGCGCCCACTTTAACTAGGGCTTGCGCGTTAAATTCTTGGTGATTTTCCGTCGCGAAAGGGTAGGGAATCAAAATCGCCGGCACTCCGCGCGCGGTGAGTTCAGCAAGCCCCGTAGCTCCCGCGCGGAAAATTGCAAGGTCAGCCATCGCCATAGCTTGCGGCATGTTGTAGAGGTACGGCACGACTTTTATATTCGGTGCGGCGTCCAAATTTAATCCGGCGTCCTTTAATTTCTGCGTCACGGATTCAAATTCGGTCTTGCCGGTGACGTGAAGGAACTGAGCGGAAGGATTTTTCGCCGCGTCAACCAAAATATCAATCATTGCAAGATTAATACTCTGCGCGCCGCGACTGCCGCCCGAAATTAACACAACAGGTTTATCGGAAACGAAATTAAATTCGGCAAGCCCGTCTTCGCGCTTGCCTTCGAGTACTTCGGCGCGAATGGGGTTGCCTGTGTAAATCGTCTTGTCCTCCGGAAATTTTTTCAAGGCAAGCTCCGAGCCGACAGCAATTTTCGTGACGAACTTCGACAAAATTTTATTCGTGATACCCGCAACGGCATTTTGCTCCTGAATCAGCGTGGGGACATTCATCAGACTTGCCGCCAAAAGAATCGGACCGCAGACATACCCGCCCGTGCCGACAACAACATCCGGCTTAAATTCCTTGACGATATTCCCCGCGCGCTTGACGCTGAGAATCGCATTAGCCGCGCGCTTGAAATTCTCAAGAGTAAAATGACGCTCAAAGCCGCCCTCCAAATCCAGCGCGGTGAAATTTATTCCCGCCTTCGGAACTATGTCAGCCTCAAGCCCCAATTCCGTGCCGACGTACAAAAATTCAGCGTCGGGAACTTTATTTTTAATCGTGTCTAGGAGCGTCAGCGCGGGGTAAATGTGCCCGCCGGTGCCGCCGCCCGAAAAAATTATCTTCAATTTAAAACCTCACAAATTTTATTCTTGTCTCAATCCACGCCGGTGGTTTCAGGAGCACGACAATCCTCAGTTAAGTTGAAAGTTCGACGACTTCAACGTTTTCAGCTTTTATTTTCATTACTGGATAAATATCTTCGCCCGGTTCATATCGCACAAATTCAAAAGTGTAGATAGTTGAAACACCGTCGTCCATTTCCGTTTGCAAAATTTCAGGATCACAATCGCTAAAAAGTCTGCTTGGATCATAATCATCATATGAATAGTGTGAAACACTTTCAAAAGTTACTGCGATTTTCCCATTGATAAAATCTTTTTTTTCATCAAAATTTTCAAACCAATGACAGCAGTCAATTTCTAAAATCAATTTTTTATTTTCAGCATCGTAATCTATTTCTGTTATATTGCTTTCATGCAGAGAAAAATTTTTTTCAAATTCGACAAGTGTCAACTTATTCACCTTCTTTCTTTTCAGGAATAATGCGCGAAGGATCGGAACCATTTTTCACAGAATTACCGTTTTTGTCCACTTGACACTCCCCACGCCTAAAGGCGGGGGATTCTTGAGAAGTTTGAACTCTGTAGAGGTCAGTCCTTATTCGCTGACGTGCGCCCTTATTCTCAATGG
>CAJOFR010000030.1 GCA_905234195.1 uncultured Selenomonadaceae bacterium
GATATTTGTTACACGTTTTTGTTAAAGCGGAAGGCTAACCGCTGTTTCAATTTTAAACTACATATTTTTTAAAGTCAATATTTGCGGCTTATATCCCCACAGCTAAAGCTAGGGGTTTTACGCCGCCTTTTGATAAACTCATCTTATTAGGTTGAATTTTTATTGCGGCATGAAAAGATTGACACAACGAATTGATTATTGATAAAATAATCGCCGGTTGCTTAGCGGTGGCGCGTCACTTCAATTTCAACGTAGTCAATCGGTCCGGCAATGGGCACGCTGGGTTTACGAATACGGACGGTGACTTCGTCGACGTGGGACATTTTTTCAAAAATCTTCTCGATAATTTTCCCGCCGAGCGCCGCCAAAACTTGGAAGCGATGATTCTCGTTTACCTCCTTGATAATATCGTAGACGCGCGCCGTGTCCGCGCCGTCATTAATATCGTCCGCCTCGTAAACGGAATCATCTTCGGTCTTCAGTTCGACATCGAAATAAAATTTTTGCCCTTGCTCGCGCTCGTATTCGTAATAGCCGTGAAAACCATAAAACATCATGTTCACAATGCGCCCTGTCACCATGAAAAATCCCCCCGAAAAATTTTTTTCGATTATATCACAACTTCGCGAAAGTGGGAAGGAGATTAATTTTGGAAACTGCAACTTTTTTTTATTTTCTTGCCGCGTCGATACTCTTGACGCTCGCGCCGGGCCCGGACAATTTATATTTGTTGACGAAAAGTTTGGCAAGCGGCGCGCGCAGCGGAATAATTTTAGCGGCAGGACTTGCAAGCGGAATATTTTTTCACACGCTGCTTGTCGTGGTCGGCGTCGCGGCGTTCATTCAGAGTTCGCCGGTCGCATTGGGTGCGCTGAAAATTTTCGGCGCGCTGTACTTATTATTTTTGGCGTATGGCGCGTTCAAGACGGGAAGAGCCGGCAAAAAAATTTCCATGAAAAAAGCTGACTCCACGTTGTCTTTCGTCGCGATATACCGGCGCGGCGTCCTAATGAACGTCCTCAACCCGAAGGTACTGTTATTTTTTCTGGCGTTCCTGCCGCAGTTCGTCGACTTCTCTTCGGGATTCGCTAGCCTGCAAATTTCGCTGTTGGGATTGACTTTCGCGATACAGGCGTTTGTAATTTTTTCGGCAATAGCAATCGGCGCGGGGAAGGTGCGAAAATTAATCCTGCGCAAAAAAAATCTCGGAAGGATTTTAAATTTTGTCGAGGCGGCAGTGCTTGCGATAATCGCCGTGACAATTTTAATTTTTTAGCGGCCGTTCAAATCGTCGCTAATTTTTTTTGCGATCTGTTCGGCGGTGAGCCCGCAAATTTTCAGCAGTTCGGAGCGCGCGCCGTGTTCGATAAATTTATCTTGAATGCCGAATCGCAAAAGCCGCGCAGAAATATTTTTGTCCGCCAAAAATTCCGCGACTGCCGCGCCGAATCCGCCGCTTAAAGTTCCCTCTTCGCACGTCGCCAAAATTTTCGAGTTGCAGACTTCCGGAGAAAAAATTTCTTCGTCGAGCGGCTTAATGAATCGCGCGTTAATGACGTTGGCGGGAATTTTTTTCGCGCCCAAAATTTCAGCCGCCTCCACCGCGACGCTGACCATTGTCCCGACGGCAAGAATAGAAACTTCCGCGCGCGCAGATTTAAAAACAATTTCGGATTTTCCCCACGAAAAATTTTTCGGCGCGTCGTCAATTTTCACGCCGAGACCGGAGCCGCGAGGATAACGAATCGCCGCCGGAAAATTATTCTCCACCGCCGCGAAAATCATTTGCCGCAATTCGTTTTCGTCCTTCGGCGCAAGAATATTCATGTTCGGAATCGTCCGCAGAAAAGCCATATCGAAAACGCCGTGATGAGTTGCGCCGTCTTCGCCGACAAGCCCCGCCCTGTCCAGGCAAAAAACCACCGGCAAATTTTGTAGGCAGACGTCGTGCAAAATCTGATCGTACGCGCGCTGAATGAAGGTCGAATAAATCGCGACGACAGGACGAAGACCGCCCGCCGCCATTCCCGCCGCCAAAGTCACGGCGTGTTCTTCGGCGATACCCACGTCAAAAAATCTGTCCGGAAAAATTTCCGCGAACTTTTTCAAGCCGGTACCCGAAGGCATCGCGGCGGTTATCGCGACGATTTTTTTGTTGACCTTCGCGCAATCGACGATAGTCCTTCCAAAAATTTCCGTGTACGTCGGCGGCGCGGGTTTCTTCATGACTTCGCCGGTGACCTCGTCAAATTTTCCGACGCCGTGAAATTTTTCGGGAGAATTTTCTGCGGGCGCGTACCCCTTGCCTTTTTTCGTGTGCACGTGAATTAAAATCGGCTCGTCCAGGACGGTGACGCGCGAAAAAATATCTTTCATGGCGCGCAGGTCGTGCCCGTCCACAGGTCCGAGATAAGTAAACCCCAACGCCTCGAACATGGAACCTGGAACAATCGCGGACTTCAGCCCGTAGCGGACGGATTGCGCCGCATTCAAAATCTTATCGCCAATATCGCGCAGCGGCAAATTTTTCATGAACGTTTCAAAATCTTTTTTGGCGCGTTGATATTGAGGAGCAAGACGAATTTCCGAAAGGTATTCCGAAAGCGCGCCGACGTTTTTCGCGATAGACATTTCGTTATCGTTCAGAATCACGATAAGATTTTTTTTGAGTTGCCCCGCGTGATTGAGAGCCTCGAAAGCCTCCCCGCCGGTCAATGCGCCGTCGCCGATAATCGCGATAACTTTGCCGAATTTTTTTTGAAGTTCCTCCGCCGCCAAAAGACCGAGAGCCGCGCTGATTGAAGTGGACGCATGCCCGACGCCGAAAAAATCATACGGCGATTCACTGCGGCGCGGAAAACCTGAGATACCGCCTTTCGTCCGCAACGTGTGAAAAATATTTCGCCTGCCGGTTAAAATTTTGTGCGCGTAGGCCTGGTGACCGACGTCCCAAACAATTTTGTCAATCTCCAAATCGAACACCGAATACAGCGCAAGCGTCAACTCCACCGTTCCCAAACTCGGCGCAAGGTGCCCTCCATTTTTCGCGACCGTCGTCAAGATTAGTGCGCGAATTTCTCCTGCCAGCTGTTTAAGTTCCGGCAGGCTCATTCTGTGAAGTTCTGCAGGGGAATTTAACCTTTCCAACAGTCCCGTGATAATCTCTCCTTATAATAAATTATTTGCCTCTCCAATTTGTACGGAAAATTATTTGTTCCGCTTGATTGAATATTTTACAAGTTCGCGCAGAAAATCCGCCTCGCCGCCAAAAATTTTCAGCGCGTCGAGTGCGCCATTAATTGTTTCTTCGGCTAAAATTTTCGCCTCGTCCAACGAAGTCAGCGTGACATAAGTTGATTTATGATTTCGTTCGTCGCTGCCAATGGGCTTGCCGAGATTTTTTTCGTCGCCGATAACGTCAAGAATATCGTCCGTGATCTGAAAAGCCAGCCCGAAAAATTCTGCGTACCTTGTCAGCGCGGAAAGTTTTTCTTCGTCCGCCCCAGCCAAAATTGCTCCGGAACGAATCGCCGCCTTGAAGAGCGCGCCGGTTTTTCCGAGATGCATTTTTTTCAGCGTCGCCATGTCGATTTTTTTCCCTTCGGACTCCAGGTCTATCGCTTGCCCGCCGACCATTCCCGCCGCGCCCGCCGCCGTGCTCATTTCACGGACGACGGATAACAAAACTTCCGGCGAAACATTTTCCTGCCGCGCCATGATTTCAAAGGCAAAAGTTAAAAGTGCGTCGCCCGCCAAAATCGCCATCGCCTCGCCGAAAACTTTATGGCTGGTCAATTTTCCGCGCCGATAGTCGTCGTTGTCCATTGCCGGCAAATCGTCGTGAATCAGCGAATAAGTATGAATCATTTCTATCGCGCCGGCAACCGACAAAAATTTTTCGCCGTCGCTGCCCGCCGCGTCCGCCGCCGCCATTAAAAGTATCGGGCGCAACCTTTTGCCGCCGCTCATCAAACTATATTCCATTGCCTGTACAACTTTTTCGTCAAGCACAGAAATTTTTTCCAGCTCCGCCAACAAATTTTCTTCGACGAGTTTAACGCGCCTCTGCCATAAATCCTTGAACATCAAATCCACCCTCAACTGATTCAAAATACAAAAAAACCGGACTGTGGCATCCGGCAGATTGATTTTCATAACGTACACCAACAAAAAGTGTACCTCCTCTCGGAGTTATAATCCTTCGCCAATGTTATCCTGCGGTTTTTGTATACTTACAGCACTGTTCTTACCCCTCGGAACTGTTTAACCATAAGCCGTAGAGCGGCAGATTAGGATTTAGGTCCGCCGGTACCTATATATTCGCAGGTAACGTAGTCAATTAAGACCGAGGCTAGTCAGCAAGGTCTTGTTCTATTTTTCAAACAAGCCCCCGCCTTTAGGCGTGGGGTTACTGACTTGCGATTGCGTCGAGAATACCGTTTATGAATCGGCTCGAATCGTCCGCGCCATACTTTTTGGCAAGCTCTACGGCTTCATTGATTATGACGCCGGCAGGATTTTTATTTTCGGCGAACTTCAATTCATACACGGCGAGCCGCAAAATATTTCTTTCCGCAGTGCCCAGCCGCGACAACGACCAACTTTTTTTCAAAAACTTTTTTATAGTTTCGTCGATATCCGTGACGCGCGCCCTTGCGCCTCTAACCGTCTGATTAATGTAGAGTACATTTCTGCGATTTAATTTTTCCGACTCTTCGTCTTCAGTTTCTTCGATTGCAGTTTCAACCGCAAGGTCTTCGTAAAGTTCGCGCTCGTTTTCTTCGCCGTGATTAAACTCCAGCTGAAACAATGCCTTAAAAGCTACCTCTCTTGCAAGTGTACGGCTCATCTTTTCCACTCTCTAACTAAAATATTTCCAATGACGAAAACGCTCCGGCACGGCATCTTCAAGCGTCTTCAAAGTTTTGTCGATTAAATCGTCGCCTTCTTCAAAGCGCGAGCCGATATAAAGCCCGATAATCCCGCAGAAAAAAGCAAACAGCGTGTTGAAAAATCCGAAAGTCAAAACCGCCGCGCCAAAAATCACGCCGCCCAAAAATCCCAACTTCCTTTTCGGATAAACTTCAAAACTTTTTGCGATTATCGTTTTAATTTCTCCCCACATAAAAACCGCCTACCTGACACGCCTTTTATTTTTTTCGGCTTTACGTTTTATATCGGTGACTCTGACATAAATTTCGACTTCGATTATCTCCAAACTTTCCTGCAAAATTTTTCGCACTGCCTTAACCAAATCACTACTCACGTCGTTCACGGAATAATCTTGCCCCAGCGTCAAGTTAAACCGAATTTTCAGCGGGGAGTCAGCCGCAGTTTTTTCGACTGTTGCTGTTGCCTCGTTGATGCCGTCGACGGTAACCGCCGCCCTCTCGACAATCCTCCTCACCAAATCTGTTTCGACGTGGATCCTTCCGAAGTCACTTTCACGCAAAAGAAACTCGTTGCTCGTTCGGCTTGCCAACCTGAAAGTGCTCCCGATAATATCTTTTAAACTTTTAATCCCTTCAAACACGATAACACCTACACAACTCGCCTTTCACGTTCAACGACCGCATGAGTCACTTCAGTAACTTTAACTTCCACCGGTACGCCCGAAACTTGCAGAGCCGCCATTAACGCCGCGTTCACCGCCGCATTAACTTTGGAGCTGACGACCGGTGCCGCGTACCCTTGCCCCAACATGATATTCATTTTGACTTTCAGCGGGACTTCTCCACTGACTTTGTAGACATTTGCTTTGACTTCACGGACGCCCGCGACCAAAAGTGCCGCGCGCTCCACCACGCCGACAATCGCCGGAATTGTAACTTTAACTTCTCCGTCCTGTCCTTTTTGCAATTCTACATCGCCGCTCAAAATATCTGACTTCTTGCCGGAAGAAAGCGCGACGCTCAAAAGGCAAAAGCTTGCCAGCAACATTACCGCCAAGACGGCTAAAGTTTCCTGCTGATTAATCAGCCATTGGAGTTCGTTTTGCCAAACCCGCGCCGGAATGAAGTGCAGGCAAACGCCCGCACCCACAACCAACGCCGCCATTACTGCGAGAATGTACAAAAGCAGTAACAGGCGACTTATTATGCCCATTGGACTTTTACACCTCCCGCTTAATGGAAAATTTCACCCAACTAAAATTAATGGACGCGAACGTCTTCTTCTTTCTCCTCATCTTCCGGGAAACTGACACCTTGCACGTGAACATTGACTTCAACGACAGAAAGCCCCGTCATGGTTTCAATCGCACGTTTAATATTTTCTTGCGCGGAAAGTGCAACGTCGGGGATACGAACGCCGTACTTGACAATAATGAAAAGATCGATTGCCGCCTCGCGTTCGCCGACTTCGACTTTGACGCCTTTGGAGAAATTTTTGCGACCAAGCATTTCAGCGATACCGCCGACCAAACCGCCGCTCATTCCGGCAATGCCGTCAATTTCCGTTGCCGCCAAACCCGCGATTATGCTGACAACTTCGTCCGCAATTTTAATTGAGCCGAGACCATTTTCTTTTTTCACCAATTCTTTTTCTTCCGCCATGAGAGAACCCCTCCTTAAAAAATGACTTTTCGTCGTCTGGATTTAAATATTCGCTGTATAAAAAATTTTCCCTGCAACATTGCAAAAAAAGTTAAGCCGCCTTCAACAAACAAAACGCGCGTCGCTGCCCGATTGATTTTTCGTGACCTCCAGCCGAATCGGGATACGCTGCTTGAGTTCGTCGACGTGCGAAATTATTCCGACAAGCCGCCCCGTTTTCTGCAAATCCATCAAAGTATTTATCGCCACATCTAAAGTTTCGCTGTCGAGTGAACCAAAACCCTCGTCTATAAAAATCGTGTCGAGTTTCGTGCCGCCCGCCGTGTTTTGAACGACCGCCGCCAGTCCCAAAGCCAACGACAACGACGCCAAAAAAGATTCCCCGCCGGAAAGTGTATTGACGTCGCGCGCCTTGCCGGTGTACGTGTCGAAAATTTCAAAGTCCAGCCCTTCAGAAATTTTTCGCGAAAGAGAATTTTTCCCTTCCTGCAGACGATAACGCCCGCCGCTCATCTTTTCAAGCCGCGCATTCGCCTCCTCGATAACGCTTTTGAAAACCGCGCTGAGGTAATACCGCTGAAAAGTCGTCCTGCCGTTCGCCGCGTCCGAAAGTTTTTTCCAAACCTGAAAATTTTTATCGGCGGCTGAAATTTTTTCGCGCAGATTTTCCAGCTTGCCAAAAATTTTCTGAAGTCTGTCGAGAATATTTTCCAGCGTCGCAGATTTTTTGACGGCGTCCTCGTAAAATTTTTGCGCGTCGTTAAAATTTTTTTCCAGCGCGGGAATATTCGGCTTGACCTTGTCGGAAATTTTTTCGGCGGCAGAATTTTTCGCGGTCTCCGCAGACTGAACCTTACCGACCTGCGCGGATTTCTCGTTGCTCAAGCGATGAAAAATTTCTTCAGATTTCTTCCATGCGTCGTCAAGCTCCTTGTGACTTTTTTGCGCCGCGATTAAAGCTCCGGAAATTTTTTCCGGCGCGTCGGAATATTCGCGGGGAATTTGCCTTTTCTTCTCCTCGACGACTCCGCGCAGATTGTCCGCGCTCTTCGACGTCCTTTCCAAAATTTTTTGCGCGCCCTCAAGTTCAGCGGCCTTTTCCTTCGTCTTAGTTTCGCCGTTCGGAATACGCTCGCGAAGTTTTTTCAGCTCGTCGGCAGATTTTTTAGCCTCGTCGAAAATTTTTTGGGCTTCGGAAATTTCCAAAATGTCCTTGAACTTTTCCAGCTCCGCCTCCTGCGCGGAAATTTTTCCTTCGATGGACGTTGCCGCCTTGACTGCGGAATTTCTTTCGATTTCCCGCCGTTTGACAACAGTTTCTTGACGGGAAATTTCTTCGTCGTCAGGGACAATCTCCGCGCTTACGGCAAGTTGCGGATGATTTTTGGAACCGCAAACCGGACAGGGCTCGCCCTCCTCCAAATCCTGCGCAAGGGTGAACGCAATGCCCGCCCTCTGCAAAAATCGCAACCGCTGAAGTTCATTTTGAGCGGTGTGATAATTTTTTTCAGACAAGCCAAGACGCTTTTTAGCCTCCGCCAAATTCTTTTTGCCTTCTACAATTTCCTGACGTAGTTTTTCAAAATCCTGCGCACTTTTCAAATTTTGCCCGGCAGTCTGAAATTTCAAATCCGCGCCGCGCAAATCCTCTTCCTGCTCCCGCAAAGAATCCAGCAAATCCAAATGAACTTTATATTCCTGTTGCAACCGCTGAACATTTTGCCGCGCGGAATATTCCTTGTGCTCCAGCTCGATAAGCTCCGCCCTCTTGCTGCGAAACTCGTCAAGCGATGCCTTAATTTTTTTCAGCTCGGTAATTTTATTTTCGAGTTCGCGGCGCGTCGGCTCCTCGCCCTTTCGCCTGTCGTACTCAACCTGCGCGGCGTCTAAATTTTTCGTGACCCTTTCGAGCTCGTCTTTAGCCGCCTGCAGATTTTTCAAACTCGCCTCAAAAATTTCAAACTGCTCCTGAAAAATTTTTCCGTCAGATAATTTTTTTGTCGCGTCATTAACCTTTTGCTGAAGTTCGTCGCGTTCGGCTTTCGACTTCTCCAAATTCGCGGCGGCATCCTGAATCGCAAGCTCAAGATTTTTTTCGTCGAAGGTCTCTTCCTGCGCGCCGAAAATTTCCCGCGCCTCGTCGAGATAATTTTTTTGCCGCGTAGAAAGTTCGTCAAGGTCAGCCTTAGATTTTTGCGCCCTGTCCTTCAAGCCGCGCTCAATCGTCTCGTAAAAATCAGCGTCGAAAATCACGTTGAGGACTTCGCCGCGATCCTTCGAGTTCGCCAGCAAAAACTTTCTAAAATTTCCCTGCGGAAGCATCACGACTTGACGGAACTGCCCGACTTCAAAGCCGGTGAGATTTTTTATGTGCTCGTCGACTTCCTTAGCGTTCGCCGTCAAAAGTTCTCCTTCGACGTAAAGTTCAGCCGCGCGCTTTGCCTTTCCTTGAGCAAGCCCGCGATAAATCCGATAAATTTTTTTGCCGAAAGAAAAAGTAAAATCGACTTCGGTTTTAGTTTCGTCAGCCGCCATATCCGAGCGCAACATTTTATCACTGCGTTCGCCGCCGGAGCTTTTTCCGTAGAGCGCAAAACAAATCGCGTCGAGGATTGAAGTTTTGCCCGCGCCGGTCGCGCCGTGAATCAGAAAAAAATTTTGCCCGTTCAAGCCCTTTTCAAAATCTAATTCAACAGGTTTTGTGTAAGGACCAAAAGCGGACATACTTAATTTAATCGGTCGCAAAAAATCACCGCCTTATTTTTCGGACAAGCCGCCAAATTTTCTGTCGCGGTTGGAAAAATCAATTATCGCGCTGATAAATTCTTCGGGGGAAAATTCCGGCCAGGTCGTCTTCGTGAACCACAGCTCCGCATAAGCGGACTGCCACAGCAAAAAATTACTGATACGCATGTCGCCGCTCGTCCTAATCAGCAAATCAACGGGAGGTTGTCCGGCGGTATCGAGTTCACTTTCAAAAAGTGCGGGGGTAATTTTTTCGGCAGAAATTTCTCCCGCCGAAACTTTCTTCGCCAATTTTTGTGTTGCACGAATAATTTCATCTTGCCCGCCGTAGTTTGCCGCAACATTAAATTTTATTCCGGTGTTGTTTTTCATCAGTTGAGTTGCGTCGCGCATTTGTTTTTGGATGCCCGGAGAAAATTCTTCCGGACGCCCGAGAAAACGAATACGCACATTTTCTCTGTGCATCTTCTGCTTTTCGTGCTCAATGTAATACGAAAAAAGATACATCAAAAAATCAACTTCAGCATGCGGGCGTTTCCAGTTTTCAGTCGAAAAGGCGTAGACCGTCAAAGCTTCCAATCCCACATCTATAGCGGTATCCAAAATTTTTTTCAGCGTCTTGACGCCGGCGGAATGTCCCGCGCTGCGCAAAAGCCCTTGAAGACTGGCCCAACGCCCGTTGCCGTCCATAATAATCGCTACATGGCGCGGCAGTTTAGATTTATCAATTTTGTCAAGCAAGCCGTCATCTCCATTCTGAATTAAACTTCCATGACTTCCTTTTCTTTGGTTGCCTTCGCGCCGTCGACAAGTTTGATATATTTGTCGAGGAGCTTTTGAACTTTGTCCTGTCCTTCCTTGCGGTCGTCTTCAGTAATTTTTTTGTCTTTCTCAAGTTTTTTGATAGCGTCGTTGGCATCGCGGCGGATATTTCTCATCGCGACTTTTGATTCTTCAGCTTTTTTGCTGACGACTTTGACAAGTTCCTTGCGGCGTTCCTGCGTGAGCTGGGGAATGGCAAGACGAATCGCGACGCCGTCAGAATTTGGAGTGAGACCGAGATCCGATTTTTGAATCGCGCGTTCAATATCCTTGAAAGAATTTTTGTCGTAAGGCTTAATCATAATCATGCGCGGTTCAGGGACGGTGACATTTGCCATTTGGTTGACGGGCGTCGGCGTGCCGTAATAGTCGACCATGACTTTATCAAGAAGACTGGGTGCGGCGCGTCCTGCGCGAAGAGTGCCGTAATCTTTCTTGAGAGTTTCGAGAGTTTTCTTGAGTTTGTCCTCAGCGGAATTGATAACGTCGGTAGTCATTTCAAAATCTCCTCCTTATTTTTTCTAACCCCTAATCCCTAATTCCTAATCTCTAATCCCTATCCACTAGTCAACGACAGTGCCGATATTTTCACCGAGAGCCGCGCTGACGATATTTTCATGATTGTCAATATTAAAGACGACGAGCGGAATTTTATTATCCATGCAAAGACTTGTGGCCGTCGAGTCCATGACGTGCAGCCCCAGATTCAAAATCTCAATGTAAGTCAGCGAATCAAATTTTTTGGCGTTGGGATTTTTATTCGGGTCGCTGTCGTAAATTCCGTCGGTGCCTTTCTTCGCCATGAGTATGACGTCGGCTTCAATTTCCGCCGCGCGCAAAGCCGCCGTCGTATCCGTAGAAAAATACGGGTTGCCGGTGCCGCCGCCGAAAATCACCACGCGCTTTTTTTCCAGGTGACGAACTGCGCGCCGCCGAATATAAGGTTCGGCAACTTCGCGCATCTCAATCGCCGTCTGCACGCGGGTAAAGACATTCATTTTTTCCAGCGCGTCTTGAAGAGCCAGCGCGTTCATAATCGTAGCGAGCATGCCCATATAATCAGCGGACGCCCTGTCCATGCCCATTTCGGAGCCGGTGAGCCCGCGCCAAATGTTCCCGCCGCCAACGACGATTGCAACTTCCAATCCTGCTTCGTGAATTTTTTTAATTTGCCTGGCGATATCTTCGACGACCGGAGGATTAATTCCAAAATCCTCGTCGCCCGCCAAAGATTCGCCGCTTAATTTCAAAACAATTCTTTTGTACTTCATCAGACAACCGCCTTTTTCATTTTTGACAATTTTACAAGCTGAAAATATTTCTGTCAACCACTGAACCTCCCACGATTAAAATCGCGGGGTTCTCGGGACTAGTGAGCCATTGCCCACTTCATTACCGAGCTATCCCCGTAGTTCCTACGGTTCTTATAT
>CAJOFR010000031.1 GCA_905234195.1 uncultured Selenomonadaceae bacterium
CACGAAGAAGAAACTTTGGATATGTACCTATCGCTACTAGGGAATTTAAGCCTGTGGAGCGTCATACCAAACGTAAGTAGCTTCGGCAAAAACGGACGCGTTGAAGCAGGAAGATGTATCGCGAGAACATCACTGTATAAATATGTATCATTTCTTTCAAGTATGTATATATTTATCGTAGCGGAACTATATCAATTACAGCGGTTGCGGAAATGCAGTCAACTGCAATAACGTCGTGGTTCGTCAGCATATCATTGATTGTATGCGCTATTGGGTTTCAGATTTTCATATCGACGGTTTTCGCTTCGACGAGGCTCCAATTCTTTCGCGTGACAAATTTGGACGCCCAATGCAGAATCCTCCGCTCCTCGAATCTTTGGCGCACGACCCTATTTTAGCTAAAGCAAAACTTATCGCCGAATCTTGGGACGCCGCCGGATTGTATCAGCTTGGAAATTTTCCCGCGCCCGATAAATGGGCTGAATGGAACGGAAGATTCCGCGATTGCATTCGTCATTTCATAAGGGGCGATGCTTTTGCCGATCCCGAACTCATTCACCGTCTGCAGGGTTCGCCGGATATTTACCCCGACAGAAGAAATCACGCCGCCGTTAATTTTATAACTTGTCACGACGGATTTACTTTAAACGATTTAGTTTCCTACAATTGCAAACACAATTTGCAGAATGGCGCATCTAATCTCGACGGCATCGATAATAACATAAGCTGGAATTGCGGCGAGGAAGGCGAAACGGATAATCCCGAAATTAAAGCTCTGCGCAAGCGTCAAGTAAAAAATGCTTTCGCGCTTTTAATGTTGAGTCGTGGCACCCCCATGATGCTTGCCGGCGACGAATTTTGTAATTCGCAAAACGGCAATAATAATCCCTATTGTCAAGACAGCCCGATTTCATGGGTGAACTGGAAAAATATGGAGGAGCACCGTGACGTTTTCGAGTTTTTCAAAAAAATGATTTGGTTGCGCAAAAATCATCCCGTCCTGCGGAAAAGAGATTTTTTCACGGGGCACAATAGCAGCGGTTATCCTGAATTGTCTTTTCACGGCGAACAAGCTTGGTTTTTAAATATGTGGTCCCCGTTTTTGACTTTTGGTTTTCTTTACGCGGAACCCGCCGCCGATTTTAAAACGGCTGAAGACAGTTTCATTTATTGCGGCGTCAACGCACACTGGGAAACTCACAAATTGCAGCTGCCGATATTGCCGCCCGGTATGTCGTGGAAAGTTTATGCGTCTTCCGCAGATGAGCCAATAAATGTCGACGAACTTTCAACTTCGTATATCACTCTTTCGCCGCGTAGTCTTACCGTGCTTGTGGGCTCTAGGGAGGTAGACTTTTAATGACGGTTTTAAATCCGGAAGAATTCGTATTTGAAACTAAACGCAAACAAATACGCTCCGCTTTTTTTAAGCTGTTGCCTGTACAAATATTCGGGGTTTTGATTGGCGCGATAAATCATTTTATCGATAGCCTCATCGTAGGAAATTTTCTGGACACTGAAACAATGGCGGCAGTCGGATTTTTCGCGCCCTTAGGTACAATTATAGGCTTATCGCATTTAATAGTTGTCGGCGTGCAAATACTTTGCGGAAATTACATAGGTAGCGGCGAGCGAAAAAAATTGCTGTCTCTCTTCTCAAGCGGAGTTGTGTTTTTGGGTTGTGCAGGCCTGGCGTTTTCGACGGTTTGTTTCTTCGGTCGAATGCAGATTGCCCAATTTTTGGGCGCGGAAGGCAACACTGCGGTTTTGCTTGCGGATTATATTTCCGGCTACGCGCTCGGCATAACCGGGCAAATACTGTGCGGTATGATGATGTGTTTCCTGCCGTTCAACAATGATATAAAACTTTCTTACATTGCGATAGCGTTCACGATGTTTTTAAACGTCAGTGGCGATTTGTTTTTCGTGGTAGTGCTTGAAATGGGCGCGTTCGGTTTGGGCTCGGCGACTGCGTTAAGTTATTTGCTGACTACGGTTTTAATTTCTCGCAGTTATCTAAACGAAGATAAAGCAATTCATTTGCAGTTTAAAGATTTTGATTTTATCAAATTAATCAGCACGGCGCGGCTGGGCTTGCCGTCACTCATGTTCACGCTTGGTATCACGATTAAAGCTTACATTATGAACATTGTCCTTGCAGAAAATGTTGGCGACGCGGCTGTTGCGGTAATGAACATTCAAGGCGACGTTTGTGCAATTTTGGGCGCGGTGCCGTTCGGTTGCGCGGAAGCTTTCGTGGCGTTGGGAAGTATTTACTACGGCGAAGAGGACAGATTTTCTTTCCAGACGCTGGTGAAAACGGCGTTGATGACCTGTATAATTCTTTCCGGCAGCTCGGTGCTTTTGCTTATGTTCGGCTCGACGATAATCCCAAGCATGTTTTTCGATCCGTCGGAAAAGGCGTGGGAAGTTGCCTCTACAATGTTGTTGCTGTTCCCAAGTTTTTTGATCTTCAACGGAATTTTAAACGTGCTGATGAAATCTTATCAAGTTCAAGGAAAAATATCGCTGGTGAATGCGCTTTCGTTTAGCGAAAATTTAATCATGGCTTGTATCGCGGCGGTGCTTACTCCTATGATTGGCTCTAACGGCGTCTGGCTGTCCTTCCCCTTAGCGGAATTAATTTGTATCGCCATACTTTCCATTTCCGTTTTTGTGCAGGCGGGAAAAATTACTTTCGATTTCGCGGATTGGCTGAAACTCGACGCGGATTTTGGAGCAGATACTTCAAATTCTATGGAGTTCACGGTTAGTTCGACTGAAAAAGATTTGAACGTTACAGATAAAATTATTGACGTTATCGAATTTTGCAAGGAACGCGGCGTCGACGAAAGAAGATCTTCTTTGGTGGGATTGTGCGCGGAGGAAATGACGAACAACACGATTATTCACGGATTCAAGGAGGGCGAAGAACATACGGCGGTTGTTCGCGTCACGGTGAAAAATGAACTGGTTTTGCGTATCCGCGACGATTGTCCCGAATTTAGTCCCAAAAAGCGTTTGGAGCAATTCTCTGTAGAGAATTTTGAAAAAAATGTCGGCATCCGCCTCGTCTCAAAATTGGCTAAGGAAATGAATTATCAGAACAACGCGGGAATAAATACAATCATTATAAAAATTTAATGGGTTTTTGATTTTCTGAAAAACTTTTTTAGATTTGCTCTTCTTCTTTAGAAAAAGAAAGGATTGATGCAACTAACAATTCGACAACTGATATTAAAATTCTTGACAATGATAGCGGCGGTGTTGTAAAATGCTCAGAGTGCAGATTAACAGGGAAGCAAGTGTGCCTTTCGATTTTAGTTTGTCGGCCGAAAAGTTTTGCGGCGAAAATTTTTTGGACAACGGGAAATTTGTCGGCGAGATTAAAATTTCCGGCGAGGTCGTGAATGACGGTTCGTCTTATGTTGCGCGGGGGAAGATCTTTTGTTGCAAGGAATTTACTTGTGACAGGTGCTTGAGTGCGGCGGCGGAGAATCAGAGTCACGATTTTGAAGAGGAACTCGACGCGGCGGATATTGACGAAGATTTTGTCGATATAACCGCGCTCGTGCGTGACACACTCATAACAAGTCAACCCATGAAAAATCTTTGCAAGATTGACTGCAAGGGGCTTTGTCCTTCTTGCGGAAAGAATTTGAACGACGGCGATTGCGATTGCGATAATTTTATTGTGGATCCGAGACTTGCGCCGTTGCTTGACTTTTGAAAAAGGAGGGCTGAAATTTGGCAGCACCGAAAAGAAAATTAAGTAAATCCAGACGCGACAGGCGTCGTGCTAATTGGAAGTTGGAAGCTCCGAACTTTGTTAAATGTCCGAGATGCCATGAACCTAAACTCCCACACCATGTGTGCCTGGAATGCGGTTACTATGACGGCAGAGAAGTCATTGAAACGGCTTGAGGATAGCGGAAATTTTTGGGCAGGCATTGAAAACCTGCCCATTTTTTTTGTAGTTGTGGGGAGTAGGAAAATTGAAACTTGCAGTTGACGCAATGGGCGGCGATAATGCTCCGGCGGAAATTATTTTGGGCGCGATACAAGCGGTGAAAAAATATCCCTGCGAAATTGTTTTGGTAGGTGACGAAAATAAAATCCGCGACGTTTTGAAAGAGGAGCCCGACTGGGAAAATTTGCCGCTGACAATAAAACACGCAGACGAGATTATCACAATGGGCGAACACCCCGCCGACGCCGTCCGCAACAAAAAAAATTCTTCCATAGTCGTTGCGACGCAAATGGTAAAATCCGGCGAATGTGACGCGGTACTTTCTGCAGGTTCGACGGGCGCATCGGCTGCCGCCGCGCAGTTGATTTTAAAGAGGATTCACGGGATAGGGCGTCCTGCAATTGCCACGCCTATACCGACTTCAAAGGGAGTGACTTTAATGCTGGACTCCGGCGCGAACGTCGACAGCAAGCCCGAACATTTGGTGCAAAACGGAATTATGGGCGCGCTTTACGTCGAACACGTATTCGGCAAAAAAAATCCCCGCGTCGGTCTCCTGAATATCGGCGAGGAGGAAACGAAGGGCAACGAGCAGGCGAAGGAAACTTATCAGATTTTGAAGAACATGACGACGATAAATTTTGCGGGCAATGCCGAAGGGCGCGACATTACCGAAGGGGATTTCGACGTTGTGATTTGCGACGGCTTTGTCGGCAACGTCGTCTTGAAGTTCGGCGAAGGGCTTGCCATGACGATTTTAAAATTGATTAAAGAGGCGATTGAAGACGGCGGAGTTACCGCGAAACTCGGCGCGCTGTTGCTCATGCCCACGCTGAATAATCTCGGCAAGAGGCTGGACGTTTCCGAATACGGCGGCGCACCTCTTTTGGGCGTAAACGGCTATTGCGTGATAAGTCACGGCAGGTCTGACGCGAAAACTATTTGCAGCGCGATTGGGGCGGCTAATGATTATGTTCACAGCAATATTCTTGAGCACATTAAAGCCGCTCTCGACACAGAACTACTGGCGACTGGTGACAAGGGATAAGTGGCAAGGGATTAGTTGTTAGAGAAAAATTCTAACCCCTAAAAACTAATCTCTAATGTTGAAATATATTTGCGCGCAGAATATAATATAGGCAATAAGGAGGATGATTTGATGTTCGAGAATAACGTGATCTGTAAACTGTTAAAAATTAAATACCCAATCTTTCAAGGTGGAATGGCGTGGATAGGAACGGCGGAACTTGCGTCGGCAGTATCGAACGCGGGCGGCTTGGGACTTATCGGGGCGGGGCACATGCCGCCGGACGTCTTGCGCAAGGAAATTCAGAAGTGCAAGGACTGGACAGAAAAACCCTTCGGCGTGAACATTATGTTAATGTCGCCGTTCGTGAAAGAAGTCATGCAAGTCGTGATTGAAGAGCGCGTGCCGGTAGTGACAACTGGCGCGGGAAATCCCGGCGAATATGTTCCGGCGTTGAAAGAAATCGGCTCGAAGGTCATTCCCGTCGTGGCAAGTGTCGCGCTGGCTCGTCGTCTCGTGAAAAGCGGGGCGGACGCAATTATCGCGGAGGGCTGTGAATCCGGCGGACATATCGGCGAAATTTCCACGATGCCTTTAATTCCGCAGGTTGTTGACGCGGTTGACGTGCCGGTTATCGCGGCGGGCGGCTTCGGAGACAGTCGCGGAATGGCGGCGGCTTTTGCACTCGGTGCCCACGCAATCCAAATGGGAACTCGTTTTGTTTTGAGCAAGGAGTGTATCGCTCACCCCAATTACAAAGATATTGTGCTCAAGGCGAAAGATCGTTCGACCGTCGTCACCGGCAGAACTCTTGGTCATCCCGCGCGGGTTATCGCGAATAAATTGACGAGGACTTTTCTTGAGATGGAGGCGAAGGGCGCGCCCGCCGAAGAACTTGAACAGCTCGGCGTCGGCAAACTTCATCTCGCCACGCACAAAGGCGACGTCGAAAACGGTTCGGTCATGATAGGACAAATTTCCGGCATGCTCGACGATATTAAAACCGTTCAGGAAATTATCGACGACATTGTAAACGGACTGCCGCAAGCCGTCGCCGAACTTCAGAGCAATTATTTGTAAGGAGATATTTTAATGGGCAAGCTGGCATTTGTATTTCCAGGTCAAGGCGCGCAGTTCGTCGGCATGGGAAAAGATTTTTACGACAATCACGACGCCGCCAAAAAATTTTTCGACGAGGCGGACGAGGCTTTGGGCTACTCTATTAAAAAAATGTGCTTTGAAGGTTCGGAAGAAGATTTGAAACTCACCGCGAACACACAGCCGGCAATTTTGATTGTCAGCGTCATTGCGGCGGAACTTTTGAAGGCGGAAGGAGTTACTCCGGAAATTGCGGGCGGTCACAGTCTCGGCGAATATTCTGCGCTCGTCGCGGCGGGCGCGTTGAAATTCAGTGACGCCGTTAAACTCGTGCACAAGCGCGGGCAATTTATGCAGGAGGCAGTGCCCGTCGGCGAAGGGTCTATGGCGGCGATTATCGGGCTGGACGAAAAAATTATCGTCGACTCCTGCGCGAAGGCGTCGGATGTCGGCGAAGTGCAGGCGGTGAATTTTAATTGCCCTGGTCAAACGGTTATCGCGGGGACTGTCAAAGGAGTGGACGCTGCCGTTGAGATTTTGAAGGGTGCCGGCGCGAAAAAGACTGTCGTCCTGCCGGTGAGCGCGCCCTTCCACAGCACGCTGATGAAACCCGCCGCCGAAAAACTTTCCGCCGAACTCGACAAGGTTGAAATTCATGACGCCGCCTTCCCCATTGCCGCGAACTTCAACGGCGAACTCGAAACTTCTGCAGCGGCTATCAAAAAAAATCTCGTCGCGCAGGCGGATAATCCCGTTAAGTGGATAGATTGCGTGAAGGCGATGAAAAATTTTGGCGCGGATATTTTTGTTGAGTGCGGCCCCGGAAAAACTCTTAGCGGTTTTAATCGCCGGATAGACAAGCAAATTAAAAGTCTTAATGTCGAAAATCTGGAAGGGCTCGCAAAAACTGTCGCCGCCCTCAAAGATTAATTCTTGTTAATCCGTCGGAAAAATGGTAAAATTTATTCGGAGAAAAATTTTTTGGAGGTGATTTGTGTGAATCTTAAGGAAGCTTTTCAGGCGCAAAATAAGCTTGACGATCTTTTCGTTTACGCGGACAGCTATTTGGGCAACCTCAATAATGTTACCGTCACGAAGGAAAAACATTTTCGCAGTAAAGCCGCGAAGGGACAGCAAGACGAAGAACTTGACGTGACTGACTACGACGAAAAAAAATTTCCCGCTGAAAAGGTTATCGATTTTCTTTTCATGCTGATTGACGAGCGCAAGAAACTTTCTTCGGCAATTAACGCGGCAAAAGCGGCGATGGATTTCCCGATTGATGCCGCCGTTGATTTGAACAAGAAAAGACATTTTGCGGCAGGTATCCTGCGCGGTCTTCGACAAATTCAAAGCACGAAAGTTGTCAGGAAAAATGGCGGCGTAGGTTTCGTCTTCAACAACGAGGGCAACCAAACTGAATACCGCTACGATTTGGAATTGATTAGGACGATTGATTTTGATCGAAACAGAGTTCGCAGTTCCCTGCAGAAATTGCAGAAAGAGGCGGACGAAATTTCAACGAAGATTGACGCCGCGTTAATCGGGACGCAAGTCGATTACGAATATCCCTTCGATTTGCACGCGAGCGAAGTTGAAGTTTTGGAAGAATATTCTATGCAGAAGTGATTAATTTTGTTCGGAGTTTCGCGCGAAGGCAGAACTTTTTTGGCAAGATCGGTTCAGGTGCAGATGAACTGCGAGGCTGCACGAAAATTTTTGTTGAATGTTGTCGAAAAACATTACTAACGGATCGAGAGATCGAATTTGAAAATCGTAAAGATTTGCGCGAAAACTTTAGCGCGTCAATCGAAAAATCTCCAGCTTGTCGATGCGATTATTTCAACACACTTTAACACAATTCCACAAGCAATTTGAATTCTTGAGCCGGAATTTTCTGCCCGCGTCGCTCGCGACAAAGGCGGGACTGAACGGCGAATAGGTCAAGCCGGAAATTTTCTGCTTTCCCCCGAAACTCCGAACGGGTTTTAAAATGTCGGCATCCCCTCAAAATTTTTTAGCGAAAGAAGGGATATTTGTGGACGCTCTAATTTTGTCGCGCTTGCAGTTTGCGATAACAACCGTGTATCATTTTTTATTTGTGCCCGTGACTTTGGGATTATCAATCTTCGTCGCGCTGCTTGAGACGTGGTATATCAACAGCGGCAGTTACGAAGAAAGAATCAAGCTGAAAAAGCTCGTAAAATTTTTCGGCACGATTTTTTTAATTAACTTCGCAATGGGCGTCGTGACCGGAATTGTGCAAGAGTTCCATTTCGGAATGAACTGGTCGGAGTACGCGCGATTCATGGGCGATATTTTCGGCGCGCCGCTTGCACTTGAGGCGTTGACTGCGTTTTTTATCGAGTCAACTTTTATCGGGCTGTGGGTCTTCGGCTGGGATAAGCTTAGCGAAAAAATGCACTGCCTTTGCATTTGGATTGTCGCTTTCGGCAGCAACCTTTCGGCGTTTTGGATTCTCGTAGCCAACTCCTTTATGCAACACCCCGTCGGTTACGAAATTCAAGACGGTCGCGCAGTCATGACGAGTTTGCTTGACCTCGTGACAAATCACTACGTCTTCGGCGAATATTCTCACACGTTCTTTGCCGGAATAACTACCGGCGGGTTTTTGGTGATAATCGTCAGCGCGTGGAAAATTGCGAGCGATGAAGTTTCGCGCGAAATGTTTTTAAGGACTCTTCGCCGCGCGGTGCTTTATACTTTCGTGGGAGTTTTGGGCGTCATGGGCTCCGGACACCTGCACGCGCAATATCTCAACGAGGCCAACCCGATGAAACTTGCGTCTTTCGAGGCTCTTTGGGAGACGGAAGACCCCGCGCCCTTCGCCATATGCGCGGACATAAATCAAGAGGCAGGTCGAAACGATTCCGAAATTACAATCCCCTACATGTTTTCTTTCATGGTGCATAATTCTTTCAGCGGCGAAATTAAAGGCATAAACGATTTGCAGAAAGAGGCAATGGAAAAATACGGCAGCGGCTACTATATTCCGGACGTTCGCGGAATGTTTTGGAGCTTTAGAATTATGGTAGGAGTCGGCGGGCTTTTGCTGTTCATTGTTTTTGTCATGGGAGTAATATCCTTTTTCTTCGGCGAGAACATAAAAAAATTCTCCTGTTGTTTTAAATGCATGCCGGTACTGTTGCCGCTGCCGTTTATCGCAAATTCCGTCGGCTGGTACATTGCGGAGGCGGGCAGACAACCCTGGATAGTCGTGGGCTTGCAAAAAACTTCGCAGGCAGTCAGTCCCAATTTATCAAGCGGAGAAGTTTGGTTGACACTGATTGGGTTCACGGGAATTTATTTGCTGTTAGCGGTGGTCGCCGTGTTTACCGCTGTCATGTTCATTAGGCGCACGAAAATTACCGAAGAGGAAAAGGAGGGAATTTAAATGCCGAATTCAGATTTGGTAAACAGCGTGATTAATCGAACGGCACAGCAAAATAAAGTCAACAACTTCATTAACCAAATGGAAGATATGACTCACAAGCACGAACAACAGGCGGAGGCGGCGGCGCGTCAGGCGGAAAGGGAACAAAACCCCGACGGCACGCCGATACCTAAACCGAAGATTGACCCGCGCGCTGAAAAAAGGCTGAACAGTGTAGAAGCGAGAATCGACATGATTTTTAATGACTTGCAGGATTTGCAGAAAACGTTTAATTCAAAAGTCAACGAACAAAACCGAACACTTAGCCGCGAGATTCGGCAGACGCAACGGGAAATGTTAAAACTGCAAGAACAATTCGACAGACAAACTTTTATCGTGCAAAAAAAAGTTCGCGAGCTTAGTACCTTCGTTCAAATTATAACGGTGATATTCGTCGTCGTAATCGGCGTGACGATGATTTTGGTCGGTGCGTCGGCAATAATGGGTATTGTCAGTGGATAATTCGCAAGGTGGTGACAAGTCATGGATTTAAATATCGTCTGGTTTATCTTGATAACGGTGCTCTTCACGGGATTTTTTATCCTCGAAGGTTTTGACTACGGCGTCGGCATGTTGCTTTTGGGGCGAAAGGAAAATGAGCGCACACAATTTGTTCGCGCGATAGGACCGGTCTGGGACGCGAACGAAGTCTGGATGATAACGGCGGGCGGCGCGGCTTTCGCGGCTTTCCCGCATTTTTATGCGACTATGTTCAGCACTTTTTACCTTGCCTTATTTTTAATGTTGCTCGCCTTAATTTTGCGGGGCATTGCCTTTGAACTGCGCGGGAAATTTCAAAATCACGACTGGAAACTCATTTGGGACGGCGCAATTATTTTCGGGAGCTTTGTACCCGCGCTGCTGTGGGGCGTGGCTGTCGCTAACCTGCTGAAAGGTTTGCCGATTGATTCCGAAATGCATTACGCCGGAAATTTTTTTAACCTCTTGAGCCCGTACACAGTGCTTGCCGGAATTTTCTTCGTGTTGCTGTTCGCTTTTCACGGCGCGAATTTTTTGATACTGAAACTTGCGGACGAGAGAATGATTTTGTTGCTGAAGAGAAAAGCCGCCGTCTTGGGTATCGCAACTTGGGCGGTCTACCTCCTCTTTATTGTCGCGTCGATTTTTGAAACGGACGTCATGTCAAAAATGGTGGGCGTGTTAATTTTTGCGTCGGCACTCGGCGTCCTCTTGAGTTCGTGGCAATTCGCGAGAGCCGGCAGACAAAAATCCGCGTTCGTCTGTACGACGGTGACAATCGCGATGACGACGGTCGGGCTTTTCGTGGCACTCTTCCCGCGCTTGATGGTTTCGAGTCTTATGCCGGAATGGAGCCTGACAATTTACAACGCCGCGTCGACGCCCGGTACGTTGCTTATCATGACAATCGCGGCAGTGATTCTCGTTCCAATCGTCCTGCTTTACCAGAGCTGGACTTACAAAATTTTCAAGGAGCGCGTTGCACGAATTGACTAAAAAATTTTTTAGTGTTCAGTATGAAATATAAGAAAAGAAGAGCTCCCTATCAAGGGGAAAGGATTAATAAAAGTAAAAGGAGGCCGTCATGGATGACGGCCATGCCCGCGCTGATTGCGTGATGCAATCTCAGCGGGCGTTTTTCTTTTGCTACTTTTCTTTTCCAGATGCTAAATTTAAAGAGAGAAAAAAATTTTTAGAAAGAAAAAAAATATCTAATCCCTAATCCCCAAAAACCAATCTCCAGAAACTTAATTGAGATATCGGTTGCCCTCTTCGACGAGCTTATCATAAAGCGTCATCGCCTCGTCGTGGTGAGCGCGGATATACTCTTCTGCCTCGCGCCTGTCAGATTCTGAAGAGCCATTGTCCCTGAGAACATTGCCCGCCCTTTCGAGCTCCTCCGCAATTTTTCCGGTCTGCTCCCCGCCAACAGAAAACGCAGTCGATTTTAAGGCGTGAACAAGCACGGTATAATTTTCCCAGTCGCCATTTTCAAAAGCCCTCCGAATTTTCTCCTGGTTTTTATCCTTGAGGTTACAAAATATTTCAAGTATGCTCTTGAAAATATCTTCCATTCCGTCGCTGTATTTCAAACCCATGTCGATATTCAAGTACTGATAATTTTTTTGAGGGTGTTCCTTCTGAATTTCCACTTTAGAAATATTTTCGGAAGGCTCCTGAATTTTTTCCTTAGGCAAATATTCCAGCAACATTTCTTCGAGTTTGTCGGGATTAATTGGTTTCGTCAGATAATTATCAAATCCCGCCGCGATATATTTTTCGCGCGCGCCCGATATGGCATTTGCGGTCAAACAAACGGCAGTCGTGTGGCAATTGGGATTTTTATTTTGCCCCCTCAATTCTTTCAGCGTCTCTATACCGTCCTTCTCCGGCATCATGTGATCCAAAAATATGATGTCGTACTTGTTGTTTCGAGTCAGAATAATCCCCTCTTCCGCGCTGATCGCCGCGTCAATTTTTATTTTCGTCTGCTTCAAGAGATTTTTAAAAACCATAAGATTCATTTCGTTATCGTCGACCACGAGAATTTGAGCTTGCGGTGCCGTAAATTTTTCCCTGTATTTTTTTCTGTCCTTCAGCGTCGCTTTGTAGGACGCCTCATAATCTCCCAGTGGCTCCCACTTAATTACCTTCTGTTTCAATTCAAAAGAACACTTCGTCCCTAAACCGTAAATGCTCTCCACTTTCAGACTGCTGCCCATTAAGCGCAATAAATTTTTCGTTATCGCCATGCCAAGCCCCGTGCCCTCTACATTGCGGTTGCGTTCCTCTTCGATGCGCTCAAATTCCGTGAACAACCTTTTCATATCCTCCGGCTTAATTCCAATCCCTGTATCTTTGACGGAAACAAGAAGAGTTATTTCGTTCGGCTCCTCCTCAATTTTTTTGAACCCTATGGAAAAAGTCACGCAGCCCCTTTCAGTGTACTTAACCGCGTTCGTCAAAATGTTGGTGATAATTTGTTTTAAGCGGACTTCATCGCCGCAAAGAATCTTCGGCAAATTTTTATCGAAGTCAAGCAACAAAGCAAGCCCCTTGTCGTCCGCCTTGACATGTATCATATTCACCAGGTCATTAATAAGAGACGAAAGGTCATAATCTACGGGGATAATCTCTATTTTTCCCGCCTCAATCTTTGAAAAATCCAGAATATCATTTATCAGCCCCAAAAGCGTGCTCCCGGCGGTCTTGATGCTTTCCGAATAAGATATAATGTCCGCGTCGTTGCACTCCCTGAGAATAACTTCGTTCATTCCCAAAATCGCGTTGATAGGTGTGCGTATCTCGTGGGACATATTCGACAGGAAGGAAGACTTCGCCTCACTCGCGGCAAACGCGCGCTCCGTCAGATTGATAAGGGCATCTCTTTCCCTCTTCTCCTTGTCAATATCTTCCGTAAGCCAAAGCACATTCGACACGATACCATTTTTCAGGCGTTGCGATGCGATAAAACGAAGCCTCCTCCATTTTTGTTCAATGTTTTTATATTCAATCGCTACCGTGTCAGAATCCTTCAAGCGTTCGTTTAAAGTGGCGAAGTCTATAAATCTAAGCGCGTCTTCCAAAGATATTTTGCTCACCGTCTGCCGCATGAGCGCCTCTATCATGGAGCTTGCACTCTTGTAATTTTCCTTAGACAGCTTGCCGGAAATAAAATCCGTCGATTGTATTTCCTTGAAGGTGTCTTCGATAATGTCTATATCGTACACGGACAAATAAATATTCGAGAGCGATAAAAGTTGCTTGTTCAATTCCCTTGCCATGCTGTACCGCTGATTCGATTTGTTGAGTATGTACGAGAGAATGACGACGATAATGATGACAACCACCATAGTAATCGCCAAAAGAATTTTCAGAGGCGTAAATATTTCCGTTGCATTTTTTACGGTAAGGCATCGCCAATCATTTTCGATTTTTTCAGAGTAAACGATATAGTGCGCGCCCTCGTAGTCAAACTCAAAAAAATCCTCTTCCGCATTTTTCGCGCTACTTAAAATCACAGCCCAAAAACTATTTTTTTCCTCCTCGTAATTCTTTCCAATTTCACTTTTCTCCGAATGAGCAACGACCATATTGCGGCTGTCCAATATGAACTCGTAATCAGATTTGCCGGATTTTACTGACTCCTCCGTTATATTTTGCACCTGGTCAAGGACAATATCCATAGCCACCATGCTTTTGCCGTCGACAAGTCTTTTAGAAATCGTCATGGTAATTTTTCCGGTCTGTGCATCTAAGTACGGATCTATCAGCGTAACATTTCCGTTGTTCGCTATTGTCTTTTTGTACCAGGGGCGTTCAGTCGGCATAAAATCTTCATCCGGAACCCACAACGCGCCGTCGAGATATTCCCCGTTGACGTAAGCATAAAGCCCGGTCGTATTTTCAAAAACGGTGCTGGTAACGGCTGTGGATTGTCCCACCAAATAATCGAGTATTTCTTTATTGGTTTTATTATTCTTAATCATCCCGTCTATCGTGTACGCCGTCAGTTTTATAGCGTCGATACTCGTGGAAAGATAATCGCTGAGAAAATTTTTAGATTGTATCGCGGCAGACTGCCCGTTTTTGATAATGCTGTCGCGCGTCTGATTGTAGAGCATGCTGTAATACAACAGAACAACACCCACAAAAAACGCAATTATAAACGCGTAGAACAAAAGCTTTTTAATTTTAGCACGTTTTTTTTCGCTCATCATATCTATATTTTGGTTCATGTTTCGCGCAGGACGCTCACGACTTCAGCCTTGAGAGGAATGCGCCTTCAGCTCCCTTGAGTTTAATAACAGCCGCCTCATGTACTGTCAACACTTATTCTACATTTGCGAAAAAATGAAGTCAAGAATTTTTCTGCGGGCAACTCCAAAGATATTGCGGCTACGAAAAAAATCCGCGCGCTCAAAATTCAGCAGTTGCTCATCGTTTTGCCTTCGCCGACAACTTTTTCAAAATCCTTGATAAAAACGTCAACCGCAGAATCAATCGCAGAATTTTTTACCAAAAATCGCCGTAAAGTCCCCGCCTTTAGGCGTGGTGATATAAGGCGCTAAAATTTTATTGAATTTTGTAAATGTTTCTGCTAAACTATGGTAGAAAATGGGCAGGGGTAAAATCCGCCTCTTCGTAAAATATATGGGTTGGGACATCGACCCTTGCAGGAAACCTTGTAAGACTTAAATTTTTAAGCATTGGTTGATGATAGCAGAATCCCCCGTCTTTAGGCGTGGGGAGTATGTCAAGAGCGAAAAAATAACGTGGGGGGAGGCAGTCGCCGCGCCTATCCCGTATTCCGCAAGCTCCAAAAGTTGTTGAGAATTTTTGAAACTTGCCGCCAAAACATTTGCGTTAAGATTATTATTTCTAAAAATGTCGTGAATGTGTTGGGCAATCGCAACGCCGTCGTAACCCATGTTGTCAATCCTGTTGATATAGGGCGCGGCGTAACTTGCTCCCGCCTTCGCCGCAAGGAAAGCCTGCATGGGCGTATAAATCGCCGTCGCCGTGACGAAAGCACCTTCCGTTTTGAGAATTTTCATCGCGCGGAAACCCTCTTCGACTGAAGGAATTTTGACGAAAGTATTTTTGCCGAGCTCCTTTTGAATGCGATGCGCGTCCTCGACCATACCCTCGGCGGTGCGCGCGATAACTTGAACGTGAAGCTCAGCAGCCGCCCCGATAAATTCGCGGATCTCTTTCAAAATATCGTAGGGCTTGCGACCTGTAGCCGCCAAAATCGTCGGATTAGTCGTCACGCCGTCGACAGGATAATACTTGTAAATTTTTTTAATCTGTTCAATGTGAGCGTCGTCAATGATAAGTTTCATGAAAAAATTCCTCCCACTTGCCGCTTTCGATTTTAAATTTAGCTTGACACATTTATCTTTTCTTGTCAACATTTAGAAGGACGAAAAATTTTTTCCGAACAATAAAAAAGAGGAACTGCCGAAAAAAGAATCGACGATCCCCTTTTTTTGTGTTAGCGCGCAATTATTTACACGTCCGTTTTATTTTTCGTCCCACTTGCCGGATTCTTTGTTGTAAACATAATTCGCGCCCTCAACATTAAACGCCGTGCCCTCGTTCGTGTCCAGCGATAAGCTCCCGCCGACGTCGAAGTTCAATTTAATCGAGCTGTCCGAAATTTCCTGCCCGATAATTTTATCAAGCGTCAAGTCCCTCAAATAAATCGTGTCATTTGCGCCCGCGCCGCTAACTTTGTCGTTGCCGGCAGTGTAAATGAAAGTATCGTCGCCGTCGCCGCCAATCAAAGTATCGTTGCCGCCGCCGCCCCAAAGTTCAGA
>CAJOFR010000032.1 GCA_905234195.1 uncultured Selenomonadaceae bacterium
TGCAAGTCCTCTCTACGCACAAATTTCTCTATGCGCTTACCTTGTTGCGGCTTATATCCCCATAGCTAAAGCTGGGGGTCTTACGCCGCTCTTTGATAAAAATACTTGCGTTGCCGAGCCAATAAACTTCTGTGCCGTCGATTTTCGCGAAATTTTTTTCGGTAAGGGGAACAGTTTCGCGCGGAACGGCCTGCCCTTTTTCATTCTTGTTAATTTCCAAAACAATCACTCCAAAAATTTTTAACGGTTTAATTTTCCGCCAAAATTAAATCACGCCCAATATCGTACGCCTGTTTGCAGAGCCCGTCGAAAAATTTTTCCCTGTGAGCGATTTTTTCTTCGGGATCAAAAATTGACGATTCGTACTTGGAATAATCTTTAAACTGAACGGTGTCATAAGCGTAAAGAACTTTCGGCTTGACTCCCAAAATTTTTTCGGCAATGCCCGTGTACACTCCCAGACGGTCGGACATTTGGAAATACTCGAAATGTTTTTCGTTCATGTTCATCGTGTAGAAAAACGCGCTTGGAAGTTTTTTCGGGAAGACGGTCGGAATTTCGTCGCTGTAAATGTAATTCGAGAAGAAAAGCCGTTCCATCAAGGAGATCATTCCCGAAGTAGGACTCATAAAATAAATCGGCGAACCTAAAATCAAGGCGTCACAGTTTTGGGCTTTCTCCAGCACCGGCGACAAATCATCTTTCATCGCGCAAACCCCGTGCTCCTTGCCCTTCAGCTTGCAATAGAAACAACTCGTGCAGCCCTTAAATTTCAGCGGATACAAGTGGATAATCTCGGCGTCCGCGCCCGCGTCCTGCGCGCCACGCATCGCACTCTGCAAAAGTTGCGCGGTGTTCCAATTTTTTCGCGGGCTGCCGTTAATCGCAATAAACTTTTTCATAATTTTTGGCGTCGGAGACCCGCGTCTTTAGTCGTGGGAGTAGACGCCTTTCACTTCCTTTCTTCTTGACTTAATTTCTTAATTAACATATACTTAAAAAGTATCCGGTCGGCAATGTAGATATACCGTTGACGGATTGAAGAATCTCGGCAGAAATCCGATACCCGCGCCGTCGTAAAATCTACAGCGTTAAGGCGTCAGGATAGCGAGACACGGACGAAGGGCTAAGACACTCGAAGTCGAGAGAACCGCCAGACAGACCTAGTGATGTTTTTTATGGTTAAAGTAACGGGCTTGGGATATATTCTCAAGTCAGAGCGGGCGAAGTCAACCGCCCGATGATGTCTGACCTACGAAGGAGCGAAAGCGTTTGAACTTCGCAAACTGTAAAGACAGTTTAAGGTATGGACAAGCCCGCAAATTCAGTCGTGGGTAGTTGACTTTTGAACTCTCCTAAAAATTTTAAATTCTGTTGCAATTTCAATTTCCCCACAAAGAAAATTTTCCCTTCAAAAAAATCCCCGACAAAATTTTTCTGCCGGAGATTTTTTATTTTCAAATTAAGCACGCGATTTACTTTTCGTTTTCTGCCAAAAATTTTTCGAGCGTCTTGCCGCCGACGCCCCAATTATCGAGATCGTTTTCTTTAACGAGAACGTAGAAAAATTTTTCGTCCACGCCCAAAACGTCGCTTGCAGTCTTTGTGAGTCCGGCAATAAGTTTTTCTTTCTGTTCCTTCGTCGGGTGAACAGCGTCAATAGAAATAATCGGCATAAAAATTCTCCTCTCTTAGCTCAAAAGTTTAACAACGGCAACGCCGACGCTCGCGGCAGACGCGGGATTTTGTCCGGTGACAAGTTTGCCGTCAACTTCAACGTGATCGCTCCAATTTGAGGCGGGAATATGTTTCGCGCCGTGCTCGTTCAGTTTGTCCGCCAGCAGGAACGGCACAATTTTTGTACCCTGAACTTCGTCCTCTTCGTCATTCGTGAAACCCGTGACAGTTTTTCCGGAGACAAGATAATTTCCGTCGCTAAGTTTGACGTTGACGAGGGCGGCAGGTCCGTGACAAACAGCCGAGACAATTCCGCCGTGCTCATAAATTTCGCGGGTGACCTTATCAATCGCCGAGCTGTCCGGGAAATCCCACATGACGCCGTGCCCGCCCGCAAAAAATATCGCGTCGTAGTCGGCGGGGTTCACTTCGTCAAGCTTCAACGTATTTTCAAACTTCCTCTGAAAATTTGCGTCGCCCCAAAATTTTTTGTTAATCGGGTCGTTGAAATCGAGGCTGTCTTTGTCAATCGGCGGCTTGCCTCCCTTAATCGACGCGAGAAAAGTTTCAAAGCCGGCGTCCTCAAATTTCGCCATAGGGTGAGTGAGTTCGCTAAGCCAAAAACCCGTCGGAATCCCCGTCGCGCCCTTGACATTGTTGCTCGTCACGACGCACAAAATTTTTTTCATCTTACCGCCCCCAAAAGTTTTTTAGAATTGTCTATGTAGATTTTCCGCGTCCAATTTCGTTTTGCAAGTTCCGCGTCGAGAAATTCTTTTTTCTTCAGCCAAACCGGCGCGGGGACGTAGGGATAATCACTGCCGTAAATTAAATGCTCTTCGTCCGTGATTTTTAGGAGCAAGTCCATTTGTTCGGGCATGGGGTCGCCCGCCAAGTCGAAGAATAAATTTTTCATTCCCGCCGAAATATCGACAGGCGGCATTAAATTCATCGCCGCCAGCATCCGGAACATCGCGCCCGCCCGCTGTTTCATGTACGGCAGGAAAGAGCCGCAATGCGGGACGACGAATTTTATTTGCGGGAATTTTTCCGGTGTGCCATTCGACAACAAATTCAAAACTGCGCGCGTTGTGTCGGCGGGGTACTCGAATAACGCCATGACCTTGCCCGTCACGACACCTTCACGTGGCAAAACTCGTGCAGGGCTGGGGTGTATAATCACCAAAGATTTTCGCGCGTTGAGTTCGGCAAAAATCGGATCCAGTCTTTCGTCACCGAGATAAACGCCGTCTGAATTGCTTGCGACCTTCACGCCGAGCGCGCCCAATTTTTCCGTCGCGAATTTAATTTCTTCGATAGAGCCTTCTACGCCGGGCATGGGCAACGCCGCTACGAATCCAAACTCGTCCGGATAACGCCGGCAAATTTCTGCAAAGTCCTCGTTGATTTTTCGTGCAAGTTCACAGGACAATTTTTCGTTCTGCGCGCCGTTGAAAATATGCGGCGTCGCCATTGAAAGTACCGTGAAATCAATTCCCGCGTCCGCCATGAATTTTAAATGCGCGTCCACCGACCACTGCGGCAGGGGAAAACCTTCCTCCGCCTGCGCGTCTATGCCCAGCCTCTTCAGCCCTTCGACATACGAGGGCAAAATCGCGTGTGCATGAAAATCAATCTTCCGCGCCGAAAAATTTTTTGCCTCCGCCAAATTAAAACCTCCAAACGCCATTGTCAACGCCGCAACTCCGCCGATTTTTATAAATTCTCTTCTGTTCATCAGTCAATCGAAACCAAATCGTAATGCGGGTTGCCGAGCTTGTGTTCTTCCATTGCGGTGAGCTGGCGAAGTCCGGAACGCGATTCAATTCTTTCGCGCAGGTCTTTGCTGTCCGGTGCGGCGTAAACCATATCAATGCAAGCTTTGTCGACGGCAAGAATATCAGTCGAGGCAACCATACCAATATCGGCAATTGTCGGTTCCGCCGCCGAAGTCCCCGCGCAATCGCAGTCGACACTCATCCGGCGCATGACATTCAAGAAAACAATCTGCTTGCCGAAATGATCGCAAATAGCTTGCCCGCTGTCCGTCATCAGTTCCATAAAAGTATCGCCGAGAATCCATTTGCCAAAATCCCTGACGCCGTGCACCTGCAATTTGCCTTCCTTGCCGGACGCGCAACCTATCGCAATATTTTTCAGACTGCCGCCGAATCCGCCCATCGCGTGCCCTTTGAAGTGCGTCAACACGACGAGCGAATCATAGTTCGCCAAATGCGCGCCCATTGCAACTTCCTTGAGATGAAAACCATTTTTGACGGGGAAATTAATATCTCCGTCCTCGTCAATAATATCGACCTTAGAAAAAGTCCAGCCGTTCGTCTCAAGAGTTTTCCTGTGCCCGGCGGTAGTCGAACGCGCGCCGCCGTAAGCAACATTCGCTTCGATAATCGTCGAGTTGGGAATTTGCGCCTGGAACTTTTGAACCATATCGCGCGGCAAAATGTTCGGACCGTGCGGCTCCCCGCTGTGAAGTTTTATTGCGACCTTCCCTTTAATCTCGGAATTTATTTTTTGGTAAAGCTGAATCAAATGATCTGCGTCGATATTTTTCGTGAAATAGACCTTCGCTTTTTCGCCGGAATAATTTTCCGCCGTCGCCCCGCCAACTTTTGAACCGCTGTTCATTTTCGCTTCGCCGCTGCCGCAACCCAAACTCAAGCCGCCAATTCCCATAAGCCCTACGCCGGCAGTAACAATCCCCGCCGTTTTTACGAAATTTCTGCGCGTGATTCTTTTCATGATAAAATTTCGCTCCTTCCGAAAATTTTAGAGACTTGCGCCGATTTTATAAGCTTGCTCGGCAAATTCCGAACCTTCGACGGCAGAACGATAGCCACAGCCGACAGCAAGAACCTGCCCGACATTTTGCCAGCTCATGTAGCGGACGAGAGTTTCATAGTGATTGGCAAGAGCCTCCATCGTCCAATCCGCGGTATTCCACGCCGTCGCCAGCAGGAGAGATTTTTTGCCGTTTAGCCGCGTCGTCCTCGAATAAAATCTGTCGACGACAATTTTCAGCTGCGCGCTCATGCCGAAATAATACAGCGGCGTCACCAAAACCAACAAGTCCGCCTCCAACATTTTGGGCATCAATTTATTTTCAATCGCGTCCTTGAAAACGCAAGCCCCGTCCATTCCGCAGACGTCACAGCCCCTGCAAGGGTGAGTGTCCTCGTTCGCCGCGTCGAAGGTAAAAACTTCGTGCCCGGCAGACTGCGCGCCCTCGATAAACCTCTGCGCCAAAAATCTTGATGTAGATTTGTCCTCCGCGTGCGGGCTGCTGTTAATCACGACAATTTTCATTTTATCACCCCCCGAAATACTTTCCGTCGCGGGAATTTTCTCTTCAGCCGAAGAAAATCCGCAACCGCTAAAAAAAATAGTCACCGCTCCCGCGCCGATGACTTTAAAAAATTTTCTCCTGTTAATTTTTTCCATGAGGAATTACAAACTTTCCTTGAGAATCTGAACAACTTCCTCGCGCGTCAAAATTTTATAGCCGCCCTGCAAAATAAACGTCGCGTCAGCAATTCCCTCGATCATATCCTCAGTCGCGCCCAGTTCGCTGATATTCATAGCCACGCCAATTTTTTTCATCCAATTTTCCAGCGCGGCAAGCCCTTCTTCGGCAACCTGTTTATCGGATTTTCCTTCAGCGGAAATTTTCCAGACTTCGACGGCAAAACGCTTAAACTTCTTCAGCCCGTACGGCATAATAAAACGATAATACGGCAGGGAAACTGCGGCAAGCGTCATCCCGTGCGTCGCGTTGGTGTAGCCGCCGACAGCCTGCCCGAGCATGTGTACCATCCAGTCAGTCGTTTTGCCCTTAGCAATCAGCGTGTTCAGTGCCCACGTCGCCGTCCACATAATATTAGAGCGCGCCTCGTAGTCTTCGGGATTTTCAATCGCGATAAGTGAGCTGTGCACGACCGAACGCATAAGACCTTCAGCAATGTAATCGCTGGTGTTGTCGTCTTCGCCGGAAAAATATTGTTCGCAAATGTGATTGAAAATATCGTAGCAACCGGCGACCATTTGTTTTTTCGGCAAGCTGTAAGTAAATTTCGGATTGAGGATAGAAAATTTCGGCATGACATTTTCGCCGAAGACGTGCCCAATCTTCTGCTTAGTGGCGGGGTTGGTGATAACGGAGCCGCCGTTCATTTCGGAGCCGGTGCCCGCCATTGTCAGGATGCAAGCAACGGGAACAATTTCGCAAGTCGGTTCATCGAAACGGATAAAATATTTTTCCCAAGGATCTTCGTCGCAGTGCACGGCAACCGAAACCGCCTTCGCATAATCGCAACAGGAACCGCCGCCCATTGCAAGCAACAAGTCAACTTTATTTTCGCGGGCAATCTTCACGCCTTCGCGCAGCTTATCGCTCGTCGGGTTGGGCATAACCCCGGCGTCTTCGATAATATTTTTGCCGTTCGCCTTGAGAATCTCAACAACCGCATCATAAATCCCATTGCGTTTGACGGAACCGCCGCCGTAAATCAGCTGAATATTTTTCCCGTACTTCGGCAATTCGTCATTCAAAAATTTTAAAGAGTCTTCGCCAAAATAAAGTTTCGTCGCATTAATGTAACTAAAATTCCCAAGCATACTACAATTCCTCCGACATTAAAAAATTTTAAAATTGGTGGGGCCGTCATGGACGACGGCCCGCCGCGACCTCGTCGCAGGATTGCGACGACCAGCGGCAGTTTTCTTTTGCTACTTTTCTTTTGCGCCAAAAGAAAACCAATTTGATTGGAAGAAAAAAATTTAATCAGAATAAACTTCTTTCGCCATGCCGAACGCCGCCCACGCCTTAGGCCAGCCCGCATAAAATCCCAACTGCGTAATTATCTCGACCATTTCAGCTTTCGTGACGCCGTGATTTTTCGCATTGGCGATATGATGTTGTAACGCGCTTGTAAAAATTCCCGCGCCGACGAGTGCCGAAACCGTCACGATACTCCTGTCGTGCAGGGACAAAATATTATTCCGCGACCACACTTCTCCGAAAAGAATATCGTCATTGTAGCGCGCAAAATCCGGCGCGAAATCTCCTAAACTGTTTTTCCCCGCGTCCTGACTTTGAAAAACTCCTTCGCCTTCGGGAGCCTGGTAGCTGTCGCCGCCGTAAACTTCCTTCGCCATAGGGAACGCCGCCCACGCCTTAGGCCAGCCCACATAAAATCCGAGTTGCGTAATTATCTCGACCATCTCTGCGCGCGTGACGCCGTTTTTCTTCGCGGTCTCGATATGATATTTCAGCGAACTATCCAAAATCCCACTGCCGACGAGTGCCGAAATCGTCACGATACTCCTGTCGTGCAGGGACAAAATATCATTGCGTGACCACACTTCGCCGAAAAGAATATCGTCGTTGTAGCGGGCGAAGTTCGGCGCAAAATCTCCGAGCCTGTCGCGCCCCGCCGTTTGAACAACTTTAACTGCTTCCCTTTTTTCAGACATAGTTGCCGCCTCCGTTAAACCAAAATTTGTAAACAACAACCCGACCGCCATTGCGGCTGCCAAAAATTTTTTCTTCATGACCGAATCCCCTCAAGCCAACAATTTTATCAAACAGTTGTAAGCCAGCTCGTAAATTGACTTGTTCACGAACTTCAAACCCGCCGCCGCCATTGCTTGATTTTGTTTTTCGGTGATGACTGCATAGGGATAAATTCCGTAGACGAACGGGAAAAATTCATACAAAAAATTTTGCTTGTCCTGCTCCGAAAAATCCGGGCAAAACTTATCCAGACAACGCCCGACAGCCTCCAACGACTTGCCGTAAGATTTTTTGAAGTCAGTCAAATTTTCAAGGCGGCTGTTCATCTCCATATCGAAATGATTCATCGTCATGAGTTTCAAAAGTTGCTCGCGATTTTCCAGCGAACGAGCCAACGCCTCAGCAAGCTCCGCCTTCGTCAAATTTTCGTGGCTGTCGATAATTTCATTGAGCTCCTGCACCCAAAGTTCGTATTCCCTTTGCAGCAGAGCCAAAAAAATTTCTTCCTTCGTGTTAAAATAATTATAAATCGATGTTCGCGTAAAAGAAGTCGCCTTGCCAATTTCGACAATCGTAATATCTTTGAAATTCATCGTCTGATAGAGTTTCGCGCAGGCGTCGATAATTTCTTCCTTCCTCGTCGCGGTTAGTTCTGCCGACCCCTTAGGCATCGCATCATCTCCTTTTAATTTTGACTTTGTGTCAGTATACAATTATTTTGACACTTTGTCAAACAATTTTTTGATCGCTCTTCCGGAAAAAAAATAACTCCCCGAATTATCAAGGAGCCTTACAAGTACAATGGTCTTTAAGAATTCCCAATACGCAAATCTGCCCGTCGACAAACTTGCGGTATCGGCTGATTTATTAAACGATTGAATCGGTTGTTTTAAAAAAAGTTACCTCCTGTGGAAGGAGGTATTTTCAGGTAGTAAAAAACAATATCCCAATATCGCAACCCGTCGCCTAATACCGACTAGGTTACGGTATTAGCAAAGTTATAAAACGAATGAATAAGAATGAGTGCCGAGCATCGAGACCGCCGACCGTCCGCCGACGATCTCTCTGCCTTCAGAAATACCGCGTTATCTGCGTTATCAGATAAAAACTACCACCAAACATGTACCCTTTTCAGAGTTTATCTTATCAGCTCTCTTTTACCTTTGTTGGAGCCTTAACTGCTTAATTAATTTAATCACTACCACAGAGCCTTGTTAAGTTAGGGACAAGGGGAAAGAATCTTACCGCTTACCCCTTACCGCTTATCACTGCAACAAGCTAAGGACTGCGCTTGCATTCTGGTTAGCCTGCGCGAGCATGGACTGCGCCGCCTGCAACAGGACGTTGTTCTTCGTGTAAGTCGTCATCTCTTTCGCCATATCGGCGTCGCGAATCGTGGATTCAGCCGCCTGGACATTCTCCGAAGAAGTCGTCAAGTTGCTGGAAGTGTATTCGAGACGTGCCTCAATCGCGCCAATCGTCGTCTGCTGGTCAAGGGCTTTTGCAAGTGCGTTGTCGAGTGCCGCAATAGCCGCATTCGCCGCGCTTTGAAATCATTTATGCGCTTAAGAATTTTGCGGTCTTCGTTTTGCCAATTTACGTACTGATTCCAGGCAGAATCCCTCCAACGCTTATTCATTTTCGTCTACCTCGATAAGTTCATGTTCCGTCCAGTGACCGGACTCAATTTCCGCGAAACCCTCGTCAATATCGGCAAGATAGCGGGCGTTGCGGACTGCCTTCCCGAAATCCAAATCGCCTTCGGAAAATTGTTTCGCCACCTCGTCTTGCAGGTGAGCCCATTCGTTTTCGGTGAACGCGATAATTTTTTTGTCCTCCGTAAAATTTTCGGCGGGAGTCTCCACGAAATTTGTTGACTTGGTTTTTGTTTTAGTTGCTTGCATTTTTGAAACCTCCAAAATTTTTTTCGATTATATCAAATCAATCACGCCGAACGCAACCGAACTGTACTTGCCGCCCTCCGCAATTTTAAAACCGAGCCGAGCAAACTCCCCACTGCGCGAATTTTCCTTCATGACGACGCAACGACGAGCAACCCTGCGCGCCTCAACGACCGCCGCAAAATTCAGCGGGCTGTTGTCGGCAAGCGGGCGCAAGGGATTTATTCCGGAACTTTTGTTAATCCCGTGACGAAACATCGGATCAAAATAAACCACGTCGAAGGAATTATCGGCGGCGGATTTCAGGAAGTCGAGATAATTCGCGGTGATAACTTCGACGCGGCGCATCGCCTGCAAAATGTGCGGGCTGTCCTCCGAAAAATTTTTCATGCCGAAGCGAACAACCTCCGCGATTATCGGGTTGACTTCCAGCGCGATAATTTTCCCTGCCGCGCCCGCGACGAAACTTTCAACAATCGCGTCACTGCCGAGCCCCAGCGTGCAGTCTAAAATTTTATCGCCGCTCCGAATTTTTGCCGCGTCAATCAACCTGTCGCCTTGCCCCTGCCGAAGATTTTTTATTCGCAAATGCGCCGTCGACGGGTGAAAAAATAATTCGCCCTCCTCCGTCACCGCGACGAGTGAATTATTTTTGACGAGGAGAATATTTTCCGCGCCGTGAATTTTTTTCAAGGCGTCCAACGAAAAATCTGCGCGCCGAATAAAATTTAAGCCGAGCTTGCCGGAAATATTTTCCGCCAAAATTTCCGAATCGCGGTTGGGTTTTCGGGAAGTGGTCACGATAATTTTTTGCATGTTATCACTCCAAAAAAATTTTTTTTTCAAATTGACAGGCTAAAGAATCTCAATTAAACTTAGAAAAAATAAGTCAGAATCTTTTGCAAGGTGGTGGTTATATGAGCGAACAGGAAGATCAGCAGCGAGCAATGGCAAGGCGTCTTCAAGAAATGGTCAGTGTCACCAAGCAAGACGATAGGGATAAGAATCAGAGAAAATTGGCAAATCAGTTTATGCAAATGATGGACGTTACTCGAAAGGTGGAGAGTGACGTGAAACGGCAAGAATTAGCTAGACAATTCGCGGCAATGATGGAACAAACGCGCTCCTTTGATTCCGAGCGCGACAGGCTGCAAAAGGCGGGCGAGTCAGCAATTTCAGACGCATTCGCGAAAATGATGCAGATGACGCATAAACTTGAGCAGGAAAATAAAAATCAATTCGACTTCCCGCCGGAAGTAAACATAGAGCATTTCCCAACAGTCGGCGATAAATTTTTCCAATCGCTGATAAAAAAATTGCCGAAGAGAATACAAAGGTTCCCGCAGGCTTTTCGCCGCAACCCCCGCGCCGTCATAAAATATTTTTTGGCAATGATTTTCGGGCGCGTGTTGGCAATAACCCTTTACGTTATCGCGGCGTTTATTCCTGCCCTGCCGGTGCCGGACTCAGTCACGAACGTTGTAGGAAAAGCACCGGCGGCTTTCGGGAGCGCGCTCGGCTCAATGCGCGGCGCAGTCATGGAAGTCAGCTCACAATCAATCATGGCGACGGTGACGAATATTCCGACGGACATTAACAAACTCCTGCAGAAAGTCGGCGAATTTTTTCAGTATTACGGCAGGCGCGCAGGATTATTTTTCACGAAGGCGGTTAGGCATCCGAAATGGGCATTGAAAGAAATTTGGCAGTTCCTCCACAAAAAAGGACCGTTGCTCTTGCGAATCGGCAAGGGCGCGTGCGGCGTGGCGTTCTCTTTCTTCGTGATAAAAATGGCAATGATATTCCTGTTGCCGTTTTTCGGCGGGGTAGCGATAACGGTTTTAGGATTTAAGATTTCGATTATATTAGTCGTCGTCGCCAGAATGGCTGTCAGCACGCTTAGCGAGGTCGTAGGGAAATTATTGGGCGGCAAATTTATCCGCCTTTGTAAGTACTTCTACGAGCACCCCGAAGAGATAATCAAAATGGCGCGAATGTTAATGGAAGAGTGGATGAAAAATTGGGTTGACGAAAAAGGGAAGCCGAAACAATGAATGAATTTTTAATCGGGCTGCAATTTTTAACGCGAATATCAATCGTCAAGCAAAGCGTTTGGACTGAAGAAAGTTTTGGGAAGTCGGTAAAATTTTTCCCGGCGGTCGGTGCAGTTTTAGGGATTTGCTACGCGTCGATTGCCGGGATTTTAAATTTCGTGACGTGCGGAAGTCTGCCGATATTCACGGGCGCGGTTGCATTCGCGTCGACGGTCGCGCTGACGGGCGGGATTCACTGCGACGGGCTAATGGATTCGGCGGACGGATTATTTTCCGGACGGGATCGCGAAAAAATGTTGGAGATAATGAAAGACAGCCGCGCGGGAGCATTCGGCGTAGTGAGTTTGGTGACGGTTGCCGCGCTGGAAATTTCGACGCTGGCGGAACTTTCGCGCATGTCGTTATTCTGGCTGGTGGCGGCGGTCTACTCCGCGCCGATAATCGGGCGGCTGATGATTGTGCTGACGATAAAAATTTTCCCGTACGCGCGGGCGCAGGGCTTAGGGAAAATGTTCGCCGACTACACGACGCGCCGGACTTTAATTGCGGCGTTCGTCGAAACATTTTTGCTGTTGGTGCCACTGATTTTTGCGGGAGCAGAAATATTTTTGGCGGCGGTACTTTCGCTGGCGGCGGCGATAATTTTTTCGGTGCGCTTCGGAAAATTCGCAACGTCGAAACTCGGCGGAGTGACGGGCGATATTTACGGCGCAGTCGAGATGCTGAGCGAAACACTTGTACTGATAATTTTTATGTCGCTGGAAACTTTAAAAATTTTGGGCGAAATAATTTTGCCGATGTTTTTTTCTGTGGTATAATTGCCTAAAAATTTTTCGAGGATACATTTGGAATTTTAAGATAAATTTAAGGAGGAACGTTATGTTTGAATTTGATGATGTGAATTTGTCAAATTTCGCTAAGATTAAAGTTGTCGGGATTGGCGGCGGCGGGAGCAATGCTGTTAATCGAATGATTGAATCGGGCTTGGAGGGCGTGGAGTTTATCGCTTTGAACACCGACGCGCAGGCCTTGACGCTGTCAAAATCTGACAAACGTATTCAGCTCGGCGAAAAACTGACGCGGGGGCTCGGCGCGGGGGCTCGTCCCGAAATTGGGCGGCTGGCGGCGCAAGAAAGCCGCGATGTGATTATCGAATCTCTACGCGGCGCGGACATGATTTTTATTACTGCGGGAATGGGCGGCGGCACGGGCACGGGCGCGGCTTCCGTCGTTGCGGACTGCGCGAAGGAACTCGACGCCCTGACCGTTGCCGTTGTCACTCGTCCTTTCACTTTTGAAGGACCGAAGCGCAAAAAAAATGCCGACGTTGGAATTGAAAATCTCAAGCGCAATGTCGACTCGATTATCACGATTCCCAACGACAGACTTTTGCAGGTGGTCGACAAAAAAACTCCGATAGCAAAAGCTTTTCTTATCGCCGATGATATTTTGCGGCAGGGCGTGCAGGGAATTTCCGACTTGATTGCGAAACCCGGCTTAATCAGTTTGGATTTTGCCGACGTCAAAACGATAATGAATGCTTCCGGCTCGGCGTTGATGGGCGTCGGGGAGGCGATGGGCAAAAATGCGGCGATTGAGGCGGTCAAAAAGGCGATAACTTCCCCGCTCCTCGAAACCAGTGTAGAAGGCGCGCGCGGAATTTTGCTGAACGTAACCGGCGCAACAAATTCCATGTCCATGCACGAAGTTTACGAGGCGGCAACGACTGTGCAGGAGGCGGCTCACCCCGACGCGGAAATTATTTTCGGCGCAATGATTGACGAAACTTTGGGCGATAAAATTATCGTGACGATTGTCGCCACGAGATTTGAAGAAGTTTTCGTGGCACCTAAGTCCGTTTTAAATTTCAACGCCGCACAAGCCGCGCCGCCCGATCCTCCTCCTCCACCGCCGAAAGAAGAAAAGCCCGCGATGATAGAAATTCCTACTTTTATCCGCCGCCGCTGATTTTACTTGTTGTCCCCCAAAAGCGGCGACTCACCGGAATTTTTTAAAAGCTCGTTCGTCTCAAGCACGCTCTTCCCATTTTTCAAGGCGAATGTGATTATGCTGTCCCACTCGTTGCGAACGTAAAGTCTTTTGGCTCCGGCGTAATACAAAAGCCGTTGCGGTTCCTCGACCGAAAGTTTCATGGACAGGGCAAGCGCAATGATTTTCAGCCGAGAATGATTTTTCCTGCCCGCAAAAATATGGTACGCATAAGTTTGATCAAGTTCGGATTTCTGAATGACTTCCGACTTGGTTAGATTTTTTTCGACAAGCAAATAACTCAAATACTTCGCGCAGGTGTAGTCAAGAAAATTTTTTCTGTTCTCCTCCAAAAAATCTTCGACGCTCTCTGCTTCGGCGAGTTCGTTTTCAAGTTGTTCAGTGTCTTTCTTCAAAAAATTTTCTCCTTTGCGATAAAATATTCGAGGTGATAATTCTGAAAGCGGACGTTGCTGCCTATCTTGATTATCGTTTTGAAAAAATCAAGAAACTCAAGCAAAATGACAAGGGCGAAGTTTGGCTGGCGGCGATTAAGGCGACCGGCGAACTTGTCGTGATAAAATTTATGAACTTGACGGGGTTGCCTTATGCCGAGCTGAAAAAATTATCGCCTCCGTTCTGCGCGAAGGTTTTTTATTGCGCGCAAGATGATTTTGATACCGTCGTCGTTGAGGAATTTATTCAAGGCGAATCCCTTGCCGAGCGGGAAAATTTTTTGTCCAAAACCGACGCGCAAAAAATCCTTATTCAAATGTGCGACGGCTTGAAAATTTTGCACGCGCACGGAATTGTTCACCGCGACATAAAGCCTTCAAATTTGATTCTGCAAAACGGCGAAATTGTCAAGCTGATTGATTTTGACGCGGCAAGAATTTTTAAGGCGGACAAGCCCCGCGACACAATTTTTCTCGGCACGAAGGGCTACGCGCCGCCCGAACAATACGGCTACGGGCAGACCGACGCGCGCAGTGATATTTTTTCGCTCGGCGTCACGATGCGGGAACTGACCGGCAAAAATTGTGGCGAACGTCTGAAAAAAATCCTGTCGAAGTGCACGGAACTTGATCCGAAAAATCGTTATCAATCCGTCGACGAACTTAAAGCCGCCCTTCTCGTTGACGACAAGCCTCGCAGATCTCGAAAACCTGTCGCAATTTTTGTTCTCGCTGTCTTCGGGATAATTCTCTTTGCTAATTCGACAAGCCACGAAAATTTTCCCGCCGCCGTCCAAAAAAATTCTGCACCGAAAATTATTGAGGAGACTCCTGCCGAAATTGAAACTCCTGTCGAAAATAATCCCGCGCCTGCAGAAATTAAAACCCCCGAAAAAAATTTTGACTTTCCCGCGATTGTCATGCCGCCCACTGAAAATAATTCTTCCGCGCAGGAAAATTTCACCGCGCCGAAAATTGATACCCCGACTTTCACGCCGCGCACTCCTCAACAAAATTCGCCGCCGCCCGTCGAAATACTTGACTTCACGCCGAGTTTTCCGCCGCCTGTTAAAAATTTTGTCCGCGCGAAATATTTTCTCGACGGCAAGCCGCTGACTGCAATTCCGGATTTTGTCGAGGACGATTATCAGATTGTCGATACGATTATGGTTAATTCGACCGAGTGGAAAAATTGGCAGCGCGACGGCGAATTTATTATACTGCCCGACAGAATGCTTGAAGTCCGCGTGAAAAATTCTACCGGCGAAAATTTTTCCGCTCCGCAGTTGGCCGTTGACTTCGACGGCGACGGCTACACCTACAGAAAAAATTTTAGCGGCGCGGTGATTGGTGCGGGGCAGGAATTTGTTTTCAGGGTTCCGCTGAATCAATTGCGCATTGGGGTCGGGATTATGGGTAACGGCAAATTAAAATTACAGTTGAGCGGCGGCGCGGAAGTTATCGGCAAAAATTTTCTGCTTGATTGGGTTTTGTTGCCGTGAAATTTTGTGGTATAATTGCCTAAAAATTTTTGAGGAGGGCGTTCAGTCATGTTGAAAAAATTTTTTGCGGTAATGATTTTGGCGGCGGCGATTGTTTTTGTCGGCAGTCAAAATCATTTTGCGGAGGCGCGTGAAGTTTACGTCGGCAATTATTCGGACGGCACGGCGGTTTATCTTTTGACTGAAACTGTGTCTATGGGCAGACCTTTCGGCAACGGCAGTCCTCAATTTACCTGCAGAGTCAGGGCGGGGCGCGATTATCTGAACTACCGTTTTTTCGGCACCGGTTACAATGCTTATCAAAAGGCGGCGTAAAACCCCTAGCTTTAGCTATGGGGATATAAGCCGCAAATATTGACTTTAAAAAATACGTAGTTTAAAATTGAAACAGCGGT
>CAJOFR010000033.1 GCA_905234195.1 uncultured Selenomonadaceae bacterium
TCCTCTCTACGCACAAATTTCTCTATGCGCTTACCTTGTTGCGGCTTATATCCCCATAGCTAAAGCTAGGGGTCTTACGCCGCTCTTTGATAACATTTTTGTAGCCGCGTTTAAATCTGTGGTGTTTCAGCTTGAGTTCGCCCTCCAAAAATTTTTGCAAACCGTCACTCGTCACGGAATCAGTGACAATAGTCGAACCGGGATAATCGGACGCAAGAATCGCCGCCATCATCGCTATCAAGGCATTGCGGTTGACTTCCTCGCCGTCGCTCAAAACCGCGCTCATTCTGTCAACGTCGGTATCGAAAATCAAACCCAAGTCCGCTTTGTTGTCGAGGACGGCTTTTTTAATCGCCGCCATTGCAACTTTGTCTTCGGGGTTGGGAATATGATTCGGGAACATTCCGTCGGGCTCCAGGAACTGACTGCCGGTTATATCCGCGCCGAGCGGCTCCAAAATTTTCGTCGCGAAGAAACCGCCGCCTCCGTTGCCCGCGTCCACGATAATTTTCATTCCGGTGAAGGGCTTATCCGTTCCGAGCTTATCGCAAATTATTTTCCGCAGGTGTTCAGAATAACGCCCGATTAAATCAAATTTTTCGACTTGGGATTCGTCGGCGTCGAGTTCTTCAATCTGCGCGGCGTTCTTCAAAACGGTGGTGATATCAGCTTTTTCAAGTCCGCCGTCTTTGGTGAAAAACTTCATGCCGTTACGATTGAAGGGCAGGTGACTTGCCGTGAGCATTATCGCGCCGTCCGCCTTAGTCTCGTCAAAAATTATCGACATGAACATAGCGGGCGTGGAGGCAAGTCCGCAGTCAATGACCTGCGCGCCGCAAGCAATGAGAGATTTGCAGGCCGCCCTCTTAATTTTGGGTGCGCTTATCCTGGAATCAGTGCCGATTGTGATTTTCAGCGCGTCCGGATTTTTTCCGAGCTTGTCACTCAAAAATTTTACAAAGCCGCCGGCGATTCTATTCACCGCCTCTTCGGTAAGGTTGACCGGATCTTCACCGGCGACGGCAATCCCGCGAACGTCCGAGCCGTTTTGCAATTTCAGTAAATCTTTTTCACTCAACATAAAAACTACCTCACGATTATTTCAAGAAAAGCCCCCGACTTTTTTTAGTCAGGAGCTTTTCCATTTTTAGTCAGCTAAAAATTTTCAGCCGAGAAATTCTTTAACTTTAGCGATAATATTTTCGGAGCAAAGTCCAAAATCTTTCATAAGGGCGGCGGCAGGTCCCGAATGTCCAAATTCATCGTTGACGCCGATACGTTTCACGGGAGTAGGACAATTTTCCGCGAGCACCGCGCAGACAGCTTCGCCCAAACCGCCGATAATGCTGTGTTCTTCTACGGTGACAATCTTCTTGCAGTCTTTTGCCGCGTCGAGAATAATTTTCTCGTCAATCGGTTTCAACGTCGCCATATTTATCACGCGCGCAGAAATTTTTTCTTCGGCAAGAGCGTCCGCCGCCGCCAACGCTTCGGGTACCATAATACCGGTTGCGATAATCGCGATATCAGATCCGTCGCGGAGCAATTCGCCTTTGCCAATTTCAAACTTGAAATTTTCATCGTGGTAAACGGGCGTCGCGGCTCTGCCGAAACGAATATAAACGGGTCCGACAAATTCGTAGGCCGCCGCAATCATTTTGCGCGCCTCCACGTCGTCAGACGGCGATAAAACAGTCATGCCAGGAATCGTGCGCATCAAGCCGAAATCTTCACAGCACTGGTGGCTTGCGCCGTCTTCGCCGACGGAAATCCCGCCGTGCGTCGCGCAGATTTTAACATTCAAGTGCGGATAACCGATTGTGTTGCGAACTTGCTCAAAAGCCCTGCCCGCCGCGAACATTGCGAAGGTCGACGCGAAGGGAACCAGCCCCATAGTAGACAGCCCTGCCGCCACGCCAATCAAGTTACATTCTTGAATCCCGCAATCAAAAAATCTGTCGGGAAATTCTTTTTTGAAAATGCCGGTTTTAGTTGCGCCCGCAAGGTCGGCGTCAAGCACAACAACATTAGCGGCGCGCTTGCCGAGTTCAGCAAGAGCCTTGCCATAGCTATCACGAGTTGCAATTTTTTCCATCGTTCATGCCTCCTCCACAATTTTACGAGCCGCAGCCAATTCCGCCAGCCCTTGAGCCAGTTGCTCGTCGTTGGGAGCCTTGCCGTGCCAGCCGGCCTGATTCTCCATGAACGAAACCCCTTTGCCCTTCGTCGTCTTCAACAAAATGACAGTCGGCTTGCCCTTGCCTTTGTTGTCGTGGAAGAACTTAAACCCTTTAGCAATCTCGTCGAAGTTATGTCCGTCAACTTCAATCACCGCGCAACCGAACGCCTCGAATTTTTTATCGACGGGCGCGGTATTCATGACGTCCTTTGTTGCGCCGTCAATCTGCAGACCGTTTATATCGACGGCAATGCACAGGTTATCAAGTTTGTAGTGCGCCGCGAACATTGTCGCTTCCCAGACTTGACCTTCAGCAAGTTCGCCGTCGCCGAGCAACGTATAAACACTAATGGGCTTGCCGAGATATTTTGCGCCCTTAGCCATACCGCAAGCCGTCGAAATTCCTTGACCGAGAGAACCGGTAGACATATCGACGCCGGGCGTCAAATTCATGTTCGGATGTCCCTGCAGATACGAACCAATTTTTCTAAGCGTCAACAGATCTTCGACGGGGAAAAATCCCACATTGGCCAGCGTGGCATAAAGTCCGGGCGCGCAGTGTCCCTTCGACAGGACAAAGCGGTCGCGGTCTTCCCACTTCGGATTTTTCGGGTCGACGTGAATTTCTTCGCCGTAAAGGTACGCGAAATAATCCGCTGCTGACAAACTTCCGCCGGGATGTCCGCTCTTTGCGGCGTGCGTGCTCTTCAAAACTCCTTCGCGTATCTTCAACGCGAGCAACTGCAATTCTTTTTGTGTCACAAAAACTCCTCCTCACTTGGTGGCTTGCACACCCCTAAAAATTTTCTTCGATAACTTCAACATAAACGACTTTAAATCCTTTCATGTCACAGAAAAAATTTTTTATTATGAACATAAAAAAATCCCTAACCGGTAATTAGGGATAAGAGTGAAAGAGGCCGCTCAAGGATGAGCGGCCGCCCGCATTTGGTCGCGTGATGCGACCTCTGCGGGCAGTTTTCTTTTGCTTCTTTTCTTTTGCACCAAAAGAAAAGAAGAGCTCCCTCTCAAGGGGAAAGGGATTAGGGGTTAGAAAAAAGAATCTCACCCCTTAAAACTTTTTATGCCGCTCGTCTTTCTTTGGCGTACAGGGAATTGTCGACTTCGCTCAAATTTTTAATTCGACCGAGTTCAATTCCGCTCATTCCAAATTTTTTGATATAAGCCGCAAAGGCGTCGTTGTCACTGCTAAATTTTCCGACAGCTTTTAAATTTTTCAGCATGTCGTAGCCGTCGCCGCCTTCAAACATAAAATCTATCGTGCCTATGGTGTAAATTTTATCTTCGTCGAGAGGCTGACCATTGACGAAAATTTCTTCGACGCGCTGCCCGACAGGTCGACCGGAATCAAAACTGAAAGTCATTCCGCTGACGTTTAAAAATCCGCCGAAAACATCCGGATAAGCGTGAACTGAATTTTCGAGCATCTCGCGGATTGTCCTGCCGGAAATTTCGCATTTCTTCAAAGAATTTCCGAAAGGCAAAACCGCCAAAACGTCCTTGCGCGTCACGTCACCTGCAGGCAAATCCGCCCTCAAGCCGCCGCTATTCGCAACAGCAATATCCGCGCCGGTCTCCCAACGAATTGCGTCCGCGTAAAGGTTGCCCAGTTCCGACTCGTAGCGGCGAACAATCTGCCTTTCGCTCGTCAAAACTCTGTCACTGTGAATAATGACTTCGTTTAAAATTTTTTCGTTGCGCTCGTCTATTTCGGCAATGGCATTTTTAATTTCGGCGTCAGGTTCCGGCGCGATACCTGCAACTGCTTTTTTGTCCAGGAGCTGCGCTTTCTTGCTGATAATTTTATGGTCGCGCAGGTTTATCGTGACTTGACCGAGATTGTAGCCGTGACTGCCCGTCTGCACAATTAAAGTATCGCCGACAGCCATACCTTCAGCAAGCGCGGTGTGGCTGTGTCCGTCAACAATCAAATCAATTCCGGAAACTGCGCGGACAATTTGATAGCTGGTGACCGAAGCATCCGTATCAATACCCATATGCATTACGGCGATTAAAATATCGCACTTGGGACGAAGTTTTTTAACCATGTCCTTCGCGGCGTCGACAGGATCCAAAAAATTTATAGTTTCGATATTTCTCGGAGCAGTCGAAGAAACAGTATCCGGCGTCGTCAAACCGAACACACCAACTTTAATATTATTCGGCAACTTAAAAATTTTATACGGCTTGAAAACATTCTTGCCGTTACTTTTACGGACGACGTTCGCGCTAAGGGTCGGGAACTTCAAATTTTTGGCAAGCCTTTCGAGTTGCGCGGAGCTGTAATCAAAATCATGGTTGCCGGGAACAAAAACATTGACGCCGGCAAGATTTAACAGCGGCACCAAATTTTCGCCGTTGCTGATATTTATTCGCGGCATCCCGTGAAAAGTATCTCCCGCGTCAAACCAAAGCGTGTCGGGATTTTTCGCCTTGACGGATTTTACGGCGGCGGACATTTCAGCAAGCCCGATACTTTTCCCGTTATCGTCGTCCGCCGTAACACGCGCGTGTGTGTCGTTCGTGTGGAAAATGACAACCTTTGCCGTGCCGTCAGCCGCGCTCCCGATTTTCGGCAACCAAACAAAAATCAACAGCATGCTGAAAAATATCGCCGGCAACCTAAAATTTTTTCTTGTGAACAAAATTCTAACGCCTCCTCCTATTTTCGCAAAATGTATTTCACGACGAGATAACCAATTTCGTAGAGCAACATGACGGGGATTGCGACGGCAACTTGTGTGAAAACATCCGGCGAAGTGACGAGCGCGCCGATAACGAACGAAAAGAAGAAGACGTATCGCCGATATTTGCCGAGAAATTCACTTGTCAGCAAGCCGATTTTTGCCGCGACTATTATCGCAAGCGGCAACTCGAAGACGAATCCGAACGGCAACACGAACATTATCACGAAGTCGAAATAATTTTTGAACGAGAACATTGTTTCCAGCTCGTCCGTGCTGAATCCCATGAAGAATCCCAAAGCCACAGGCAGGATTAGGAAAAACGAAAACGCCATTCCCGCGAAAAATAAAATCACCGACGTCGGCACGAGGACGCCCAAAACTGCGCGTTCACCTTTTGTCAGTGCGGGCAGAAAGAATTGCCAGACGTGAAAAAAAATTATCGGCAAGGCAATTAAAAATCCCGTGACGATGTCTATTTTCAGATATGTGAAGAACGCTTCGCCGGGCTGCATATAATAGAGTTTGCCGACGGGCGCGGTTAAGAACTTCGTAATTTCGTCGAGGAACAAATACGAAACGCAACTGCCCGCCGCGATTGCCAACAAACTTTTTATGATTCGCGAGCGCAATTCTTCAAGGTGAGCCGTCAGCGACATTGTGCCGTCGTCAAGTTGTTCGTCGTCGGACTTAATTTCCGCCGAGTCTGCAGTTTGAACTTGCGATTCTTCCGGTTTTTGCGAATCCAAATTATCTTTCGGCGAAGTCATTTTTTATCGCTTTTATCAGTAACGTCGATTGTCTTTGCGTCGTCGGAATTTGCCTGCTTAAATTCTTTAATGCTCTGTCCGAGTGCTTTACCTACGCCCGGAAGTTTGCCTGGTCCGAAAACCACCAAGCCGATAATTAAAATTAAAACAAGCTCCGGTACACCAATCCCAAACATGATTAACGCTCCCTTCAAGCCGCGAATTTTTGCGGCAACCCCAAACAATAATCCTAGAGATTATACCACAAAAATTTTTTAATGGAATAGTTTTTTTCTTTGGAACGTAAATATTTTCAGAATTTTGTTTGCCCGAAAAAAAATTTGGTGGTACAATGGGAAAAATTTTTTGGAGGAGAAAAATGCGCCCGATAATTTTTCCCGCGCTGATAATCATTACGTTGCTTGCGGTGGACAGCTTTTTGATGCACGAGATACCGCTTGAAAAATCCGCGAAGAAGTTTCCGAATTTTAGCACCGTCGATTTTTCGGGGGAGGAGTGCACGGAAAATATTTTTACCGGAAAAATTACGGTGCTTTGCATTTGGACGGCGCAGGCTGAAATTTGTCGTGACCTGCTGAAAAATCTCGACGCGCTGAATAAAAATCTCCCTGCAGGCGTTCAAATTATCGGGCTCGTTGGAAATCTGCGCGACGCCGAAGAAAATTTCAAGGCGAAAAAAATTGCGGAAGAGTTTTCGCCGACGATCCCGCAACTGAAAGTAAACGATGACTTCTTGCCGATTTTGTCGAAGGTGCGCAGTGTGCCGACGACGATTTTTATCGACGCGCAGGGAAATTTAATCGGGCAGCCGGTTATCGGCGCGGAAATAAAATTTATCCGGCAGGAATTAAATTTCGTGCTGGAAAAAAATTCTCCGCGCGTGAAGTCTCTTTCGACGATTCAAAAAGTTTTTCTCTAGCCCTTACTGGGGAAAAGTTTTTTACTCTTTTGAATGAACATCTTCTTTTCTTTTGGCGCAAAAGAAAAGAAGCAAAAGAAAACTGCCCGCAGAGGTCGCATCACGCGACCAAATGCGGGCGGCGCGGCCCCCTCTTCAAAAAATTTTAGATTCGTCGATAGAGCATGACCGTCAGTAAAAAAATTTTTTCGCCGCCAAAATTTTTAACGTCAATGTCAATTTCGCCGAGATACTTTTGCGCACAACGACGGATATTCGCCAGACCTACGCCGTGCAAATTTTTTTCGGGCTTCGTCGTGGCGGGGAGTTCGCCGCGAAAATCCAGCTCCCCAAAAAAATTATTCTCGACTTCAATAAAATACAGACCGCCCTTTTCGTAAGAAACAATTTCGATTTTGCCGCCGGAAATTTTTTCGCAAGCCTCCAGCGCATTTTGTAAGGCGTTGTTCAAAATTACGCTGACGTCGTAGACATCAAACCTGCCGTCCTGCGGAAAATGAAAATTCGCGGCGAAAGTAATGTTATTTTTTTTCGCGCGCTGTCGAGCCTGGTGAATGATAATATCGGTAATCGGGTTGCCCGTCCTGTCCGCGAAATCCAGCTTGTCGACGGTGTCAGTCATTTGCCGCAAATAATTTTCCAGCTCGGAATTTTCGGCGGCGGTATTTTTTCGGACGTACGCGGAAATATTTTCAATGTGGTTGCACAGATCGTGACGCAGCCCGCGAATGTCCGCATAAATTTCCGAAAGTTCCTTGACTTCGCGGTGAACTTCGACGACGCGATTTTCCAACAGCAACCGCTTTTGTTCCTCGTCCTTGTACTGAATTAAATTTTGGAACAGAATCACCGACGCGACGATTATCCCCAGCAAAAGCAAACTCATTATCGGCAGGAGCAAAATTGTTGCGGGGACGCGCTCGTAAATCAGCAGGAACGCGCTGTTGTCGACGGAGAACGCCATAAGCCGCAACGTCAAGTCGATTGTCAGCACCGTTGCGCAGGGGAAAATCAAAAACAGTGCGTCGTGAAATTTCAGCTCGTAGTCTTGCCGAAAGTGGCGGCTGATTGTTCGCAGGTAGAGGAATAAAATTCCGAGCTGGACGGCGCGGCAAAATCCTATCACGAAAAAAATTGCGGCGCGGTTGGTTATTTCCATGACGGAAATTATTTTTTCGGTTGGGGCGATTGACAATTCGACGGCGCGATTTAATGCCCACGCCCAAGCCGGACTCCACAAGCCGAATATCGCGTGGGCGAGCGGACTTGCCGTGAATCGCAAAATTTCCCAGCCCGCCACAAAACTCGACGCGACGAAAATTTGTTTTGGTAGATTTTCCGCGAATAAAAATTTTTGCAGTGCGAACAAAATTAAAAATGCCGGCACGACGTTGAAAAATCTATCGTGCGGCGAAAATTCCATCGTCAGTTCGGATAAAATCATGTGGCTTGCCGCGAAGACGACTACCCATTTTAAAATCGCGCGCCGTCTGTCTTCAAACTGCCCGCGCAAAAATTTTTCCGTGTAGACGAACGCGATCAGCCCGTTTGCAATTAGGACGACCGCTTCGAGAAAATATTCTTCTTCATACATTTACGCCGCCGCCCTCTTTCGCGTACCGCAGATAAGTTTTGACGAAGGCGGGATATTTTTTTGCGGCGATAAAAATTTCGTCGCCGCCGGTCAGCTGAATCGTGTTGGCGGTGTACGCGGAAATTTTTTCGAGATTGACGAGATAACAGCGGTGACAGCGGTAGAAACAATCGCTCAAGGCAACTTCCAGCGAATCCATTTTGCCCGCCGCCTCAAAATTCCCGTCGCTCGTGTGGACGATAACTTTTTTGTTGTTACTCTCGATGAAAAAAATATTCCGCAGATAAAATTTTTTATGGACGCCGCCAACTTTCAACAGCAAATATTTTTCCGCGCGGGACTCCGACTCTTCGACTTCGTGACAAGCCCGCGCCAAAACCTGCGAAAATTTTTTCGTGTCTATCGGTTTCAGAATGTAATGGAACGCGTTGACGTCGAACGCCTCCGCCATATATTCGCGGTAGCCGGTGATAAAAATCAGAATGCTTTTCGGCTTGCCCTGAAGATTTTGGCGGGCGCGCAGATTTCTGGCGATTTCCAGCCCGGACACTCCGCGAATGTCCAAAAAATAAATCGAAAAATCTTCGGGAGCGTCGAGGAGGGTTTCAGCTGAAGTGAAGGTAAAAATTTTTGCGGTAGGTTTATCCTTACGAATCAGCCGCAGAATTTCGTTGCAAGCGTTGCGGTTATTGTCGCAGACGGCGATATTCATCCTAACTCCTTTTTAGTGACTAGGGATTAGCATGAAAAAGTAGGGGCCGCCCAAGGACGGGCGGCCGCCCGCATTTGGTCGCGTGATGCGACCTCTGCGGGCAGTTTTCTTTTGCTTCTTTTCTTTTGCGCCAAAAGAAAAGATTTAAAAGAGAAAAAAATTTTTAGAAAGAAAAAATTCCCAATCCCTAATCCCTATCCACAAGTTACTTTTTCGGTGCGCCGCCCAAAAAACTGCCGAGCATGTTCGCCATATCACCGAGACCATTCGCGCCGCCGAGCCCACCGAGCCCGCCGAGCGCATTACCGACAAAAGCATTAGTGTTCGCGGCGATTTTTTTATCCATCTCCGCATTTGCCGAATTGACCGCGCTGACGACCAAATCTTCAATCGCGCTGACATCCCCGTCCGCAACGAGTTCAGGCGCAATTTTAATTTCCTTGACCTGCTTTTCCCCGTCGACTGTCGCGGTAACCATATTGCCGCCAACGGACGCGGTAGCAGTCTCCTGTTTGAGTTTCGCCTTGTTCGCCTCGAAACTCTGCTGAATCATTTGCGCCTGTTTCAAAATTTCTCCAAGATTAATCCCTGCATTCTGTGCCATTTTAAAATCTCCTTACATTTTAATTTTATCAAACTTAGTTGCTTTGAAAATATTCATTGCCTTTTTCAAGTGGGCGGCGGCGTTTTCGTCCAAGCCGGCGAAAACATCTTCCCTCTTAGGATTTTCGTAGCCGACGACTTGAATTTTAATCGGCTTGCCAAAATTTTCCTCAAGTATCTCCTCCAACTTCTGCTTGTGCTTATCTATGAAGGTATCGCGCATTATGCCGCCCGCGAATTTTAAAACCAAACTCTTCTCGGAAAAATTGACAATCTCCGCCCTTTTTAGGAGGTTAGTCAATTCGTCGTCGCGCAGTCTTTCCAGTAAATCATAAAAAATTTTTTTATCTTCGTCAAGGTTTCCGGTGAGCCGCGTGTAATTTTTATTGGCGGCGGGAATTTCGGACGGCTTTTTGTCGATAAACGCGTTAATGTTCGCAGCTTGCGCGGGATTTTTTTGCGGCGGGGCTTCGGCTGCTTGCGCGGAAGGACTTTTCACGCGAACGGGCGCGGCAAGTTTCATCAGCGTCATCTCCAAAATTATATCGGGAACTCCCGAACCGTTCATCTCGAAAATTGCCTTGCGTATCTCGTCGATAAAAATTTCAGTCATCTTTAATTCGGCGTCGTTGCCCGTCAAATTTTTGAACTCCCAATCACGAAGGCGGACGATTAAAGATTCTGCGATAGACACTGCGGACAAGCCCGAACGGAACGCGTGAGCCGTCGCCTCCGCCACCGCCGCGCGCTCCTGCGATTTAATCGCCGAAATAATTTTGTCAAGGTCGGAATCGGAAATCAAGCCCAAAGTTTCGTTGACGCTATCCAGCGTGATTTTTTCATCTGCCGTCGCGTAGCACTGGTCAAGGTACGTCATGGCGTCGCGCATTGAGCCCGCCGCAAGCCTCGCGATTTTTTTTGCCGCGTCCTCTTCCAGCTCGACTTGCAAGCGTTTTGCCAATACGAGCAAATACGGCGTGATTCTTTCCTGCGGGATTAGCCGGAAGTTCAAAACTTGACAGCGCGAACGGATTGTCATTGGCACCTTGTGCAATTCAGTCGTCGCCAAAAAAAACGCAACGTTGGGCGGCGGCTCTTCGATTAATTTCAAAATTGAGTTGACCGCCTCGAAAGAAAGCATGTGCACTTCGTCAATGATAAAAGTTTTTACCCGCGACTGCAGCGGCGCGAGATACGCCGTCGACAGCAACCGCGTCACGTCTTCGACTGAACGGTTAGACGCCGCGTCAAACTCCACGTTGTCCGGCGATGAACTGATTGTCAAGCACGAAGAACATTTGTTGCAGGGGATGACTTTTGGTGATAAAATTTCTCCGGACTGTTGTGCCTCCAAAACTTTTTCGCAGTTCATTGCCTTTGCGAGCAGTCTTGCCGTTGAAGTTTTGCCGGTGCCGCGCGTCCCGACGAGTAAATAAGCGTGGGAAGTTTTTCCGCCGGATACTGCTCTTGCCAGCGCGTTTGAAATGTGCTCCTGCCCGATAAGTTGCGAAAAATTTTTTGGGCGCGCGCGCGTATAAAGTGCCTCGTAAGCCATACCAATCCTCCCCGAAAAATTTTGCACGCCTATTTTATCAGCGTTGCGAAACTTATGCAACTTTTTTTGAATCATTTGGACGGGGGCTGTTGAAATGTCGTTGGAGATTGAGAGAAAATTTTTGGTGGACGCCGAAAAAATTTCCGCGCTGAATTTATCGGGCGGAGAAAAAATTTCACAAGGTTATTTGTCGATTGAGCCGGCGCGTACCGTTCGCGTGCGTGTGAAAAAAAATCGCGGCTTCCTGACAATAAAAACTGCGAACGTTGGAATTGTCCGCAGTGAATTTGAATATGAAATCCCTCTTGCCGACGCGCAGGAGCTTTTGAAAATCTGCGCGCCGAATATTTTAAGCAAGGTTCGTCACAAAATCGAGCACGCCGGAAAAATCTGGGAGGTCGATATTTTTGAGGGCAAGCACGCCGGATTAATTTTGGCGGAAGTCGAAATGGATTCTCCCGAAGAATTTATCGAGCTGCCCGATTGGTTGGGCGAGGAAGTTTCAGAAAATCCCCGCTACTTCAATTCTAAGCTTTGTTGTCCTGATTAATTTTGCCCTCCAATTTTTTCTCGTCGATTTTTTTATCGGCGGGCTTTGTGTTATCGGCGGGGGCGGAAACTTCGTTTGGATCGTCTTCGCCGAAAATTTCGGAAGTGCCGGGCTTTTCGGGTCTCTTAATCTGCTGATTCGGGTCGACGGTTCTAAATTTGAAAATCTTGCCGTCAGCGGGGTTGCTGGAAACATTTTGCAAGCCGCCGTCGATATGGAACAGTACAATTGCATCGTCGAGGTTGCAATAAATTTGTTTCTTCATCTCGTAGCCGATAACCGTACCATAAGAAGTTTTGAGCGTCGATTCGGCGGGACGCCATTCGATTTTTCTTTTCAGCGAAAGGGAAATGGGAACGGCGGGCAGGTAAGCAACATTATTGCGGACGACAGCTTTTGCAAAAAAAGTTCTGCCGTTTGCTTCGGTCTGCTCAACAGTTTTGCCGTCAATTTCTACAGCGTAGGGTTTTCCCACGAAAGTTGGTTCGCCGTCGGAGGCGGCAATTTTTTTCTGAATATCCTCGTCGCTCTCGAAGGCGGACACCCCAAAAGGTTTCAACCAATCGCTGACATAATCGACGGTGAGTTTTTGCCTGCCGTAGCCGTCGGGATAAATGTAGTAAACAATATTATCGTCGTCCGCCTTTTCCACGACGACGCGATTATAATTAATCTCAACGGGCGTGCCCACGTCAACCCTGCCGAAAAGATCTTCAACGTCTTTTTCGCGCATGCGGATACAGCCGTTTGAAACGTAATGCCCGATACTGTCGGGGCGGTTCGTGCCGTGAATTCCGTAGTTGCCATAAATTTGCATCCAGCGATAGCCGAGAGGATTACTCGGACCGGAAGGAATATAATACTCGGGATCCGAAGGGTCAATCCACGTCGGATTAATTTCTTTCGTTTGGATTTTAAAATAACCTTCGGGCGTGGGCGTGCTGACTTTTCCCAAGCCGAGAGGATAAATAGCAACTTTCGTATCGCCGTCCCAGAGCATCAAAATCCTGCTTGCCGAATTTATCACGATTTTTTTTGTATTTGCGGGCTTAGCCGGTGCCGCCGGATTTTGCGCGGCGTAGGTTGCGTGGGTCGCGCCGAGAAAAATCGACAGCCCCAAAAATCCCGCCACAATTTTTTTTAGAAACTTTAACTTCATTCTTTGCGCCGCCTTTCATCAAACAATCATTTCGTCGCCTTGACCACGAGAAATAACAATTTCACCCTTCTCTTCCAGCGAACGAATGATATTGACAACTTTCATTTGCGCCTCTTCGACGTCGCGAATCTTGACGGGCCCCATGTATTCGAGTTCTTCACGCAACATATCTGCCGCGCGCTTCGACATATTCTTGAAAATCTTTTCCGAAACTTCGGTGGGTGTCGCCTTCATTGCAAGGGACAAATCTTTTGTATCGACTTCGCGCAAAACCATCTGCAACGAGCGGTCGTCCAAAACCACAATATCCTCGAAAACGAACATAAGCTTTTTGATTTCTTCGGCAAGTTCGGGGTCGTCCACTTCCATTGTCTCGATAATAGCCTTTTCTGTCGTGCGGTCGACGCGGTTCAACACTTCGACTATCGCGGGGATGCCGCCTGCCGTCGTAAAGTCTTGTGTCATCATTGAAGACAACTTCCTTTCCAAAACGCGCTCGACTTCGCGAATTATATCCGGCGAAGTTCTGTCCATTGTCGCTATTCTTTTCGCTACGTCCGCTTGAGATTCCGGAGGCAGCCCCGTCATGATTATCGCCGCTTGATCCGGCTCCAAGTAAGCCATAACCAGCGCGATTGTCTGCGGGTGTTCGTTCTGTATGAAGTTCAAAAGCTGTGAAGGATCTGTCTTGCGCAAAAAATCGAACGGGCGCACCTGCAAACTCGTCGTCAAGCGGTTGAGAATTTCCATAGCCCTGTCGGAGCCGATAGCCTTTTCCAAAACGTTCTGCGCGTACTCCAGACCGCCGGTCGAAATATAATCTTTCGCCATTGCCATTTGATAAAACTCGCTGATAACGGCGTTTTTCTGTTCCGCGCTGACTTGTTTATTATTCGCTATTTCAAGGGTGATACTTTCAATCTCGTCGTCGTCCATGTGCTCAAAAAGTTTCGCGGCGTATTCGCTGCCTATCGCTATAAAAAGTATCGCCGCTTTTTCGTGAGCGGTCATTTCCCTTGATTCACCGTACATATCACTCGGCATAAAAATTCCTCCTTCGTAATAATGAAAGGCAAGGGTCAGCCGTCAACAGACTAGGCAAAATTTCCCTAATCCCTGAACGCTTTTCCCTTGCCACTCGTTTATTCGTCTTCCGCAAGCCACGTCTTGACAAGCATAGCAACATCTGCCGGCTTTTCTTCGATAAGCTTGAGAAGAGCGCGCTTTTCGTCGCGTTGCTGCTTTTCTTCGGGGGTAAGACTTTCCTCCTCGATTTGTTCGGCTTCAATTTCACGCGCACGCTGTTCGTCCGCCAAGCGTTTCGCCTCCGCCTCTTGTGCACGGACATACGCTTCGGCCTCTTCGCGTTCCTGCTGCATCTTCCTGCGATACATCAAGAATCCGCCCAACAACAAGGCAGCAAGCAAAACCAATGCCGCAACTTCCATATACAAAATCCTGTCGCGACGTTCCTTTTCTGCCAATTCTTCCGCAGCACGTTTGTCGCGCATTTCTGTGCTGAACGGCAACGGCTCAACGGAAACCACGTCACCGCGCTCCTCGCTGATACCCGCCGCAGAACTGACTGTCCTCAAAAGGCTCTCCTGCTGTAATTCGGTGATTGTGTCGTTGACCAAAACCGCAACCGTCAGGCGGCGTATCGAACCAGGTGACGCAATGATTTTCTGATTTTCCTCGTTAATCTCGTAATTCTTCGTGGATTCTTTACGCTCGTATTCGGCGTTGGCATTCCTATCCTCCGCCACGTAGCCCGGTATATTTCCCTGCACGCCCGCCGGTCCGCCCGGAATATTCGATTCACCATTGTAAGTCTCATTTATATCCTGCTGACTGCGGATAATACCCGACTCGTCCACAACCGGCGTGAAAGTCTGTCTATCCACCTGCCGCTCGTCGAAATCCAATTCGACGCTAACCCTAACAAACGCATTGCCTTCCCCCAGAGAGTGGTCAAGCATCGTCTGAATGTTATGCTGAATATTATCCCTAACTTTTCGGGTCATCTCAATCTGCGTCAACGCCTGCAAGCTCAACCGCTGTTCCTTCGCCATCTCGTCCGAATCATTTTCGTTAAGAATATTTCCGGCTTCGTCGACGATAGTAATATTTTCCGGCTGAAGACCTTGAATGCTGTGACTCACCAAATTTACAATTCCCTTAACTTCCGCCGGCGTCAGCTGCGCCCTGTTATTGAGCATAAGCATAATCGACGCGGTAGCGGGCTTTTCATTTTTTTTATAGAGACTGTCTTCCGGCAAAACTATATGGACACGTGCTTTTTGAACAGCGTCAATCTGCTCAATCGTGCGCGTCAATTCGCCCTGCAAAGCTTGAAGGTAATTAACCTTATTTTGAAACTCCGTCACGCCCAATTTGCTGTCGTCAAAAAGTTCAAAGCCCTTGTTGCCGCGCGGCAAACCGTTTGTCGCAAGCTCCAACCTCACATCGTGCACTTGAGTGGCAGGCACAAAAATCGTCGTACCACGCCGGTTTTCTTCAAGCTGATACTGCACACCCGACTCTTTCAAATTGGTAACAACATCGCCGGCATCCTTTGCCTCTAAGTTGGTATACAGCGGCACCATATCCGGCTTGCTGCCATACCAGAAGCTGATACCCAAGATCGAAAACAGAAGGGCAACCGCCGCGCCGATAATCATATAACGCTGTCTCTTGCTGTATCTGTTCCATAGTTCTTGGAAGCGCTCTTTCCAAGTTGCCAATTCCAAATCAGTCCTTTCGAACCGTTCTAATCAATGAGCAACTAGCTTTTCGCAACCGATTGACAGCCAAAAGCTATACTTGCATACGCATTATCTCTTGATATGCAGAAGTTGCACGGTTCCTCAACTGAAGGGCAAGTTGGATTGCAATTTCAGCTTTCTGCGACGCCACCACAACTTGCGATATGTCTTCCACTCTACCTGCAGCCAGTGCCGCGTTCATCTTGTCCGATTCAAGCTGAAGTTCATTTGTCTTTTTGAGCGCATCAACCAAAAATTCGCCAAAACTTTTGACGGGTTCAGCCTCCTTCGCTTCACCGAGATGACTGTGCGCGCTCATTCGTACCGGCGTCATTTCCAACGGTGTTATTTCCATTGTATCACCTTCCCCTTCCCTGAAAAAATTTAAACTACTTTATAATTCCAATTTTCGACCGCCAAAATAAATTCACCGCCGAAAAAAATTACCAACGTCCAAAATCGTGTAAACCCGAACAATTATACCACTTAACAGAAACGTTGTCACAAAAATTTTATTTTTTATAAGTTCCAAAGTTTTAGATTGAAAAATTTCACCGCTTATAGGATACCATTATCCGCGATGCAATTCAAGTAAAATCTGTAAATAATATGAAAAATTTTAACGTCCGATTTCCAAAGCCTTCGTGACCATACTTTTTGCGGCGTTAATCGTCGTCGTGTTCGCCTCGTAAGCGCGGTGGGCGGTGATCATATCGACCATTTCAGTTACGATATTGACGTTAGGTTTTTCGACGTAACCGTCGGCGTTCGCGTCGGGGTGCCCGGGGTCGTAGACGAGAGGACCTTGTTCGGGGTCTTCGGCTATCGCCACAGCGCGCACGCCCTCGCCGGTACTTTGGCGGATACCGACTGCCTGCCTCAAAGTCTGCTCAAAACTCAAGGGCTGACGTTCGCGCGGGCTGAATACGACATAGCGGCGGTGATAAGCTCCGCCGTTTTCGGTGCGTGTAGTGTTCGCGTTGGCGATATTGTTTGAAATGACGTCCATTCTAAGGCGTTCGGCAGTCAAGCCCGAAGCCGCCGTATCAATTCCCAAAAACATACTCATGATAAAAAATCCTTTCCGCTAATCCCTAGCCGCTAATCTCTATCCACCAGACTAGCTTTGTCCGCTGGTAATGGCGTTCTTCATTTTCGTGACGTAGCCGCCGAGTTGCGAGGCAAGCGCGTTGAAGTAGAGTTGATTCTTCGCAAGCGTCGCCATTTCCATATCAATATCAACGTTGTTATGATCCGTGCGGATAATCGTCGTGTTGTCCTCGACAATCTCCGGCGCGGCGTGGAAGGGGGGAAAATCGGGTGGCAGGTGTTTATCGTGCGTCCTGACCATTTTCAGCGTGCCGTCGGCAGGGACGCCGTAAATTTCCCGCGCGAGCATATCTTCAAAATTCACGGAAACCTTTCGATAATTCGGCGTGTTGACGTTGGCAATATTGTGCGCGATAACTTCCTGGCGCATGCTGGCCGCCGTCATTCCGCGCGACAAGTAATTAAAATTCGTTGAGTTCATTATCTGCTCAAGCATAAAAACTTCACCATCCTTTTGGGATACAAAAAAACCGGCAACGATTCTTGTACATAATCGTAAATAAATTCTACAACTTAAATCTAAATCCTTCAAACAAAAAATTTACGAAGATATTTATTCGGAAAATTGGACAGCAAAAAAGCCGCCCCTATGACAAGGCGCGGCCTGAAATTTCATGTTGGCAGGGGCAGAAAGAATCGAACTCTCAACCTACGGTTTTGGAGACCGTTGCTCTGCCAATTGAGCTATACCCCTGTGGGGCGACTCGTGGGAATCGAACCCACGCATATCGGAGCCACAATCCGACGTGTTAACCACTTCACCAGAGCCGCCATACTAACACAACGCGACTTTAAATTCAAGCACCGCCCAAATTCAAAGCCGTGAACTTATTTAACCGGCGAATACCTAATCTCCCGCGTCGTCTCCAACGAAGTACCTTCGGCGTGTGAGTGCTTAACTGCTGTGTTCGGAAAGGGAACAGGTGGAACCA
>CAJOFR010000034.1 GCA_905234195.1 uncultured Selenomonadaceae bacterium
ACGCCGGTAAGAATAAGGGTAGCTTGACTATCAAACTTCTTAAATGGGGACGTAAGTTTCCTAGAACCCCCTGACTTTAGTCATGGGGAGGCTCAGTCGTTCGTACATGAATAAAAATTCTTCGGACGCGGAGTGGCTTACAAAAATTTTGTCGGAGAATTTACCGAACGAATCTCCCGACGAAATTTCTGCAATCAGTCAAGAAATTTTGAGTAGCGTTGATAAGTTCGCGGAAATTTTTAAGGCGGGGCAAGCGGCTCGAATGCGTGGGCTAAGTCCTCAAGAGTGGATAACCGACAATGTGCGAGAGGCTACAATCGGATTGAGTGAGCAGGATTTTGGCGACAGGCTTGCGAAACTCGATGCCGCGATTCATCACAGCAACGAGGAACTTGCCAAGACTCTGACGACCAAGAGCGGCGCAATTAACATGAATCCGAATTTGGACGGGCTGCTTGCCGAGACCGAACACGCAAATTCTTTCAACCGCGCCGCCGCGTTGAGTAATTCGCAGTTTGAAGCACGAGTTCTCAAGAGCAATGCAAAAAATTCCGTCGACGTTGGAATTTATGACGGTTCCAATCATTTGGCGCAACGCTACCAACTGAAATTCTGCGCGGATGCCGGTAAAAAACTATTGCGGCGATTAAGGAGGGCGATTATCGCGGTCAACAAATTATTGTGCCCTCCGAACAGCTCGCCGAAGTTCAAAAAGCGTTCCCCAACAGAAAAATTTCTGACCGAATCGAAATTGACGGCCTCAAGAGTGAGCCGCTGACAAAGACGAAGATTAAAAGTTTGCAGGAAAAAATTCAGGGCGATAAAGAATTGCCCACAGTGAATTGGACGGCTTATGACGGACGCGATTTGGCGTTTCAACTTGGCAAAGAAGTTATTTTTTCGAGTGCGGCGGGCGTAGCTACGGGTGCGGGTTTCAGCGTTGCCAAGAAAATTTTATCGGGCGAAAAATTTCAAGCTGACGAAGTTATCGCAGAGGCTTTGAAGTCGGGCGCGGACAGAGGCATTAAAACTGCGGTTGCCGCCGCATTGACTGTTGCCGCGAAATCGGGCGCAATTCCGGCGTTGGCTAAATGTTCTGCGCGGGCAATTTCCAACATTGCGTGCAAAGCCGTTGAGACGGTAAAAATTATCGGTGACTTTTTGAGCGGAGAAATCAGCGGCGAAGAGGCGATTCAGCGATTGTTCTGGCTTGCGGCGTCGAGTTACGTTTTCGAGCTGATAACGGGCGGACTTTCTGCGGCGGGAATCGGGACGGCGTTATTAGCGTTTGTGCCGGTAATTTTTTCGCCGATTGGAGCTGCCGTTGGACTTGCCGCCGCCGTTGTCGTAGGAGTTATGGCGTTCGGTGATACGATACTTGACGTTGCGGAAACTTTTTTTGAGGCAACGAGCGAAATTTTAACAGACATTTGGGATTGCGTGACGACAGTTGCTGAAGGCATCGGCGAAGCGATAGGCGGTTTTATAGATTGGTTACTCGGTTAGCCACCGTCACTTGTTTTAATCTTGTCAGGTACTTTTTCAGAAAATTTTTTGAGTAAGTCAAAGAAAAATTGTATTAAAATAGTTGAAAAGGGGGTGATTAAATTGACAATCGGAGAATCATTAAAAAGGTTTAGGAAGGAATTAAATTTGACGCAAGACGATATATCAAAGGTTTTGAATATAAAGCGGCAAGCTTATCATTCTTACTAAAATTACGCACTATTTTTCACAATATCTATATATCTTTCTATAAAACAATCTCTTGTTGTGCAAAAAAAGCTGAACCACTGAGTACGCGACACGCCCGGCTCTTCAAAAAGTGGCATTTTTGTCTAGTGATGACGCGACTAAGGTGGGGAGATTTGTATTTTCAGCGACGGCGTTATTAATCACTGAGCAACTCAATTACATCTCTAGGACACACGAAAACATCAAGGGAGCTGCTATAAACGTCCAAAATCTCCTTTATCTAGCTGAAGCCATTAAAACTTCCACACTAAGCTATCGCGAATTCCTCGAATTATTTGCCAGCAGAGGGATTTGCATCTCCATTCCAAATGAGTTTACCAATAGTCTAGCGTAGGACGTTCCCCGCCAGATTTAAGTAGCGGGAGCTAAAAACTTTGAAAATGCACCCCCTCAGCGTCTAATGTCGGGTGGACACTGCCACCCATCCTAACTTTAAAGGAGAGTTCCTTTGAAAAAAAGAAAGCTTTGTTTTGATGGGAATTCCATGCCCCGCACTCTTCAACCAACATTAAGTCATTCACTGCCGCAACGTTTGGAAGGGCTTCCCCCACCTTTAGCTTGGTCGCGAATCCGCAATGTTTCAGCTTTAAACTTAGGAGAGAAACTTTGCGCGTGGCGGGCGGGTTGTGCCCCCGACGACTATGCGGAAAACGAGCGGAAGCTGACTAAACTCAAGCAAAAAATCACCGACTTGCAAAAAAAGCTCGACGAAAAAACGGTAGAGCCTATACCGCCGGCTGACTACGAAGAGACAAAAAAACAGCTTGCCGAATTGCAAGCAAATTATGACAAAGTTTCGGAGAATATCGACGTAGCTCAAAAACTTGACGCAATTTATTCGTTAATCACCGATATTATCTATTCTCCTCATTGCGGGCGTGCTTTGGTGAAATGTCTGAAACAAACGCAACTTGCGCTGATGTAGAATTGGAAAGGGGGCTTGACTATCATTGAGAAAAAAATCTTGACCCCCTAAAGCCGATTGAAAAACTTATAATTCCTAATGATAAGCTATCAAAGACATTGAATCTTATCACTAGAGATTATAACACAGATTTTGCGGCAGGAAAAGTAGTCGAATTGGATTTAGTAGAAAATCCTAACAATAAAGGCGAAAAAATTTTTACACCCTTCAAATTGCATTGCAAACAGCCGTCGGAGTATATGCTATTATCACATGATTCAATCTCTAGATTTAACCAAAATGCGTGTGATGTTTTATCAGCGTGTATTTCACTCAAATGTGGTGGCAACGAGTTTGCAACAATCGGCGCGATTTACCACGCCTTAACCGGTAATAGTTCCGCGCGCGTCGATATGGCTCCTAGCATGAAAAAAATGATAGCAGACGCAGTAACAACTTTAATGACTATAACAATAACTGTTGATATGTCAAAAGTTTGTAAAAAATTCCGCTACAACGGCAAGGAGTCGTTAAAGTTTGTAGAAAACGAGCAAAACAGGAGTCACGCAAAACAATCAATGACGTTTTCGAGTATTTGCTAAAAATTGGAGAGATAAAATCATTTGACGTTGACAAAACAGGGCAGAAGTATTACAAATATTGTAACATTTTTGTTTCGGCGTCTGCTTTGCTTACGCAGCAGCCGCCACAAAAACAGGCGGCGAGCTGATGGTAGTGGCTTGCCGGAAGGAGATAACAAAAAAGAAAGTAATAATAAATGGGCGCGCAGATTTCACAAAACAAAAATAATTTCAGTGAAAAATAAGGTGATAAAATGAATTATGAATTGCCGAATGCGGTTGAAATGGAAAAATTCGTGCTTAGTGCACTCCTGCTGAAAAAAGGCGAAATTGTTTCGGAGGTTGCGGCTATTTTGACTGCCGACGATTTTTATCGCGGTGAACACAAGGTAATTTACGAAAAGATTTTGGAATTGCATAACGAAGGTATTGTACCAAATTTGCTGTCACTGATTGAAAAATTGCATCGCGCAGGAGTACTTGAAAAAATGGATTTGCGCGCAGTCATGAATTTGGGTGACATTGCACACACAACAGCTTATGTGACAGAGTATGCTAAAGTTATCAAGGAAAAAGCAATTCTGCGGGAAATGGTCTACGCTGGGGAAGAAATTAAAGATAATGCGCTGAAAGATATTAGCGATTTTAGTGACGTGCTCGAAAAATTCAACGAAAAGATTGATTTGATTCAGCGACTGATAACGCCGCCGAAAAGCTACAATACGCGCGATTATTTTAACAGGGGCGGGGAGTTTGAAACCCGTCAAAAAAATATCAGTAAGTACTACAATCGCAAGACAGGTTTTGATAATCTCGACGAGAATCAAATTTTTTCTCCAGGCTTATACGTGATGGGCGGAGTACCAGCCGCCGGAAAAACAACTTTTTGTTGGCAATTGTTAGAGCAATTAGCGGCGAAAGATGAAAAATGCGTTTATGCGTCTTATGAGATGTCAGCATTTGAACTTTTCTCTAAGACTATATCGCGCGAATATTGTAGCCGCTATCATCGGAATAATCCTGCGAATTGTGATTTTAGCGCGGCTGATATTCGGCGTGGCGCGTTTAGTCAAAACTTGAATGATTTAATGGTTAGTCTGGAGGAATTTAAAGAAGGGCGCGGCGATTTAACAATACTAGAGGAAACAAACAAGGATATTGACGCGCTTTTGCTTGACTTGCGGCAGTTTTGCAAGGGCGGCAAGGCTCCTGTAATTTGCATTGACTACTTGCAGATAATTCCGCATGATAAAGATAGCGCAAAAATAGCGGTAGATGATATTGTTCGTAAGCTTAAAGGTTTTCAGCGCGAAACTAATGCGACGGTAATTGTTATCAGCAGTTTCAATCGTATGAACTACACGCAGGCAGTATCTTTCGAGAGTTTCAAAGAATCCGGAAATATCGAGTATTCGGCAGATGTTGTATGGGGGTTACAGTTTGAAGGAGTAAACGATAAAGAATCACTGGAAACAGCAAAGAAACAAAATCCTCGTTATGTGCAGTTGCGTTGCCTTAAAAATCGTCAAGGTTCAAATTATAATTGTAACTTTTTATATTATCCCCGTAGCGATTGGTTTGTACCCTGTGGCAATTTTTTGGACGTCGGTAGTTATAGCGACGAAAATCACGCGCCACGCAGTTACTAAAGCGAATTTGCGGTAAAACTTCCATCGTCACCCAACGCTTGAACTTTTTCGCGTCGGGAAGTTTGCTTGAAAGTATCAACGAATAAAGTCCACTTTCGTTAATTACCGTCATGTTCGGATTCCCCTGAATACCGTCACGAATCGTTACGGTATTCTTATCTTCGTCGTCAACGTGACAATCTGCGCGAAAGTTGGCGTTTGGCTGAATTATTCCGATGTTTTTTGCTAAAAATCTTCCTCTCCCCGCAAGTGTAAAGTGGTTGCAGGAAAAGTAAACCGGATTAAAGGGAGATAATTTCAGTCAATACCAGAAATTTGACTTTTCAGCGAGTGTCTTAAAAGTTGCGGAAAAGTTGCGGTTTTCGGGATGTTTTTCTTTTCAAAAATGGCGCGCAGATTTATTTGGCGCTAAGTCTATATTCACGGTGATATTCCATCCATAGTATCACCGATTTTTTATTTCGGGGGTGAACAATTCAGTCACCCCCAACCCTGTAAGACGAAGGCAGAGTAATGTAAGCAATATTTTTATGTTAGGAAATGGAATAATTACAATGCATAATCATTCACCTTGTGCTTGACGCGTTCACGAACATAATCGACATAACGACGCGCCTCCTCTTCCGTAAAATCTTCAAGCCCGATATTTGTGACGGCTACCCCGTCAACCATAAAAGTTTCAGCAATCATTTTTATCACCCCACAATTTTTTTATCTCTGTGATTCTCGGCGAAAAAATATTCCAGTGGAATCCCGCCAACCAATTAAGGAACTCTGTCTTTTTGAAAAAGTTCGGCAAGTTCGCCCATGTCGCGATATCATGATAAACTTTGTGAAACTTCGAGGCATAAACTTTTTCGTAGCGCATGACATACGCCAACACTCCGTACGACTTTAACATCTTTAAGCGTAGAATCAATTCCGCTAAATCACGATACCAAAAATCCTCGTCGTAAACCCCGCGCCGGTCATATCCGCACAAAACATAGAATCTAGCCTTATCTTCCTTTACGTGCCGACGAATCAGTTTCAATTTCTCTTCGATTAGCTCCGCGTCCGACCAATCGTCGAAGGCAAACAGAAATTCGCCATCGTACTTCGCGCTAAACAACATTTCGGCTTTTTCTTCGTCGAGCAACCGAGCGTCCAGCCCTTGTTTGAAACAAAATCTCTTGCCGGTATCAATCAGCTTTTGCAACTCCTCTTTCCAGCCGCTGAATCCGAAGAAGTTGTCGTCCAGCAGACAAATTTTTGGGCGCGTCGTGTCCAAAAATTCTTCCAGCGGCGAATGCTTGACTACTTCATTGCAACGCCGATTTACGCAAAACGGACAGTGCCGAAAACACCCCCGCGTCAGATACCCTATCGACTGAGCCCGATACGCCTTGAATTCAGCTCCGCCCTTGTCGACGGTTGCCAGCCAGTCATCATACAAATGATAGTCCGGCATGTGGTGTTCAACCTCATTCGGAAGTGGCGGCGCGGCGTCGCCAAAAAATCCTGTTCCGCCAAACTCTACGTTAGGCATTGCGAGAATACTGCCAAACAGACCGCCGTCTTGAGGAATTGGCGTGTCGGTGAAAACCTTTGCAATGTAAATCTTATCAAAACTTCTAAGATAGTCATACTGCGTTTTCAGCACGACTTCATCGCCGCGCTCCTTGTGATAACCGCTGAGTTTCATGCATGCTAAATTTGGAAACCTGTGGCGTTTTCTTCCGATTAAATCTGCGTCAATTATTCCTACCTTCATCTCTATCACCTCCAAAATTTTTGTAGTTGTAGAAATATTTCTTCCCTTCGGGTATTGAGATTAAAAGGTAGCGGCGCAACCCTTCTGCCGTTATCCAGATTTCTCCACGCCTGTCTCGATAAATTTGCGGCGGACTTTTGTTTTCTTTCATGACATTTTTCCCCTCCCTACATTTAAATCCGAAATTGCTAGCCTCTTGAAATTACAATAATCAGTGTCACAATCATGATGCCCAACGTCACCGACTCGATTAATCTACCGCCCGATTCGGTGTAGACGAAGAAATATCCAATATCCGTCCAAAATTCCTTCAGCTTTCCCATTTTTACTCACCCCTTCAGCACTCATCGCAACCGCCGACGTCCTTGTCAGCGGCTCCGTCAATGCTGACTAATTTTTTTGTTCACTATTTTTCTTTTGTTAAGATACGACCTTTATTATTACCATACTTCTAAGTTCCGCTTCCCCCCACCCATACACGGGCAAGTTAACACCATCACCCTCATAAACTTCCTCGTTATTTTTGTCATAACCGACAAACTGACGAACGCTTTCGGGCTTAATCATGTGCACGCCCTGCTCATTCGCAATGTACATTCCCTGTACAAAATCCCCGTAGTGCAAATTTCCATAAGTATCTCGCCCGCGAAATTTTATTTTTCTCATGGTCTCGCCTCCACATAATATCTGACTATCATCTCGTCGCCGACATGCAACTGATTCTTTTTCGCCGCTATGCTCGGATTTAATTCCTTCAGCTCTTCCAGAAACTCAAGGATATACAAATTTCTGCAGTCCTGCTCGCGATATTTCGCCGCGATGTCCCAAAACGTATCGCCGCCCTTGACCTTGTACGTCTCCTGCACTGCAACTTTCTGCGGAAGCGAATCTTTCACCGCGTCGAATCCTAACACCCCGACGACTACACCGACGATAAACGTTATTGCCAAAATCAACGCCGTTTTCTGTATCCTAGTCATTTCTGTCCTCCTTATTTAACGCCTTTTGAACTGCCGTGAACTTTTCGGTAAGTACCGACCCCGATTTGTCGTGTTAACACGCGGACGTGCCAACGGTACAGGTTTTATTTCAGCTACAATTTTCACTGGTATCGTCGCGCCATTTCTTTGGAAATGAAGAAATGAATCCCCCTTGAACATTCTACCCACCGATTTTCGTCAAAATCTTTGACCTCAACTATCTCCCCGACTTTGTAAACAAAATTTTCATCGAAATTGCTGGCTACCGACTGGACGTCAGTCGGAGTGCCGTCAAGATTTTCTATCCTCAAAACTTTTGCCTTTGAACAGCGGCATTTGTACGTAGTTGCGGACGAACGTTTTGCGTCGTCTGTTATCTCCAACACAATGATTTTTTCGCGAGCTTTTTTATATCCGATGAACGCCCCCTCTTCGGGGCAGGACATTTTCACAAATAATGTCCTTTCGTCCGTTATTATTTCACCCAAATTTGTTTTGTTTAAATTCGCGCCAAACAAATTAGCCCAGCACAAATTAGCCCTGCTCAACTCTGCGTTACTCAAATCTGCTCCGGACAAATTAGCTCCGTACAAATTAGCTCCGGACAAATTAGCCCTGCGCAAATTAGCTCCGTACAAATTAGCTCCGTGCAAATCCACTTCGTTCAAACCAGCTCCGTACAAATTAGCTCCGTACAAATTAGCTCCGTGCAAATCAGCTCTGTACAATGTAGCTCCGCTCAAATCCGATTTGCTCAAATCAACTCCGTTCAAATCAGCTCCGCGCAAATCAGCTCCACACAAATTGGCGCGTTCGCCTCCGTCCTCGTTGTTCAGCCAAAGTGTATGCTTTTCCAAAATCTCCTGAAGTTCGTCTTTCGTCATTTTTATCGCCTCCTAAAAAAGAGGGCGCGAAGTATTTCCCCCGCGCCGTCAATCCATTTTATAAGCACGAATTGAAT
>CAJOFR010000035.1 GCA_905234195.1 uncultured Selenomonadaceae bacterium
AACGGTCTTGGAATCTCCGTTGGCAAGTGCCGCCATAATGTAGCCGCTGTCCGCGTCGAGTGTAGCGTTGCCGTCTTCGTCGAAGATAACCGTATCGCTCACAGTCTCACCTGCAACCTGCCACTGCGCCGCGCTGTTAATGCTGACACGATCTGCATTCCACGCGGTAATTTCTTCGCCGCTGACAGTATCCGTGATGCTTTCCGTCGTGAAACTGCCGAGCGATGCCTGACCTTCAAAGTAGACAGCCGTCGCCTTCGTGCCGGACTCGTTCGCGGTGATAACTTTCGTGTCGGTGTCATCGAACGCCCAAACTTCAGTGCCGAGCAAGAATGCTTCGTTCTTCGTGACGATATAACTGCCGCCTTCAACCTGCGTTGCCCACGCAAGTTTAGAATCGGAAATAACTGCCACCGCGCCTTCGACCAAAGTCAAAGCACCGCCGTTAGCGTCGTTGACGGTCTTGCTGTCGCCGTCTTTGAGCAGTGCCATTGCAAGGTCGCCGTCAAGAGTAATGTTGCCGTCTTCCTCGAAGACAACCGTATCAGAAGTGGTAGTGCCCGCCGCAAACCATGTTGTGTCTTCGTTGACTGTAACGTCGGCTGTCCATGCTTCAGAGGTAATTCCAATCGGGCTGGTAAATTCACCTTCAAGCGCAAGTGTCCGCAGAGTTGCGTTGCCGTCGAAGGTAATTGCCGCAACTTCCGTGCCGCTGTCGTCCGCAACAATGGTAACGCCGTCTTCGTCGTCGAAACTCCAAGCTTGAGAGGCGAGGAGGAAACCGGTGCTCTTTGTGTTAATTTCACTGCCGCCCTCGACTTGAGATGCACCGGCAAGTTTGTAATCAGAAACGAGAACTGTGCCGCTGTCGGCTACCTTCAGCGAGCCTTCGTTTGTATCGGCGAAAGCCACTGAACCTTCCTTGACATTTGCAAAAATCAACGAGCCGTTGAGAGTAGTGGAGCCGTCTTCCGCGAAAATCGCCGTATCGCTGGAGGAAAGGCTGACAATGCCAATAGTGGCGGCATCATTTATGTTAATATCGCCGGTATTAAGAGGATCGCTGGAGTAACGAGCCTCAAGGGTTGCCTGACCGGTGAAAGCGACAGACGCCACCTTCGTGCCGGACTCTTCGTCGGCCACAAGCGTGGTATCTTCGTCGGAGAAGTACCAACGTTCGACGCCAAATCGGACAGTGTCCAAATCTGTCGTCCAGGAGCCGCCGAGTGCAAGTCTATTAATAGAAGTTATCATAGGCGTGCCGTCGACGTCATTGATAACAACGCGAGAATTTGTGGTAACGTCCGCAGTGCCGCCCTCGTAAGTGGAGCCGACGTAAATCGTGCCGCTGTCGGTGTAATTCATGTAAGTGAGTGAGCCATAGCTGTTAGTGTAGAGGCGACCGTCATCAAGAGCAGAGCCGCCGATTAAAGTATCATTAACATAAGCGTCGCTTGCGCCTTCAAAATCAACGACCGCATCTTCGCTGACATAGAATGAAATGACGTCGTTTTCAGAGGAAAGCATAACGGTATTGCTGTCAAGAACCAAATATTCGGCACCTTCGTATTTGACAAGCTGGTAACCACTTTCGCGAGTGAGAACCCACAAGTTGTTAATGCTGTTCAAAGTGAGGTCGTCGTTGGTGAAAATCACGGGAATATTCGAGCTGCTACTGCCGCTGATTGTAACCATTAACTCTTCTTCGGATTCATCGTAAGAATCAATATCGAAGGAAACTTCTGTACCGTTAATTGTCTGTTCAAAAGTTCCGTCGGTGCTTGCCAAATCAAGTTCGACTGTACCGGTGACGCCCGTGAGTTTCAGCTCGTCATCTTGTACGGTGAGCGTGACTGCATCTGCTGCGTCAAAGTTTTTAATATCGCCAATTCCTTCGAGGGTAAGAGTTTCGGAGCTCAAGCCGCCGCCGTTGACAACGGAGCCGCTTTCGAGGGTGACGTTATCGTAAACAATCTCTTCGCCTTCAGCGGCAATCGTCGTATCGGAATCGACGGTATTTTCTGCGCTGAAGTTATAATAATCGACAACGGTATAATTCGTGTCGTACAACCAAGTAGTTCCGTTGTAAGTGTAGGTGACGCTGCCGACTTCGGCAGTGTCGCCGTCTGCAGGCGAATAATAAGTTTCTTCGATTTCTGAAACGGTTGCTGCGTCGGCAGTTTCGGTAGTCGTTACTTGTGTCGTCGTTTTGTAAGTCCAATTTGCGCCGTCGTAGGTGTAGGTGACGCCGTCAACGTCGGCAGTGTCGCCGTCTCCGGGTTCTGTGCCGCCGCTATAATAATTCGCAATAATCTGCGTGACGATTTCGGCGTCGGCAGTTTCGGTAGTCGTCACTTGCGTCGTCGTTTCGTAAGTCCAATTTGCGCCGTCGTAAGTATAGGTGACGCCGTCGACTTGCGCAGTATCACTTGCGGCAGGAGTATAATTTTCGGCGACGATCTGCGAAATTGTATCGCTGTCAGCATCGACAGCGACGACTGCAGTTTCGGTAGACTCGCCGTTAATTTTCACAGCACCTTCTTCTGCGCCGATTGTGGCAGCATCGGGAAGATCGGCGAAGAGTTGCAGATTGAACAGACCAAAATTTTTCGTTGACATAATTAACATTCCTCCGAAAAAAAATTTTTAACAAACTAAGGTTTTATGTAAATCTGCGCGCCGGCAGAAATTAAAGAGAAACTTAAAAATTTAACATAAAGACATAGCCATTTGAAACAACAGGTATTTTATAACCAAACCCGCCTTTATGTCAACCACTTTATCAATTTACGGAATTTTTTATGGATTTTTTCTCTACGCGGTTTATTTTTTTTATTGGGGAAAGTTTTTCTCTCTTTAAATCTAGCATCTACTTTTCTTTTGATCGCAAAAGAAAAGTAGCAAAAGAAAACTGCCCGCAGAGGTCGCATCACGCGACCAAATGGCCGCCCATCCTTGGGCGGCCACTCCCTCTTTCACACTAATTTCTAAAAAATTTTCTATTGCACCACGAAAAAATTTCATGCAAAAAAAAGCAGGTCGCCCCGCAAAAAAATTATCGCTCAAAAATTTTTAATATCTCTGCACAAAATTCCAAATGTTCGCCGCGACGGGAGATTGCCCGCCGAAAACGTACGCCGCATATCCTTCGTTATTGCGGTAGTAGGGGCTGCCGTTCCTGTAATAAAAATTATAGTGCAGTCTGGAATAACCCGCCACAACATCGCAACTGAAATTACTTCTGCTGCCCGCTATGGTCTCCGTCAAAAGATAAACAGCGTTGCCGTCGGAATAATAGCCCATGTGAACGCGATACGCTTCTGCCGTGTTATCTTGAGCCCCGACGAAAATTAAAGCCGCCGCCAAAAACATTGTCGCAAGAACTTTTTTCATCTTGATACGCCTCCTTAAAAAAAATCTTACAGAATGATTTCCTTAGTCTGTATTTTCGCCTATAATGTTTAAAATCCTGCAGGAAAAAATTTGAAAGACATTAACGAAGATTAAAGGAGGATTAAAATTTATTCGTCCGAAGATTTTTTGGAACGATTCAACAACGCGGAAAAAATCGGTTCGCCGCCGCACAAGTCGGACACCATGAACGCCAGCCCTGAAACTATTGTCAGCGTCAGCAGGTAGGAAAATTGTCCGGTCAGTTCCATTATCAAGAGGCTACCCGTCACCGGTGCTTTGACTACCGCCGCGAAGTAAGCCGCCATCCCGAAAATTACGAAAAGCGACGACCATTCTTCCGTAAAAAATCCTAAACTTATTCCGGCTTCCGCGAAAATTTCTCCGCCCAACGCTCCCAACGTCAACAGCGGCAAGAACACCCCGCCTGGCGCGTTCGTCCCGAAACAAATCATCGTGAATAAAAATTTCCCGACGAAAAAAATTAAAACCATTCGCAAGCCGAAATTTGAACTTAATAAATTGTCGACGAGCACATTACCGCAGCCGAGAACTTCCGGCAAAAATAATCCCACCGGAAAAATTAAAAGCATCGGGATTAAATATCGGCGCAACCCGAAAATTTTCAGCCTGTCGTACACGTCCAGCGAAAAGAGCATTGCTTTCGTGAAGAGCACGCCCAAAAATCCCAAAAAAATTCCCAGCAGGACGAAGTACAGAAAAAAACGCAGAGGTTCGGCGGCGAGCATCGTGAACATTTCCAGCGTCGGCACTTTCAAAATTTCCGGCACTGTCAACGACACGGAAGTTATCGTCGTGAAAATCGGGCGCACGCCAAAAACCAGCCCGACTATTGCGGACGCCGAGACCGTTGCCGTTATCGTCGTGATTAACATTTCCGGCGTGAACTTCCTGTGCAAGTCTTCGATACAAAAGACCACTCCCGACAGCGGCGCGCCGAAAACTGCGGCAAGACCTGCGCCCGCCCCCGCCGTCAATAAAATTTCTCCTTCTATTTCTCCGTGACTTCGGTTTAGTTTTGCTTGCCGCGCGAAAAAAATTCTGTTCAAAAAATTTCCCGCCGCCGCTCCAAATTGAACGCTGACTCCTGCCCTTCCTAAGGACATGCCCGCGCCGATTGCTAAAATCATTGCGGAAAATTTCAGCGCGATTAATCGCAACGGATTTTGCATCGAAGTTTGTCCGCTAAGTATCGCGCGGATCTGTGGTATGCCGCTACCCGCAACTTGCTTGTCGAAATTTATCGCCTTCGTCAAAAAAATCGCGACGAACACCAGCGCGGCTATCGTGACGAAAATTTTTTCCACGCTGTCGATTTGCGCGAACCACAGCGGGCGAAAAATATCCGCCTCGTCGAGGAGGAAACGCACTGCCGCAATGATCACGCCTGCAAAAATTCCGACGGCAAGCCCTTCGGCGAACATAAAAATTTTTAATCTGCTACGATTGTTCATTTTTCCTCAAAAAAATTCAACGGTCAACGCAAGAACCCAATTCCCGAAGCCTGCCGCGCTACAATGGACTCTCGTTGCTGCGTATGCCCTGGCGAGATTGTCAGTACGGGTCATATCGTTCGGAAACCAAGTCCCTGCGTTCACCGCTGAACTAGGGATTAAGGGTTTAGTTGTTAGGAATTAGGAAAGTTAGAAAAATTTTTCCCGCGCCTAAAAAAAATGGCGGAAAGTGAGGGATTCGAACCCTCGAGACGCTATCAACGCCTACACGATTTCCAGTCGTGCTCCTTCGACCAACTCGGACAACTTTCCTTGCGCAGTATAGCACTCAAAATTTTTCCTGTCAAGAGTTTTTTGACAAAGGGAAAAGGCAACGGGAATAGAATTAAGAGAGGATTGGAAGTGATAATTTGAGATTGTACATCGCCGAAAAACCCAGCATGGCTCGTGAGATTGCCGGCTGCCTGAAAAATCCTCAAACCGGCAGGGGATTTATCAAGACCGACGACGGAATTGTTACGTGGCTCGTCGGTCACGTCCTCCAGCAGGCGACGCCCGAAGCCTACGACGCGAAATATAAATTTTGGCGCGCAGAGGATTTGCCGATTGTTCCCGCCGTCTGGAAGTTGGAAATTTCTCCGAAGACCGCCGAACAGTTTAACATTGTAAAAAATCTTATCGGGCGAGCAGACGAAATTATTCACGCCGGCGACCCCGACCGCGAAGGGCAATTGCTCGTTGACGAAGTTTTGGATTACGTCGGCAATAAAAAGCCCGTCAAAAGAATTTTGCTTAACGCCCTTGACGAAACGAGTATCCGCCGCGCAAATGCAAATCTGCGCGACAACGAAGAGTTTTTTAATCTGAAACAGTCCGCGCTTGCCCGCAGCCGCGCCGATTGGTTAATCGGGATGAATCTTTCGCGCGCTTACACCCTTGCCGCGCAAAAGTTCGGTCACAATAAAATCGTGTTCCCTATCGGCAGAGTGAAGACCCCGACGCTTGCGCTTGTTGTTCGTCGTGAACGGGAGATAAAAAATTTTAAGCCGGTTGACTTTTTTAATATTCTCGTCACCTTCCGGCACGAAAACGGATTGTTCGTCGCGCGGTGGGTTCCTTCAGAAAAAATTATCGAACAAAATCCTAAAGCCTTCGATTCGGAAAATCGTTTGATTGATAAAAATTTGGCAGAGGCTTACAAAAAAATTTTCGCCGAAGTTCCGCGCGAAGGCAAAATTTTTTCCTGCAAGACTACCGAAAAAAAAGAGCCGCCGCCATTGCCGTTTTCGTTATCGTCGTTACAAATTGCCGCCGGAAAAATTTTCGGCTACTCCCCGCAACAAGTCCTTGACGCCGCGCAATCCCTCTACGAAAAAAAATATACGACTTATCCGCGCTCCGATTGTCAGTTTCTTCCGACGTCGCAGTTCAAGGACGCCGCGAAAATTTTAGCCAACCTCTCGAAGACAACCGACGATTCTTTGAAAAATCTCGTCGTCCACGCCGACGCAAAAATTAAAAGCCGCGCCTGGAACGACAAAAAAATTTCCGCGCACCATGCAATTATTCCGACGACGAGACCGATGACCGGCGGCGTAAACCTCGTCGAAATGAACGTTTACAAACTCATCGCGAAGAATTATTCCGCGCAATTTTATTCGCCCTACGTTTACGACGACACCACCGCAGTTATTAAATACAAAGCAGAAAATTTTAATGCGCACGGAAAAATTACAAAGCAGTTGGGCTGGCGCGAATTTTATATCGTTGCGAAGACCGACGAGGAAGATTCTGCACTGCCCGCAATGAAACGCGGCGACACTGTCACCTATCGAAAATCTTCCGTCAAAAAATCCACGACTAAGCCGCCGCCACATTTCACCGCCGCAAGTTTGGTGCAGGGCATGAAAGAAATTCACAAGTACGTTAAAAATCCCGACGCCAAAAAGCAACTCAAGGACGTTTACGGAATTGGTACGGAGGCGACGCGCGCCGCGATTATCGACGATTTGATTACCCGCGAATTTTTGAAGGTCACGAAAAAAATTCTCGTGCCGACTGATAAAGCTTACATGTTGATTGACGCCCTGCCCGACGATTTGACTTACCCCGACGCGACCGCCGTTTGGGAAGATAAACTTCATTCCATGTCGGAAGGCGACGGATCTCTTGAGGATTTTCTTGCGGGGCAAGTTAAATTTACTGCAAAGCTCTGCGCGAAAGCTCGTTCAGCGAATATTAAACCGCCCGAAGGTTCGTTTATCTGCCCGCGCTGCAAAAGTGGAGTCATGGTTAAGCGCAAGGGGAGGAACGGAGAATTTTGGGGCTGTTCAAATTATCCAAACTGCACAATGACTTTTAATGAATTGCCAAAAAATTAATGTGGGAGGAATTTTTTTATGTCAAGATTGTTTGGAACAGACGGAGTGCGCGGCGAAGCAAACGCCGACCTAACGCCGGAGTTGGCTTATCGTTTGGGGCGCGCCGCTACTCTTTATTTCGGCAAGCGTTCAAAAGACAAGCCGAAAATTTTAATCGGGCGCGACACTCGAATTTCCGGAGAGATGCTTGAGGCGGCTCTGATTGCCGGGATTTGTTCGGCGGGGGGGCGCGCAATTTCTGTCGGCGTGATTCCAACTCCTGCCGTTGCTTTTCTCGTCAAAAAAATTCAGACGCAAGCCGGCATCGTTATCAGCGCGTCACATAATCCTTTTTACGATAACGGGATAAAATTTTTCGGCGGCGACGGTTTCAAATTGCCTGACGCCGTCGAAGATAACATAGAGACGATTGTTCGGCAGATTGAAAAGGAAGATAATTTTTCAAGACCTGTCGGCGCGAAGATTGGCGACGTCGAATACCGTCATGATTTGCTTGACGAGTACGTTGACTTCGTGGTTTCGACGACCAAAGAAAATTTCGACGGCATGAAAATTGTTTTGGACTGCGCGAACGGTGCCGCCTTCGAGGCAATGCCCGCCGTCCTTACCCGGCTCGGCGCGGATTTAATTTTAATGGGCAGCAAGCCGAACGGAATTAATATCAACGACGATTGCGGCTCCACCCACATTGAAAATTTGCGGCTGGAAGTTTTGCGGCAAAAGGCCGATATCGGGATTGCCCACGACGGCGACGCTGACCGCTGCCTTTGCATTGACGAGCGCGGAAATTTGATTGACGGCGATCACATTTTGGTTATGTGCGCGAAACTTTTGATGGACGCCGGAAAACTTCCCAAAAACACCGTCGTCACGACCGTCATGGCGAATATCGGTTTTCGGCAGGCGATTGAAAGTCTCGGCGGGCGTTACGAAGTCACGGCGGTTGGAGATCGTTACGTTCTCGAAAACATGCTGAAGAATGGCTACACTCTCGGCGGCGAACAATCCGGACACATAATCTTCAGCGATTTTGCGACGACCGGCGACGGATTGATTACCGCATTGCAAGTTCTTTCCGCCATGAAAAAATCTAACCAATCTGCCGCCGAATTGAATTCCTTAATGACGACCTTCCCGCAGGTTTTGATTAACGTAAAAGTTTTTGATAAAGAGGCCGCCCAAAATTCCGACGCCGTCAAGCGCGCCATTGCGGAAGGCGAAGAAGAATTGGGGGCGACCGGCAGAATTTTAGTTCGTCCTTCGGGAACTGAACCACTTGTTCGCGTCATGGCAGAAGGTCCCAACAAAAATCAAATCGAAAGAATTTGCAACAAGATAGCCGCCGAAATAGAAAAGGTTGGGTAAAGTGCCGCAGTCTAAATTTTTATCGCCCAACAATTTTTCGAGGGCAAGCACACAAACAAATCCCAACCATTGAAAAAATTTTTTCTTTAATGTAAAATTTTTTGCACTGACACGTATAACAATGCAGGATAAAATTTTTTGAAAGGGGTCTTATCTGTGGACAAAGTTATTTTTGATTTACAGAGATTCGCGACGGAAATTTCTTCGGGCGACTACACCATATCGGGGGGTGGGTGAGTATTCCGTTGCCTCCGGTTATTCCGGCAAGATAACCATTGCGACTGCCGACGCCGTGACTTTGAAAGGTCCCGGTTCCGACACTCAACTTTCAAGCTTGCAAATTGTTTCGTCTGTTGAAAATGCAAACCTGACGATTGAAAATTTGAACGTTGCGGCGACGAGCGGTTTCAGTCCCATAAAATTTGGCAGCGGTTCGGAAAACAAATTGACAATCAGCGGCACGAATACTTTTACGTCGAGAAGCGGGCATGCGGTGGTCAATGTCGGCGGCGGGCTGACGGTTGACGGCGACGGAACTTTGAACGCGACTTCGTATACAGGCGCGTGTATCGGCGTGGACTACGTGGAAGAAAGTTACGCCGATTTAATCATTCAAGGCGGTACTATTAATGCCTCTGCAAGTTTCGGCGCGGCTATCGGCGGCGGGGGCGGCGATGGTTACGAGGCAAAGCAGAGCTCCTTTGGCAACATAACAATCACCGGCGGAACAATCAATGCGACTTCATACTCCAGCGCGGGTATCGGTGCAGGATGCTATTCCAGAGTAGGCGATATCGTTATCAAAGGCGACGCGGTTGTCAATGCGACTTCATCCAGAAGTGCGGGTATCGGACTTGCTTACAACTACAACAGCGTTTTATTCGGCAACTTGATTTCTGAAACGGGCTCCGTAACGATATACGAAAGTGCGCAAGTCACCGCGACTGCAACGGAAGCAAGTGCAATACTTTCCCCGAATGTTGAACTCGGCATCGCGGTTTCCTCCGACCAAAGCATTACATTTCACACCGATTACGATTCTTTGAACAAAAACAGAGTCACTATCACCAACGCGACTGCCGACGCCACTGTAAAAATTAACGACGTTTCATACACGCAACAATATATCAACTTTTTCAACGGTTCCCCCATTGAATTTTTGAGCCCGTCTTCCTCTGAGATGGTAATGGACGACGGTTATTCTTTTGTATTGGGTCATCCTTTCACGGGCGATATTATAATCGCGACTGTGGAGCCCGTCTATTTGAAAGGGTACAATTCTGAACTGCAATATTCAAACGTGAGAATCATTGCGACCGTTGAAGATATTGACTTGACTATCGAAGATATGAATATCGTAAACGATTCTGACAGCGTCATAAAAATTGGCAGCGGCACGGATAACAAGTTGTCTTTTTTGGGCACGAATAATTTGGTGACGAATTCTACATCTCATGCGGCGATAAACAGCGGCGACAATTTGACGTTGGGCGGCACCGGAACTTTGAACGTGACTGCGAATGCGGGCGCGGCTATCGGCAGTGACTTAGGCGGCACGGTCGGCAACATAACAATCAGCGGCGGAAAAATCAATGCGACTTCACAAAACAGCGCGATTGGTACCGACGAAACCGGAACTGCGGGAAATATTTCCGTCAACGGCGACGCGCAGGTTACCGCGACTTCGACGGACGAGACGGGTTTTTCGACGAAGGGCACGATAACTTTTAGCGGCGATACTTCCACTTCGGTTGTCAGCAACGTCGTTGTCAATAACTCGAATACTTCCAGCGAGCTGACAATCAACGGCAAGGAATATATCGGATCGGTTTTGAGTTTTGTTGACGGCGCGTTTAAAATTGCGGGCGATTATAATATCGTTGAGGGCGGCACTTACGAATTTTTTGATAACCTCACCGGCACGACGATAACAATTTCGACGACGGACGCGGTTACTTTGAAAGGCGACGGCAAAAAATTCTCCGAAACGAAAATTGTTGCGGCTGTCACCGGTGCGGACTTGACTATCGAAAATATGACCGTCGAAAATTCTTCGGGCAGCGCGATAAGTTTTATCGGCGGGAAAAATAAATTGACACTCACCGGCGAAAATAATTTGACGGCGTCCGGAAATTTTGCGGCGGTGAATGCTGAAGGCGACTTGACAATTTCCGGCGACGGAACTTTTAACGCGACTTCGACGGGGAGCACGGGGCTTGCGGCGGACGGCGCGATAACTTTGACCGGCGACACTTCCACTTCTGAAACGAGCACGGTTATAATCAACAACGCGGACGCATCTCAATTCTTGACGATTAACGAGACTCTTTTCAGCGGCGCGTCCTTCAAATTTATTGACGGCGAGCCTTATTCGGTGAGCGGCTACACGATTGACAAGGGCGGCACTTATCAGCTCTTCTCGAATCTGTCGGATATCACGATAACAATCGCGACGACGGACGCGGTGACTTTGCAGGGCGGCGACGAAACTTTTTCCGACGTGAAAATTATTTCGTCCGCTGAAAATATCGACTTGACGCTTGACAACGTGAACATCACCAACAAGGCTGACAACGTTATAAAATTCGGGAGCGGCTCGGCGAACAAATTGACGTTGAGCGGCACGAGTAATTTGACGACGACGGATCAATATTCTGCGGCGGTGCATAATGGCGGCGGGCTGGAAATTTTAGGCGACGGAACTTTGAACGCGACGGCGAGATATTACGGCGCGGCTATCGGCGGCAATTTTCAGGAGACTGCCGGTGCGATAACAATCAGCGGCGGCACGATTAATGCGACGGGAACTTGGGGCGCGGGTATCGGTTCCGGCATGGCATGTTCAATCGGTGCGATAACAATCAGCGGCGGCACGATTAATGCGACGGGAACTTGGAGCGCGGGTATCGGTTCCGGCTCGAATGGAAATGCGGGAAATATTTCGGTCAGCGGCGGCAGTGTCACGGCAAATTCTTCCAGTGGCGCGGCTGTCGGCTCCGGTCCGAACGGAAATGCGGGAGATATTTCAGTCAGCGGCGGCAGTGTCACGGCAAATTCTTCCGGCGGCGCGGCTGTCGGTGCCGGCAACGGAGGTTCGGCGGGCGACATAACGATTAACGGCGCGGCGAATGTTACGGCGACTTCCACTGACTGCGCGGGTATCGGCAAAGCCAATGATTCTTCGTCGGCAGGAAATATTTCAATCGGTGGCGACGCGCAGATTACAGCGACGAGTACAGAGGCGGCGGAGCTTGCGGTCTCAAGCGGGAAGGCGATAACTTTCAGCGGCGACAGTGATACTTCCACGACTTGCGACGTCACGATTAACAGCACGGAAAATTCTTACATAAGAATCAACGACGAAATTTACAACGAAACGACCATGAAATTTGTCGACGGATTTTATTTTGTGGAGATTACTTCGGGCGGCGAATACAGCGTCGAATATGCCAACACGAACTTTACAATTCGCACGAGTGAGCCGGTGACCGTGAACGGCAACGAATATAAATTTGCCAACGTAAAAATTATATCGGCGACTGAAAATGCAGACTTGACGATAAAAAATTTGGGCTTGACGAACACTGCCGACAGCGTCATTCAATTTGGCGGCGGCGAAAATAAATTGACAATCAGCGGCGAAAATAATTTGACGGTGTCCGGAAATTTTGCGGCGATAAATTCTGAAGGCGACTTGACAATTTCCGGCGACGGGACTTTGAACGCGACTTCGACGGGGAGCACGGGGCTTGCGTCCGGCGGCGCGATAACCATGACCGGCGATACTTCCACTTCTGAAACTTGCTCCGTCGTTATCAACAACGCGAACGACTCCACCGCTTTGACAATCAACGGGAAGGATTACGCGAACAAGTCTTTGAAATTTGTCGACGGTGAATTTACAATCACGAACGATTTCACAATCACGCGCAGTGAAACTTACAGGCTCGACGAAAATTTACCGGGCACGACGATAACAATCGCGACGACCGGACGCGGTGACCGTGCAGGGCAGCGGCTCGACGAACAGCGACGTACAAATTGTTTCGTCCGTTGAAAATGTTGACTTGACTATAGAAAATTTGAACGTCACGAACAATACGAACGGCGTCATAAAATTTGGCAGCGGTTCTGAAAATAAATTGACAATCAACGGCACGAATGCTCTGACGAAAACTTATCAAAAAGCGGCGTAAAACCCCTAGCTTTAGCTGTGGGGATATAAGCCGCAAATATTGACTTTAAAAAATACGTAGTTTAAAATTGAAACAGCGGTTAGCCTTCCG
>CAJOFR010000036.1 GCA_905234195.1 uncultured Selenomonadaceae bacterium
CGGTTCGACTGTCACTCTCAAGGCCGCTAACCTCAACAAGAAAGCTGTCACTATCTCCGACGGTTACACTCTCAAACTTGCTGATGACGTTACCGCTCCTGTCGAGACTAAGGCGGGCTGGAGCAAACTTTCTTCCGGCAAGGCGACTTACAACTTCGACAGCACGACTGCCGGTTACACCCTCGTCAATAACAAAATTACCTACACCAAGGCTGTTGCTGCTAAATCCTTCACTCTCTCCGGCATCAAATCGACCAGCGGCATCAAAATCGACGGTTCGACTGTCACTCTCAAGGCCGCTAACCTCAACAAGAAAGCTGTCACTATCTCCGACGGTTACACTCTCAAACTTGCTGATGACGTTACCGCTCCTGGCTCCGACGTGGACTGTTAATGACACCAATGCAACCTTGTACTCAAACACGAGCGCAGGTTACTCTCTCGAAAACAACAAAATTGTCTACAACGCCAAAAAGACGGGCGACGCTCAAATTTCCTTCGGCGGCTTGGTTAAGAATGCAAAACTTTCCCTGCCCGAAAAGAATATCCTCACGCTAGATGCAAGCGTGCTCGACACGAACACTTCAATCGAATCTAACGCCGGCGGTTATACTGTCAAATTGACGGGCGACATGAAAGGCAAAAAATTTGTTGGCACGAGCAAAGCTGATACCTTGAGCATTGCGGCTCAAAATGCTTCGGTCGAAGGCGGCAAAGGCAATGACAAATTGCTCGGCGGTGCGAATAACGATTCACTCAATGGCAGTAGCGGCAACGATACTTTAAGTGGCAGCGCAGGCAACGATAAACTCTACGGCAAGTCGGGTAACGATTCACTCCACGGCGGTAGCGGTAATGACACGTTGAGCGGTTCTTCGGGCAACGATGCTCTCATCGGCTACACAGGCAACGATTCGCTTCACGGCGGTAGCGGCAACGATACTTTAAGCGGCGGCACAGGTAATGATTCACTGCACGGCGGTAGCGGCAACGATACTTTAAGCGGCGGCACAGGTAATGATTCACTGCACGGCGGTTCAGGTAAAGATTTGTTCGTCTTCAGCGCGGGCAACGACACAATCGCCGACTACACATCCGGTACGGATAAAATCAGCGTAAGTAGCAGTCTCGGCGACGCCGTATTCTCGGTTGCCAACAATAACGTTGTCTTGACCTATGGAGAAAACAGTTTGACGATTCTCGACGGCTCGGACAAAGTTATCACCTTCGCCGATAACACAAAATTTATTTACACCCAAGACGGTCGCTTCAACGAAGACAAAACTTCTGTAACACTTTCCGCCGCAACCAAAACTTTCAGTGCGTCGAGTTATGACGACCTCGCGACGATTAACGGCTCGGCGGCGGCTTCCACGATAGAAATCACAGGCAACGGATTGAACAATTCGATTTTGGGCGGCGCAGGCAACGATAAACTCTACGGCAAGTCGGGTAACGATTCACTCCACGGCGGTAGCGGTAATGACACGTTGAGCGGTTCTTCGGGCGACGATGCTCTCATCGGCTACAAAGGCAACGATTCGCTTCACGGCGGTAGCGGCAACGACATTTTGTCGGGCGGTTCGGGCAACGATACGCTTATTGGTAGCACAGGTAATGACAGCTTGAACGGCGGTTCAGGTAAAGACAAACTCTATGGCGGGGCAGGTAAGGACACCCTTTGGGGCGGAACCGGAAATGATACTCTTTACGGTGGCGACGGCTCCGACATCTTCATTTACAAACCCAACGAAGGCACCGATAAGATTATGGATTACAATTCGGGCGATATGCTCCAAATTCTCAAATCCGACGGTTCGGCGGGCGGCTCCTTTACCAAATACTCCTTCAGCAACAACAAATTGACACTCACTATTGACGGCGGCGGTTCTGTTGTCTTCGACGGCGTTAATTCCGGTGACTCTTTCAACATCAACAGTACAATTCATACTCTTAGCGGTAAAAAACTCAAATGATTATTGAAAAACTTTTAACTCTGCGGTAACGTTCAAAGTGGTCTCCTTCTATATGATGGAGACCACTCTTTTATTTTTCGAATAAACACCTAACACGCCATCTATCGCCGAAGAAACTCTTAATTAATGCCGTCTCTCACTCTCTAAAAAAGAAAATAGCCAATGTCATCACACGTTTAAAGCTCTCGAATAATTTTCTTTCGGATAAATTCGTCCTTGTCCAGTTCGCTCATCAATTCCCAATCCTTTTCCATTTCCAGATTATTACCGTCGGAGCGAGCAACGAGTTGAACGACTTGCGGGTTAAAAAGAATTGCGTCGGCGATTAGCGATGCCGCTTGATTATTCGTCAACGTATCAGAAACCGTTACCCGATAACGAGTGCTGACTTTATCGAGAGCAATTCGTTCTTCCAATGCGTTCATTTGCTTTTTGGCGTGATTCATTCGCGGTATCAGTTTTTTAGCTCGTGTTTCGATTTCTTCCAGCCGACGGAGGAATTTATAATTTTTGCGAAGGATACCGGCGGCGATTAGTTCTATTTTCTTTAGCGAATCAGGTTTTTGGCACAAGGAATCCAACTCGGCTTGTTTTTGTTCAATGGAAAGAGTTAAATCGCCGCCCATGAAGATATTTTTCGCCATAGAGATAGCGCGTTGCGGAGAAATAATTCGTTTTTGCAAATCAAATTTAAGGCCGAGGTTCTTTTCGTATTCCTTCTTTAGCCCGAAATATTGACGACGAATAATATCGTAGACTTCGCGGGTCTTGTAAATATTTTTGTTATCATTGGACAGAGTTTGAGCAAAAATTTCATTTTGAAAAGCATCGACGGCGTGGGCAAGATTATCACTCTCGCGCCGTAACATTTTTTTTGCATAAAGGTTCGCCTGAAGAATCTGATGCGTGACGAGTTGAATATTTTTCTTGCATTCTGGAGAATCAAGGCGATTTTGAATCTTATCAACTGATTTTTTCATCAACCTTGCCGCTGATAATAGAGAAAAAATTTTAGAATAAACACCGGCAACAAGGTCGTTATAGGCTTTCAAAGCTTCCTTCTGCGTTTCTTTAGGCTTTTTGAGCGTCTGCAAAAATTCTTCCAACTGTTTTTTCTGGGCGAGGGTTTCAAAATAGTTTTGCCATAATTCGCGCTCGGATTTAGTCATGTATTCGAGTTTGGCTTGTTCTTCGGCGTCATGAAAAGAAATAATAACGCGCTTCCATTTATTAACCTCTGCGACCGCTGTGAACATTTTAGTTTTCAGCTCTTGCTGATATTGGGAAAGAAATTTTTGTGAAATAAAATCTTGGGAGTCGGTAAGATTCTTGGCGTTGGTCGTAGAAATTTGAACAGCGTCTTTAGTTTCTAATTCTTCTTTTTCCTTTGCGATAGCGTCGAGTTTCATGACTAAATCAAAATGTTGTTTGCGCAGGGAACGAAATTCTTTCAGCCGTTCTAATTTTGGGTCGTCATCATCTTTGCATGAAATCACTCCGACATATTCTTCCGGAATACGGCTAAAAAGTCTGGCAAGGAAAGAATCGCCGTTTTTCTCCGCTGCTTCCTTTTGCGCCTGTAGTGTTCTATGGTCAACGCGAATTGAAAAGCCATTTTGCTCCAAGACTTCATTTTGGATTTGAGCGAAGTCAGCGCGAAGAACGGGAAGAAAATTTTTATTAGCCCAGTTGCGATTTTTGGGCGCACCATGTTTGCGGCGTTCCTCGAAAGACGGCACAGAACCATCTTTTTTCTTCCGCGCGGGGTACTTGAAAAAGTTACAAGCGGCTCTTTTCTTCTCTTTTTCCACTTCATCTATCATTCGTTCTGAAAACATAATATGAACGTGGGGATGATGTTGTCTGTCTGACATCACTCCGATTTTGTCGTGAATGGCGTAGGCGTAATAGTGGTCACTCAAATGTTTGGCGATGAAGGCGTCAATAATCTGGCGATATTGCTCCACCGTTTTTAATTCATTAGGCAAGGCAAATTCAATTTCCATGTAGCGGCGATTGCCTTTACCTTCGTACTTATCGGCGGCTTGGAAAAATTTTTTAGGGTCGTTGTGTGCCCATTTCGGTAGCCGATGCGCATGAAAAATACAACCGCCTCGTTTCTCAAATGCCTTTTCCCGATTGATATATTCCACGTGCGAAAGAGCCGAAAGTTGTTCCATAGTCTGGGCGATATTTTCTAAAATTTTGTTGGCAGAACGTTGAACTAACTGCTTTTGTTCGTTAGAAAAATTCCATCGCACAAGATTATAGGATTTTTTTGCGATTGATTCCAAGAGACGAGATTCATCAAGCGACAAAAACAAGTCAGTTCCTTTTGATTCTGAATGAACCAAAGAGAGTTGGGACAATGTAGGCAAGCGAAATCCGATTTGGGTAGCGTATTCGATTGATTTTGCATGAGCAGGCGAATAAGATGACTGGGGAACTGGTCGTTTAGTAAGGATTGTGCCGCCATTGGCGACGAACTTTTTTCGTTCAAAAGATAAAACCTCCTTGAGGCGTAAGAATTCATTTTGAGTGAGTTTATCAGCGAAAGAGACTGGCAAATCATCTTGAATAGCAGCTTGGAGTACAGCTTTTTGGAATTGAGGCGAGCCGTGCAAAATTAACGGCTGATGATTCATTGCTTGATGAGAAAGCAAAAGAGCAATGGCAATAGTAGTCTCTGAAGCGTTTTGAGTAACTTCAATGCCATTGGCAGAATTTCTGATAGAACCAAAATCATCGGTTTTATAAAGGAGAGCATCTTGTCCTTCGAGCACGTTTTTTATTTCAGCGGTGGTAATGAAATTGCCGACGAATTTATTTTTCTCCTGCCATTGTTCTTGAGAGGAAAATTTTTCTTCACGATTGATATATTTGACGTGTTGGACAGCGGAAATTTTAGTCCCGTTAGGTTTTTTGTCCGATTTAAGTCTGAAATGGAACATCGCCATGAAAGAATTCCTCCTCTCCGTAGCCAACCGCAGGTTCAAGGATCGACAGCGACTGGCAAATTTTATCCGCCGCTAAACGGCGTCCCGACTTGGGATTTTAAGCGTTTCACGAAGTGAAATGCGGAAGTGAACATTTTCGGCTAATTTCGCTTTGGGCTATCTTAGCATATTCTCAATAAACGACTGCACAATTTTTGCACAATTTTTTGGGCATTCTATGACAAAGCATTTTTCTTGTGATATAGTCTTCGGCGGTGAGGCATTTTGCGCAAGGGTAGGTTAGAATTTTTAAACTCGCAGTCCGATAATTTAGGCACTTATTTGGAAGATGTGGAAAAACGAATTAAAGCTTTGGGGGAGGATTCAAATAATGAAAAAGAATTGCGCTACTTAGCCAGACTCCTGTACGCCGGAAAAATTCTTGAAAAAGTCGGCTTGCTATATTCCTTCAATGAGCAATCTTTAGCTCAATTTCTGTCGGAGAATAAAAGCAAATTGCAAAAGCCGCCTGATTAAAATCTTAGAGGTGATATTTTATGCGACAAATTTCTTATAAAAGCATCGAGAAAAAATTGGAAAAGAAAAATGGCGAGTTAGTCGAGCTACGCGACTTCAGAAAAAAATTGGACGCCAAAGAAAAAGAAATCTGCGCGGAGATAGAGAGATTGCAGAATGAAAAGGTTGAATTCATTTTCGTGCAGGTTAAAAAGGAAATCAAAAATGAAAACCTTGATATATCGTCCGGCTCAATTTTATCTTTGGTAGAAGTGTTACGTAAAAATCAGGAGATAATGAATCCGGAAACAACTTCGGAGAAAATCGCGGATTCAGAGTTGAAAGTTTCAGTTGAGGTTAAGGATGTACATGACTAGAGAAAAAATCTTTGAAAACAGGCGTGAAGTTGCCGGAAAGATTTGCCAAGATATTCGCGCCAATAACGGGCTAATGCTTAATGCGAAATATTTTTCCGAACGACCATATTGTGATAGCGCGACGCCGTACAAATTTAGCACGGCTAATTATTTGAGACTGATTTCATCTGACAACGAAATAATCCAGAAAAGAAATCCGCGCTGGTTTTCTGCTACTGAAATAAAAAGTAATGGTTGGTCGCTTAAAGAAAATGCTATGCCGGTTTTACTTGAAGTATGGACAAAAGACTCCGACCACCAATGTTCCTTGACCGAATTTTATAATGCTTCGGATGTTTTGGGGAAAGAAAGCTTTCAAGAAAAAAATCAATCGCTGGAAACGGTTCTTAATTTTTTAAAGGAGCGCGGAATCCTCGAAGACAATGACAAAATTGTTTCTCTTCAAGACGCTATCGACGCTGTAAAAAAATATGCTGAATCTCACGGCGCAAACGAGTTGACTTCTATTTTGTCCGCGCAGACTTGGCTTTTAGAAATTGGATTGCAAACAAAAATAATTTCTTTCCGGCCAGTTTTCGACGAAAGTATTTTGGCAGAGATAGAAAAATCACCCGATATTCTTTTTGAAGCGATGAGTAAGGCTAATTCTATTTTGAAACAGTTTCGCCGTGAAAAAATAAAGTCGGCTACGGAAAATATTACGACCGAAGAAATTTTCCGCGACTTAAAAATCATCTATCACGGTAGTGAAGGCTAATTGCAAAACAAAAACGGCTTCGCCTATCCGAAAGAATCTATTCTAACTGGCATCTGGGCATATAATTCCTTTTAGCTATTAAATCAGCGCATGAACAAAAAATTTGGTTGGAATTCTCCTACAAAGATTATTCACACGGAAAATTTCTAATCTCCGGCGAGGATTTTGCATTTGACGAAGAAAAATTCTTAACGCCGTTCTTGCGTAATCGTTTGGATAAAAATCGTCAATACCTTTTGGATAATCCTCACGAACTTAAAAAATATCTTTTGACCGAAAAAGCGATGCCCGCTGAAGAATTTTTTGCTCGTATCTCCCTTGAATCAAAATTTTTTCAAGGGGTCATGGATGAATTTCAGCGCGAGGAATTTTCTTATTTGGAAAATATGCTCGAAGATTAGGCAACAAAAAAGACGACAGTCACTCCAAAGATGGAAGTCGTCTTTTTTTGCGCTTTCAATTTGGGCAAATTTCTTTTATCAAGCGTGTTATCGGGAATTGTGGATATTTTTTATTCCATTCGCCAATACTCATAACATTAAGTTCATCAATCATTTTCATTGGAAAGTGATTTTGCTTTTGCAATTCAAATGGCAATCTCTTGGCTAAAAGAATTTTCCATTGATTTCTTAGCGTGATACTTCCTAATTTCGCTTCCACTATAAAGCAATAGATTTTCCGTTTACCTAATCCGCGCTCACTGAACATGCAAAAATTCAAACTATCGTAATATTTTCTGGCAATGACATTAAGTTTCCTATCGTCTGCGGGATTAAAATCAGGGTTAGTAGCATCTATCCGATTTGCATTCTTACATTCGACAAAAATCAATTCCTCGTCCGTTTCTGCTATAAAATCTACGTCATTTAATGGAATTCCGGCTTTGTGGAAAATGGAATTAAGTTTATCCGTCGCCCATAGTGCTTCGGAAAAATCTATTTGTAAGGAAGGCGGAATTGTCTCGTTACTTTTGTCCTTAAAAACTTTTTCCATGTCAGTCTCCAATCTGGATTTGATAGACACGTTCCAGCAAGTGATTAAACGAGGCAGAAATTTCGTTGTGCCTTAGATTCTTGAAATAAGGTTGCGTTTCACACTTTACTCCCTCTGACTTTTCCTCAAAATACAAAGAATGGAAAAGGAGGCTGTACCCATTTTTAACAAACTTTTTCCTATTGAGACTTGATTTTGGAAAAAGTAAAAATTTTTAAAATGATTTACTTTTACATTTGAAGAAATAATTTTAAATTTAAATTGATAAAACCTCTGCAAAGAATTAAAATTTTGCAGGGGTGTTTTTTATGAAGGTGGATACGTCAGAGTTTCGACAATCGAACAAAATGAGGAACGAC
>CAJOFR010000037.1 GCA_905234195.1 uncultured Selenomonadaceae bacterium
CACGAAGAAGAAACTTTGGATATGTACCTATCGCTACTAGGGAATTTAAGCCTGTGGAGCGTCATACCAAACGTAAGTAGCTTCGGCAAAAACGGACGCTTTGAAGCAGGAAGATGTATCGCGAGAACATCACTGTATAAATGTGTATCATTTCTTTCAAGTATGTATATATTTATCGTAGCGGAGGATGAATTATTTTGACTAACGATTTGAAAATTAAAACTCGCTATGGTACCTTCAACGGTTTTTTGGACGAAAACGGAATAAAAACGTGGCTGGGTATTCCCTACGCGAAACCGCCCGTCGGAAATTTGCGCTGGCAAGCTACTCAACCTTTGGAACCGTCCGATAAGACTTTCGACGCGAAAAAATTTGGCGCGTCCGCTGTTCAAGAGGACGACGCGCTTGAAAAGGCATCTCAAAATGTGCAAAGCGAAGATTGTTTGACGCTGAATATCTGGAACCACAGCGAAAAGAAAAATTTGCCCGTCATGGTCTTCATTCATGGCGGGAGTTTTATGCACGGCGGCACCAGCGACCCGCTCTACAGCGGCACGAGCATTGTGAAAGAGCACGACGTCATTGTCGTCAGCTTTAATTATCGGCTGAACATTTTCGGCTTTATGAATTTCTCACTCATTGATTCTGCCTTTGAAGACAGCGGGCATCTCGGTATGAGCGATCAGATTATGGCGTTGAAGTGGATAAAAGAAAATATCGCGGAGTTCGGAGGCAACCCCGACAACATTACGATTTTTGGCGAAAGTGCCGGCTCCATTTCGTGCATGTTGCTTTCAGTCACTCCCGCCGCCAAAGGTTTGTTCCAAAAAGCAATTCCGGAATCCGGACCTTCGCGCTTTATTCATGACTTAAATCACGCCGGAAAACTTGTGGAAGATTTTATGAATTTGAGCGGCACGAAAAAAATGAGTGACCTCATGAAAAAATCTACCGACGAACTTAGAAATACTTACTTGAAACTTTTCGAGATGCGTATTAAAACTGCTCATTCGGATTTCATTCCGGCTTGCGACGGGAAATTTTGGCCGGAAGATCCTTTCCAGGCAATGCGGGAAGGCGCGGCGCGCGGAATTAAATTTTTGACCGGCGTCAACTCCTACGAATGGGGTTATTGGTTGCTTTACGACAAGGATTATTTTAAAAACTTTGGTGATACCCACGACAAAATTTCTCTCGTTATGAGCAGATATAAGACGCGCACTGCCCGCACCGGTCTTGACGTTTACAGGCAGTGGCTGGAAAATCGTCCCGACACCGAAGAAAATTACATGGACTTTATCAACCAGGTGGATTGGCGCGTCGGTCAAGAACTGGATGCCGAAAATCAATCGAAGTTTGAAGACGTTTACTATTACTTGTTCAGCGAAACGACTGCGCGCAAAGAATTGGGCTCGTTCCATTCGCTGGAATTGGCGTTCGTCTTCAATAAGTCTTTCGATGAGCATTTGCTGACGCCTAATCCGAAACTTGTTAAACAAATTCAAGCGGCGTGGACGGCTTTTGCGGAGACCGGCAACCCGAACAATGAATTTATTCCGCACTGGGAAAAATATTCTGCCGATAATCGCCAAACTATGGAGCTAAATTCAGCGGGCTGTGTCTGCCACAAAGATTTGAACACGGAGAATTTAAATGCGTTGCGCTACGTCTACGAAAACTAAGCGCGGCAAATAAATGACGAAAGGAAACGTGGTTTGATGAATAATCTTGAAGAGGCTAAAAAGAAAATCCGCGCGCTGTACGGCGAGAACAAAAAAATTATCGGCGACGACTACGATAAATCGCTGGCGGTCAAATGCATCAACGGAACTTTTGTCGGCAAGAAGACGAATAACGTTATCGCTTACAAGGGCATTCCGTTCGTCGGCAAACAGCCCGTCGGTGAACTGCGCTGGAAAGCTCCCGTTGAGGTTATTCCGAATGACGGCGTTTACGAGGCGTACTTCAACGCGAAAAGCCCCCGACAGAATGAAAGTTTCAGCGAAGAGGCCTCCCTTTACGTGCAGGGCGAAGACTGTCTTTATTTGAATGTGTGGAAGGCGGACGACGTCTCGACAGAAAAAAAGCCGGTCATGGTGTGGATTCACGGCGGGGCTTTTGAGATGGGCGGCACGGCTGATCCACTGTACGATTGCAAAAATTTCGTCGAAGAAAATCCCGAAGTCGTCGTAGTCAGTATCACGTACAGGCTCGGCGTCTTCGGTTTCTTTCACCTGTCGCATCTTGCAGACGGCAAAAATTATCCCGACGCGCAGAACTTAGGGCTTATGGATCAAATGGCGGCGTTGAAGTGGATACACGAAAATATTTCCAACTTCGGCGGAGACCCCGACAACGTGACGATTTTTGGAGAATCAGCCGGCGCGGGGAGTGTGACTTTGCTCCCGCTGATAAAAGGTTCGCACAAATATTTTCAGCGCGTCATTGCTCAAAGCGGCTCCCCTGTCTTCACGCGGTCTGCGGGACAGGCTATCGCGTGCACGAACGAATTGATGGAAAAGTTAAATTGCAAAACCGTTGCCGACCTGCAGAAACTCGACGTCAATAAATTTGTGGAGGCGTCGGCTGTGCTTGGGTTGCGCGTGTGGCCGGAACGCGACGGGAATTATCTGCCTTTGAATCCCTACGAAAAATATGCGAACGGCGCGGCGAAAGATATTGACATTCTTCAAGGCTGCAACAAGGACGAATTAAATTATTTCGTGTACGGTTTCGGCGTGGAGCCCTACAACGCGTGGGGAGATGCCCGCAAGGAAATGAGACTTGCCGAGCTGACCGACGAAGAAAAAATTTTGGTTGAAAGTTTCTGCAAGGATATAAAGGGTGAAAGTTACGAACGCACGAGCCGCCTTTTTGACCAGGCTGTTTTTATCGCGCCGCTGTTCAGGCTGTCGGAAAATCAGACGAAAGCCGGCGGCAAGTCCTACACATATTATTTCACGCCCGAAGCGTCCTTGCCGGTAATGCGTTGCGGGCACGCGGTAGAACTTGCGACGGTGCTCAACAATCCGGAGAACACAATTTTCACGGGCAGGGCGTTCGACGAAACTTTTTCTAAGACGATGCGCAAAATGTGGGTGCAGTTCGCGAAAACAGGCAACCCGTCACTTAGCGCGGATATTTCCCCCGACGGCAAGGCGAAAGTGTGGCCGCTCTACGATACCGAAAATAAAAAGGTAATGGTCTTCGACGAGTTTAACATTCACCCCGAAAAGGAATCCGAAAGAAAAATTCTTGACTGGGAGCGCACCTATTTCCTGACAAAATATTATTGCATTTAACGGCGGCGTTACAATAACGAAAGGAACGTAAGCTATGAGTGAGTCCAAAGACACGGTAATGAGCGAAAGCAAAGAGCATATGGCACTGGCGAAAAAGAAAAAAGAAGAGCTCAGAGCCCAATACGGCGAAAACAAAAAAATTACCGGCGACAACTACGACAAGACGCTGGCAGTCAAGTGCATTAACGGCACGTTCGTTGGAAAAAAAACTGACGGCGTTATCGCTTACAAAGGCATTCCATTCGTCGGGAAACAGCCGGTTGGCGAACTTCGCTGGAAAGCTCCGGTTGATTACGTTGCGGACGACGGCATTTACGAGGCGTACTTTAACGGCAAAGCCCCCTGCCAAAGTGAGAGCTACAGTGAAAGTGCTTCCCTTTACGTTCAGGGCGAAGACTGCCTTTATCTGAACATTTGGAAGGCAGTCGAGGCTCCCGCCGGGAAAAAAACGGTAATGGTTTGGATTCACGGCGGTGCTTATGAAATGGGCGGGACGGTTGATCCGATGTATGAGGGCAGCAATTTCGTGAAAGAAAATCCGGATGTTATCCTCGCGTCAATCGAATACAGAATCGGCGTCTTCGGTTTTCTTCACTTGTCACACCTGGCGGACGGCGCAGATTATCCCGACGCGCAGAATCTGGGCACTATGGATCAGATGGCGGCGTTAAAGTGGATACATGAAAATATTTCCGGTTTCGGCGGCGACCCGGACAATGTGACGATTTTTGGCGAATCAGCCGGCGCGGGGAGTGTGACTTTGCTCCCGCTGATAAAAGGTTCGCACAAATATTTTCGGCGCGTCATTGCCGAAAGCGGTGCTCCCTCCTTTTCGAGGACAACGGAACAAGCTATCAAGTGCACGAATGATATCATGGAAGTACTGGGTTGCAAAACCGTCGCCGACCTGCGGAGTGTCGATGTCGAAAAGCTCGTGGAAGCATCAAAGGTGGCCTCTCTGTGTGTTGCTCCCGAAAGAGACGGAATCTATATCCCCGTGGAGGCATACGAGGCTTATACCAACGGCGCGGCAAAGGATATAGATTTTCTGCACGGCTGCAACAAGGACGAAATGAATTATTTCTTGTACTGCGTGGGAGAAGTGGAACCCTACATGGCTTGGGCTGAAGATCGCAAAGCTAAGAAAATGGCACAACTTACCGACGACGAGAAAGAACTTGTTGAGAGTTTCTGCAACAATATAACGGGAGAAATCTATGACCCTGTTACCGACCTGCTCGACCAAATCTGGTTTAACGCGCCGCACATTCGCCTTTCTGAAAATCAAACAAAAGCCGGCGGCAAATCCTACACATATTATTTCACGGTTGAATCTTCCCTGCCTCTTTTGAAATGCGGACACGCAGTGGAACTTTCGGTCGTGTTTAATAATTCTGAGGATACTATTTTCACGGGCAGGGCGTTCGACGAAAATTTCTGCAAGACTCTGCGAAAAATGTGGGTGCAGTTCGCGAAAACAGGCAACCCGTCACTTAGCGCGGACATTTCCCCTGACGGCAAGGCGAAAATTTGGCCACTCTACGACACCGAAAATAAACAGGTTATGGTTTTCGACGAGTTTCAACATTCACCCCGAAAAAGAATCCGCGCTCAAAATCGTCGACTGGAACAGGACTTACTTCCTAACAAAATATTATTGCATTTAACGGGCAACGAAAGGAGAACAAAACAATTATGGATTTCAACGAAGAGAAAGAAAAAATGCGCGCGCAGTACGGTGAGAACAAAAAAATTACCGGCGACTACGATAAATCTTTGGCAGTAAAATGCGTCAACGGCACTTTCGTCGGCAAGAAGACTGAAAATATTATCGCTTACAAGGGCATCCCGTTCGTCGGCAAACAGCCCGTCGGTGAATTGCGCTGGAAAGCTCCTGTTGAGGTTGTTCCGAATGACGGCGTTTACGAGGCGTTCTACTACGGCAAAACTTCCTGGCAGGCGGAAGGCTCCCCCGCGTCTTTTTACGTTCAGGGTGAAGACTGCCTTTACTTGAATATCTGGAAGGCGGACGACGGCGGGACGAAAAAGCCGGTAATGGTTTGGATTCACGGCGGCGCATTCGAGACAGGCGGTCCCATCGAGTATGACAGCCACAATTTGGTTAAAGAAAATCCGGAAGTCATTGTCGTCGTCGTCGCTTACAGGCTCGGCGCATTGGGTTTTCTCCACCTGTCGCATCTTTCGGACGGCGCGGATTATCCTGACGCGCAGAATATTGGACTCCTTGACTCGGTTGCCTCACTCAAATGGGTTCACGAAAATATTGCAAATTTCGGCGGCGATCCCGATAACGTGACGATTTTCGGCGAATCTGCCGGCGCGGGAATTTGCACCATGATTCCGCTGATTAAAGGTTCGCAAAAATATTTCAAGCGCGTCATTGCAGAGAGTGGTGCTCCTTCTCAAACTCAATCGACGGAAGAGGCCATAGCGTGCACGAACGAAATTATAGAGGCATTGGGTCGCAAAACCGTCGCCGAGCTTTTGAAAGTTGACGCCGAAAAAATCACTAACACTGTGGCGGACTTGTTCGGGTTGTTTAAAACATTCCAGGTTCGCACGATTCCCGAACGAGACGGAAAAATTCTGCCGCCGGATCCGTGGGCGGCTTATGCGAACGGCGCGGCGAAAGATATAGCGTTCCTGCACGGCTGCAACAAAGACGAAATGAACACCTTCTCCGGACTGATGGGCGAAGAATTCTGGAAAGCGTGGGTTTACAGCCGCGAAAATAAGAGATTTGCACAGCTGTCTGACAAGGAAAAAGCACTGCTCGAAAGTTATTACAACGGTTTAGAGGGCGGAGAATTTGAACGCACGAGCAATCTTTTCAGTCAAAGCTGGTTTATCGCGCCGCAAATCAGGCTGTCGGAGGAACAAACCAAAGGCGGCGGCAAATCCTATACTTACTATTTCACAGCTGAATCCAAATTGCCGATGATTAAAAGCGGGCACGCGATTGAAGTTGCGATAATATTCGACAATAAGGAAGATGCCGCCGCCGCTGAAGCAGACTTCGACGAAAATTTCTGCAAGACGATGCGCAAAATGTGGGTGCAGTTCGCGAAGACAGGCGACCCGTCACTTAGCGCGGACATTTCCCCCGACGGCAAGGCAAAAGTTTGGCCGCTCTACGACACCGAAAATAAACAGGTCATGGTTTTCGACGAGTTCAACATTCATGCCGAAAAAGAATCCGCGCTCAAGATTGTCGATTGGGATAAAACTTATTTCCTGTCGAATTATTCTTTCCTCTAAGGTTCGACGCGCAGAATAATCCATGAAAAATAGAAGGGCTAAACGAACGTCACATATTGCAGACAAGATTTACACAAACGCGAAAATTTATTCCGTTGCGTTGGACGGGAAGGAGACGCGCGCAGAGGCACTTGCCATAAAGGACGGCAAATTTGTTTACGTCGGAGATGAGGCGGGCGTCAAAGCGTGGATTGGTGACGCAACAGAAGTGATTGACTGCGGCGGGAAGAGCATTATACCCGGGCTTGGAGATGCGCACATGCATCTTGCACACGCTGCGAAAAAATTCGGGACGTGCAGTTTCAGCCACATTGTACCCAATCCCAAAACGGACACTCCCGAAAATGTAGTCAAGCAGATTCAGGAGACGCTGAAAGTCTACGCCGAAGAGCACAAGGAAGATCCGGTGATTAGGGGGCTATAGGTCATGGTTTTCCGGAGGACTGCAAGGAATTATCGAAAACGCGCCGTGAAAGCCCCCTGCTTTAGCTGTGGGAATGAAATGGCGCAGTTTCGCCCCGCAAATTGGAGTTCATAAAGCTGTTGAAACTATAAAAGGCAGGACATCAAGGACACTGCGCCAAGAATTTCCGGCATTGAAAACCAAATTGCCAACTCTTTGGACTAACAGCTATTTAGTGTCAACAGTCGGCGGAGCACCTTTAGAAATCATAAAACAATACATTGAAGGGCAAAAACGTTCGCAAAGGAAGTGATTAAATGAAGACCTACCGTTTTAAATTGTATAAGTCTGAACGAAATGAAAAACTCAATAAACAAATAAATGCGGCAGGTCTCATCTTCAATCATTGCATTGCCCTCCATAAACGCTACTACAAGATTTTCGGCAAATACTTGAATAAAAATCAATTGCAGAAACATCTTGTTAAGATTAAGAAAATACCTAAATTCAGTTATATCAAAGAGATAGGTTCACAGGCGGTTCAAGACATAACTGATAGAATCGATAGGGCTTTTCAGTTATTTTTCTCAAATTTGAAACGAAAGGTCAGGTGTTCTCCGCCAAAATTTAAGAAAGTGGAAAGATATAGATCGTTCACCCTGAAACAAAAAGCGGGTTGGAAACTCGATGAATCTACATACACTTTAAAAGTAAACGGACAAAACTACCGTTATTTTCAATCACGAAGAATAAGCGGCAAAGTAAAAACGGTAACAATAAAGAGAGACAGTTTAGGCGATATGTATGTTTGCATAGTCACAGACGCAAAAGATTTCGTAGTTGAAACGCGAACAGGTCAAAGAGTCGGTTTTGACTTCGGTTTGAAAAAATTTTTAACAGCGTCGGACGGGAAAGACATAATCAGCCCGCTGTTTTTCTCACAAAATTCAACCGCGATAAAAAGAGCTTGCAAAAATCTGTCACACAAAAAGAAAGGCTCAAAAAATCGGCGAAAAGCAGTTTTGAATCTTGCGCGATTGTACAGAAAAACATTTAATCAACGTCACGACTTTCACTTCAAATTAGCACGGCAACTTTGTTTGGAATACGAAACAATTTGCATAGAAGATTTAAATTTAAAAGGAATGCAAAGATTATACGGAAAAAAGATTGGCGATTTGGCGTTCAGTGAATTTGTAAATATTTTGAAGTATGAGGCGTCAAAATTTGGAGTTAATGTCATCGAAGTAGATAGATATTTTGCAAGCAGTCAGATTTGTCATAGTTGCGGCTACAAAAATTCTGCTGTCAAAGATTTAAATGTACGCGAATGGACATGTCCGCAATGCGGAGCAAAACACGACCGAGACAGGAACGCCGCAATAAATATTCTAAGATATGGGTTGGGGCATCGACCCGTGCAGGAGACCGAGTAAAACTTCGCCTTCATTAGAAGTATCGGTTGATGATAGCAGAATCCCCCGCCTTTAGGCGTGGGGAGTATGTCAAAACGACATAATCAGTACGTACAGTGCCAAAGATCAGGAGAGCTTGAATTTTGATTTTATCGATTATCTTGAAGATGCCGCCGAGCCAATTCCCGACGAAGCTTGTTTTGAATATCATTGGGAATTGCTTATCGGAAGACGAGAAAAAAATTATCGCAAACATTATTCACGAGGATTTTTCTTACAGGCTCGGTATCACTGAAAAGGAACAGGAAAGAGAATTTAAATTATTTATTTTTATGCTCGTCGGGGCAATCGTTGCCGGACTTCTTTTGTGGCTGACGGATTTTCTTGACGAAGTGCCGCGCGAAATTTTTATCGTGCTCTTTTGGTTTTTCGGTGACAGAATGTTTGAATACGTCTTTATTACAGGGCATGAACTGCGGAAGGAAAGGCGACTCGCCGGACGGCTGGCAAGTATCAAAGTTGTTTTTTCGGACAAATACGAAAAATTGCATTATACGGAAGATGAAGTCAGCAAGTTGTACGCCGAACTTGATTTGGAACAATGAAAGGTAAAGCATGAAGAAATTATTTACGATTGATGATTTTATAATTGCGCTTCCCGCAGCGGTCGGCTACGGATTCGGCTGGGAAATCCCGCGAGCTTTAGGATATTCGGAATGGGCTTGCTTGGCGATTTGCCTTGTTGTCGGAATGATAATAGAGACCCTGGAATACAAAATCGTTTTCAGCAAAATCGTGCAGAGAAAACCGGCGATTAGGTTCACTGTGCTGACGGTGCTCATGCTAATTTTTTCGGTTTTCTGCTACGTTGCCACAGAATGGTTAGGCATTCATATAGTAGATCACGTATTGGAGCAGTACATGTACATTGTCGTACCTCCGGTTGCGTTTTTCGTGTTCCGTGTTGCTCTCCGCAGATACCGCATCCTAAAAATCCGCAAGCAATACGGTGACGGGAGTAGCGGCTTTTTACTTGACAAGCAGCTAGAAAAAATCGACATAGATGAATTCAATAAGCAGAATCAACCAATTCACGGCGCCTTTGATAAAAATCTCGCGGTGAAGACAAAAACCGGTACTTTTGTTGGCGAAAAATATGACGACGCATTTTTTTTCGTGGGCATCCCCTACGCCAAACCCCCTGTCGGCGAACGCCGCTGGAAGGCGCCGGAGCCGCTGCCTGAATCAGATGAAGTTTTCGAGGCGATAAATTTCGGTGCGTCCGCTGTCCAAATTGATTACGAAGGTTCGCTTTTGAAACATCACAGGCAAAGCGAAGACTGCCTGACGCTGAATATTTGCATCAGAAAAAAGAAGACGAAGCGGAAAAAGCCTGTCCTCGTTATTTTTCATCACGGCGATTTTTCTTACGGCAGTTCCGCCGATCCGTTGCTGTACGGTGGAAATTTTGAAAAAATATATCCGGACTCTGTTGGCGTTACATTTAATTATCGTTTGGGTATTTTCGGGTTCATTGATTTTTCCGAAGTTCCAGGCGGCGAAAATTATCCCGACGCGCTGAATTTAGGACTGCTTGACCAAATTGCGGCACTGCGTTGGATAAAAGAAAACATCTCCGCTTTTGGCGGCGACCCCGAAAAAATTACCGTTATGGGATTCGAGTCGGGAGCAGTCTCAATCAGTCTCCTTGCGGTGTGCGAACAAGCGCGGGGTTTGTTCCAAAAAGCGTTCATATTTTACGGGAACCCGCTGGCGTCTCACGATACGCCGGAATCGTCCAGAAATTTGGCGAAGAAACTCCTGCAAGAAACTTCGACAAAGACAATGGAAGAGCTTATGCGGCTCCCTACTGAACGGCTGAAAGAAGTTTCGCAAAAACTCATGCTGGATTTGTCTTCACCGACCCGCGACGATAAATTGTTCCCCGTGAACGTGTACGACACATACAAAAAGGGAATTGCCTCCGATATAGAATTTCTCGTCGTCATTCCAAAAAATGAAAGACAAATTTACAGATCCTACGTTGGCGATAAAAAATACGAAAGTTTTATCTCCAAAGAGATTTCCCACGTTCTGAATTACTTCGACGCCAATGACCCCGCTGAAGCAAAAATCGCGAGGGACTACCTCAAAGAGCGATCGGCAGTTACGACAGAATTGGAAGCGAAGGGAGAATTGTACGAGCAATTAGCCGCGTTGAGTAGCTACAATTTCGCGAAGGAATTGGCGGATGGCGGGAGCAAAGTCCATTTTCTCCACTGGAATGTAAAGCCGCTGATTGAAAATTTGGGTTCAGGCACTGTGGACGTAGTGGCGACGCTTTTGGGAAACCGCGAGGCAATGCAAATGTATGGCAGCGTGCTGAACCAGGATTTAGCCGAGACACTCCAGAATTTGTTCCGGAAATTTCAAAACGGGGAAAAGCTGCAACTTTTCAATAACGAGATAAAAGGTATCAGCGCAATAGACTGGAAAGAATTTCCAAAGGCACTTATTGTTTCTGAAAAGTCGTTCACTGTTTCAACCTACGTTCCACCCCATACGGAGTGCGACAGCAATGCAAATTAGACCTTGCTACAACTATATTCGTAGTGGTTTTTGCGCGATCCTCCAAATAATTAATCAATTATTTAATTTAATCCGCGCATGCTGTTTACGCACGACAAAATTTTTGTCAAGCCATTGCAGTGAAGCGGAAGTTTCGTATTTAAAACATACTCGTGACATTTATCAGAAAAAATTTGAAAAGTTATTCCGACAAGATTTTAGAGAAAAAGTTATGCTGGAGGAAGAAGTGAGAGCGTGTACAAGTCAAGCTGAAATTTCCACTTTATCTTCGTTAAGTTCCGAAAGTTATCAAAAGGCGGCGTAAAACCCCTAGCTTTAGCTGTGGGGATATAAGCCGCAAATATTGACTTTAAAAAATACGTAGTTTAAAATTGAAACAGCGGT
>CAJOFR010000038.1 GCA_905234195.1 uncultured Selenomonadaceae bacterium
TATAAGAACCGTAGGAACTACGGGGATAGCTCGGTAATGAAGTGGGCAATGGCTCACTAGTCCCGAGAACCCCGCGACTTTAGTCGTGGGAGGTTCAGTTTTGCAACAGGTGATATTACCTTCGACGCCTACAACAAAGTTTGGCAGATTTTAGACAAGTACGACGTGATTGTCGATTAACGGCAAGTGCAAGGTTGGCAATAAGCCGCTGACTTTGGTTAGCGGTTTAAGCGAGCCTTGCGCCGGAGAGTAAGGTTCGGACGGTGTTACTTATTTAAAAATCCTCCTTTATTAGATTTTCAAGGGTTATCCAGCCGCCGATAAACACCACGTCGGCGGTTGGAATAAGTCTTGAAAGAGGCTTAAGGCAAGAAAACAACCTTACTTTTTAACAATCTTTCTAAACAACTTTAATGTTCACAGAGCCGCCGAGTGGAAAATTCGGCGGTTGTGATGAGTATTAAAGGAAGAGTGATGAACAGTGTCGGAAGAAATTGTAAGGTCAGGGGAAAATCAGCCCGTGACGCTCGAAACCCGCGTTATCAAGATTCAGTTTTATCTCGGTCAAATCGGGCAGGGAATTATTGAAGTCGGGAAGGAACTGATTGAGTGCAAAAAAGTTATTCCGCACGGCGAGTGGGGTAATTGGCTTAAAGAGAATTTTGGGATGACGCATCGCACGGCAGATAGGTTTATGAAAGTTGCTGATAGATTCTCGAATTGGACGACGTCGTCCAATATTGACAAATTGACTAATTCGCAGATGCTTGAGCTTTTAGCCCTGCCCGAAGGCGACGAAGAAAAGTTCATAGCGGCTAAGGCGGCGGAAGGTAAGCCCGTCGAAGATATGACGATAAAAAATCTGCGCGCCGAGATAAAAGAGTGGAAAGGTCGGGCGGAAACTCTTGAGGCGGAATATCAGCAGTTGGGGGAGTCGGTCAAAACGGTCAACGAAGAGGCTAGCAAATATCGCGGGGAGCGGGATAAACTTGCGGCGGAATTGACGAAGTTGCAGTCGCAAAAGCCGATAACGGTTGAAAAAGTTCCCGACGATTATGCGGAAAACAAGCGGGAGCTGGAAACTCTTAGGCAAAAAATTTCTGACTTGCAGGAAAAACTTGACGCTAAGACGGTCGAGACTGTACCGCCGGCGGATTATGAAGAGACGAAGAAACAGCTTGCCGAATTGCAAGCAAATTGTGACAAAGTTTCGGAAGATATTGACGTAGCGCAAAAACTTGACGCAATTTTTTCGTTAATCACCGATATTGTCGATTTTTGTACAGATTGAGAGCAAAATAATGGTTTGTGTCGATGATTTTCTCAAAATCACTTTTTCGAGCACATTGCCGTTGTTAGCCGGATAGGAGGTCACCATGAATAAAGTATTTTTTTGCGGCAGATTGACGCGCGCGCCCGAAGTCAAATACACGGCGAACGGAAAGGCTTACATGCGCTGTAGTATCGCTGTACCACGCCCTTATAATAGAAATTCCGACGCTCCCGACGCCGATTTTTTTAATCTCGTCGCTTGGGATAAAACCGCTGAAATTTTCGGCAAATATCTCAACAAAGGGAGCAAAATTATCGTCGAGGGGCGTTTGCAAAACAATAACTACGAAAAAGACGGCGTCAAACATTTCGCCGTTGACGTCATCGTTGAACGCATGGAATTTGCCGACGCTAAACAATCTAATCAAGTCAATGATTCGGACGGATTCAGCGGCTCTGCTATCGACGTTGATAATCTTCCTTTCTAACAAAAAAAGACGGGTTTCCCCGTCCATCGCTCTTTGATATTACCGATTTATTTCTGGATTATCCGTCCTTCCTACCAAATAATCAAGTGAAACGTTGAAAAAATCTGCAAGCGATATAAGTTGCCTGTAGGCAGGTTCGCGGATATTACGTTCGTAACTTTTTATCCCTACTTCACTAAGGTTAGATTCAAGTGCTAACTGCTTTTGCGTTAATCCATTAGCTTTTCTTAGTGCAAGTAATCTTTCGGGAAATTCAGCCATAAAAAATCCTCCTCCCCAAAACTTTTGATAATCCTAAAAAAACACTTGACAAATACAAACGTATCCTTTATAATTCGAGGTGTTGAAGATACAAACGTATTCTTAACAAAGAAAAAAAGGAGATGAGGTGAGATGAGAAATGAAATTTTAATAGCGGCTCGTAAAAAATCGGGTAAAACGCAAAAGCAAGTCGCCGCTGAAGTCGGAGTTACCAAAGTTGCATACCAAAAGTACGAATACGGCACGCGGACGCCCAGTGCTCCCACTGCCAACAGCATTGCTAGGGCTTTAGGCACCACTTCAGAAAAACTTTTCGGGTACAAGTAATTTTAGGGAAGATTGTTACCGATTTATTTCTGGATTATCCGTCCTGCCTAATAAATAATCTGCCGAAACGTCTACACTATCGAGTATTGCAAGAATAACGTCTAATCTAGGTTTCATAGTTCCAGATTCGTAATGGCGTAAATTGCGTTCAGTAACTCCGATTTGTTCAGCGAGTTGTTTTTGTGTAAGGTGATGTCCTTGTCTAATCGATTTTAGACGCTGTCCAAATTCAAACATAAAAATCCCCTCTATCAAAAAAACTTCAAAAAAACTCTTGACAGGTTAAAAACAACCTGCTATAATCCCGATTAACAGGTTGAAAACAACCTAAGAAAAAGGAGACGAGGTGAGATGAGAAATAAACTTCAAGAAAAAAGAATAGAAATAGGATTAACGCAAGCCCAAATTGCGAAAAAAGTCGGCACAACCGAACGCAGGTACAGGAGATTTGAAGCATCCGCAACGGCTAAAACAAAAGGTGTTCCAGACGTAATCACGGCGATAAAAATTGCGGACGTGCTCGGCGTCAAAGACTTGCGCGAATTGTGGAGTTAAATTTATTTGTCAATTGTAACACAAAAAGTTGTTTTAGGGAAGATTGTTTAGGAGGAATTTTTCATGAAACTCACCAGAAGTAAGAGTTGGTACTACGTCAACGGGTTTTCTATCAGCGCGAAGGCGCTCAACGCGATTTTCAGCGAATTTTTGAGTAACGAAAGCTGGGGCAACATCTTGACGGCTTTAAACCGTAACGATGAAGTCAATCTGACTAACATTATCCCTCGCGATATTGTTCCTAATTGTTCGGCGAAGGAAGATGCCTACGAAGATAAACTCGAATCCTTGCTCGAAAAAGATTACCTTATCGAAAAGAAATTGCTGGAAGTCATCATCAGAAACCTTTATCTCGAAAAAAAGTTGGGTATCCGGTAAAACGGACTGTTAATCAAGATTGATACAGTCGCTGACTTCGGTCAGCGGTTGCAATGAGTTTTGATTAATAACTCTAATTCTTTGAAAATCGAATAAGGAAAGGAAGATATTCTGTGGACGGCGCAATTAAAACTTACAATCACGAACATTTTGGAAAAATCCGCACGGTAACCATTGACGGCGTGATTTATTTCGTCGGCAAGGACGTCGCGGAGGCACTTGGGTACACTAATCCGCGTGACGCGCTTGCAAAGCACGTTGATGACGAGGATAAAAATACCGTCGCATTTCGTGACGGTATTCAGGGAAATCCGAACATGACGGTAATTAATGAAAGCGGGCTTTACTCGCTGATACTTTCTAGCAGACTTCCCGACGCGAAGAAATTCAAACGTTGGGTCACAGCTGAAGTTTTGCCGAGTATCCGGAAGACGGGAACTTATTCCGCTAAGCAAGAAACACCGCCTGTATCACCTTTAACTGCCCTTGAACAAACTCTTGCAGTGCTTAAGCATCACGAGGCGCGAATCAAGGCAGTTGAATCCGAACAGCAACAGCAACGCTCCATGCTTGCTTGGCTTAATCCGATTGAAGGCGAAACTCAACGTCAGACGCTTAACAGACTTATCAAAGAATACGCGGCAACCTTGCCGAATTTCGACGAAAACAAACCCGCCGCTTATCGGCAAGCCTGGTACGATTTCATTAATAACATTGATACCGACCAGCACATCAAAATCATGTGGCGAGCTAAAAATCGCAAATGCAAGCCGATTGACATCCTCGAACAAGATAATTTGCTAACTCAAGGTGTTTCCATTATTTCCAATATGCTCGTTAAAGTTAAGAAAAAAATTTCTGCTTGGTAAAAAAGGAGAATTTAATTGTTGATAGTGTCGCTGAATTTTTCGGCGATACCGATGAGCGATTAAGCTCTAAAATCCGTTTAACCTTACATTTTTCCGAAAGGGGTGATGCCTATGATTGTGTGAACTTTTGCCGCCTTCCCGTAGTCGATAAGCCGCTAACAAGGACGTTGGCGGCTCCGGAAGAAAAATTTTTTTAAGAAAGAAAGCAGGTATTTTTATGGCTACGTTGTATAATCTTACCAACAACTTTAATAGCGCCTTTGAGCTTTTGCTCGACGAAAATCTCGACAGCGATACTTTGACGGCTACTTTGCAAGACGCCGAAGCCAGCATGAATGAGATTGTTGACAAATGCGCTAACGGAATCGGGCTTATTCGCTCGCTTGAAAACGTTCGTGACGGACTTGACGCCGAAATTAAACGCTTGCAGTTGCGTAAACACTCGATTGAGGCTAATATCTCCAATATCAAGGAATACTACCTCCAGAATCTGATTGTGATTGGCGCCAAAAAAATCCCGACTCCTCGCGGCAATATGACTGTCGCTAAGGTCGGCGGAAAGCAACCCTTAACCATCGACGACGAGGCACTTGTTCCCTCCGATTTTAAAATCCCCGTCACGACTTACAAACTCGATAAAGAGAAAATTCGCGCCAGTATCGCAAAGGGCGAAACTGTTCCAGGTGCTCACCTCGCCGAACGCGGATTTTATCTTAAAATTAGCTAAGCTAATATATATTCCTCGCAAGAGGAAGCGTTCTTTGAAAATAACATAGGAGGCTCGTTTATGGATAATCCACTTACGCAGCTCAAGCTTTTTTTTGAACTCGCTGACGATAAGATGCTCAGCGGTAGCGACCAGTTGCTTTATCTCCACTTGTTCAACTTGTTCAACCGTCGCCATTGGCCGGAGACAGTCCGAATCGCAGATGAGGATATGAAAGTAAAGATGAGATTGCACGACAGCACAGGTAAGCCGGCGTCGAAGGAGACTATTCGTAATGCCAAAGCCCGACTCAAGCTTAAGGGTTTTATCGATTTTAAATCCGGTAAAGGCTCAAAAAAGACTGAGTATCGTTTACTGCGTCTTTACCCTGCCGATACCCCTATCGAAAATCCTGCTACCTCCCCTATCACGACCGTTGCCGATATGGGGGCGTGTTCCGTATACCCCGCGCACGAAGACGCTAAGACGTTAAGACAAAGACAATTTTTACAACAACAACAACAAACGCGGGCGCCCGCGAGAGCTTGTGAGAGCCAAAAAATTTCGGGTAATGGCAATTTGTTAAGTTCACGCCAAATTCCAAACGAAGACGAAAAAATTTCGACTGAAGAGGAAATATCAGACGAAGTTAGAAACGCCTGGAGAAGATACGCCAGTCAAGAACCTAACGAAGGAGCTTGTTACGAACTGCATATCCTTGAAAGGAAATATGGCGCAGAAAAAGTAGCCGACGCAATAAGGCAAGCCTGGATTTACAAGAAATACGGTGATATTAACTTGAATCTTGTAAGAGGACAACTCACAGGAAGGTTTAAACAACCGGAAGGGAGCAAGAACAGTGAAGGTGAGCAACAGAAAAACTCCGCTACCACCAATTCAGTTAAACCCGAAGCGTGGGAACTCGAACATCAGTGGGAAAATTGGTAACCTTAACGAAGATGACGAACTTGCTTTGAATATCTTGAACCAGATAAGCGATAGATACGATAAAGTAATTTCCGAACTTGAGAAACTTGCCGAAACAAACCCCCAATACTTCCGCGACGGTATTGCCGAACTTAGGGCGGCTAAAGAGGCTGAACTTACGAAAATCCGCAGGAACTACCTCTTTCAATCCCCCCAACTTTTGGCGGCGTCGTCGGAAAATTCCGAGAAAAATTTGGACGAAGAATCGGAAACCGGCAAGTTAACGCCAATTACTGACATTTTCACTGAACTGTCATTAAATCCGGTATTTAAAGCCGCCGCGTTGAAAGTCAAGGAGAGAAACGCAAAACTGCTTGCCCAACACGCGGAGCGCATTCGCGATACTTATGGCGATTGGATTAATGACTACAACGTTTTAAAAATCTTAGAGGTCGAAAACGAAAGAAAGATTTGCAAAACTTGTTCCGGTGAAACTTGCAAGATAAACAGTAATTATTGGAAACCGATAGTTCAATCTAATGCGAAAAACCAAACCATCAGCATTGCTTATTACATTTGCAATAACGGCGTGAGGATAAAAGCTCAAAAATCGCTCGAAAGAAAATTGAGCATGGCGAGAATCCCGTCAGAATATCTCGGTAAGACTTTTGCCGATTATGACGTTGACGAACTCAACAAAAACGCAGTAGCTTGCGCGAAAAAGTTGGTCGAACATGCGGATAGAGGCGCGTATTTTTTCGGCAGTGTCGGTACAGGTAAAACTTTATTAGCGGCGATAATTGCGCAGGAGATAATAAAAAACGGGCGCACGGTAATTTTCGCCACCGTCCCCAACATTTCTACTATGATTCGGTCGACTTTTAAGGATAATTCGGAATACAGCGAAACAGAAATTCTAGACCAACTCTACACCGTACCAACTCTTATTCTTGATGATGTCGGAATGGAGGTACCTACAAAATTTGTGTGCGAAACAATTAGCCGCATTATCAACGCTCGGTACAATTCCAAACTTCAAACAATCATGACTAGCAATTTGAGTTTAGGCGAAAT
>CAJOFR010000039.1 GCA_905234195.1 uncultured Selenomonadaceae bacterium
CAAGTCCTCTCTACGCACAAATTTCTCTATGCGCTTACCTTGTTGCGGCTTATATCCCCATAGCTAAAGCTAGGGGTCTTACGCCGCTCTTTGATAAATTTGTTGGCGTTTTCCAATTCCGCCCGCCAATCTTGAGTTACACCCTTGACGTACCAAAATTCAGTCACATAGCGGCGAACACCCAAAGCCCACGAAGTTTTGATAACCTTTCCAAAATCAACATGCCCTGTCCCGTACGGAATCTCACGATATTTTCCAGGAACAGTCTCCTTCAAATGGACGGCAACGATATGACCCTTGCCGCTGTTCAGATCTTCGACGACGTCACTTTTATAGAGCAGAGCCGCGTTTGTGATATTGCCGACGTCCGGATAAACGCCCAAGTACGGAGAATCGACAAGCTTAACATAATTCATAGCCTTGCCTACGGTATCCATGAAAGGCGTCTCCATAGTCTCGAAACCCAACTGAACGCCTTCCTTGCTCGCCATTTCCGTAGCCAGCTTGAGATTTTTCAGGAAGTCCGCGCGGGTTTGCTCATCGCCTTCCTCGTAATAAACATCATAGCCCGCAAGCTGAATCGTCCGAATACCCAGCCGCGCCGCCAGCGAAACCGCCTTCTCCATAATCTCCATGCTGCGAACTTGCGTCGCCTTGTCGTGGCTCCCGAACGGATATTTCCTGTGCCCGCTCAAGCAAATCGAACGGAACGGCAGACCGACCGCGCGCATTGCCGCAATAATCTCATCAAACTGCCCGTCCGTCATATCCAAACGCGCAAGTTTTTCGTCAGTCTCGTCGATACTCATTTCGACGTAGTCAAATCCCGCGTTCTTAGCCGCCTGCAATTTTTCCGCCCAAGTCAAATTGCCGGGCATCGCTTTTTCGTAAAGCCCCAAAAGATATTTTTTCATGACTCTACCTCTCAACCCTGCCCGTAATAAGCGTTGGGACCGTGCTTGCGCATAAAGTGTTTGTCTTGAATATGTTGCGGAGCGCGCTGAACCTTCGGGTTATTAATTTCGGTGAACGTCGCCATTCTTGCAACCTCTTCCAAAACCACAGAATGATACACCGCCTGCGCCGCGTCCTTGCCCCACGTGAAGGGTCCGTGATTCGCGCAAATAACCGCAGGAACATAAACCGGATTAATCTTGCGCTGCGTAAAAGTCTCGACGATAACGTTGCCCGTATTCAGCTCGTAGGCCTCTTCGATTTCCTCTTTCGTCAAACTGCGCGTGCAGGGGATGTCGCCATAAAAATAATCGGCGTGCGTCGTGCCGTACGCGGGAATATCCCGCCCCGCCTGTGCCCACGACACCGCGTGCGGGCTGTGCGTGTGGACAACGCCGCCGATTTCCGGAAACGCCTTGTACAAAATCCTGTGTGTTTCGGTGTCCGACGACGGGCGCATTTTTCCTTCGACCTTCTTGCCGTCCAAATCCACCACAACCAAATCTTCCGGCGTCAACTCTTCGTACTCAACGCCGCTCGGTTTTATCACGAACAGTCCGCTTGCCCTGTCAATTCCGCTGACGTTGCCCCAAGTGTACGTGACCAGCTTGCGGCGCGGCAATTCCATGTTCGCCTCGTATACTTTTTTCTTCAGTTCTTCCAGCATCGAAAACTCTCCCGTTAAAAAAAATTTCTGTCAGCGGGAGAATTTCTTCCCCCGCCGGCAAAATTTCAAAAACTCTTCCCTATTTAATTTTTATTTCTTGTCGATAATTTTTTCTTGAATCTTTTCCGTCATTTCTTTTTCAGAGAGCAGGTTTTTCAGCCCAATGACAGTTGCTTTCACGCCGGTGAACGTCCCGACCAAAGACTCGGAGCAGAAAACCACGTCGTAGTTATTTGCCTGCGATTTCGCGTCGCCAACGTTCGTGTGATAAATTTCTGCGTCCACGTTGAGTTTTTTGAACGCCTTTTCGAGTTTCATTTTGATGATCTGTGAAGATCCCATTCCGCTGCCGCACGCAGCTATTACTTTCAATTTCGCCATGTTAAAGGCTCCCTTCCAATACTTTATTTTTTCGCGACTTACGCCGCCAAAATTCGTTAATCTATAACTACTTCGTCAACAGATACGCCCTGTTTCTTCGCCATGTGTTCCTTGTAAGCGTCATAATCTTCAGCGATAAGGAAGTAGGTATCTTTGTTCCTACGATAAATAATCTGCGGAATCGCCAGCAAGAAAATTACTACCAACGCGACGCCCACAAAGTGCAGATTATTCATGATAACACCAATCGCCGGCCATACCCAATCCCAGTCGGAACTGCCGTGCCAGCCGCCGTATACGCCCGTCAAGAAGTAGTGAGCCGCGAACGCGCCGCCGAGAACTTGGATTATTCCGCTGAAGAACGGGATTATTGTCGCCGCACGGATACCGCCGAGACGGTTTGCATACACCGCGAAGGTTGCGTTATCGAAGAACAACGGCACGAATCCGCTGATTATCAATATCGGGCTGTGGAATACTACCAAACCCAGAATCGCCAAAAGTTGTCCGAACGCGCCGAACAAAAAGCCGATTGTTACTGCGTTGGGGTGACCAAAACCGTAGACCGCCGCGCAGTCCACTGCAGGCATGGAGCCGGGCAGGAGTTTTTCCGAAATACCTTGAAAAGAGTTTGTCAATTCAGAAACGAACATGCGGATACCAAGCTGCAGTATCGTCAAGTAAACTGCGAAGTACAACGATTTTTCCAAAATGTAGAATCCGAAATTCTGATTCGGCGCAAAACCTTTGTCAATGCTGTGCATCAAATCGGGACCGAGTACCATAATTATCGCGCCAAAGAAGAAGAACATTAAGCAGCCGGTTGCCACGACGTTTTCGTTAAACATCGCCAAAAAGCCTGGCAGTTTCAAATTTTCGAGGGATTTTTTCGGGTCGCCGATTTTGCCCGCGATTTTTGAAACCACGTAGATACCAAACATTTGCTGGTGTCCTGTCGCGAAACCGCCGCCTTCAGAAAGTTTCGCAACCGGTTCGACTGTCAAGTTCGAGCCGACTGCCCAGTAAGTACCGAGCAAAATTCCCAGCATTACCACGACTTGCGGGTCTTGCAGTTCGGGGAAACAGAACAAAACCAACCACAACGCCGTTGAGGATTGTTGCACCATGACGTGACCGGTGATAAACAGCGTGCGGATTTTGGTGTACTTGCGGAACATAACCAAAAGTATGTTCATAGTGAACGCCAGCAACAAAACCAACATCATCATCGAGAACGAACGCCCGACATTTTCGACGGACATTTGTGCCGCCGCCTGCCCGAAATACGGGTCGATAACCGCCGCCGAAAGTTCAAAGCGGTCTTTCAACCCCGCCAGCACCGGTCGAAAGTTTGATACCAATCCGCCGGATGCCACGTTCAAAATCATATAACCGACTGTCGCCTTGATAAATCCTGATATACATTCGTGAATCGGTTTGCCTAACAGCAAATATCCTACCAGAACGATAAATCCAATGAAAAATTGCGGCTTCGTCAGGATATTGTTTTGAAAAAATTCCCAAATACTAAGCAATACTTCCATAAAACTCTCTCCCATTCAGGAATTTTTATTCTTCGACTTTCAGCAAATCTTCCGGAGTCTTCGCCTCAAGAACTTTCGCTACTATTGCCTCGTCCGACAACGTTTCAGACAGCGCGCTCAAATTTTCCAAGTGTATGTTGTTGTTCGTCGACGCCAACACTACAAAAATTCTCGCGTCCTTTTCCGGATCGTTCGGGTCGAAGTGCACCGGCTTTTCAGTCTTCATAAAGCACATTGCCGTATCGTTCACGCCCACACCTTCCTGCGCGTGCGGAATGCAAATATTCGGCGCAATAACAATGTACGGTCCGAGCTCCTCTACCTTTTTAATAATCTCGTCCGGATAAATCGGCGTTATCGTGCCGTCGTCCAACAGCGGCTGACACGCAGCGCGCACCGCGTCGCGCCAATCGTTAAAACCTTCGTGAAAAGAATACCTCTTCTTCTCCACCAATTCTTTAAACATATTCATCCTCCTACTCTTCTGAAAAACTACTCGCAAGCCACTACAACTTCTATCCCGCGATTTTTCAGACTCTCCACGATTGACCGGTCTGCCTTCTCGTCTGTTATCAGCACTATTTGCTTTTCGTACACCGCGCTCCCGTACCTAATATCCGTCGTCTCCCGTTTCTGAAACTTCGTATGATCCGCCAGCACGTACACTTTATTTTTCGTCCGGCTTATCATCGCCTCGTTTATCCCAATTTCCGTCGGTATGTCGTACCGAAATTCTCCGTCGCTGTAAACCGCCGCGCAACCTATGAAAATCTTGTCAACCGTCAGATAAAGTAAATTCCTCATGACGTAATCTCCGACCATGACGCGCTCCCTTATCTCCCCGCCGGTCAAACAAATTTTCACTCCCGAAGGATACTTTTCCTCCATTGCCCAGCCGTTGTTCGTGTATACCAAAACTTTTTTCGCGCCCACGTACCTAAGCATATTTAACGCCGTCCTGCTCCCGTTTATAAAAAGTATGTCGCCGTCTTCAACGTAGCGTTCGGCGTACCTGGAAATTTTTTCCCTGTTCTCCTCCACACGCGAATGAAATCCGTTTAACTCGCTGAACCTGTCGAACGAAATCGCGCCGCCATGTATCCTGTGCAACAGCCTGTTATTTTCCATCGCCTTGAAATCTCGTCGAACCGTCATTCCCGATATTTTGTGCGTCAGGGCTATTTCTTCCACCGTTACTTCGCCTTTTTCCAAAACCGCTCTTAGTATATCTTGCCGCCTTTCTTGCACTGCCTTTTGAGTATTTTTCATTTTCCTGTCCTCGATTGACTATCGGCGCGGGATTTTTATTCCCCCGCCGACGTCAAAATCAAATCAAATCATCTCACAAGCATGATCTAAACGGTATATTCTGCGGATGCTCGAAACAATCTTCAAAGCCGCGCTGGTGGTGATAATAAATCTTGTCTTTGTCCTGCGGATATACGTACTTGCCGCCGACCTGCCAGAAGAACGGATGGAATTTATATTCGTTCCTGTCTTTCTTGAAATCATACAGCAACTTAATTTCTTCGCAGTCCGCCTGGAAGTTCGTCCAAACGTCCCAGTGTATAGGAATAACTACCTTGCACTGCAGATTTTCCGCCATGCGCAAAACGTCTATCGACGTCATTTTATCCTGCATACCTATCGGATTTTCCCCGAAGGAGCCGAACGCCACGTCTATATCGTGATCCTTCCCGTGTTTCGCGAAATAAATCGAGAAATGCGAATCTCCGGAATGATAAATATTTCCGCCCGGCGTCTTCAAAAGATAATTAACCGCCTTTTCGTCCATATCCGTCGGGCATTTCCCTGTAAGCTCTTCCCTGTCGGGTCCCGTCGAATCTGTCGTCACTATGCACGTGCGGTCAAAACTGTCAAGACAAATTATTTCGATATCTTTAATTTTGAAACTGTCTCCAGGTTTCACTTCGCGGCAACGTTCTTCAGGCACGCCCCACTTAACCCACGTCTCCACAGATTTTTTCGGCCCGATAAACGGCACGGGAATTTCTTTTCCGTCTTCTATCGTCGTCATTCCGCTGTTTATCACGTGCGCCGCCCATTCTGCCGACATGTGATCTTGGTGATAATGCGTAGCCAAAACCGCGTCCACCTGCTTAAATGCAAACGGATCTATCACAAAAGGAACATTACGAAGGTTCGGCTGCATGTTGCGGCAACCGCACATATTCGCCATCTGATGTCCGACTTTCATTTTTCCGTCGCCATGCGTGCGCTTGCCGTTCCCGCACCAAAGGTCAATCGTGATATTCGCCTTGCCCGGCGTCTTAAACCAAATCCCCGTACAACCGAGCCACCACATTGCCACTTGTCCTTCGGGCACCACAGCTGATTCGATGTCCTCTACCAGCCATGTTCCCCATTCAGGAAATGTGCTCATGATCCATTTCTCACGAGTCATTTCTGAAACTTTACTCATGCTTATCGCCTCCATCTCCTAAATTTTTAGAATCAAAATTCTAAAAATTCTTACTAACTCCGTTGTATTATAATTCTACCCTCCCCAAAAAGTCAACACATTTTATGTTTGATTAACGTAAAAAAATAAAAAAACTCCACGTAAAAAAATCCCTCCGACAAGAGGGGAAAAATACTTCAAATTAATTCACGTTGCCAAGCGCGGAAAAACCGGCAAGCAATTCTTTGACGCGGGCAAAAATTTTTTCACAGCCGCCTTTGACGTTGCTTTCAATATTCAGCGGCATGTTGGGATCGTGCAGGGACAACCTCAAAAGTGCCCAGCCCTCGTCGAAAATCAAGCGCACGCCCTCAAAATTCGGCTCGGCAAGCTGAATATTTTTTTCGACCGCGCGATTTTTGAACGCCTCCAAAACTTTTTCGCCGTAGCTTTTAAAATCTTCGGTATTGATTTTCAGGCGATACTCTACGGCTTCGGCGGGGTACTCAAGTTTTTCGATCAGCGCGGCAAGATTTTTATTTTTCGCCGCCGCAATCAAAAGTTTTACCGCCAAATATGCGCCGTCATCGAGATAATAATTTTCGCTCAACGCGCCGTGCCCCGAAGTCTCAATCGCCAGCGGAGAAATTTCGCCCGCCTTGTTCAGCCTTATACACTCGTTGCTGAGCCTCCCCATGACTAAAGTCAGGGGGTTCTAGGAAACTTACGTCCCCATTTAAGAAGTTTGGTAGTCAAGCTACCCTTATTCTTACCGGCGTG
>CAJOFR010000040.1 GCA_905234195.1 uncultured Selenomonadaceae bacterium
CCATTGAGAATAAGGGCGCACGTCAGCGAATAAGGACTGACCTCTACAGAGTTCAAACTTCTCAAGAATCCCCCGCCTTTAGGCGTGGGGAGTGTCAAAACAGAAGGATGAAATACGAAAACTCCGAAGGTTATTCGGGGTATGTCGGCGACGGAAACTCACCTGTTGCCCGCGCCATTTACAATTATGTTGCAAATAATTTTCAGTAAAAAATAAAGTGGGGGATTGCCATGAAAAAAATTTTTTTGACGGCGTTAATGGCGGCGGCGATAATTTCACCGGCGGCAGTTTCGCAAGCGGCAGTTGACGAAGGCGTTTTGGTGTCCTACTACACGGATTACGATTCACGGGATTTCAGGGGCAAGGCAGATTGGTTCGTCGTGGTGAACTGTAGCGAATGGGTCAGCTTGAGGAGCGCGCCAACTGTTCACGCCGATGCTTTGGCACGTATTCCGCTGGGCACTCGTGTTTTGGTTTCGGACGTTGACCCGCGCAATGGTTTTCTGCCCGTCCAATACGGCGGCATGAATGGCTACGTTTTGGCGCAGTATTTGAGATTCGTCAGCATGTCGTGAAAAAATTTCTTGTAAATCTCGGCGGCAGTCGAGATTTTTTTTATTCTTAATTTGTTTTCAAAAAAACACGATAAACTTTTTGGTAGACGGAACTACAAAAATTTTCGATCGGAAAAATAAAATAAAGGACGTGATATAAAATGTGGCGAGGGCTTTTCACGGCAGCTACAGGAATGATTACGGAAACGAGACGGACGGACGTTATCTCAAACAATATCGCAAATGCCGCGACTACGGGTTATAAGCGCGACGTTGCTGTTCACCGCGAATTTGAAAACATGTTGATAAAGCGCGTTTACGACCACGAAGACGGCGGCACAGTCGGACTGCAGGCGGCTGCTTTTAATTCGCTGGGAACTCTCGGCACTTCAAGCTACGACGTAACCAGATTTAAAGGGTTCGACGCCGATCCTTTTTATCGTCCTTCAATCGGGCAGCTGGGTCTTGGCGATTACATTGACGAAATTGCCGTTGACCACGAGCAGGGCGCGTTTGAATCGACGGGCAACACTTTTGATTTGGCGATTGCCGGCGAAGGTTTTTTCACTATTCAAACTCCAAACGGCGTTCGTTATACCCGAAACGGTGCCTTCTTCAAAAATCAAGACGGAGTCCTCCAGGACATTCGCGGCTATAATTTATTGGACAGGGGCGGAAACCCGATTACCATTCCGCAAAACATTCCTTCCGAAAGAATCGTGATTACAGGCGACGGAAGTATTTTCGTTAGCGACCAACAGAACGGGCAACAGCGTCAGCTTGCTCAAATTCAAGTAGTGCAGTTTAATGACCGTTTGGCTATCGAAAAACAAGGCGATAATCTTTTTTATGCAGTGACGGACAATAACGGCAATGTAGCGCAGCCGCAGCCGGCGACCGGTGAAGTTATGCAGGGCTTGCTGGAAAAATCCAACACGGCTATCGTGAGCGAAATGGTTGAGTTGATTCACAACCACAGGCTTTACGAGGCGGGCGCGAAGGCAGTGACGACACAGGATACCATGCTCGACGCTTCGGTCAATCAAGTCGGGCGAATCGGGAGTTAATTGATAAATATCGCGACGAACAGCAAAAATTGAAATAAAAAATCGGCAGCCGCAGTGACTGCCGATAATTTTTTTTGCCGCGCCAAGTTAATCCGAACGTCTGGAGCCGCGACCTCCGCGTTTTGAATCGGTTTTCCTCTTCAAGTCGGTGAGTCTTTCGTCGCTGTCTTTTAGGAACTTTGATAATTTGTCTTCAAAAGAAGCTGAAGTCTGGCGGCTCGGTTTAAAATCTCCGTTGCGATTAGCGGGTTTATTTTTGAAATTGCGGGGAGATTTTTCCGCGTCCTGATTTTTCGGCTTCATTTTTTTTATTGACAGCGCAATTTTGCCATTTGCGTCAATGCTGATAACCTTTGCCTGAACAGTATCGCCTTCCTTGAGAAAATCGCTGACGCTGTTCACGTACTCGTCAGCGACCTCCGAAATGTGAATCAATCCGACCTTGTTATCTTCCAGCTCAACAAAGGCTCCAAAATTCATAATGCGTGTAACTTTTCCTTCCACCACGCTGCCCAATTCGATTGCCAAAACAATGTCCCTCCGGAAAATTTTTAAAAAATTTTTTAGAGAATCAACGCGATAACTGGTAGGGCAATTCGCCTTCCTTAGTCAAGCCCAAATCTTCTCGCGCCAATTTCTCAATGTTGTCCAATTTTTGAAGTTCGTCGTACTGCTTGCGCAATTTTTCATTTTCAGCTTGCGCCGCCGCAAGTCTTTTGTCTGCTATTCGTTGGCTTTCGCTGACGTGCGACAGGTGAACTTGCTGCGAAATTAAAACCGTCGAAAAATACGCGACGACGACGACCATGAGAATCGCGAACCAATTAAAATTTCTACGCTTTTCCATCAGCCAACCTCTCCATATTTTTCAAGAAAACGACCGCTACTTTTCCGACCACTGAAAATAATCCGTGCCCACAATTTTTCTGAAGACCGATTTACAATAAGGGCAAATAAAATGATCCATCGTGTTGCTGAAATCGGGGCGGCCGTTGACGATTTGCACGGGACCTGCTTCGACAAAATCCATTCTTTCTCCGCAACGCGGGCAGGGGCATTTCCCGTCGGCTTCGCGCTTCAGTTGCGTGGGGGGAATATCGCCGGTTGCAATGACGCGCGCTTTAGGTTTCTTTTCGTTTTCGGGGAGGTCGAAAACGTCATAGTAACCCGATTTCAGAAGTTCACGATAAAAAACTTCGCAATGATCGCAAACGTAACGCGGCAACGTCGCGTCCATATCGACCTTGCCATTAACAACCGTAATGTTCCCGCCCTCCACTCGGCGCAAACTTTTTCCGCAAGTGGGGCAGACGAAATTTTTGTCCGCACCCCGCTGAAGTTTTGTTACTGCCATATCTTACCACCAAAACATTCATATTATCGAACAAAATTAAATACCACTGATTATTTCAACAAGATTGTTTCTTTTCCTGCCCGCCGATTAAACTTTTTCGTACAGACAAATTAAAAAGAGCCGCCAATTTTTTCAGCGACTCCTTTTTTAAGGGACAAGGGATAAGATTTTCTTTTCTCCTAAAACTTTTCCCTTACCCCTTACCCCTTCCCACTTACCACTTGTCACTTATTAACCGAGAATGACAAGGGATTCGTGAGCCTTGACGCTCTGCCCTGCCGCGACATTAAACTTTTTAACAGTGCCGTCAGCGTCGGCGGTAATTTCGTTCTGCATTTTCATAGCTTCGAGAATCAAAAGGACTTCGCCCGCTTTGACAGCCGCGCCCTCTGCCGCGACGAGTTTAATAACTTTGCCGGGCATCGGTGCGTCGATAGAATGTTCGCCTGCGCCTGCCGCCGCCTTCGCTACGGGAGCCGCCGCCGCCGGTGCGGGTGCGGGTGCCGCCGGTTTGGGAGCTGCGGGTTTCGCTACGGGAACCGCGCCGCCTGTTGCTTTTACTTCTTCGACTTCAACTTCGTACGTCGTGCCGTTCACGGTGACATTAAATTTTTTAACTGCCATTTAAATTTACCTCCGATTTTATTTACGATTTACTTGACGCGCAAATTATTTGCGAGTGCCCAATTTTCGTTGCGTTTGATTTTGACTGCGACGACTTTACCGCCTTTCATCAACTGCTGTACCGCCGCCATAATCGCCGCCAAAATTTCGGGCTTTACTTTTTCAGCCATCGCTGCCATCTCCTTTTCAAGGGACAAGGGGATGAGGGGTAAGATTTTCTTTTCCCTTAAAACTTACCACTTTCCACTTGTCACTAATTAAAGCGGAATGTTGCCGTGTTTTTTGCTGGGACCTACTTCGCGTTTGCTGGCAAGAGCATTAAGCGCGGTAATAATCAGCGGACGAGTTTCCTTCGGCTCAATAACCATATCAGCATAGCCGCGTTCTGCCGCCTTGTAAGGCGTCGCAAATTCTTCGACGTACTCCGCAGTTTTCTGGTCTTTGTCGGGATCTTTGCGGAAAATAATATTCGCCGCGCCCGCAGGACCCATGACCGCAATTTCTGCACTTGGCCACGCCATAACTTGATCCGCGCCGAGTTCACGGCAGCACATCGCGATATAGGAGCCGCCGTAAGCTTTTCTCGTAATGACCGTGACTTTCGGAACCGTTGCTTCGCTGTAGGCGTAGAGCATCTTCGCGCCGTGACGAATAATCCCGTTGTATTCCTGGTCGACGCCGGGCAAAAATCCGGGCACGTCGACGAGATTCACCAGCGGAATATTGAAGGCGTCACAGAAACGAATAAAGCGCGCAGATTTATCAGACGCATTGACGTCGAGGCAACCCGCCATAACCGCCGGCTGATTCGCGATAATTCCCACGCTGCGCCCGTCGAAACGCGCAAAGCAAGTTATAATGTTCGTCGCAAAATGTTCGTGGACTTCGTAGAATTTTCCGTCGTCGACAATACCGCGAATAACTTCCTTCATGTCGTAAGGCGCGTTCGGGTTATCGGGGATAATCGTGTTCAAAAATTCTTCTTGGCGGTCGGGGTCGTCGTCGGTCTCCACAATCGGCGGATCTTCAAGGTTATTGCTCGGCAAGAAACTCAACAGATATTTAATTTGGTTGATACAATCTTCCTCATTTTCCGCCGCGAAGTGAGCGACGCCCGAACGGGAATTGTGAGTCATTGCGCCGCCGAGTTCTTCTGCCGTGACCTCTTCAGCCGTGACAGATTTTATGACGGCGGGTCCGGTGATAAACATTTGGCTGGTATTTTTAACCATGTAAATAAAATCGGTGATAGCCGGCGAATAAACCGCGCCGCCCGCACATGGCCCCATGATAACGGAAATTTGCGGGATAACACCCGAAGCCGCCGTGTTGCGGAAGAAAATCCCCGCGTAGCCGCTCAAAGCGTCGACTGCCTCTTGGATACGTGCGCCGCCGGAATCATTAATGCCGATAAGTGGCGCGCCCATTTTCATTGCAAGATCCATGACCTTCCAAATTTTGTGCGCGTGCTTTTCGCCGAGACTGCCGCCCTCAACGGTGAAGTCCTGCGCGAACGCGTAAACGAGTCTGCCGTTTACAGTGCCGTAGCCGATAACGACGCCTTCGCCGGGAAGTTCCTTTTTGTCCTGCCCAAAATTTGTGCAACGATGTTTAACGAACATATCGAGTTCGACAAAAGTCCCCTCGTCGAAAAACATTTCGATTCTTTCGCGCGCAGTCAGCTTGCCTTTGCCGTGCTGCGCGTCGATTCTTTTTTGTCCGCCGCCGAGAAGAATTTTTTCCTTCTTGGCGTGCATTAATTCAATTTTCTCTTGAACTGTCGCCATTTAATTCGCTCCTTCCGTTCTTAAGGGTTAAGGGGTAAGGGATAAAAGGAAAGGGGTAAGATTTTTTCTCTTAAAACTTTTCCCTTGCCCCTTTCCACTCTCCTCTTGTCCCTAATTAATCGCGTTGGCAGAGTTCGAGCAAGACGCCGTGAGTTGCCTTCGGGTGAACGAAAGCGATAGACGCGCCGCCCGCGCCCTTACGCGGCTTTTCGTCGATAAGTCTGACGCCTTTTTCTTTAAGGTCGGCAAGAGCCGCCTCAATATTGTCCACGCGCAACGCAATGTGCTGGATGCCGCCGCGCCCGCCGTTTTTCTCGATAAACTTTTCAATCGGGCTACCCGGTTCACTTGCCACGAGAAGTTCAATTTCGCCGTGCTGTTTGTCTTCGGTCGTCGGATAAAAAGCCGTCGTAACTTTCTGCTCGTCGACGGTTTCTTCGCCCGTGCACTTCAAGCCGAGAGTCTTCCAAAATTCGCCGTCAGACAAATCAGTTGACGCGATACCGATATGATCTACTCCCAAAATTTTAAACATATTAAGCCCTCCTATTTTATTTAACGGAAAATTTTAACGCGCTCTTCAATCGGAAGCTTGTCGATAGGATTCGGTGCCTCCAAAATTTCGCCGAACACCATCTGCGCGACTAAATCCGCTACGATAAATATATACATACTCGAAAGAAATGATACATATTTATACAGTGATGTTCTCGCGATACATCTTCCTGCTTCAATGCGTCCGTTTTTGCCGAAGCTACTTACGTTTGGTATGACGCTCCACAGGCTTAAATTCCCTAGTAGCGATAGGTACATATCCAAAGTTTCTTCTTCATGAACATCTTCGGATTTATTCGGCTTGGTTTTCGCCATTTTTACCTATTTTCCGACCGCACCCAACAGAGTTCTACCTCATAGTTAGCAGGACTGTTTCAACCTGCACTGGCGTTTCCTGCGACGCGGAGACTGTAAAGAAAGTCAACTAAACTCAAGGATTTTTAAGTTCTTCAGTGTATCGACAGACACTGCACTTTT
>CAJOFR010000041.1 GCA_905234195.1 uncultured Selenomonadaceae bacterium
CGGAAAGTAAAGCCTGTATGAGAGGAAGTAAGACGCAATCTTCGGCGCAACCTTGATGATTCAGGAAGCTCCCGCCTCTATAGGCGGGAGTAGTTCACTCCAATTACCTGCGAACTTATTGAACTCATTATCAACATAATTGCTTCAGCTGTGGGGATATAAGGCGCAAAAACTATTTGTATGATAAGAAAAAAAATTAGTACTGCGGACGTAAGCAAGATTTTGAGAAGTTTCAGATTGATGAATGGTATCAGTCTAAATAATAGCCCAACAATTTATCCTTGACTATAGACCATGTCTTTTTTTGATTCTTTCCGGTAATACCCCACCAAACGAAAAAAGCCCCGACAAAGATCGGAGCTTTGTTATTTTCTTATGGTGCGTTCGGAGCGACTCGAACGCTCGACCCACGGCTTAGAAGGCCGTTGCTCTATCCAACTGAGCCACGAACGCAAAAGTTTTGATTAAAAAGCCTCTTAATTATAGCCGTTACAATTCGTTTTGTCAAATTTTATTTTAGCCGAGCAATTCTTTTTTCAGTTCGTTGTAAGCGTGCGTGAAATGCGGGGAGTTTTGTGATTCGCAGTGATCCGAGCCGTAAGCACGACAGCTGACGGCCAAAATCGGCGGCGATTGTATTCTCTTCGCTACCGCCATCCCCGTGAAAAGTTTCCACCACCGTTCAAGGTCGTTTATAAATTCTTCGGCGGTCGGGAAATATTTTTGCACCAGCCCTTCCGCGCAACCAATTTCCTTTTCCAAAATTCCCGCCTTGTACCAAATCAAAATATCTTCGGGCGTCGCCTTGTTCTCCCGCTCAATGAACGAACGGAAAAGAAAATCGTGGTACGGATATTTCAGCGGATCGCCCTTGCCCTCGTCCACGTTCTGCGCGTCCGAAAGTTCCGCGCTGGGAATTATGTCGATTATCCCCTGAGGAATGACTTCGCGCGCATAAATTTCCGCATTCAAGTAATAGGCAAGCGCGTAAATTTGATGCTTCCACAAATCCGCAAGAGCCGCCAAAAATCCCGCGCCGTCCCCGTAAAGTGTCGCGTAGCCGACAGTCGTTTCCGCCTTGTTCGCGTTGCAGGTGAACCCGCCGCCAATCGACGCGGCAAGCGCAGATAAAATCCTGCCGCTCCTGTCGCGCGCCTGAATGTTTTCGCGGACAAAATCGGAAATTTCTATTTGCTCCGTCGAATTGTCCTTCAAGAAAATTATCGGCGTCAACTCCAGCTGACGAACGGTCAAGTCTACAGATTTTTGAATGGAAATCACCGCGTACTTGCAACCCAAATTTTTCGCAAGCTGTTCGCTCAAATTCCTCGTCGTCGCAGAATTAAACACGCTGGGCATGTTCACCAGCAAAACATTTTCCGCGCCAAGCACCTTCGTATACAGCGCGGCGGCCACCGCAGAATCAATCCCGCCCGATATTCCCACGACGACCTTGCTGATTTTAATCTGCTGTAAAAATTTTTCAACTCCGTAATGCAACGCGCGATATATCTCCGCAATTTCCGGCTCGTCGATAATTTTCAGCGCGGGTATCTCGTCAATCAAATCGAAGTCAATAATTTTCATCTTCTCCGTGAAAGGCGCAATGTGCTGAATAATTTCGCCGCCGGAATTGTAAACCGCGCTGCTGCCGTCGAAAGTGTAAATCGTTTTGCCGGTGTTTTGAATGCCGAGATTACTGACGTAAAACAGCGGGCAATGCAGCTCCTTAATCTGCGCGGAAAAATTTTTGTTGCAGGCGCAATTTTTCCCGATGACGAACGGCGACGCGGAAATATTTACGCAGAAATCAATTTGCTCTCCAAAATTTTTTCCCGAAATGTTTTCTCCCAAAAGACAGCCGACGCGATAATTTTTGCCGGCGAGTTCGATATTAAGCGGGCAATTTAGTTCGTCGACTTTCTTGCCGAGTTCTTGCGCGAGTTTTTGCAGACTGAAAAAATATTTCGTGTCAGTGAGCCCGCGATAATGCGGCAGGAAATTTTTCACGACGAAGGGATAAATAAAATTTTCCGGCTGAATTAATTTGCCGTCCTGCGCGACGAAAAGCGCGTTGTATTTGCGAACGCTCCCGTCGTCATTTTTTTTCTCCCAATCTGCGGCGACGTTGCCGAAAATAATTGTAATACCGGAACTTGCCGCGATAATTTTTTTTCCGAAGTATTCGCAATCGCGCAGAAAAGATTCTTGCTCCCACGTGTCATTCAAAAGATGACCGGATACAGACATTTCAGGGAAAATCACGGCAGCGGCACCTTCCGCTTTCGCCTGCGCGACGAAGTTTAAAATTTTTTCGGCGTTAATTTCGGGATGACCTGCAACAATTTCCATTTGTACATAAGCAATTTTCGGCATCTAGACCGCTCCTCTCGAAAGAAAAATTTTCACGTAAAAACTTTTGACGAAAATATTTTAACACAAATTATTTTCAATGTTAATCCGTTTTAAAAATATTTAGCCGTAAATCTGAAAAGCTTTTTGCAGGAAAATTTGGGCGTTGGCAGAAAGTAAAACCCTTAAATAAATTTTCAACGAGGGAGTTTTTTTGATGCCCAGAATAAATTCGAGAATATCTCTGCTACATTCCTATTCGACTTCGGAAAGTCAAATAGATTTTGAAAAACTTCAGCCGCTGAATTACGAAGAGCTTGATTCATGGTGGCGAACGGTGCCCGGCGCGCGACATTTTATCAAGACAATAGCCGAAGCCGTCGACAAAAATTGCGCCGCCGCCGCCCACCTGCCGAAGGTCGACTTATCGGGCTTCGTGCAGATTTTGAAGGAGAAAATTCAGCGGCGTCACGTGTCCTTGATTGTCGAAACTTTTTCTTACGGCGGCAAGGACGATATAGAAGATTTTGTAGACGCGCTGACAGAAAAATTTGCGTCGAATTTTCTGCGCGACTTCACGAAGGATTCCGCGATGGTCGACGTGGCGACGCAAAATATTTTCAGCGGCTACGCGATAATAATCACGCTGGAAAAAAAATTTAGCTGGCTGACTTCCGCCGTCGTCGACTTCAGCAAAAATAATTCCAATTCAAGCGGCTCACTAATTTTTGTGACGAGCGAAGAAAATCCTCCGCCAAGTTTAACAAGGCTGTCGGATTTTTTGACGCCGTACGACGTGCAATTTTTCGCGCTGAACCTTTTGGAAAATGCGCGGCTGACGATTCAGGAAAAACTTTACACCTCGACGCTCGCGGCAAAACTTTCCGGACAATCGGCGATACTTGCAAAAAATCTTGCGACGACGGATTTACTGATCAACGGCGCGGATTTCGTGAAAAAGATTGTCCCGAAGTTCGACGAAAGAATTTTCAGCCGCGCGGTTTGGGAGTGTCAAGCGCAATTTCTTTTGCCGACGCTTGAACAAGTTCGCGGGCGAATAATAGAGAAAAATTTTTCGCGGCTACGGGCAATTTTGCCGAAGACCGACGAATTTGGAAAAACTTTAAGCGATCCCTGGGATATGGAGTTGCGGCACTTGCATTATTACGGCGGCGGCGCGATGCTTTTTCAGGCGAACGATTGGGAAGTTTTGGAGCTGGCGTATTGCGCGCGCAATGACCTTTCGCATTTGAAGACTTTGGATTTGTCTCAGGTCGAAAGAATTTTTGCGCTTACTGAATAATTTCCTCTTAACTAATCGGGCTGAATGTGGTATATTATGCAAAACTACTTGAGAAAAAATTTAAAAAAAAAGGAAAGGCGATAATGTTTACGCACATAACTCAATCCCCTTACGGGACGGTAAAATTGGCGGCGAAGGTTGCGCAGCGCGTGCGCGAAGGCACAGTAATTTGTTTGGAAGGAGCTTTGGGCGCGGGGAAAACTCTTTTCGTGCAGAGCATGGCGCGTACTTTGGGCGTGCAGGGCGAAGTTACCAGCCCGACTTATAATCTTATGAACATCTACGAGGGGTTTTGCCCGATTGTTCATTTCGATTTGTACCGCCTGCAAACGGAAGACGAGCTGGAGGACATTGGATTTTACGAGTACACGGATTTTCCGGAGGGTATTGTTTTTATTGAGTGGGCTGAAAAATTTCCCGACGCTTTGCCCGAAAATTATGTTAAGATTGAAATTGAGAAAATCAAGGAGACGCGGAATATGCGGCGGATAAATTTTTCTTGCGTCGGTGAAGAGCACGAAGAGTTTATCGACGAGCTTGGCGATTTCGTCAACGGCGATGACTAGTTATTAGGGATCGGGGGATAGAGAAAATCCTCTAATCTCTAATAACTAATCCCTAATCCCTAGAAAAGGAGTTGGTAGTTTGAATGTAATTGGAATTGAAACGGCAACACGCGCGGCGGGCGTCGCTCTCGTCTCCGAAGAAAAAATTCTCGCCGAAATTACGCAGGATTCGCGGCTCACCCACTCCGAAACTCTTTTGCCGCATATCGAAAAGGTTTTGGAAATTTCCGGCGTCGAAAAAATTGACGCGGTCGCCGTCAGCATAGGTCCCGGCTCTTTTACCGGCTTGCGTATTGGTCTCGCGGCGGCGAAGGCTCTTGCTTACGCCTGGCAGATAAAAATTATCGGCATCCCGACTCTGCAGGCGATTGCTTATCATTTCCCGACGGCGGTGACTGTCTTGCCGATGATTGACGCGCAGAAAAATCGCGCTTACGTTCAGGCTTTTAGAAATTGCGCGGCGTTGTCCGATATTGAAGTCAGGGCGATTGAAGAAATTGTGAGCGCGGCAGGGAAAATCGACGGGGAAGTTTTTTTGTGCGGTGACGTCCTCCACAAAATAAAAACCGACTTGCCGCCGAACGTAAGACTTGCCCCGATAAATGCAAGGATGCCCCGCGCGTCGCTCGTCGCCATTTGCGGAAAAGATTTGCTCGACGCGGGAAAAATTTCAAACGTCATGAACATGGAGCCGCTTTACGTACGCAGATCGGAGGCGGAAGAATTATGGGAACGACGGCAGAAATTACTTTCCGAAAAATGACTCCCGACGACGCGGACGCCGTTGCCGAAATTGAACTGAAAAGTTTTTCCGTGCCGTGGACTCGCGCAGATTTTTGGAAGGACGCGCAAAATAAAAATGCCGAATACGTTATCGGCGAACTCGATAAAAAAATTGTCGCTTACGCCGGCGCGTGGGTTGCTTTCGGCGAAATGGAAGTCATGAATATCGCGGTCGACGAAAATTTTCGCGGGCAGGGTATAGGCAAAAAAATTTTCGCCGAGCTGATTCGTGTCTGCAAGCTGCGCGGAGTGACGGCGATAACTTTGGAGGTTCGTCCCAGCAATACTGCCGCGATTAAACTTTACGAGAGCTTCGGACTGAAAAGCGTCGGGCGGCGCAAAAATTATCAAAGAGCGGCGTAAGACCCCCAGCTTTAGCTATGGGGATATAAGCCGCAACAAGGTAAGCGCATAGAGAAATTTGTGCGTAGAGAGGACTTGCA
>CAJOFR010000042.1 GCA_905234195.1 uncultured Selenomonadaceae bacterium
AAATAAGTGTGCTGCAAATAAGGAAGAAAGGCAGGAAATAAAGTAGAAAAAGTAAGCTGAAGCCGAAAGGTAACAGTGTAGAGGCAACTTGGCATTGCCGTTGAGAATAAGGGCGCACGTCAGCGAATAAGGACTGACCTCTACAGAGTTCAAACTTCTCAAGAATCCCCCGCCTTTAGGCGTGGGGAGTGTCAAACTCTCCGAAAAACCTTCAACTTATAAAGTACCTGATAATTTTTGGAGGAATTTTGAAGAATAGCTGATTTTCGGAACTGATAAAATTATTACAATGTTTTTTAGGAGTGAATTGATTGCAAATTTTAAGAAGTTGTTTTCACAGAGAGAAAGTTATAAAATGAAGACATGAAAAAAGACTATTTAGAGCGTCAGAGTTACCCGACTGACCTGACGGATTCACAATGGGCTATCATTGCGCCTTTATTTGTCGGAATGAGAGAATATAAGTACAGCAAGAGAGAATTGCTAAATGCCGTCTTTTACGTGGTAGACAGTGGCTGTAAATTTTTTCATCGGAGTTTTTTTGTTGAAGAAATTTTTTTTGCCGTTATAATTTGGAAGTAAATTTTTTGAAAAGGTGGCTGATTTAAATGAAAATTACTCAGATTCGCAACGCGACTTTAAAAATTGAGTACGCGGGAAAAATTTTTTTGATTGATCCTTATCTTGAGGACAAAAATAAATTCGGAAGTTTTGCGGATATTCCCGGCAAACCTTTTTTGACTGCGGATAACGTAAAAAATCAAATGCTCGCTCCGATTTGCGAACTTCCCATGTCGAAAGAAAAAATTTTGGAGGACGTCGATTTTTATTTGCTTACGCACATTCACCCCGACCATATCGACATGAATTTTTCGGACGGAACCGTCGGCGCGTTGCTCGATAAAAAAATTCCGATTTTCACACAAGGTGAAAACGACGCAAAAATTTTGAAAAAATCCAATTTCGGCGACGTAAGAATTCTTGACGAAAATTTTATTGATAAAACTAAAATTACAAAAACTCCTGCGCGTCATGGAAAAATTGAGACGATGTGCGAGGCTTGTGGAGTAATTTTTCAAGCGGAAAACGAAAAAACTTTATACATTGCTGGCGATACAATTTGGTTTGACGGAGTGAAAAATACGCTGAAAAAATTTAATCCCGATGTCGTTGTCTTAAATGCTTGTGCCGCCGAATTTTTAAAATTTGGTCGGCTGATTATGAATGACGAAGACGTTGATTGCGTACATCAAACTTTGCCCGACGCAAAAATTTTTATAACTCATATGGATAATATGCCTCACGCCACAATCACAAGACAAGAAATGCGCGGCTTGATGGCAAAACGCGGAATTAAAAATTATTTTATGCCCGAAGACGGCGAGGCATTGGAATTTTAAATGTTGGCACTTGGAATAGATCCCGGAACTGCAATTTGCGGTTATGGTTTTGTCGAACAGGTCGGAGGAAAAATTATTGCAAAAGATTTCGGCGCAATTATCACAAGTCCAAAAGCAAGAATGCAGGACAGACTTTTAAAAATTTACACGGAATTAACCGCGCTGATAAAAAATTTTCAGCCGGAAGTCATCGGCGTCAAAAAATTATTTTTCGGAAAAAATTCAACTACCGCAATTCCCGTAGGGCAAGCGCGCGGAATAGTTTTACTCTGCGCGGCACAAAATAATTTGGACCTTGTGGAATTTACTCCGAACGAAGTTAAAATGTCTGTTGCGGGATACGGCGGCGGCTCTCTCGGTTCAATCGGCGATATTACGATCGGCGGCACGGCGAACGTCACGGCGACTGCGACAAACGGCGGCGCGGGTATCGGGCGCGGTTACAGCACTGTCAACACTTCGACGGGAGATATTTATATCGGCGGCGACGCGCAGGTTATCGCCTCGACTTCGGGCGGCGAAACTGAAGACGCCAAACTTGGAATAAAAGTTTCGGACGGGAAGACGATAACTTTTGGCGGCGACACTTCCACTGAAACAAAAAGCAAAGTCGTTGTCAATAACGCGAACAGCCAACAAACTTTCACGGTGAACGGCAAAAATTATACGGGGCAATCGCTTGCTTTTGTCGACGGCGAGTTCACAAGCACGTACACCATAACTGAAGGCGGCGAATACACTCTTGACGAAAGTAAAAACGTGGTTATCGCGACGACGGACGCTGTTATTTTGAATGGCAACGGCAATGAACTTTCAGGCGTGAAAATTTCTGCGCGGGTTAAAAATATCGACTTGACGATTGAAAATTTGCAGATTAAAAACGTTTCGGGCAGTGTCTTGGATTTCAGCGGCAAGAAAAATAAATTGACAATCACCGGCGAAAATTCTCTGACGACGTCTGACAAAAACGCGGCGATTAATTTTGGCAACGGTATCGAAATTTTGGGCACAGGGACTTTGGTTGCGGAGAACAGCGGCGCGGCTATCGGCGGCGACGGAAATATTTCAATCGGCGGCGACGTGAACTTTATCGCGACTTCTACGGAGGGCATCGGCGTAGAAATTTCCGGAGCGATAACAATATCGGACGACGCGGAGACTTCGGACGCAAATAACTTCATAATCAACAGCGTGGATTCTGATACGGCGTTGACGGTAAACAAAAAAACTTACAGCGGCGCGAATTTGAATTTCGTCGACGGCGCGGCGTATATCTCAAGCGATTACGTGATTGTTTCCGGCGGCGAATATGTTCTTGCCGAAAGTTTGACTTACTCGACGATAATTATTTCGACGTCGGAGCCCGTGACTTTGCACAATGAAAATTCTGACGTGGCACTTGTCGACGTCACGATTAAAAATTTGTTGAACCCCGTCGACTTGACGATTGACGGCGTGAATATTGAAAATCAAACGGGCAATGCGATCAGTTTTGTCAACGCGGCAGGAAACAAGCTGACAATCAGCGGCACAAATAATTTGGCGACGACGCGGCTTGCTTATGCGGCGATAAATGTTGGCAGCGGCGTGACGATTTTGGGCGACGGAATTTTAAATGCGACAGCGACGAGTGCGGGCGCGGCTATCGGCAGTGATTTTTGCGACGTGGCGGGTGATATTTCAATCACCGGCGGAACAATCAATGCGACAGCGACGAGCGGCGCGGCTGTCGGCGGCGGCGAGGCGGGCACTATCGGCGCGATAACAATCACCGGCACGGCAAAAGTCAATGCGACTTCGACAAACGGCGCGGCTATCGGCAGGGGGCTGAACAGCATAGCGGGTAGCAGTTTCGCGGGGGGATATTTTAATCGGCGGCGACGCGCAGGTTACCGCCACTGCGACGGGCACTGAAGAAAGCGACGTCAAACTTGCCATTGCGACTTCCGACGAATACACGATAACTTTGAGCGGCGATACTTCCACTTCGACAACAAGCGCGGTTATAATCAACAACGCGAACGCCGAAACTTCCTTGACGATTAACGGTCAGGAATATTCCGGCTCGACGCTGAAATTTGTTGACGGTGTTCCTTTGCTCGAAATAACTGCCGGCGGCGAATACACTTTGACTGAAAATAATTTGGTCGTGACTGTTTCGACTTCGGACCCTGTAACTTTGACGGGCGACGGCTCCGCGCTGTCTGACGTCCAAATTTCTGCGACGACGACCGCCGCCGATTTGACGATTGAAAATTTGATAATCACCAACAGCGAAGGTAGCGTCATTGAGTTCGGCGAAAGCTCCGGAAATAAATTAACGTCGGTGGGCGTGAATAATTTGGTGACGACCGGCGAAAATTCTGCGGCGATAAATTCAGGCGGCGGCTTGACGATTAACGGCGCGGGGATTTTATTTGCCACTGCCGAAAAGGGCGCGGGTATCGGCGGCGACTTTAAAGAGAGTATCGGCGGCTTGACGATTGACGGCGGCACGATTAACGCGACTTCAAAACAAGGCGCGGCAATTGGTGCGGGCGCGGACGGTTCGGCGGGCGACATAAAAATTAACGGCGGCATAATCAATACGACTTCGACGAGCGGCGCGGGTATCGGTGTCGGCTCCGGCAAATCTTCGGCGGGAAATATTTCTATCGACTCCGCGACTTTGGTTGTTGCCTCCGCGACCGGCACCGGCGACGACGACGTTAAGCGCGGAATTGCAACTTCGATGAACAAATCGGTTGCGGCGAATGAAAACAGCGGGTCTGTCGTCGTAAACAACTCCGACGCAAAAGTTTCAGTGAAGGTCAACGGAAAATCTTACAAGGGCGCGTCACTCACGTTCATTAACGGCGAATACGTGGAACCGACGATTTCGACGGCGGGCACCTACAACGCCGATGATTTTTCCGAAGATACAATTTTGGTGAACGCGCCGAATGCCGACATTAATATTTCGATGGACGACGTCTCAAAAATTTGGGCGTACTCCGGAAATATCGCGCTCGAAAATTATGACGCCTCGACAAAATCCGGCGTGAAGTTGAGCACGGATGACGTTGTCGGCGCGATTCAGGACGGCGATTTTAATTTTGCTGACGGGGGAATTTCTTTCGGCGACGCAAAAATTTCTTACGACTCGGAACTTTTGAACACATACGACAACGATAATAAAAGGCGCAAGGTCGGTTTTGTTGACGGCGACGAAATTGATGCGTCGGCTGAAAAGACAGGCGTCGTCCTCGTGTCGAACGGCAATTCGACTTTGACGGGCGGCAGTGGCAATGATACGATTTTCGCCGGCTCGAATGACATTATCGACGCGGGCGCGGGCAAGAATCAGATTTTTTTGCCTGAAGAAAATGACAGCGGCACGACGATTATTCTTTCCGCAGGCAAAACGACTGTCGAAAACTTCGGGGCGAATGACGTGATTGACGCGGATATTTTTTCGGCGGACGTGACTTTTGAAAATGGAGATCTGATTATCCGCGACGGC
>CAJOFR010000043.1 GCA_905234195.1 uncultured Selenomonadaceae bacterium
GGCACGCCGGTAAGAATAAGGGTAGCTTGACTACCAAACTTCTTAAATGGGGACGTAAGTTTCCTAGAACCCCCTGACTTTAGTCATGGGGAGGCTCAGTCCCGACGGTCTGAAAATGTCCGTCGAAAGCCCCGACGGCGAGGGCGGCTATCCCGGAAATTTCAAAGCGACGGTAATTTACAATCTGACTGACGATAACGCACTTGAAATTTCCTATTCCGCGACTTCCGACGCTGACACGCTTTGCAACTTGACGAATCACACTTACTTTAATTTGGACGGCGGCGGGGATATTCTGCGACAAAAAATCCAAATTTTTGCCGACTCTTACACGTGGGCGAACGCTGAATCTGTTCCCGACGGCAGAATTTTGCCCGTTGAAAATACCCCGATGGATTTAAGAAATTTACAGGCTGTCGGCGAACACATTGACGACGATTTTGATCAGCTGAATTTCGGGCGCGGCTATGACCATAATTTTTGTATAGGCAAACTCGGCGAAATGAAAAAAGCTGCGCGCGCCGAATCTTCCAATTCAAAAATCGCTCTGGAAGTTTTCACGACACAACCCGGCTTGCAATTTTACGCGGGTAATTGGCTCAACGATAAAAAATTCGGAAAGCGCACGGGTTTTGCTCTTGAGTCCCAATTTTATCCCAACGCCATTAACTTAGAGAATTTCGACAAGCCGATTTTAAAAGCCGGCGAAACTCAATACTCCAAAACAATATTCAAAATTCAGAGTTGAGTTTTCCAAACTCGGTCTGAAAAAAAAACATAAGCATTTTCTTCCGGCATCGCTTCCGAAGTTTTTGCTTATGTTTTTTATTTTGTTTCCCCGTTAAAAATTTTAATGTCGAAAGGAAGTTTTCACGTAAGGCAGAATAAATAGGGTAGTTTAAATGCGTCGAGAAAAAGAGGTGATGAAATGCGACGCGGTTTAATCTGTGTAATTTCTCTGTTGACGATTTTATTTTTGAGCGGCTGCCACGAACAGGGAAAAATTTCTCAGCCGTCCGAAGAAGACAAAGAAGAATATCAAAAGGTTCGTCTGGTGATGACTGCAAACGGTACTGATATTGGAATTGAGACGCTTACTGCGCGGCGTTTTGCCGAATCGGTGAAGGAGGCGTCGAACGGGAATGTTCAAATTGAATTTTATCCGAACGACGAATTGACGGGCGGCAATACAAACGAGGCGGTGCGGTCTGTGGCTGAAGGCTCTGTGGATCTCGGAGCTTACGTTTCGGGCACTATGTCGCTCCTGGATCCCCGCCTGGAAGTCGCCACAATTCCCTGGTCTTTTTCCGGCTATCAAGAGGCGCGCAAAATTATCGACGACACCGGCGGCGAGTACTACGCGAAAATTTTATCCAACTACGGCTTAGTTTATCTCGGCTCCACGCACAACGCAATGCGCCAGCTGACGAGCAACAGAAATCCCGTACGACGCCCGCAAGACCTGCAGGGGATGAAAATCCGCGTGTTGGGCGGCGAAGTCTATCGTATGTTTTTCTTGGCTCTCGGCGCGAATCCCATTCCGCTGGGCTGGAGTGAATTGAATATCGCCATTCGTCAAGGCGTCATTGAAGGGCAGGAGAACGGATTTTTTCTGATGCGCTCCGGTCGTCTCAACGAGATTCAAAAATATATGACCGTCTGGAATTATCTTTACGAAAATTATTTGTTCGTTGCCAACCGCAAAACTTTTGAGCAACTTGATAAAAAAACTCAAGAGTTGCTCCGCCAAAAAATGAAAGAGGCTTGCGAATGGAGTCGCGATTATTTGGAGGCGGAAGAAATAAAAATTCGGGAGCAGTTTGAAAGAGACGGTCTGGAAATTATAGATCTTACGCCGGAGGAATTGGAAACTTTCAAGAGACAAATTCAACCTTTACGAGAAAAATTGAAAGAGAAATACGGCGAAGAGGCTTGCAGGGCTTTTCTAATCGACATGGAAAAAAAGTAGCAGGGTGACAGCAGGTGAGCAAGAAAATAGTTCAACTTTTTGTGTCGGCTTTCTTGTATTGGCTCGTGACGACATGTGCAAGATATTTTTTGGAGGTTCCGCCGAAAATTATTGACCCCGCGATATTTTTATCGCCCGTCTTAGGATTGGCGTGGGGGTTGCCGGCGGCGGCAGGCGCATATTTCGGCAGTCTGTTTGTTGCGCCCGAATTTCAAAACTTTTTTTTCGCAGGCAACGGAATTTTTGATTTGTTCCTGCTCGCCGGACAAAACGTTTGGATATTCGCGGCGGGATTCTTGCCGTATTTTCTTTGGCATCGCTGGCGCATTTTTTCAGAAAAAATTTCATTCTCGCTCAGCGTCCACACGCTTAAAAAATTTCTCGCAATAATGCTCATCACTTTCGCGCTCACTTCGGCGTTAAAAACTTTTACCGCGCCTGCGGAAGAACTGCAGGAAATGACGGGCTGGCTTATATCCGGAAAATCGGCAACCTTTTTAAATTATTTAATCGCCTGTTTCGTGAACGACTTTTTTACGTCAATGTTTTTCGACCTCGCGATTTTTTTCTTGCTCGTCAGCAGAAACTATCCCTTCCACAATCCGAGAAAAAATTTTGCCGACGAATCAGCCGCGCAGATTCTCCATTCCGTAAAAGATACAAACCGTACGTGGATTATAACGCTGGGTTTTTATATGATTTTTCCGGTGGCTGTCGTCTACGTGAATAAATATCAGATTTACGGAATGGATCACCTCGAAACATGGTTGCGCTTTATCGCCGAATGTCTTTCCGCCATTGATATTTATCTTGTGCTGGTATTTTATCTGCTGTTGCGTTATCGCCGCTCGATAATGTTGGAGATTGTATTTTTGGTTTCGCAGACAGTTTTCTTGTCCGCAACTGTGTTGGGTTTCGGGAGTTCGGTTGCGCTGAACAATATGGCCACTTCAAGCACAGATCATTCTCTCCACGCAATGAGCGTCATTTGTCGCGAAAGACTGGACCGAACATTTTTTTGCGTGAGGCAAGCGGTAAACGGTATGGAAATTCAAGCACTTAACGAAATTGAAAGTTATAATCGTCTCGTCGAAGACCCCGCCTACAGGGAAGAGTATCTTCGCAAAATGGAAAAAAATTTCAGCGCGATAGCAAGAACCACCGACGGAAGCATCGCCTATTATTTGCGCCTGGCTCCCGAATTTGCGGGGAGTAAGGGCGGTTTTTCTATGGCTAGGGAAGATGTTCGCTGGGAAGGCGCGCTGGCTCCCTTCGTCAGACGTGAACCTATAGACCTTTCGCTTTATTCTCCGGACGACGTAAAAAATGTTGGCTGGTACTATATGCCAATGAAAAGCAGATGCGCCACGTGGATTGAACCTTACGTCGACCCCACCGCACAAGCGTACGTCATTTCCTTCGTCGCGCCGCTCTTCGTCGAAGGAAATTTTATCGGCGTGATTGGTATGGATATCGATTTTAATTTTATTATCCAGGAGTTGCGCCGCATGTCCATATATGATTACGGCTACGTCTACATAATGAACAGAAATAATGTCGTGCTCTATCACAGAGACCAGCCGCAGGGTACGCAGTTCCAACCGAATCCGGAATTTCAAGAAATGGAAATTTATTTGTCAAACGGTATGTGGCTAGGTATCGCGATGCCGTTAAGCCGAGTGCACGAGACGAGAAACGAAATTTTGATGCACTTAATGGCGGCGATTATAATTGTCGCGATGATAATTTCAGTCGTGAGTATCGAGCTGACTTCGCAAGTTATAAAACCTCTTTCCGGAATGACCGACGCCGCCAAGAGAATAGCGTCCGGCGACCTCAACGTGAAAATTTCCTACGAATACGATAACGAGTTGGGAATTTTGGTAAGGAGTATTCGCGAGATGGCCACGCGGCTTGAAGATTATGTTTACCGAGATAAATTGACGGGGCTTAGGAACGCGGCGGCATATATCAGCAAGGCGGCGGAACTCGACGCGCAGAGAAATTTAATTCCCGACCTTCAGTATGGCGTCGTGATTTTTGACGCAAATTTTTTGAAAAAGATTAACGATAATTACGGGCACGAGGCAGGGAACGAACTCCTCCGCCACGCCGCGAAGGTGATACGTGAAGTTTTCGCGAACAGCCCCGTTTATCGGATTGGCGGCGACGAATTTGCGGCGGTGTTGGAAAATCAAGACTACGAGAATCGCGCTGAACTTATGCGGCTTTTTAACGAAAAAGTTCCTCAAGAACATTTTGACATTGCCGGCGAAACGATTACGGTATCTGTGGCTTGCGGGCTTGGGATTTACGAACGCGGCATGGACTTTTCCGGCGTGTCGAAAAAAGCTGACGTTGCCATGTACAATCACAAAGCCGCGATTAAAGCGAAATTCGGGGAAGAAGTCCGCTAAACTGGTGTCAAGTGGAAAGAGATTAGAGATTTTATTTTGAAGAGGGGAGAGGCCGCCCAAGGACGGGCGGCCGCCCGCATTTGGTCGCGTGATGCGACCTCTGCGGGCAGTTTTCTTTTGCTTCTTTTCTTTTGCGCGATGTTCATTCAAAAGGAGAAAAAATTTTTATAAAGAAAAAAATCTCCAAACTCAAAAACAAAAAACCCCCGACCAAAACGGCGGGGATTTTTTTATTTTCGGTCAAGCCGCCTCATGCGACTTGCAAAAACTTTTCTTAGTATTCGTTGACAAGAGCCATGATAGCAGGTGCGCTGCCTTCGGAACCGAGAACGGTTTTAATCTTGTGCGCAACGAGCTCTTTAATGTAGTCACGACCGGGAGCAAGATATTGACGCGGATCGAAATGTTCGGGATGAGCTTTGAAGTGCTCACGAATGCCGGCCGTCATTGCAAGGCGGAGGTCGGAGTCGATATTAATCTTGCAGACTGCAGATTTTGCCGCTTTGCGGAGCTGGTCTTCAGGAATACCGATAGCGTCATCAAGTTTGCCGTCGTTGTCGTTAATAATTTTTACGTACTTAGGAATAACGGAAGACGCGCCGTGAAGGACTATCGGGAATTCGGGGATTTTCTTTTCGATTTCGGCAAGGACGTCGAAACGGAGTTCAGGCGGGACGAGGACGCCGTCGGCATTGCGCGTGCACTGTTCGGGTTTAAATTTGAATGCGCCGTGACTTGTGCCGATAGCGATTGCCAAAGAGTCGCAACCGGTCTTGCTGACAAACTCTTCGACTTCTTCCGGCTTGGTGTAATGAGCATTTTCAGCGGAAACATTTACGTCATCTTCGACGCCGGCGAGCTGTCCGAGCTCTGCTTCAACAACGACGTTGTGAGCGTGTGCATATTCGACAACTTCTTTGGTCTTCGCAATATTTTCCTCGAAGGAATAATGCGAGCCGTCGAACATAACGGAAGTGAATCCGTCGTCAATACAAGATTTGCAGGTTGCGAAGTCCGGACCATGATCAAGATGCAACGCAATGGGAATGTCGTTGACTTCGAGAGCCGCGCGGACGAGATGGACAAGATAACGGGAGTTTGCATATTTCCTCGCGCCTGCAGAGCACTGAAGGATAACGGGGGAATTGAGTTCGGCTGCAGCTGCGGTGATACCCTGAACGATTTCCATGTTGTTCACGTTGAAGGCACCGATTGCAAATCCGCCCTCATAAGCTTTTTTGAACATAGCAGTAGTTTTAATTAACGGCATTAGTCATTACCTCCTAAAAAAATCTATTACGAAAACCTCCGGAGCTTTTGACTCCTTTTGAACGCTGATATTTTAGCACACTTGACACAAAACTTGCAATAAGAATTTAAAAATTTTTTGACAATTTTTTATCAGCGATTTTTCAAAATGTAGACGGTTTGAGATTTAATTTTGCCGTCAGAAGATTTCGTGCCGCCGGTTTTAATTGCAAAGCCGCCGTCGATTTCGTCAACGTGCAACCTGTCCTGCGTCGCGTAGACCTGCAAGAGGATACTTGCCGCGTCCGAAAGAATATCCGCCGCATTTTTGAGCCCCGCCTCGTAATAATCAATGGGGCAACCAATATCGTAGCCGAACATTCCTTCGACGAACTCAACTTCGGCGGGCTTATCGATAATGTTGTAAACTTGACTGCCGGAAATTTTTCCCTTCGTGGCACCTTCCGCGAACGCGCTGATTTCAGAATCGGGCATACTCTCCGCGCTGAAAACAAGTTGCGTAGAAATATCTTCCGCGCCCGTCGCCTCGTAGGTGATGCTGACTTCGTTGTCGTTGGAGATACTGTAGGTGACTTGCGCGGATTTTCCGTCGGCTTCGGCGGTGAACTTAACGCCCGTCGTAATTTGTTCCGCCTTCCAAATAATTTTCGCGAACTCCGCGCCGCCGTCGACGTACACCACGCCCGCCGCGTCGTCATTTTCGTAGCCGCTGACGTTGTCGAAAGTTTTCAGCATGAAACGATTTTTAAAATCCTTGTCGCGAAACCTAAGCGAAACAATTCTCGCGCCGTAGTCGGTAACCTTCAGCTCATTGCCCTTCGTGTTGCGCAAAATGTAGAGAGTAGCCTCGCGCCCGTCCGAAAGTTTACCGAAAGATTCTTTTCTAATCGTCGGCATAAAAAAACCTCCTCGAAAAATAAAATTCTATTTTAGAAATTCGTTATAGTTCGTGTAGTCAATCGCAAGGGCTTAATCAGAAATTCGTTGTAGTCCGTGTAGTCAATCGCAAGGGCTTCAGCAACAGCTTTGTTCGTAATTTTGCCGTCAATCGTGTTGAGCCCTTTCGCAAGTCCGGCATCTTCCGCGCAAGCAGCCTCCCAACCTTTGCCGGCGATTTTCAGCGCGTAAGGAAGAGTTGCATTTGTCAGCGCAAGCGTGGAAGTTCTGGCAACCGCGCCCGGGATATTCGCAACGGAATAATGGAGCACGCCGAATTTTTCAAAGGTAGGATTGTCGTGCGTCGTGACCTTGTCGCAAGTTTCGACAGAGCCGCCTTGATCAATCGCGACGTCGACGATAACCGAACCCTTTTTCATTTCTTTAACCATATCTTCAGTGACGAGCTTTGGAGTTTTCGCGCCCGGGATTAAAACCGCGCCGACGAGCAAATCAGCCTGCTTGACCCACTGCGCAATATTGTAGCTGTTTGACATGACAGTACAGACGCGCCCGCCAAAAATATCGTCAAGGTAACGAAGGCGGTCAATCGACAAATCAATAACAGTCACGCGCGCGCCGAGACCGACAGCCATTTTCGCCGCGTTCGTGCCGACAATTCCGCCGCCGACAATCACGACTTGCCCCGCCGCGACCCCGCTGACTCCGCCGAGCAAAACCCCGCGCCCGCCGTAACGACTTTCAAGAAAATGCGCGCCAATCTGAATCGACATGCGCCCGGCAATTTCGCTCATCGGTGCCAAAAGCGGCAAGCTCCTTCCGTCACGCCCGACAACAGTTTCGTAGGCAATGCCGGTAACTTTTTTATCGAGGAGAGCTTTCGTGAGTTTCGGCTCCGGCGCAAGGTGCAAGTACGTAAAAAGAATTTGCCCTTCGTGAAAAAGTTCGTACTCCGATTCCAGCGGCTCCTTAACCTTGATAATCATTTCGGCGCGGTCAAAAATCTCTTTCTTGTCCGAAATAATTTCTCCGCCGACGGAAATATAATCTTCGTCCGAAAAACCGCTGCCGTTGCCGCCGCCCTTTTCGACAAAAACTTTGTGCCCCGCCTTAATCAGAGCTTCGGTGCCCGCCGGCGTCAAGCCGATACGATTTTCGTTATTCTTGATCTCTTTGGTTACACCTACAATCATGAAAATCACCTCGTCGCAAATTTATTTCAGGCAAAATTATACGCTGATTTCAGCAAAATTCAACAATCGGAAGAAATTTTTTCGGCTCAAAAAATTTTTTTAAAAAGGGGGTTGACAAAATCATTAAGGGGTAGTATTATATGCAAGCTGATTCACTCAGCGGGCTCCTTGAAAACTGAACAATGTATTTGCTAGT
>CAJOFR010000044.1 GCA_905234195.1 uncultured Selenomonadaceae bacterium
CCGCTGTTTCAATTTTAAACTACGTATTTTTTAAAGTCAATATTTGCGGCTTATATCCCCATAGCTAAAGCTAGGGGTTTTACGCCGCCTTTGGATAAATTCCTTTCAGTTGTCAAAAGTGATATACTCGAAAATTTCTTGCGGCGTATGGATAATAATTTTCGCGCCGCTCCTCTGCAATTCACTTTCGGGACGAAAACCCCACGATACCCCTATCGCCAAAAATCCGGCGTTGTTCGCGGTCTCCATATCCGTATCACTGTCGCCGAAGTAGGCAACCTCTTCGGGAAGGACGCCAAAATTTTCGGCAATCTCCAGCGCGCAAGTCGGATCGGGTTTTGTGGGCTTGCCGAGCCCTTCGCCGATAATCGCATCAATTTTCACCGGCGCAAAAATTTTTTCGGCAATGGCGATCGCCGCGAAATGTTGTTTGTTCGTGCAGACGCCGACGGGGATTTTTTTTTCGTTGAGCGTCCCCAAAAGTTCCATAATCCCCTTGTAAGGGGCAACCGTGTTCGTCATATTGCGGAAGTAGCAGCCGTTGTAATATTCCAGCGCGCCCTGAATAAAATCAGCGTCGTCAGTTTTTTCCGCAGGTACACATCGCTGAACGAGTTTTCTTGCGCCGTTGCCGACGAACTGACGGACTTCCTCAAAAGTCCTGCGCGGAAAATTGTAGTGTTCCAGCATTTCATTGACGCTGTCAAAAATATCCGTCAACGTATTGGCGATTGTGCCGTCCATGTCAAAAATTGCGGCCTTGTAAATCAAATTCATCCCTTCCTTTATATCAGGCATCGGTGACCCAATCTGAAAGCGGGCTCGGCTTTGCAATTCGTTTCCATTCGACGTCGACGGGCAAATTACAATAGCGGCAACGTTCAAAAGAAGTCAGCAGATGCCGTTTCAATTTTTCAGTAGTTAAATTTTCGTCGTAGAGGTCAATAGCTCCGCTCTCCGGCAAATTTTTGTTGTAGTACTTGTTAAAATATTTCGTGGTGAACGGCAGAAAACACGACGCGATTTTTCCTTCGTACAAATTATTGCAGTGGGCTTGAAAACATTGCGCGAAAATTTCTTGCGGCTTGTCGTGCGGCTGAAATGTTTGTTTCATCGTGAAAGTTTTGTTCAGCGGGCTGACAGAGTAACGAACTTTTTTATCCTCAAGTAATTTTAAAATCTCCGGCATTTTTTCTTCAAGCGGCAGGTAGAAAGATATATGTATGAGGGCTCCGCAACGATTCAGCGTCTCGAAAAAATCTTCGGGCATTTTCTGCAGAAGGAGCGCATTCGTCACGACGTAAATAATTGCTTTGGGGTAAAGTCTCCGACTAAGCTCGACATAAGAATTAATTTCCGTGTTCAGCAGCGGCTCTCCCCCAAGTATCCTGATAACTCTAATGTCGTCGATAAATTTATGGAGCTGTTCAAAATCCTGCGTGAACTTTTTCAAATTCGGGAAGCGCGGTTTTTTCACCAAGCCGGAATAATGTTCACACGCCTTGCAGTTCAAATTGCAGTGGTCAGCGACGTGAAATTCAAGGTACGGCAAAAATTTTGCAGAAAGGTACGGCTCAATAAAATTATTCACGTCGACGCCGTCAAGCCGATTGACGATAAGAATATCTTCCGGTCGGATTTTTAGACTCAAAAGAGGGTGCAAACTGCCCTGCCCCTGCAAATCGCGCAGGATAATAATTTTGTCAAAAACCCCTCGATGATACAGCAGAGCAAACTGCACGAGATTCAAGACGGCTACATTTTCAGCCTGCCCCCCCAATTTGCCGGGTTGTCGATAAACGCCGCAACCTTCAAAGGCGGTCGTCCGTTCTGCTGTAAAAACGGATTGTAGACTTTCCAAATTGCCTCATTAACCGACCGCGCAATTTTAACTTCGCCAAAAATCGCCACGTTCATAAAATTTTACCCAAGCTTTTTCGCGAGCAGTTGATTGACGAGTTGCGGATTAGCCTTTCCTTTCGTGAGTTTCATAACCTGTCCGACGAGCGCGCCGAGAGCTTTTTTCTTGCCGCCGCGATATTCTTCGACTGCCTTTGGATTTTTCGCGATAACTTCCTCGATAACGCCTTCAATCTCCGCCGTATCGGTAATTTGTACAAGCCCTTTGTCCTTTACGATTTTTTCGGGCGGGTCTTGAGATTTCCACATCTCCACAAAAACAGTCTTCGCGATTTTTCCGGAAATAGTTCCCTTTTCAATCAGCAGAATCATTTCAGCAAGACGTTTCGCGTCGACGGGAGAATTTTCAATCGTGAGATTTTCGGCGTTGAGATTTTTCGACAGGTCACCCATAATCCAATTAGCGGCGGATTTCGCGTCCGCGCCGCCCGCAACAACCGCGTCGAAGTATTCAGCCATCGCGCGGGAGCCGGTGATAATCCCCGCGTCGTATTCCGACAGCCCGAAATTTTTAATCAGACGTTCGCGGCGGGCGTCGGGGAGTTCCGGCAAAGATTTTCTGAACGCCTCGATTTCCTCATCCGTCGTGACAATCGGCGGCAAATCCGGTTCCGGCATATAACGATAATCGTGCGCGTCTTCCTTCGAGCGCATAGACTGCGTGATTCCCTTTTCGGGGTTCCAGGTGCGCGTCTCCTGAATAATTTTGCCACCCTCGTCGAGTACGTCCGCCTGCCGCTCAATTTCGTAATTAATCGCGTCTTCGAGAGCCTTGAAGGAATTAATATTTTTCATCTCGGTGCGCGTGCCCAGTTTGTCACTGCCGACGGGGCGCAACGAAACATTAATATCGGCGCGCAAATTTCCTTCCTCCATGCGACAATTCGACACGTCGATATATTCGAGGATAGATTTAATTTTTTCCATATAGGCGCGGGCTTCGGCGGCGGAATGCATATCGGGTTCAGAAACAATTTCAATCAGCGGGACGCCCGTGCGATTATAATCAACGTTGCTCGTCGCAGAATCCTTAATCGTCGTACCGGAATGAACGAGCTTGCCGGCGTCCTCCTCCATATGAATGCGCGTCAAGCGGACGGTTTTTCTTTCGCCGTCAACTTCTATATCCACGTGCCCTTCGTAAGCGATAGGCAAATCATACTGCGAAGTTTGCCAATTTTTCGGCAAGTCGGGGTAATAATAATTTTTGCGGTCAAATTTGCTGTACTTGTTGATTTTGCAGTTCGTAGCAAGCCCGGCTTTAATCGCGAACTCAACAACTTTCTTGTTTATCGTCGGCAAAACGCCGGGTAGTCCGAGACAAACCGGGCAGACGTGCGTATTTTGTTCCGCGCCAAAAGTTGTCGCACAACCGCAAAAAATTTTCGTGGCGGTCTTCAGTTCGCTGTGAATCTCAAGACCAATAACCGCTTCATACTTCAAATCAAATCACCTCGTTAAATTAGTGGCGCAAGTTCCTTTTGCAGTTCCGGAGAAATTTTCAATGCTTTCATTGCCGCTTCCACTGTTAAATTTAAAGTTTCCATTAAGTTACGGATATTCTCAAGTGTATTTTTCCTTGCGCCTTCCTCTTTGCCTTCTGCTCTGCCTTCCTCTTTGCCCTCCTTTATGCCTTCTTCTCTGCCTTCCTCTCTGGCTTTTTCTTTAGCTTCGAGTATCAGTTTTTCAACAGAACTACACACTTTTAATACCCCCACTTCATTATTTTTAATCTTTCGGACACGTCTCGAAAGAATTTTGTTGATAATTTTTTTCGCCTCTTTGCAGAAAAAATCGTGCATGAGTTTCCCAAGTTCGGTGTCGCCACGAAAACTTCCGTTGACGTAAATGATATTTGTGCCGTCGTCGAAATTTTTGCTCGTCTCTTCAATCACGCGACGAATATGATAAATCGGCAAGCCGCCTTTCAAAACGTCGCGCTCGGTGATAAAAATTACGTAGCTTTCCGGCAACGCGGAATATTTTTCGCCCTTGCCCAAAGCCTTGCCGTCCATCATCGCCGAATTGTAGCGGGCGCGGCGCGGGATTGCCCCCTCGTCCGCGCGCTGCACTTCGATATTTTGACACTCCCCACGCCTAAAGGCGGGGGATTCTTGAGAAGTTTGAACTCTGTAGAGGTCAGTCCTTATTCGCTGACGTGCGCCCTTATTCTCAAG
>CAJOFR010000045.1 GCA_905234195.1 uncultured Selenomonadaceae bacterium
TAAGTTCTTCAGTGTATCGACAGACACTGCACTTTTAACCTATCACCTCCAGAATTATTTTACCAAAACGTTTGATAATGCAAAGTTAGACATAGGTATAAATTCCTGTAGCTTTGTATAAATTTTTAATAACAGTTTCAATCCCTTTTTCGTCGAGGTGATAATATGTGCGATTGTCTATGCCCCTGTAATTTATCGTCGGACCCTTGTCATTGCCTTCGCCAGTGTGATTAAAAACCACGTCGAGAATAACTTCAATTCCGTTTTTGTGTAGTTGCTTCACCATATTTTTTAATTCGTCGACCGCCATTGCCAATGAGCCGGACGCCGCATAAGCAGATTTTGGCGCGAAAAAACTTATAGTGGAATATCCCCAAAAGTTAAACAATCTTTCTCCTTTGTCTGAAAGGGCTTTGTTATCAAGTTCGTCAAATTCAAAAATGGGCAACAACTCCACGCAGTTCACGCCAAGTTTTTTGAAGTAGGGAATCATTTCGATAACGCCGGCGTAGGTACCCTTTCTCTTGCAATCCGGAGATTCTTTTGTAAAGCCGCGAACGCGCATTTCGTAAATTATCAAATCTTCCAAAGGCAATTCAAGTGGGCGATCTCCCTCCCAGTAAAAATCTTCGCGGATTATTCTACAACGTAGCGGTCTATTTTCTTCGCCCCAAGTGTCGAGACCGGAAATAAGTTTCGCATAAGGATCCAGCAAATTAATATTCGGATCAAAACGAAGACCCGACGCCGGATCCATCACGCCGTTAAAAGTATACGTGTACTCCACATTTTCGGCGTCCAAATCAAAAATGAGTATGGAATAATTATTTCCGATACGAAATTTTTCAGGGATTTGCACGCGCGCAAAAGGCTCCGCATCTCCCGCGTTGTAGAGTTGCAACTCACAACCTTCGGCATCAGCGGGATTTATAGAAAAATTTATTCCGCCGTTCTGCATAATCGTCGCGCCAAAAGGTAGCACATGCCCAATGCAACATTTCACACCCCCTAACTGTAACGTCCAGTTCATCAATGCGGTTCATTTCTTCCATCGGTTTACTGCGTCCGGCGTCAAAAATTCTGACACCGAGCGCAACTCTCCTCCTTTACTTTAGAAACTGTTCTATAGCTTTGTTGAGGCGGTCAATCGCCGCGCTGTCTCCTTCGTTAATCGCGTCAACGATGCAATGTTCCATATGATCCTTCAAAATAATTCTGCTGACGGCCTTAATCGCCGCGTCAACCGCCGAAAGCTGAATCAAAACTTCGCTACAATCGCGCCCGTCCTCAATCATTTTTTTCGTCGCCTCAAGGTGACCGATAAGCCGCGCCATTCTATTTAAAACCGCCTTCGTTTGCGTGTGGCTGTGCTTGTGTTTAATAATCGTGCCGTCCGCCAAAATATGTTCGTGTTCTCTCATGAAACTGCTCCGTACGCCATAGCTTTTCGGTAAGCCGAAATCATATTCAAAGTTTTATTATTCGGCGCGAAAACTTTTTTTGTGTCCTTGAAAAAATCTTCGGGCAACTCCTGATATTCTTTGGACTTCGTGAAATTTTCCCACTCGTCCTCAAGCGCGCGCACCGTCATGATAAATTTTTCGAGGATACTTTCGTAAGAAGTGGAGCCGTTATTTTTTTCGGCGGTGTCTTCAGATTGAGGAGCCTCACTGAATTTTTGAGCGGCGGAATTTTTTTCCGAAGTCTCGCCGGGATTTTCGACGACCGAATTATTTTCGGCAACCTGCGCGTTAATTTCGGGCAAGCTTGGAGAATCCGCGCCGCTGAAATTTTCATTCGGCAGGTTAATCGCGTTTGCATCGCCGCCGAGATTTACCGACGCCCCGCCGCCTCCGCCGCCGCCCGCATTCAGCGCGGATTTATACGCGGAAAGTTCCGCGCTTGCTTCTGCGCAAGCCTTAACCATAGCGTGAGCCACTGCCTGCCGCGCCTCCTGTTTGGTTTTGGCGTGCCTGAGTTCCGCTTTGAGTTCTTCGCGAGCCTCGTCGGCGTGCTTTGCCTTCTTGTAAGTTTCGGGATCTTTGTCGCGCAGGTAGCCCATTTCTTCCGTAGAAAGTTTGCGCCCGCTCATTAATTTCTGCTTTATACTCGTGAGCCGCGCCGCTTTAATTTCCTCGTTAGATTTTTTCTGCGCCTTCACGAGCTGGTCGAACATGGTGGACTTCGCGAAACTCAAATTCCCGTTTGCGTCGGTTATGCGTTGACCGGTTTTAATTTTGTAGTTCGCGGCGAACGCCAAATTTTTTTGCCGGACATACGATCCGATTTTCCCTATCGTAGTAAAATCCATTTTTCTCAACCTCCCTGTAGAAAAAAATTTTTTCTCGACGAAACTCCGAAACTAGATACATAATTCAACAAAAATCGCTTTTTGTCAATAGAAAAAATAAAAAGCGACCGAAATTTCTCCGACCGCGTAAAAATTTTTTTATGTAAAAGTTCAAAAGAAAGATTAGAAATAAAAGCTCGTGCGGAAGAACCAGGTTTTGTCAGTCGAATCGTTGTCGAAAGTTTTGCCGTGGAAGTAGCTGAGTTTCGTCCAAATATTTTTCGCCGGCGTGTAGGTGCCGCCAATTTCAAAGCCCTTCTTGTTCGCCCTCAGCCCGAAAGAATCGTAAGTGGGAGCCATGCTGACGTAGCTGCCGACGTAACGATAAGCGACGAACGCGCCCCAACTGTTCGGGGTACTTCTGTTCGCGCCCTTGTAGTTGACTTCGACGTTGTAAGCACTCTTGTGATTATCCGCCTTGCTGTTGTGAGCGTAGGCGGCATCAATTTTTATATCGTCGTTAATTTTGTAGCCCGCGCCGACGGTGAGAACTTGCGCTTTGTTGGAACCATTAGTGACAGTTTTAAAATCGTCCGACTTGAAATAATGATAACCAATTCCGGCGTTAAAACGTTTTTTGCTGTCGTAAAGAAATTCTAAGCCGTAATAATCAGAGGAAATAGTCGTATCCTTCGTCGCGCCGAAACTTGTATTTCTCCAGCGACCGAGATTAAGTCTGCCCGTGAAATTGTCAGTGAAATTGCCGACGACGCCCAAGCCGCTGAAGAAATCATCGGCAATCATACCGCTGTCCACATAAGTATAGAGAGGCATTCTACCGAGATTGAAAGTATATTTTCCGTAGGTTCCTTCAGCAAAAAGATAATTCAATCTCAAATCGGTCGTCGAGTCGGCTTTCAAATCAGTTGTCGCGGTGAAACGAGCTTTTGCCTTCCAGTGACTATTAATTTCGGCAGTCGGGAAGAGACGTATTTGAAATTGATTGTTAGTCTTTTTATCTTTGCTGTCGTCTTTGGTTTTGTCGTTCCAGTAGCGGTAGCGGACTTCGCCGGTCCATTTTACAAAGTCAGAATGTTTTTCGAGTTCCGCAACACGAACGCCGAGATTATTCAGCTCCGGACGAAATTCAGCGGCAAGTTTGTTGAGATCTGTTTGAGATTCTCTGCTGATATTCACCGAGCCCGATGAAGTTTTTGCCATAGCTTTTGCAACCATCTGCGCCATTTCGTAGCGGGTTATATTTTGTGAGCCGCGATAAGTTCCGTCGCCGTATCCTTCGATAATTCCTTCGTTGGCAAGACGAGTAACGGCGTCATAAGCCCAATGACCGGCAGGCACATCCGTAAAAGGATTGGTCGCCGCAAAAGTTGTGGACGCCGCGCCGACAACCAGCGCAGTCGTCAAAGCAGAAATAATTGACCTTTTCAAGTTAAATTCCCCCTAAAATTTATTACAGCTTGCGGAATTTTTTTCAATCCCGATTCTGTCAGCTTAGGTATTGATTTTGACACTCCCCACGCCTAAAGGCGGGGGATTCTTGAGAAGTTTGAACTCTGTAGAGGTCAGTCCTTATTCGCTGACGTGCGCCCTTATTCTCAAG
>CAJOFR010000046.1 GCA_905234195.1 uncultured Selenomonadaceae bacterium
GGAAAGTCCAAGCCGCCTTTTGACAGCTTAAATTTGGCTTTGCACGTCGGCGATTCGCCCGAAGATGTTTTGGCGAACAGAAAAAAATTTATCGGCTCGTTCGGTTATAAAATTGAAGATATGGTCACGCCGAATCAAGTTCACGGCGATAAAATTTTTCGCGTCGAAGAAAAGCACAGAGGGCGCGGCAGTAAAAATTATTCCGATGCAATTCCCGAAACCGACGCGCTGATAACAAATGTTGCCGATATTCCGCTGATGCTTTGTTTCGCGGATTGTGTGCCGATAATTTTCGCGGACGCTGAAAATGTTGCGGTGGGAATTGCTCACGGCGGCTGGAAGGGCACGATGAAAAAAATTGCGACGAAAACTTTTTTGGCGATGAAAGAAAATTTCGGTACGCGGTCTGAAAATTGTTTTGCGGGAATAGGTCCTTCAATCGGTCCGTGTTGTTACGAAATCGGCGAAGAAGTTCGCGACGCCTGCAAAAAAAATTTCCCGGATAATTTTGGCGAAATTCTTTTGGAACGCGACGGAAAAATTTTTTTGGATCTTTGGGCGGCAAATGTAATTCAGCTTGAGGAAGTCGGAATCCCCGCAAAAAATATCGAAGTTGCGGAGGAGTGTACTTGTTGTCAAAAGTCTTGGTATTTTTCTTATCGCGCGGCAAAAGGACAAACCGGCAGAATTGCGGCGGTTATCGGCATTAAAGGTTAGTTCAGTGGACAGTGAACAGTGGTTAGGGAATAGCTGTAACCTGTTCGCTGTCCGCTAACCATTGAATTTAGAGAGGAGTTTTTTTTATGACAATTTTACCGGCTGTTGATATTCGCAATGGTAAATGCGTACGCTTGACGCAGGGCGATTTTCAAAAAGAAATTGTCTATTCGGACTTTCCGGAAGATCAGGCGGCGAAGTGGGAGGAGTCGGGCGCGAAATTTTTGCACGTCGTGGACTTGGACGGAGCGCGCGAAGGTCATTTGATAAATATTTTTGCGATAAAAAAAATTTTGGATGCGGTAGACATTCCAATCGAAGTCGGCGGCGGCGTTCGTACGATGAATGATATGGAAACGCTTTTGGATATGGGAGTTTCGCGCGTTATTTTGGGGACGATTGCGGTTGAAAAACCCGAACTTGTCAGGGACGCGGCGCGGACTTTCGGCGGAGAAAACGTTATCGTCGGCATTGACGCGCGTGAAGGCGTTGTGGCGGTGCACGGCTGGGGCGATACCGGCTATATGAAAGCGGACGACCTTGCAATGAGAATCGGCGATTACGGCATTTCAACAATAATTTACACCGATATTTCACGCGACGGAACTTTGGCGGGCGTTGACGCAGAAAAGTTTGCAAATATCGCGGCAAAGTCGGGAATTTCTCTGATCGCTTCGGGCGGCGTGAAATCCCTTGACGATATTCGTGCGCTGAAAAAATTTGAGCATTCGGGAATAACCGGCGTGATTATCGGCAAGGCTCTTTACGAAAACAAAATAAATTTGGCGGAAGCCGTGAAGATTGCCGAGTGAGGGAAAATTTTTATGCTGACGAAAAGAATTATTCCCTGCCTGGACGTGAAGGGCGGGCGGGTCGTCAAGGGAACTAATTTTGTCGGACTGCGCGACGCGGGCGATCCCGTCGAACTTGCGAAAAAATACGATGACGAACGCGCGGACGAATTAGTTTTTCTTGACATCACCGCATCCCACGAAGGGCGCGGCACTATGGTTGAGGTTGCGAAAAACTGCGCGGCGCAAGTTTTTATTCCGTTCACGGTCGGCGGCGGCATTCGCACGGCGGAAGATATGCGCGTTATGTTGAAGGCGGGCGCAGATAAAATTTCAATCAACAGCGCGGCGGTAAAAAATCCCGAAATAATTTCTGACGGCGCAAAAAAATTCGGCAGTCAATGCGTCGTTTTGGCTGTCGATGCGAAACGTCGGGAAAATTCCGCAGGCTGGGAAATTTACGTGAACGGCGGCAGAACTCCGACCGGTCTTGACTGTCTCGACTGGGTAAAAAAAGCCGTTGCACTCGGCGCGGGCGAAATTTTATTGACTTCAATGGACGCGGACGGCACGAAAGGCGGCTACGATATCGAGCTGACTCGCGCGGTTTCCGAATCCGTTAACGTTCCCGTAATTGCATCGGGCGGCGCAGGCGAAATTGAGCATTTCTACAAAGTTTTGACGGAAGGCAAGGCGGACGCGGTTTTGGCGGCTTCAGTCTTCCATTACGGCAAATACACCATTAAGTCAAAGAATATCTGAAAAATCGCGGCGTTGAGGTAAGATTTTGAGGAGTGATTCAGATGATTTTTGAACTTGCAATGAGCGACGAAGATTATAATTTCATTCACGAATACACCGAAAGCAAAAATATTTCAATGTCTAAATTTTTTCTGAAATCCGCATTCGACCGAATAAATGAAGAAACTTTGAGCGACGAAGATTTATTCAAAATTTCCGCCGAACTTATCGAAAAAAATAAATCTGTTTATGCGGAACTTGCAAAATGAAATATTTAAGCAAAAAGCAAATTTTATTTTTGCATGGCGAGTTGATAAAAAATTTTGGCGGGATTGACGGAAACAAACGCATCGGACTTCACGCAATGTTGGTTTTTTTGAAGGCAAATAATTTTTCTGCGGAATGCGATGAAAAAGATTTAATCGATTTAATTTTTCGCGTTGCCGACGGTACTTTGACAAAAAAAGATTTGTTAAATCGGCTTGCGGAAAATGCAAAATGTGATTGGGGATTTGAAAATGGAAATTGACGTAAGCAAAATTAAATTCGACGAAAAAGGACTTGTTCCCGCGATCGTTCAAGAAGAGAGCGGGCAAGTTTTGATGTTGGCTTATATGAACGAAGAATCTTTGAAAAAAACTGTCGAGACGGGTTACACGCACTTT
>CAJOFR010000047.1:0-1292 GCA_905234195.1 uncultured Selenomonadaceae bacterium
ATTCAATTCGTGCTTATAAAATGGATTGACGGCGCGGGGGAAATACTTCGCGCCCTCTTTTTTAGGAGGCGATAAAAATGACGAAAGACGAACTTCAGGCGATTTTGGAAAAGCATAAACTCTGGCTGTTCGAGAAGGACGGAGGCGAACGCGCCAATTTGTCTGGAGCTGATTTGCGCGAAGCTGATTTGAGCAGAGCTATATTGTCCGGAGCTAATTTGCTTGGAGCTGAGTTGTCCGGAACAGATTTATACGGAGCTGATTTGCGCGAAGCTGATTTGAGCAGAGCTATATTGTCCGGAGCTGATTTGTACGGAGCTAATTTGTACGAAGTGGATTTGCGCGGAGCGAATTTGTACGGAGCTAATTTGTCCGGAGCTAATTTGTTTGAAGCGAATTTGGAAGACGCGAATTTGAAAGAAATAGGAACGGACGAAGGAACGTTATTTTTTAAAATGTCCTGTCCCGAAGAGGGCGTGTTTATCGGCTACAAAAAAGCTTGCGAAAAAATCGTTGTGTTGGAGATACCGGCTGATGCAAAACGTTCGTCCGCAACAACTTATAAATGTCGGTGCTCAAAAGCAAAGGTGTTAAGGATTGAAAATCTTGACGGCACGCCCGCTGACGCCCAGTCTGTCGCAAGCGATTTCGATGAAGAATTTATTTACAAAGTCGGAGAGATTGTCGAAGAAGAAGATTTTGACGAAAATCGCTGGAAAGAATGTTCAAGGGGTATCCATTTCTTCATTTCCAAAGAAATGGCGCGGCGATACCAGTGAAAATCACAGCTGAAATAAAACCTGTACCGCTAGCACGTCCGCGCGTCAACACGACAAATCGGGGTCGGTACTTACCGAAAAGTTCACGGCAATTCAAAACCGATTTAGGACTGATAGCGCGGGCGGCGATGGGCGGGAAGGAGCCGTACGCAGGGGCAATAAAAGTTCAGATAGACTTGTGGAAGAATGTTAAGCCGACGTCAAAAAATTATGGAGACGCGGATAATCACGCGAAGGCAACTCTGGACGCGCTGAATAAAATCGTGTGGATTGACGACGCGCAGATTGTTTCGCTGATTGTTCACAAGCACAAGGGGGAGCCGAAAATTATTATCGAGGTAGAGGAGGTTGATTGGGTTGGAAACAATAACACGCAAGACCATGCTTTACAAAACGGGCGTTGAGTATGGTGACTACACAATGAATCACGTACTCGGTTGCAGTCACGGGTGTAAATATCCTTGCTACGCTTTTATGATGAAACGACGTTTCGGGGAAGTGGCATCTTACGAT
>CAJOFR010000047.1:1305-3255 GCA_905234195.1 uncultured Selenomonadaceae bacterium
TTCAAACACATTAGAACTACTTGACAAAGAGATTCCTCGACTAAAGGACAAAATAAAATGCGTTCAACTCTGTTTTACCACCGACCCGTTTATGTATGGTTATCTTGAAGTTGCCGCTCTTAGTTTGGCGGCAATAAAAAAGTTAAATGAAACACATATAAAAGTTTCGGTGTTGACAAAGGGAATTTTGCCCGCCGCACTCGCCGAATTTTCCAAAGAAAATGAATATGGCATTTCGTTAATTTCGTTAGACGAAGATTATCGCACAAAAATGGAGCCGTGTGCGTCTCCCTATCAAGAACGGGTCGAATCGCTGAAATTTTTGCATAACGCGGGCTGTAAAACATGGATTAGCATGGAACCTTATCCGACGCCAAATTTGATTGAGCAAAATTTCTCTGAAATTTTATCGGCGGTTGAATTTGTCAATAAAATCATTTTCGGCAGAACAAATTACAGTAAGGAAGTTTCCGCATATCCAAGTTGCAAAAGGTTTTACAACTATTGTGCGGAGCAAGTTAAAAGTTTTTGTGAGCAAAACTCAATAAATTGTTACATAAAACAAGGCACTATTACGGAGGCGGATTGAATAGGAATGACAGATGAGCTTTGATAAGCGATTAGGCAAGGACAGGAGAAAGCCTTATCACGATTCTCGGCGGAATGATTGTTCCTGCCGAAATCACGGTACTTGCCCGTACTGCAGAGACAATCGGAAATTTTTCGACAAGAAAAGGCGGTTTGTAGCCGACGAAAAAATCAGGGATTCGAGCGCGGTGGAAGATTCGCTGATTGTTCATAAGCACAAGGGAGAACCGAAAATAATAATCACAGTGGAGGAGAGCGATCAGGATGGTTGCGGAAACATTGATTGTTGACGACGTGGAAGTTAAAGCGATAGGGCTTGAAAACTTTACGGAAGAGGAGGCGCGTCGTTATGTCGATTATGTTCGTGAACGCGTCAAAACTCCGCTGAAGTCAATCAGCGTCGAGATGTGCGAAGACGGAAAAGTTGACGTGGAGTATAACGCAGTAGGCGATAAATTCGAGCGTATTCGCAGAATTACCGGCGAATGATTGCCGCACACCGACAAGCCGAAAGAAGTCGGTGAGGAAAAGCGCGGTATCAAGCGGGGACGTCTCACAAAAGGTTGGTGGGCATAAAAGGCGACGGCGATAGGTTGTCCGACAAAAGTCCGCCAACCGAGATAACCCGAACCGAAGGCTGGCAAAGTCAGTCAGGGGCAGAGCATAGCAACTGCAATAATGTTGCCACGAGACCGCGCCACGCACGGCGAAAAGCGTGAAAAGATATGCCGAACTGCAAGGCGACTTGCAGAAGTACCGGATAAAAAGCCGATACGGTAACAAAATTGTATCTGGTCGGAACAACAGACCGCTGGAATAACTCGAAACAAGCCGAAGAACGTGAACGCGTCAAGCATGGAGTTGATAATTATGCATTGTAATATTCCTAGTAACTCAATAGGTGTCACTGCAAGCAGAAGAGGAGAAATTTACAATTTTAACTCTATCGCCGAATGCACAAAATTTTTTGCAGAGTTGTTACCAATCCCGCGCGGAGCTATCCAAAAAAGTCTTCAACAAAGAAAAAATATATCCTTAATTGGAAAATTGAGTACAAAGAACCTGTTATTGTTTGTCCGATCTGCGGAAAAGAATTTATCGCGCGCCCTGCCTCCAGATTGACTTGTTCATTTGAGTGCGCGGCGGAGCGCAACAGGCGGTTGACACGAAGTTACCAAAACGAGCACCGCGAAATTATTCGTCAAAAAAGAGCCGCGAAAGCCGAACTCAAAAAGAATCAAGCAAAAGTCCTGTCGCTTGATGAAAAGGCGCGCCGCACACTCGTGACTTTAGTCGTGAGTAAGGCGCGCAAAGCAGATAAGAGAATATATACACCGTCAAAAAGAAAAGTAAGTGGTTGAA